>NZ_JBXAWD010000034.1:0-1296 GCF_057291535.1 Pseudomonas sp. 1L-E-NC-VB-C3 | reverse complement strand
TGTAGATACTCTGTTCACGGTCAAGCTTTTTGGGTGTGTTTATCGCTAAAAAGCTTGGCTGTACTGAAGTCTTCGCCTGCCCGCATGCAGGCCCATAATCCGGTCAGGTATTTGCGCATGACTGCGACAATAGCCTGCATCTTCCTCTTTCCTCGAGCCACCATGGCTTCGTAAAACGCTTTAACGTTCGGGTCGCAACGTATGGCGGTCAGCGCAGGCATGTACATCGCTGAGCGCAAATAGGCATTGCCGCCCTTACTTATCCGGCCGGGTTTATCAATACTGGTGCCTGATTGCGTGAGTCGGACATCGAGTCCGGCATGGCGGCTGACCTGCGCTGACTTGAGCGTCACCGGTAAGGTCGTCAGTTCAGCCAGCGCCGCAAATACTGAGATCTCACCCATGCCAGGGGCGGCGATCATGTGGGCGAACTGGGCGCTCAACGTTGGGCAGTTGTCGATCAATGCCCGACCAGCGAGTCGGAAACGCTCGATTCGTTTGTCAAAGGCGTTGATGGCTTCTTCTTCGTCCTCAATCAGCATCAGAAGAGTTGTTTGAGTGGCTTTTAGTGCATGCAGCTCGTTTTTGGCGCGGGTGCGATGACCCGTCAAACGATTGATGTGGCGGCCGATAGCACGCAGTTCAAGCTGTATTGAAGTGGGCGGCGTCCACAACCTTGGGCTCATGCGTTCGCCGTACTCAGCTAGTAACTGGGCATCGATTGCGTCCGTTTTGCTGTTTTTCAGCATCAGCTTTGCAAAGTTGTGAAAACTCTTCGGATTGATAACCGAGACTGGCAAACCCGCCGCAGCGAGCTCCATGGCCAAGTCCAGGTAGTAGATTCCGGTGGCTTCCATCACCACAGACATAGGCTTGAGCTCAAGTAACTTGCTGACAGCAGCTTTGCGACCCGCCGGTGTCTGGTCGATATTGCACTGACCTGCAAAGCGGCCGCCATTGCGCCAGCCCATCGCTGTAGTGCGAGATCCCACATCCAAACCGACGTGCATGTTCATGCTTTCAACTCCAAGAGAACTGAGTTAAAAATGCTTCCTGGTTCCCCTGACCTCGAACTTCATGCCACTGCAACCTTGTAATGCGAAGTCCGACTCGTCGGCTTCTCGATACTCTTCGTGGTGGGCAATGAGGCGGGGGGACCTCTCTACATGCAAGGTCAGGAGCAAGTCCTGCCTTAAGGAGCGATCGGTCTCCCCCAGAAACACATCTTCGTATGTCGCACCAGCGAGCTTAGATCTCATTCATGCTGGTGTGTGGGGAACATACAAGGAGCTGCCG
>NZ_JBXAWD010000033.1:0-1862 GCF_057291535.1 Pseudomonas sp. 1L-E-NC-VB-C3 | reverse complement strand
ACAGGGTATTGGACTCGAACGGTGAGGAAGTGCTGGAAGGGGGATGGACGGTCAGCACTAGCTTAACGTTGTCGGGGACTGCGAGTAAGGGACTGAATATCGAGGTGTTCGATGATGATGGGTCGAGCACTGTTGCCAAAGGGCGAGCGACGGCCGACCCGCTGACGGGGATCTGGACACGAGAAGTGACTGTTGCTGAAGGGAAGCACCGGTTATTTGCGAGATCGTTGTATCACAGTGGTGAGGTGGATTCTGACGCGCGGAGTTTTACGGTGACAGCGGATGTTGCGCCGACGATTGATTCGGTTAAAGGCTCTCCGAGTGGCAATGACATTAGTCATGGAGGCGTCATCGTTGAAACGGCTGTGGACCTCACTGGCACAGCGGCGAAGGGCGAGAAAGTCCAGATTCTGGACAATGGCGAGTATGTAGCAGAATCCTCAGCGGATACCAATACGGGCAAATGGGTTCTGGAAATCACAGGGCTGACAGAAAAAAAACATAGTTTTACGGCAGAGGTGAAGTACGGCCCAGGACAAAGCTCAGCCACGTGGACGCTTACGGTAACGGCGCTGGTGATACCCTCCCTAACTAATATAATTGACGATATGGGTATGGACATTCCCAGCGGCCAAACTACCGCAAGCACGACATTGACACTCAAGGGCAAGGCAAGCAAGGGTTTGAAGGTTGAAATATTTGATGATAATGGTACGAGCGTTGAATCAAAAGGCGATGCCACAGCCGAGGCGTTAAATGGCACGTGGATGCTGCGACTGTTTGACCAGCAACTGGGTGCTCACAACTTCCACGCCAAATCCAAATACAGCGACGGCCATGTATCAAATTTCCACAAATTAACAATCGTTAACTATGTAGAAGAAACCTTTGATGACTTGCCTACCGGGCCTGCAACGGAAACTCCGACCATGTTTATATCTGGAACCGTTAGCATCCAAAAGAATTACCACTTCGCACCTGGTTACCCGACAGGTCACGCACTTACATCAGGCAGCTTCATTTACGAAAATCAAACATGCCGCATGCAACTTAAAAGGAGCTATAAAAGAATCACACTATTAATGCACTCTTCCAGCATCAGAGCACCTGGACATATACGCATTTATCGAGACAATACATTAATAAAAACCATACCAATCCATTACCTTGCCGGCAACACATCGGACTCACTCCAACTTACAGAAGAAGGAGGAATTGACCTTGTAGAAATTTATGGAAGTTATCTGGGGACGGTAGGTGCCTTTCAAATTGACAGCGTCCGAATGTATAAGTAATCGTTGGCACATCATGCAGATTTGCCGCGATGACTGCGATTTATTAAGTAATGGATATGGTGGTTGGGCTGACGTCATCGGGTGCACAAAAGGGACAGATTTAATTAACCAGTGATTGATGATCGTTCCCACGCTCTGCGTGGGAATGCCTCGAGGGACGCTCCGCGTTCCAGCTCTGGTGGGGACGCAGAGCGTCCCGGGCTGCATTCCCACGCGGAGCGTGGGAACGATCAACGCGTAAGCAATGAAGATTCCTGTGGGAGCGAGCCTGCTCGCGAAAGCGTCGGAGCAGTCAGCATTGCAACCGAACATTACGACAAATTCGCAAGCAGGCTCGCTTCCGCAACTGCCGCGCGGACAAGATCCGGCAAGACCGCTCGTCTGAATACCGCCTGTACCTGTCAGATCTGACAGGTGTGCTTTTTTTCAAACTGGAGTGAGATGGATCCCATTCAATGCACGGCACGGCACGGCACGGCACGGCACGGCACGGCACGGCAAAATTCTCAGGGAGCGCTTCCATGGATATCCAGTCTTCGATTTTCAACGAATTGTTTGTCTTGTATC
>NZ_JBXAWD010000032.1:0-3027 GCF_057291535.1 Pseudomonas sp. 1L-E-NC-VB-C3 | reverse complement strand
TACTCAACGTGCGCGGTGTTGATGGTGATACCGCGAGCTTTTTCTTCTGGTGCGCTGTCGATCTTGTCGAAGTCAACGATTGCAGAACCGAAAACCTCGGAGCAAACGCGAGTCAGAGCAGCAGTCAGAGTGGTTTTACCGTGGTCAACGTGACCAATGGTCCCAACGTTGACGTGGGGCAGGGAACGATCAAATTTTTCCTTAGCCATCGATATCACCCTCTACAGAAGAAATTAGACAAACAATATCAACCATTAAAACAAAGGCAGATATTTTCATATCTGCCTTGTTATATGGAGCTCTTGAGCGGATTTGAACCGCTGACCTCACCCTTACCAAGGGTGTGCTCTACCAACTGAGCTACAAGAGCAAAACCCTTTTGCACAACCTGCAAACTTGGAGCGGGTAGCGGGAATCGAACCCGCATCATCAGCTTGGAAGGCTGAGGTTCTACCACTAAACTATACCCGCGGAGCCTGCAGCTCACGCTTAAATCTGGTGGAGGGAGAAGGATTCGAACCTTCGAAGTCGTAGACGTCAGATTTACAGTCTGATCCCTTTGGCCGCTCGGGAACCCCTCCTAATCAGGCCGGCATTCTATATCATGCCAAACCCCTGTCAAGCATTTTCTCATTTAAAAACCTGAGGTTAGCTGCGTTGACACGCTTCACTTCGAATCCCGTTTAAGGTGTTCGCTGTGGAGCGGGCGCCATTCTATGCAAACTATTGAGCAGGTGCAACCCCTTCGCACAGCATTATTTTATGTTTTAACTCATTGAATTCCTTGGAAAGGTTTTGCAACTGCAGATCGCCCAACAAACGCTGGCTGTCCGGCGCAGCTGCCAGCCAGTACCCGCTTCCGGCAGCATCTTTCGGCAGGGATTGCACATTGACTTTCATCGCCACCAGACGCTGTTGCAACCTGGCAATTGAATCTTCGTCAGAAAATCCACCAAGGAACAAGCACTGCTGACGCGGCGCCACCTCGCCTCTTCGACCTTCACCTGCGGTTTCGCTCAGCAGACGGATATCCTGCTGCGAACCACGATACAGATTAAGAGGAGTTACATCTTTGGCTCGCAAGGGCGCTTCCTGCTGATGCCAGACATAGTAAAAAACATTGAGTACAACCAGCAGCAGGAACAACCAACGCATATAAACCTCAAGACAAGGGACAAGCCATCGCCAAGCCGACAAAAACCAGGTCGGGCACAACCCTGGCGTCAGGCGCGACGCCTTTAACCAACTCGGCATCCCCTCCCGTAATAAAGACGGCGAATTGGTCTCCCCAGTACGCTCGAGCCAGCTCTAATTGAGTGAGAACGAAGCCCCTCAGCATCAAAGAACAACCGCGCTCCACCGCTTCAACAGTGGTCCGTCCCGGGACGTGACTGGAAAGGGCGCGCTCTGCTGCTTCATCACCATAACGAATTTTACGGGTATGGGTGCGCAACTGGTTTCGCATCAAAGGCATACCAGGACAAATGAACCCCCCGAGATGCTCACCGTCAGCCGCGACAAAATCCGCAGTGACCGCGGTACCGAAGTCGAGAACCAGGCAAGCACTTCCGGCAGCGAGGTGGAAGCCGCCGAGCATCGCCAGCCAGCGATCAAGCCCCAGACGCTCATAGTCTTCATAGCCGTTTCGAACACCGGACATCTCGCGAGCAGGTTTCGCACACACGATAGGAATACCGAACGCGCGCTCAAGCATTTCGGTTAAAGCGCTGGTTTCCTCGTTAGTCCTGACGCTTACCAAACGACACTTGCGCAGCGAGAGCGGCTTTATGATCCGTAGACTCTCAAGCAAAGCCTGATTGGAATCTACAACCCCTTCCGAAACCAGCCCACTCGCCGACGCATCCAGCACGCGCCATTTGATAAAACTATTGCCGCAGTCAAGCTCAAGAATCATCACGCAACCTCAGGCTGAGCTCTCCACCACTAAAGACTTTTTCAACACCATCTACAATCAAGCGCAACCCGCCTTGGTTATCAATCCCGAGCACTATCCCATCGATATGGCTGTTACCCGCGATCAACGACACGGATCGACCCTGCCACAGATGATTTTCCGCCCATTCTGCCTGCAGACTTGCGAACCCGTTGAGCTGGTGTTTATGGGTATAAGCTTTGAGTTGATTACTCAACTCAACCACCAGAGCATTGCGATCGCAGGCTTTGCCTGACTCCAGTTTTATAGAAGTCCATTGCTGGTCGACCTCATCGGCAACCTGCATATTCACGTTGATTCCTATACCCAATACAACATGACATACATCCGCCGGATCGCCGACGAGTTCGAGCAGGATGCCGGCTATTTTCTTGTTACCCACCAAAACATCGTTGGGCCACTTCAAACCGGCATTGGGCACGCCGGCGCTTCGCAAGGTCTGCATCACGGCCAAGCCAACAACAAGGCTCAACCCCTCAAGCTGACGCATGCCGCCATCTATTCGAAGAACCAGGCTGTAATAAAGATTTTCCGCAAATGGGCTCACCCACTTGCGGCCTCGACGACCACGGCCTGCCAATTGTCGCTCCGCGAGCACCAAAAACGGCGCGGGGGCGCCCTCGCTGATGGAGCGCAGAGCTTCGGCATTTGTCGAGTCGACGGAGTCGAACACACGCACCGGCCATTGCGGCATCTTCCTGGTTATTTCAAGAGGATCAAGGAGCATCAAAGGCGCCGACAATTGATATCCGCGACCGCGAACTTTATGGATCGACAGGCCTAGTTCAGCTTCAAGCTGTTGTAGCTGCTTCCATACAGCACTTCGGCTAATTCCCAGGGCAACGCCCAAGTCCTGTCCGGAATGGAATCGTCCATCCTTCAGTAGATTCAACAACGTCAGCATGCAGGTATCGCCTCACAATGAGGCCCGCATAATAGCCATGCCCCGGGCCGTTGCATAGAAATCAAGCGGGCACATTTCTCGCAGGCAAAACAAAACCCCAACTGCTTTCGCAATTGGGGTTTCGGAATTTAATCTTGACGATGACCTACTCTCACATGGGGAAACCCCA
>NZ_JBXAWD010000031.1:0-5138 GCF_057291535.1 Pseudomonas sp. 1L-E-NC-VB-C3 | reverse complement strand
TAGTGGGGGACAACGTTTCGAAAGGAACGCTAATACCGCATACGTCCTACGGGAGAAAGCAGGGGACCTTCGGGCCTTGCGCTATCAGATGAGCCTAGGTCGGATTAGCTAGTTGGTGAGGTAATGGCTCACCAAGGCGACGATCCGTAACTGGTCTGAGAGGATGATCAGTCACACTGGAACTGAGACACGGTCCAGACTCCTACGGGAGGCAGCAGTGGGGAATATTGGACAATGGGCGAAAGCCTGATCCAGCCATGCCGCGTGTGTGAAGAAGGTCTTCGGATTGTAAAGCACTTTAAGTTGGGAGGAAGGGTTGTAGATTAATACTCTGCAATTTTGACGTTACCGACAGAATAAGCACCGGCTAACTCTGTGCCAGCAGCCGCGGTAATACAGAGGGTGCAAGCGTTAATCGGAATTACTGGGCGTAAAGCGCGCGTAGGTGGTTTGTTAAGTTGGATGTGAAATCCCCGGGCTCAACCTGGGAACTGCATCCAAAACTGGCAAGCTAGAGTATGGTAGAGGGTGGTGGAATTTCCTGTGTAGCGGTGAAATGCGTAGATATAGGAAGGAACACCAGTGGCGAAGGCGACCACCTGGACTGATACTGACACTGAGGTGCGAAAGCGTGGGGAGCAAACAGGATTAGATACCCTGGTAGTCCACGCCGTAAACGATGTCAACTAGCCGTTGGGAGCCTTGAGCTCTTAGTGGCGCAGCTAACGCATTAAGTTGACCGCCTGGGGAGTACGGCCGCAAGGTTAAAACTCAAATGAATTGACGGGGGCCCGCACAAGCGGTGGAGCATGTGGTTTAATTCGAAGCAACGCGAAGAACCTTACCAGGCCTTGACATCCAATGAACTTTCCAGAGATGGATTGGTGCCTTCGGGAACATTGAGACAGGTGCTGCATGGCTGTCGTCAGCTCGTGTCGTGAGATGTTGGGTTAAGTCCCGTAACGAGCGCAACCCTTGTCCTTAGTTACCAGCACGTAATGGTGGGCACTCTAAGGAGACTGCCGGTGACAAACCGGAGGAAGGTGGGGATGACGTCAAGTCATCATGGCCCTTACGGCCTGGGCTACACACGTGCTACAATGGTCGGTACAAAGGGTTGCCAAGCCGCGAGGTGGAGCTAATCCCATAAAACCGATCGTAGTCCGGATCGCAGTCTGCAACTCGACTGCGTGAAGTCGGAATCGCTAGTAATCGCGAATCAGAATGTCGCGGTGAATACGTTCCCGGGCCTTGTACACACCGCCCGTCACACCATGGGAGTGGGTTGCACCAGAAGTAGCTAGTCTAACCTTCGGGAGGACGGTTACCACGGTGTGATTCATGACTGGGGTGAAGTCGTAACAAGGTAGCCGTAGGGGAACCTGCGGCTGGATCACCTCCTTAATCGACGACATCAGCTGCTGCATGAGCTCCCACACGAATTGCTTGATTCATTGAAGAAGACGATAGAAGCAGCTTTAAGCTCCAAGCTGATAGCTCTGAGCTAACAGTTACAAGCTCGAAATTGGGTCTGTAGCTCAGTTGGTTAGAGCGCACCCCTGATAAGGGTGAGGTCGGCAGTTCGAATCTGCCCAGACCCACCAATTTTGTTATGGGGCCATAGCTCAGCTGGGAGAGCGCCTGCCTTGCACGCAGGAGGTCAGCGGTTCGATCCCGCTTGGCTCCACCATAAACTGCTTCGAAGTTTGAGAGTTTAGAAATGAATATTCGTACTGAATATTGATTTCTAGTCTTTTGATTAGATCGTTCTTTAAAAATTTGGGTATGTGATAGAAAGATAGACTGAACGTTACTTTCACTGGTAACGGATCAGGCTAAGGTAAAATTTGTGAGTTCTCTTAATTGAGAAATTCGAATTTTCGGCGAATGTCGTCTTCACAGTATAACCAGATTGCTTGGGGTTATATGGTCAAGTGAAGAAGCGCATACGGTGGATGCCTTGGCAGTCAGAGGCGATGAAAGACGTGGTAGCCTGCGAAAAGCTTCGGGGAGTCGGCAAACAGACTTTGATCCGGAGATGTCTGAATGGGGGAACCCAGCCATCATAAGATGGTTATCTTGTACTGAATACATAGGTGCAAGAGGCGAACCAGGGGAACTGAAACATCTAAGTACCCTGAGGAAAAGAAATCAACCGAGATTCCCTTAGTAGTGGCGAGCGAACGGGGACTAGCCCTTAAGTGGCTTTGAGATTAGCGGAACGCTCTGGAAAGTGCGGCCATAGTGGGTGATAGCCCTGTACGCGAAAATCTCTTAGTCATGAAATCGAGTAGGACGGAGCACGAGAAACTTTGTCTGAATATGGGGGGACCATCCTCCAAGGCTAAATACTACTGACTGACCGATAGTGAACTAGTACCGTGAGGGAAAGGCGAAAAGAACCCCGGAGAGGGGAGTGAAATAGATCCTGAAACCGTATGCGTACAAGCAGTGGGAGCAGACTTTGTTCTGTGACTGCGTACCTTTTGTATAATGGGTCAGCGACTTATTTTCAGTGGCGAGCTTAACCGAATAGGGGAGGCGTAGCGAAAGCGAGTCTTAATAGGGCGTCTAGTCGCTGGGAATAGACCCGAAACCGGGCGATCTATCCATGGGCAGGTTGAAGGTTAGGTAACACTGACTGGAGGACCGAACCGACTACCGTTGAAAAGTTAGCGGATGACCTGTGGATCGGAGTGAAAGGCTAATCAAGCTCGGAGATAGCTGGTTCTCCTCGAAAGCTATTTAGGTAGCGCCTCATGTATCACTGTAGGGGGTAGAGCACTGTTTCGGCTAGGGGGTCATCCCGACTTACCAAACCGATGCAAACTCCGAATACCTACAAGTGCCGAGCATGGGAGACACACGGCGGGTGCTAACGTCCGTCGTGAAAAGGGAAACAACCCAGACCGTCAGCTAAGGTCCCAAAGTTATGGTTAAGTGGGAAACGATGTGGGAAGGCTTAGACAGCTAGGAGGTTGGCTTAGAAGCAGCCACCCTTTAAAGAAAGCGTAATAGCTCACTAGTCGAGTCGGCCTGCGCGGAAGATGTAACGGGGCTCAAACCATACACCGAAGCTACGGGTATCACCTTCGGGTGATGCGGTAGAGGAGCGTTCTGTAAGCCTGTGAAGGTGAGTTGAGAAGCTTGCTGGAGGTATCAGAAGTGCGAATGCTGACATGAGTAACGACAATGGGTGTGAAAAACACCCACGCCGAAAGACCAAGGTTTCCTGCGCAACGTTAATCGACGCAGGGTTAGTCGGTCCCTAAGGCGAGGCTGAAAAGCGTAGTCGATGGAAAACAGGTTAATATTCCTGTACTTCTGGTTATTGCGATGGAGGGACGGAGAAGGCTAGGCCAGCTTGGCGTTGGTTGTCCAAGTTTAAGGTGGTAGGCTGAGATCTTAGGTAAATCCGGGATCTTAAGGCCGAGAGCTGATGACGAGTTACCCTTTGGGTGACGAAGTGGTTGATGCCATGCTTCCAAGAAAAGCTTCTAAGCTTCAGGTAACCAGGAACCGTACCCCAAACCGACACAGGTGGTTGGGTAGAGAATACCAAGGCGCTTGAGAGAACTCGGGTGAAGGAACTAGGCAAAATGGCACCGTAACTTCGGGAGAAGGTGCGCCGGTGAGGGTGAAGGACTTGCTCCGTAAGCTCATGCCGGTCGAAGATACCAGGCCGCTGCGACTGTTTATTAAAAACACAGCACTCTGCAAACACGAAAGTGGACGTATAGGGTGTGACGCCTGCCCGGTGCCGGAAGGTTAATTGATGGGGTTAGCTAACGCGAAGCTCTTGATCGAAGCCCCGGTAAACGGCGGCCGTAACTATAACGGTCCTAAGGTAGCGAAATTCCTTGTCGGGTAAGTTCCGACCTGCACGAATGGCGTAACGATGGCGGCGCTGTCTCCACCCGAGACTCAGTGAAATTGAAATCGCTGTGAAGATGCAGTGTATCCGCGGCTAGACGGAAAGACCCCGTGAACCTTTACTATAGCTTTGCACTGGACTTTGAATTTGCTTGTGTAGGATAGGTGGGAGGCTTTGAAGCGTGGACGCCAGTTCGCGTGGAGCCATCCTTGAAATACCACCCTGGCAACTTTGAGGTTCTAACTCAGGTCCGTTATCCGGATCGAGGACAGTGTATGGTGGGTAGTTTGACTGGGGCGGTCTCCTCCTAAAGAGTAACGGAGGAGTACGAAGGTGCGCTCAGACCGGTCGGAAATCGGTCGTAGAGTATAAAGGCAAAAGCGCGCTTGACTGCGAGACAGACACGTCGAGCAGGTACGAAAGTAGGTCTTAGTGATCCGGTGGTTCTGTATGGAAGGGCCATCGCTCAACGGATAAAAGGTACTCCGGGGATAACAGGCTGATACCGCCCAAGAGTTCATATCGACGGCGGTGTTTGGCACCTCGATGTCGGCTCATCACATCCTGGGGCTGAAGCCGGTCCCAAGGGTATGGCTGTTCGCCATTTAAAGTGGTACGCGAGCTGGGTTTAGAACGTCGTGAGACAGTTCGGTCCCTATCTGCCGTGGACGTTTGAGATTTGAGAGGGGCTGCTCCTAGTACGAGAGGACCGGAGTGGACGAACCTCTGGTGTTCCGGTTGTCACGCCAGTGGCATTGCCGGGTAGCTATGTTCGGGAAAGATAACCGCTGAAAGCATCTAAGCGGGAAACTTGCCTCAAGATGAGATCTCACTGGAACCTTGAGTTCCCTGAAGGGCCGTCGAAGACTACGACGTTGATAGGTTGGGTGTGTAAGCGCTGTGAGGCGTTGAGCTAACCAATACTAATTGCCCGTGAGGCTTGACCATATAACACCCAAGCAATTTGCTGACCTGAAAAGGCACCAGATTGCGGTGTGTGAAGACGAAACGAACCGAAAGTTCGAAATTCACAAACACCTAGCTGTCACATACCCAATTTGCTGAAGCGAGGCCGTCTGGTCCCGAGTCAGTACCCGAATTTCTTGACGACCATAGAGCGTTGGAACCACCTGATCCCATCCCGAACTCAGCAGTGAAACGATGCATCGCCGATGGTAGTGTGGGGTTTCCCCATGTGAGAGTAGGTCATCGTCAAGATTAAATTCCGAAACCCCAATTGCGAAAGCAGTTGGGGTTTTGTTTT
>NZ_JBXAWD010000030.1:0-10009 GCF_057291535.1 Pseudomonas sp. 1L-E-NC-VB-C3 | reverse complement strand
TCCGCCGACCTGAACGACCGAGTCGATTATGGATTCACTCGAAATCGTTCAGATCGGCAAATGATTCGGCCATCCCCCGCTCGGTTCCCTCTCCCTCTGGGAGAGGGCTAGGGTGAGGGGCTTTTGCTTTTCAGCTGTTGGCACAAATCTCGCTAAGTAAACCGCACAGGTAACCAACGGCGGTTGCCCCACCTACGACAAAGACGTCGCTCACCCCGTTCGCCCCCCGGCGAATCAGGTAGCGGCGTTTTTGCGTTTTGGCCCCACAGAACGGGGCCGGTGGTGCGGCCGTGAGGCGCTCCACCTGCTGTGCATGACTCCTTTCGAGACTCTTTTCAGCCGAGGTGCGCGATGAATTCAAGCTTCTGGAAATCCGGCCATACCCCGACCCTGTTCGCGGCCTTCCTGTATTTCGACCTGAGCTTCATGGTCTGGTACCTGCTCGGCCCGCTGGCGGTGCAGATTGCCGCCGACCTGCACCTGACCACCCAGCAACGCGGCCTCGTCGTCGCCACGCCGATTCTGGCCGGCGCGGTGTTGCGCTTCGCCATGGGCATGCTCGCTGATCGCTTGTCGCCCAAGACCGCCGGGCTGATCGGCCAGGTCATCGTCATCTGCGCGCTGTTCGGTGCCTGGAAACTGGGCATCCACAGTTATGAACAGGCGCTGATCCTCGGCCTGTTCCTCGGTATGGCCGGCGCGTCGTTCGCCGTGGCCCTGCCGCTGGCCTCGCAGTGGTACCCGCCAGAGCACCAAGGCAAAGCCATGGGCATCGCCGGTGCGGGCAACTCCGGCACCGTGTTCGCCGCGCTGCTGGCGCCAGTGATTGCCGCCGCGTTCGGCTGGAGCAATGTCTTCGGGTTTGCCCTGATCCCGCTGGTCCTGACTTTGGTGCTGTTCGCCCTGTTGGCAAAAAACGCCCCGCAGCGGCCAAAACCGAAAGCCATGGCCGACTACTTCAAGGCCCTCGGTGATCGCGACAGCTGGTGGTTCATGTTTTTCTACAGCGTCACCTTCGGCGGCTTCATCGGCCTGGCCAGCGCCCTGCCCGGTTACTTCAACGATCAATACGGTCTGAGCCCGGTGACCGCCGGCTACTACACCGCTGCCTGCGTGTTCGGCGGCAGCCTGATGCGGCCACTGGGTGGCGCGCTGGCCGATCGCTTCGGCGGCATCCGCACCTTGCTGGCGATGTACACCGTCGCTGCCATCTGCATCGCAGCGGTGGGCTTCAATCTGCCAAGTTCCTACGCGGCGCTGGCGCTTTTCGTCTGCACCATGCTCGGCTTGGGCGCCGGCAACGGTGCGGTTTTCCAACTGGTACCGCAGCGTTTTCGTCTGGAGATCGGCGTGATGACCGGGCTGATCGGCATGGCCGGCGGAATTGGCGGCTTCGCCCTGGCGGCCGGCATGGGCGCGATCAAGCAAAGCACCGGCAGCTATCAATTGGCGCTGTGGTTGTTCGCCAGCCTCGGCGTGCTGGCATGGTTTGGCCTGCACGGCGTCAAGCGTCGCTGGAGAACCACCTGGGGCTCGGCGGCGGTGACAGCGGCGCGGGTCTGAGGCTCGAATGGCCCTGCAACTGAGTTTCGCCGAAGCCAGCGCCACCGGCCCGCGCGCGGAGAATCAGGACGCCCTGCGTTCAGTGACACCGGCGCCGGCACTGGCGGTGAGCAAGGGTTATCTGTTCGCCATCGCCGACGGCGTCAGCCAGTGCGCCGATGGCGGCCTCGCCGCGCGTTCGACCTTGCAGGCCCTGGCGCTGGACTACTACGCCACGCCGGAAACCTGGAGCGTGGCCCAGGCGCTGGATCGCCTGCTGCTCGCGCAAAATCGCTGGCTGCAGGCCAACGGCGGCGGGCAACCGCTGCTGACCACGGTCAGCGCGCTGGTGATGCGCGGTCGGCGCTTCACCCTCGCCCACGTCGGCGATTGCCGGGTCTATCGCTGGCACGCCGAGCGCTTGCAGCGCATCAGCGAGGATCACGTCTGGGAGCAACCGGGCATGCAACACGTGCTCAAACGTGCGCTCGGGCTCGATCAGCATCTGGTCCTGGATTTCCTCGACGGCGAACTGCGTGAGGGCGAAAGCTTCGTGCTGCTCAGCGACGGCGTCTGGTCGACCTTGGGCGATACCGCGATCGCGGCGATTCTGCGTGATCAACCGGACCTGCACAGCGCGGCGCAAACCTTGGTCAACGCCGCGCATCTGGCCGGCAGTCAGGACAACGCCAGTGCCCTGCTGGTGCGCGTCGATGCGCTGGGCGAAGCGAGCATCGGCGATGCGCTGGTGCAATTGCAGCAATGGCCACTGCCGCCAACGCTGAAACCCGGGCAAGCGTTTGAAGGCTGGCAGGTGCAAGGCATCATCGGCCAGAGCCAGCAATCATTGCTGTATCGCGTGCTCGATAGTCAGGGCCAGCCTTGGCTGTTGAAGACCTTGCCGACGCGCTTGGCCGACGACCCGCAAGCCGGGCAGGCGCTGCTGTCCGAGGAATGGTTTCTCAAGCGCGTGGCCGGCCGGCATTTTCCGCAAATCCATGCCTGCACTCAGCGTCAGCATTTGTATTACGTCATGTGCGAATACGCCGGGACGACGCTGGCCGACGTGTTTCAACACAGCGGCCCGTTGCCTTTGGCGCAGTGGCAGGACATCGCCGAACGGCTATTGCGCGCGGTCGGGCTGCTGCATCGGCGGCAGATTCTGCATCGCGACATCAAACCGGAAAACCTGCTGTCAGGTGACGACGGCGAGCTGCGCCTGCTGGATTTCGGTCTGGCTTACTGCCCTGGGCTGTCGCAAGACGCGCCGGCGACGCTGCCGGGAACGCCAAGCTTTATCGCCCCCGAAGCGTTTCGTGGCGAACCACCGAATGCTCAGCAGGATTTGTATTCAGTCGGCGTCACTCTCTATTACCTGCTCACCGGGCATTTCCCCTATGGCGAGATCGAAGCGTTTCAGCGGCCCCGATTCGGCGTGCCGGTGAATGCCAGTCGCTATCGCCCGGACCTGCCGGACTGGCTGGCGCAAAGTCTGGAACGCGGCGTCGCCGCCGATCCGCAGCAACGCTTCGAAACCGCTGAAGAGTGGCTGCTAGTGCTGGAACAGGGTGAGCGGCAAAGTTTGAGTGTGCGGCCCCGGCCTTTGTTGGAGCGGGAGCCGTTGAAGGTCTGGCGGACCATGGCGCTTCTGGCATTGCTGGGTAATGTGGTGCTGCTGGTTTTGTTGTTTCACAGTTGAACCGCGCCGCGCCATTCGCGAGCAGGCTCGCTCCCACAGCGAATTTGTGTCGTTCGCAGACACCTTGTGGGAGCGAGCCTGCTCGCGAAGGCATTCGGCGTCACACCGCATAACCCCAAGAATTAACGCGCCACGAACGAGCAACACGCCTCGATTCGGTGCAAAAAAACCTTTTCTCACAACCCGAATCCCCAATGAATCCGCGTCCATCCTAGTTGGCACAACCACTGCATTACCCTTTTCACCATACATAAAGCCCATCCTTCAACGACGAAGGCTGCGCTTCCCGAGAGAACGGGACCAGGACAAAGGCGTCCTCGCTAGGCAACTAGCGGGACGCCTTTTTTTGTTTGCGCAAAATTTGTCGAGCAAGGCCCGACGGCCCACCAGAGGCCAGCCGCAGCTCCCGGAGAACCTGATGAAGAAACTCAAACTGGTGATGATCGGCAATGGCATGGCCGGGGTGCGTACCCTGGAAGAACTGCTCAAACTGAGCGACGAGCTCTACGACATCACCGTCTTCGGCGCCGAACCGCACACCAACTACAACCGCATCCTGTTGTCGCCGGTGCTGGCCGGTGAGCAGACCTTCGAAGAGATCGTGCTCAACGACCTCGACTGGTACCTGGAAAACAACATCAAGCTGCTGCTCAACCGCAAAGTGGTGGAGATCGACCGGGTCAAACGCCGAGTGATTGCCGAGGACGGCACCGAAGCCGAGTACGACCGTCTGCTGATCGCCACCGGCTCGACCCCGTTCATCCTGCCAATCCCCGGCAACACCTTGCAGGGCGTGATCGGTTACCGCGACATCGCCGACACCCAGGCCATGATCGACACCGCCAGGACCCACAAGCACGCCGTGGTCATCGGCGGCGGTCTGCTCGGCCTCGAAGCGGCCAACGGCCTGATGCTGCGCGGCATGCACGTGACCGTGGTGCACCTCGGCGAATGGCTGCTGGAGCGGCAACTGGACAAGACCAGCGGCCAGCTTCTGCAATCGGCGCTGGAATCCCGTGGCCTGCATTTCCGCCTGTGCGAACAGACCCAAGCCTTGCACGATGCCGGCAATGGCCGGGTCGGCTCGGTGCAGTTCAAGAACGGCGACATCATCCCTGCCGATCTGGTGGTGATGGCCGCCGGCATCCGTCCCAACACTGAACTGGCAGAAAAGGCCGGCATCCCGTGCAATCGCGGGATTCTGGTCAATGACACCCTGCAAACCTACGACCCGCGCATCTACGCAATCGGCGAATGCGCCAGCCATCGCGGCATTGCCTACGGTCTGGTTGCACCGCTGTTCGAACAAGCCAAGGTCTGCGCCAATCACCTCGCGCAACTGGGTTTCGCTCGCTATCAGGGTTCAGTGACCTCGACCAAATTGAAAGTCACCGGCATCGACCTGTTCTCCGCCGGCGACTTCATGGGCGGCGAAGGCACCGAAACCATCACCCTCTCCGACCCGATCGGCGGTGTGTACAAAAAACTGGTGATCAAGGATGACGTGCTGGTCGGCGCCTGTCTGTACGGCGATACGGCAGATGGCGGTTGGTATTTCCGGCAGATTCGTGAGAATCACGCCATCGGCGAAATCCGCGATCACCTCATGTTCGGCGAAAACGCCTTAGGCGACGTAGGACATCAGGGCCAGGACAAAGCCATGGTCATGGCCGACAGCGCCGAAGTCTGCGGCTGCAACGGTGTCTGCAAGGGCACCATCGTCAAGGCGATTCAGGAACACGGCCTGTTCAGCGTCGATGAAGTGAAGAAACACACCAAGGCTGCCAGCTCCTGCGGTTCCTGCGCCGGTCTGGTCGAGCAAATTCTGATCAATACCGTGGGCGGCGCGGCGGACGTCAAACCGAAAAGCGAAAAAGCCATCTGCGGTTGCAGCGACCTCAACCACGGGCAGATTCGTCAGGCGATCCGTCAGGAACACCTGCTGACCATCGCCGAGACCATGAGTTACCTGAACTGGCGCACACCGAATGGCTGCGCGACCTGTCGCCCGGCGCTCAACTACTACCTGATTTCCACCTGGCCGGGCGAGGCCAAGGACGATCCGCAATCGCGCCTGATCAACGAACGCGCCCACGCCAACATCCAGAAGGACGGCACCTATTCGGTGGTGCCGCGCATGTGGGGCGGCGTCACCAACCCATCAGAACTGCGCCGAATCGCCGATGTGGCCGACAAGTACAACGTGCCGATGGTCAAGGTCACCGGCGGTCAGCGCATCGACTTGCTGGGGATCAAGAAACAGGATCTGCCCGGCGTCTGGAGAGACCTCGACATGCCGTCCGGCCACGCCTACGGCAAATCCATCCGCACGGTGAAAACCTGCGTTGGCAGCGAGTTCTGCCGCTTCGGCACGCAGAACTCGACGCAACTGGGCATCGAGCTCGAACACGACCTGTTCAATATGTGGTCGCCGCACAAAGTGAAGCTGGCAGTGTCCGGTTGCCCACGCAACTGCTCGGAAGCCGGCATCAAGGACGTAGGAATTATCGGCGTCGACTCCGGCTGGGAGATGTACATCGGTGGCAACGGCGGGATCAAGACCGAAGTCGCCGAGTTCTTCGTCAAGCTCAAGACTGCCGAAGAAGTCCGCGAATACAACGGCGCGTTCCTGCAGCTCTACCGCGAAGAAGCCTTCTACCTCGAACGCACCGTGCATTACCTGCAACGGGTCGGCATGGAGCACATCAAGAAGAACGTGCTCGAAGACGCCGAGCGGCGCAAGGCCCTGAACGAGCGGCTGCAATTCTCCCTGTCGTTCGAACAGGACCCGTGGAAGGAGCGCCTGGCGCAGCCGCAACTGAAGAAAGAATTCGACGTGATCCCCGTGAAAAACCTGGAGGTGCCGGCATGAACTGGCTCGATATCTGTGCGCTGGAAGAGATCAACGCCCTCGGTTCGCGGATCATTGCCGGGCCGAAAGGTGACATCGCGATTTTTCGTACAAGCGACGACGAGGTTTTCGCACTCGATGACCGCTGCCCGCACAAGGGCGGGCCGCTGTCGCAGGGCCTGATCTATGGCAAGCGCGTGGCCTGCCCGCTGCATAACTGGCAGATCGACCTCGAAACCGGCGAAGCCCAGGCGCCGGACATCGGCTGTGCGCACCATCATCCGGCGCGGGTCGAGAATGGCCGGGTGCAACTGGCCCTGCGGGACGCCATCTGATGAACCGCCAGACGACCGCCTCGACCTGCTGTTACTGCGGGGTCGGCTGCGGCGTACTGATCGAGCATGACGGCGAGCGCATCCTCGGCGTCAGCGGCGATCCGGCGCACCCGGCCAACTTCGGCAAACTGTGCAGCAAAGGCTCGACGCTGCACCTGACCGGCGACCTCGCCGCCCGCGCCTTGTACCCGGAACTGCGCCTGGGCAAAGGCCTGGCGCGCAGCCGTACTGACTGGGATACCGCCCTCGACCACGCGACCAACGTGTTCGCCGAAACCATCGCCGAGTACGGCCCGGACAGCGTGGCGTTCTACATCTCCGGACAGTTGCTCACCGAGGACTATTACGCCTTCAACAAACTGGCGCGGGCGCTGGTCGGCACCAACAACATCGACAGCAATTCGCGGCTGTGCATGTCCTCGGCGGTGGTCGGCTACAAACGCAGCCTCGGCGCCGACGCGCCGCCGTGCAGTTACGAAGACCTGGAGCTCAGCGACTGCGTGATGATCGTCGGCAGTAACATGGCCTACGCCCATCCGGTACTTTTCCGTCGACTGGAGGAAGCCAAATCCCGTCGCCCGCAGATGAAAGTCATCGTGATCGACCCGCGTCGCACCGATACCTGCGATTTGGCTGACCTGCATCTGGCGATTCTTCCGGGCACCGATGTCGCTTTGTTCCATGGGATTTTGCATCTGCTGTTGTGGGAAGACTGGATTGATCGCGATTTCATCAAGGCGCACACCGAAGGCCTCGCCGAACTCAAAACCCTTGTGCGCGATTACACCCCGCAAATGGTTTCGCAACTGTGCGGCATCAGCATCGAGCAACTGCAGCAATGCGCAGAATGGGTCGGCACTGCGCCGAGCTTCCTGTCGCTGTGGTGCATGGGCCTGAATCAGTCCACCGCCGGCAGCGCAAAAAACAGTGCGCTGATCAATCTGCACCTGGCCACCGGGCAAATTGGCCGGCCCGGTGCTGGACCTTTCTCCCTGACGGGTCAGCCAAATGCCATGGGCGGGCGGGAAACCGGCAGTCTGTCCAATCTGCTACCGGGCCATCGCGATGCCGGCAATGCGGAACATCGCGCCGAGGTGGCGGCGTACTGGGGCGTCGAGAGCTTGCCCGAGGCGCCGGGCCTGAGCGCCATCGAGCTGTTCGAAAGCCTGCGCAGCGGCAAGATCAAAGCGCTGTGGATCGCCTGTACCAACCCGGCGCAATCGATGCCTGATCAGAGCGCAGTCCGCGCAGCGCTTGAGGCCTGCCCTTTTGTAGTGTTGCAGGAAGCCTTTCGCACCACCGAAACCGCTGCGTTTGCGGACCTGCTGTTACCCGCCGCCAGTTGGGGCGAGAAAGAAGGTTCGGTGACCAACTCCGAGCGGCGTATTTCCCACGTGCGCAAAGCGGTTGTCGCACCGGGCGAAGCGCGGCCGGACTGGGCAATCACGGTGGATTTCGCACAGCGTCTGGAGAAACGTCTGCGCCCCAGGCAGCCGAGCCTGTTCGCTTTCGATCAACCTGCGCAGTTGTTTGATGAATTCAAACTGCTGACCCAAGGGCGAGACCTGGATCTGTGCGGAATCAGTCATGCCTTGATCGACGAGATCGGTCCGCAGCAATGGCCCTTCCCTGCCGGCGCCCGGCAAGGCACTACAAGACTCTACGAAGACGGCGTCTTTCCTACGGCTAGCGGCCGCGCGCAATTCATTGCCGATCCGTACCGCGCCGCCAAGGAACAACGCGACGCGCGCTTCCCGCTGACTTTGATCACCGGTCGCCTGCGTGACCAGTGGCACGGCATGAGCCGCACCGGCACCGCCGCGCAATTGTTCGGCCACGTCAGCGAAGCCGTACTGAGCCTGCACCCTGACGAAATGCGTCGGCACCGCTTGCAGCCCGGTGATCTGGTCAATCTGAAAAGCCGCCGTGGCGCGGTGATTGTTGCGGTCGGCAGCGACGACAGCGTGCGTCCGGGCCAGGCGTTCCTGCCGATGCACTGGGGCGATCGCTATCTCAAGGGCGGCGTCAACACGCTGACCTTGCCGGCGTTTGATCCGCTGTCCAAGCAACCGGAGCTCAAGCACAGCGGCGTGCGTCTGGAGGCAGTCAACCTGCCGTGGCAACTGTTCGCTTTGATCGAGGGTGATGTTCAGCGGCATTTCGAGACGCTACGACCGCTGTGCGAGGCGTTTTCCTACGTCAGCCTCAGCCTTGTCGGGCGTGAGCGGCCAGCGTTGCTGATACGCGCTGCACACGGCCAGGCGCCGGATCCACAGCTGCTGGGCGAGATCGACCAATGCCTGTCCTTGCTGGATGGCCCGGTTCTGGCCTACGACGATCCGCGTCGCGCCATTGGCAAGCGGGTGCGCATCGAGAACGGCCGTATCACTGCGATTCGTCTGGCCGGCGAAACCCTTGCGCAACACTGGTTGCAGAGCCTGTGGCTGGAGGGCCGCGCCGACCAACAACTGCGGCGCTGGCTGCTCGCGCCGATGAGCGCGCCGCCGGGCGCTGTCGGAGCGATCGCCACCGACAAGACCTTGTGCAATTGCGAAAACGTCAGCCTCAACGCAGTCTGCGCCGGCATTCGCCAGGGACTGGATCTGCAAGGCCTGAAAAACAATCTCCGATGCGGCACGCAATGCGGTTCCTGCGTGCCGGAAATCAAGCGTCTGCTGGCTGCCGAAGCGCGGCCGGTCGCGGTCATTTAACGAGGACAACACCATGAATGCGAAAGTCTGGCTGGTGGGCGCAGGCCCTGGCGATCCGGAGTTGCTGACGCTCAAAGCGGTGCGCGCGTTGCGCGAGGCCGATGTGGTGATGATCGATGATCTGGTCAACGACGCGGTGCTGGAGCACTGCCCGGCTGCGCGGGTTATTCCCGTCGGCAAGCGCGGCGGCTGCCGTTCGACGCCGCAGGCATTCATTCATCGCCTGATGCTGCGTTATGCGCGCCAGGGCAAATGCGTGGTGCGCCTGAAGGGCGGCGATCCGTGCATTTTCGGCCGCGGTGGCGAAGAAGCGCAGTGGTTGCGCGAGCGCGGGGTTGAAGTGGAACTGGTCAATGGCATTACCGCCGGGCTGGCCGGAGCGACGCAGTGCGATATTCCGCTGACGTTGCGTGGCGTGGCGCGCGGGGTAACGTTGGTGACTGCGCACACGCAGGATGACAGCCAGTTGAACTGGCAGGCGTTGGCGCAAGGCGGGACGACGCTGGTGGTTTACATGGGCGTGGCCAAGCTGGGCGAGATTCGTGATCAGCTGCTCGCCGGAGGGATGGCGGCGCATACGCCAGTGGCGATGATCGAAAACGCCTCTTTGGCGCATCAGCGTGAATGTCGCAGTGATCTGACTGCGATGGCTGAGGATGCCTCGGCGTTTGAGTTGAAAAGTCCGGCGATTCTGGTGATTGGTGCGGTGGCTGGTGTCGTGGAAGAGCAAAAGATCGCAGCCTTCGGCAGCTCCTACAGGACACATATGATCTGAATGTAGATACTCTGTTCACGGTCAAGCTTTTTGGGTGTGTTTATCGCTAAAAAGCTTGGCTGTACTGAAGTCTTCGCCTGCCCGCATGCAGGCCCA
>NZ_JBXAWD010000029.1:0-10951 GCF_057291535.1 Pseudomonas sp. 1L-E-NC-VB-C3 | reverse complement strand
CCTCTGGGAGAGGGGGCCGATCCCGGTTGTTTTCAAGTCCAGCGTTCGGCTCGATATTGCAGGCGAGCGTAAATCGTAAATACACCTCGGTCAGTTCCCTCTCCCTTTGGGAGAGGGTTAGGGTGAGGGGCTTTTGATCTTCGATGGGGTGGGGTCAGAACGCCACCGACGTCTGTACATAAACCGTCCGCGGCTCACCTACGTACTTGCCCTTGTTGTTGTCATCGAACGAGCGTGTGAAGTACTGCGTGTTGAAGATGTTCTTCACCCCCACCGCCACATTCAAATCCGACAGTTGCGGTCCGAAGTCATACCCGGCGCGGCTGCTGAACAGCATGTAACCGGGGATCTTGCCGGTGCTGCCATCGGCACTTTCCTTCGAGGTGTTGGCGTTGTCGGCAAACTGGTCGCTCTGGAAGCTGCTGTCCAGATTCAGCTTCCATGGCCCTTCGGTATAACCGACGCCAATCGTGCCTTTGTGCTTGGAGGAAAAAGGCACGCGGTTGCCTTTGTTCGGCCCGTCTTCGCGAATGGTCGCATCGACATAGGCATAACTGGCGTAGACATCGAAACCGGCCAGCGCCGGGCTCAAGTCGTCGAGCGCGTAATTGACGCTGGTCTCGATGCCCTGATGGCGGGTTTCGCCGCGAGCGATCACCGAGTCGTTGGTCTGGTTGCTTTCGTACTGGTTGTCGAAGTTGATCAGGAACGCGCCGATTTCCGCGCGCAGGGCACCGTTGTCATAGCGCGTGCCGAGTTCCCAGGTGCGGGCCTTTTCCGGTTTCACCTCGCCGCTGCTCACGCGATTGGGCATCTGGCTGTATTGCACGCTGCCGAACGAGCCTTCGGTGTTGGCGTACAGATTCCAGCTGTCGGTGAGGTGATAGAGCACGTTCAGCGCCGGCAGCGCGGTGTTGTAGTCGCCCTTGTATTTGACGTTGGTCAGGTTGTTGGTCTGCTGCGACTCGATCATCTCGTAGCGCACGCCCGGGGTGATGGTCCATTTGCCGATGTCGATGCGGTCATCGACGAAGAATGCGTTGGCCTCGGTACCACCGCGAGTGTCACGGTCGTTGCGGCTGCTGGTGGTCGGGTATTGGTTGGCGCTGATCGGCGTGCGATAGCGCAGTTCGTGGCCGGCCTCATTGATGTAGCGGTAGCCGACGCCGACTTCGTGGCTGCTCGGACCCAGGTCGAAGCCTTGGGCGAAACGGGTTTCCAGACCACGCACCCAATACTCGCGGGGCGACAACGAAAGAAACGTGCCCTGATCCAGATAACCGCTGCGCAGGGTTTTGGTGAAGAAGGTGTTGGCGGTGAATTCGCGGCGATCTTGCTGATAGCGATAGCCGAAGTTGAACATCGTGCGGCGCCCCCAGAACTGGTCTTTCGGTCGCGTCGACTGATACGGATCGGCATCGTAATCGGCGACATTGAGACCGCCGGGCATGTCGGCCTTGCCCTCGTAATACTGGGCCATGGCGTTGAAGCTGTTGGCGTCGTCGAGCTGGTACTTGCCCTTGAGGATCAGGTCGTCGATCTCGGTATCGCTGTGTTCACGCCAGTCACCACCACGGGTGCCGGAGTACAGCAAGGCGCCACCGAGGCCGTTGGCGTTGGTGCCGCCGGCCAGCAGATTGGCGCTGGTCTTGAAACCGTCGTGGCTCGACGATGGGCTGGTTTCAGTCTGCAAACCTCCCTTGACCGTTGGCTCGTCGGGAATCGCCCGGGTCACGAAGTTGACCACGCCGCCGACGTTCTGCGGGCCGTAACGCACCGCGCCGCCGCCACGCACCACGTCCACGGCATCCATGTTGCCCATGCTGATCGGCGCGAACGAAAGCTGCGGCTGACCATACGGCGCGAACGGCACCGGGATGCCATCCATCAATACTGTCGAGCGTGCGGCCAGGCGTGGATTCAAACCGCGAATGCCGAAATTCAGCGCCATGTCGTGGCTGCCGGTGCCGTTGTTCTCCGGCGCGTTCACACCGGGGATGCGGTTGAGCACATCGCGGGCCTGGGTCGCGCCCTGGCGTTCGAATTCTTCGCGGCGGATCACATCGCGCGCGCCGGGGTGTTCGAAGACATTGATCTGCGCCGCATCGCCGAGCCAGTCGCCGACTACGGTCGAGGTGCCCAGCTCCAGCGCCGCGTCAGCCAGCGGTTGCAGGCTGAAGGCGTTGTTACCCTCGGCGCGGGCTTGCAGGCCGGTGCCTTCGAGCAAGGCATCGAGGCCTTGTTGCGCGGTGTAATTGCCTTCCAGACCCCGGCTTTGTACGCCGCTGGTGACTTGCGAACCGAAAGAAATCAGTACGCCTGCTTCACGGCCAAACTGGTTGAGCGCGGTTTCCAGCGATGCCGGGGCGATGTGATAAACCTTGGCTTCGGCACCCATCGCGGCGGGCAGGGCGGTGAAACTCAGGCTGGCGCCGAGCAGAAGATTGCGCAGGCTGCGGGCCAGTGGCGTAAGGCGGGTGGGCTGCATGTGGATGATCCTGAGAAGGTGGAATCAAGGGGGCTTTCCTTCTCTGTCACGCCAGATCTGAAAAACGGCTCATTTATTTTTTCAGAATCAAAAGATCGCAGCCTTCGGCAGCTCCTACAGAAAAAATGCATTCCAAATGTAGGAGCCGCCGAAGGCTGCGATCTTTTGATCTTGCTTTCTAAACCCGCGCTTCGACGCTCACCCAATAACGGGTAAAGCGCTTCACTTGCACCGGCAGACTGATCTGCAGCAGGTCGAGAATCCGCTCGCTGTCATCCAGTGGATACGTCCCGGAAATCAGCAGATCGGCAACCTGACTGTCGCACCGCAGCTGCCCGCGCCGGTAGCGGCCAAGCTCTTCGAGGAAATCGCCGAGGCGCATATGGGCGGCGACCAGCATGCCGTCGGTCCAGGCGCCGCTGTTGGCGTCCAGCGGTTTGGGGGCGCTGACCGAGCTGGCAGTAAAACTCAACTGCCGCGCGATCGGCAGCAGCAGGGGCGCGCGCTGGCTGGCGATGAGTTCGACTCGTCCTTCAAACAGCGCGATCTGCGTGTGATCAACAAACTGCCGCACATTGAGGCGCGCACCTTGGGTTTTCAGCACACCGTGTGCCGTACGTATCTCGAACGGATTTGCAGCGCTCAACAGCATTTCGCCCTCGAGCAGACGAATCAACCGCTGCGTACCATCAACATCAACCGAGCTGGCGGTATTGAGCTGCAACGAATCGGCACCGCCCAAGGCAATCTTGCGTCGCTGGCCGACCGGCGTGCGGTAATCGGCGAGCAGCGACGGCAACGGAGTGTGCTCGCGCATGCCCCAGGTCGCCGCTGAGCCGGCACCGAGAATCAGCAACATTTTCAGCGCCTGACGGCGGCTGCCGGACTTCGGTCCGTTCAACGCGGCGTGGGCCAACGGCGACGACACGCCGCGCAAGCGCTGGTTGACCCGTTGCATGTGTTCCCACGCTCGGCGGTGTTCGCTGTGTGCATCCAGCCATTGTTGCCAGGCCTGTTGCTGGCGCGAGGTCAGCGTGCCCTGCTGCATTTCCAGCAACCAGTGCACCGCCTGTTCGGCGACTTGTGCGGAGAAATCCGGCGTGCGATTCACAGGGCGAAATAGCAGCGCATGGCCGCTTTGTTCAAATGGCGTTTGACCGTGGCCACCGAGATGCCCAGTTCTGCGGCGATCTGTGGATAAGTCAGACCATCGACCTGCGCGAGCAGAAAGGCGCGTTTGACCTGGCGCGGCAAACCGTCGAGCAACTCATCGAGTTCGATCAACGTCTGCAGGATGATCGCTTTGTGCTCTTCCGAAGGCGCGACCATTTCAGGCATCTGCGCCAGTGTCTCGATGTAGGCGCGTTCCACATCCTGGCGTCGGTAATGATTGAACAGCACGCGCTTGGCCAGCGTAGTGAGAAAGGCGCGCGGCTCGATGATCACTGGTGGCTCGCGAGCGGTTAGCATTTTGATGAACGTGTCCTGGGCCAGATCCGCAGCGCTGTCGGGGCAGCCGAGCTTGCGCCGCAGCCAGCCGGTGAGCCAACTGTGGTGGGCGTTGTAGAGCGATTCGACGGGATGGGCGGGCGGCAACGAAATGACTCCGGACGCAAAACTTGCGTAGAGAACGTGCATTAGAGAACAAGAACGGTTCGCATTGTAGAGGCTGGCGACAGTGTCCGGCAATCAGATGCTTTTGCGTATGAGAATATTTATCATTAATATTGCTCGCCTGTAGATTCGGCTTGTCGGCCGAACGTTTCCGTTTCAGGGTCGAAACATGAAAGGCAAACTCGCCACCCTTCCCATGTCCTATCGTCTGGCCGTCACTTCGCGGGTACTGGCGGCGATTTTCGGCGGCTATCTGGTCGCGGCGCTGGCCAGTGTCACCCTGACGTTGTGGCTGCCGCTGAACCGCGCCGAAGCGGTGGTCACTGGTATGACCGTGTCCTTTCTGGTCTATCTGGTCGCGGTGCTCTGGTGCTTTGCCTGCCGCAGCGCGTGGTCGGCGTGGGTCGGCCTGCTGGTGCCGAGCGTGATTCTCGCCACCGTTTCCGGCGCCGCACGCGGACTGGGGCTGGCATGAAAGAGGGTTTGCGTCAGTCGATGGCCTGGCTTCACACCTGGGCCGGGCTGGTGTTCGGCTGGTTGCTGTTCGCGATTTTCCTCACCGGCACGCTCGCTTATTTCAAAGATGAAATCAGCCACTGGATGCAGCCGGAAATCGCTGCGCATTCGCTCGACAGCGAAGCGAGCCTGGCGCTGGCGCAAGATTATCTGCAACAACACGCCGCCGGTGCCTCGCGCTGGCTGATCGATTTGCCCGATGCCCGCGACCCGGGTCTGACCGTGCGCTGGCAGCAGGCGCCGGGCAAACCCGGCGAGCGCGGCCGCTTCGAATCCCGAACCCTCGACGCTCAGACCGGGGCCGAAGTACAGGGCCGCGAAAGCATGGGCGGCGAGTTCTTTTACCGTTTCCACTTCCAGTTGCAGATGCCTTATCCGTGGGGGCGCTGGCTGGCGACTCTCGCTGCGATGGTGATGTTCGTCGCGTTGATCAGCGGCATCATCACCCACAAGAAAATCTTCAAGGACTTCTTCACCTTCCGCCCGCGCAAGGGCCAGCGTTCCTGGCTCGACGGGCATAACGCCGTGGGTGTGCTGGTGCTGCCGTTTCATTTGATGATCACTTACAGCAGCCTGGTGATTTTCATGTCGATGGTGATGCCCGCCAGCATCGTCGCCTCTTACGGCAGCGACGTGCGCAAGTTCTACGACGAAGTCTTTCCCGCCTCGAAGACGCCCGAGCGTGCCGATATCTCCGCGCCGCTGACCGCCATGGCGCCGCTACTGGCCAAGGCCAGCGAGCAGTGGTCGGGCGGCCATACCGCGCGCCTGTCGGTGAGCAACCCGGGCGATGCCAGCGCCACGGTGGTGCTGTCCCGCGCGGGCGATCGGGTGGTGCATGATTTCGGCCGGGCGGTGACCTTCAATGGCGTCACCGGGCAGCTTCTGAACAGCACCCCTGATCAACCCATGGCGATGGTGGTGGGTGGCGCGTTCTACGGTTTGCACATGGGCCATTTCGCCGGGCCGCTGTTGCGCTGGCTGTATTTCCTTTGCGGACTGGCCGGTACGGCAATGATCGGCACCGGGCTGGTGATCTGGCTCGGCAAGCGGCAGCTCAAGCACCTAAAAAGCGCGGCGATGCCCTTCGAATTGCGTTTGGTCGAGGTGCTGAATATCGCCAGCATGGCCGGCCTGGTATCGGCGGTGGCGGTGTTCTTTCTGGCCAATCGACTGCTGCCGGTGAGTCTGGCGGGGCGGGCCGATTGGGAAGTAAATGCGTTTTTTATCGCGTGGGGGCTTAGCCTGTTGCACGCGGTATTGCGTCCGGGACGCAAGGCCTGGATCGAACAGCTGACGCTCGGCGCTGCGCTGTTTATCGCGGTGCCGCTGATCAATGCGCTGACCACACCGTGGAATCTTGGCGCGACCCTGATGCAGCGCGACTGGGCACTGGCCGGATTTGATCTGACTTGTCTGGCGACGGGGCTTTTTCTCGGCTGGGCTGCGCGCAAGATGCAGCGTCCGGGGGACCGCGTCAGCGTTCGCAAAGCAAGTCCTTCGCCTCGCTCGATCACAGTTGAACAGGGGGCCAACTGATGCTGCTGGCCCTGTTGCTCACCTATGCCGGCTTCACCGCGTTGTGCCTGTCGATGCCACGCCATCATGCCGAGTTGCTCGGCGCCAAACCGTCGACGCGCCGCCGTCAGGGTCTGGCGGTGGCGGGATGGCTGTTGCTGGCGCTTTCGCTGTGGGCGGCGGTGGCGGCCGGTGGCTGGAGTTTCGGTCTGGTCGACTGGTTCGCGGTGCTGATGCTCAGTGCTTTGGCATTGGTGCTGTTGCTGCCGTATCGCCCGCGTCTGGCCATGGCACTGGCCGGGTTGAGCCTGCTGGCGAGCCCGGTCGCCGCCTGGGCGCAGTGCTGAAGTGCTGATCGGTCTGCCGCCGGAATCGCGTGACGATGAAGCGCGTGGCGCGCGTGCGCATTTTCTTCAGGTGTTTCTGTCACAGCGTGCGCAAATGGAAGCACTGGTGAACCGCCGCGTCGGTTGTCGGGCGACGGCGGCGGATCTGGTCCAGGATCTGTTTTTGCGCTTCTGGCGTCGGCCGCTGGTCCAGGTCGAAGAACTCAGCACCTATCTGCTGCGCTGCGCCGGCAACATCGCCATCGATCATCTTCGCAGCGAAGGCACGCGCACGCGGGTCAACGAAGGCTGGCAGCCGGACGAACCCGACAGCCACGGCAGCGAACCCCAGGCCGCCCTCGAAGCCGGCAACGATCTGCGCCATGTCGAAGCCGCATTGCGCGCCTTGCCCGAACGCACCCGGCAGATTTTTCTGCTCAATCGCATTCATGGGCGCAAGTACGCCGACATCGCCAAGGCCATGGGCCTGTCCCAAAGTGCCGTGGAAAAACATATGATGCGCGCCCTCGAGGCCTGCAAGGCCAGCCTGCGCGACCCCGCGCCACGCCTGCCAGGGAAAGCACCGTGAAGCCATCCGATCCGATCACACCGACGCCGGCCCAGGAGCAAGCCGCGCTGGCCTGGCTGAGCCTGTTGCACGACCGCCCGAGCACTGGCGATCAACTCACCTTCAGCCAATGGCTGCGCGCCGATCCGGCCCATGCCGAAGCGTACGCGCAGGCGCAGGTGATCTGGGAACTCAGCGAAAGCCCCGCGCGCACGCTGGCCGAGGAAGATACGCTTTCGCTGCAAGGTTATCTGCGGGCGATGGACGCCCCGCGTCGTTCGCCGATGTTGCGTTGGTCTGGAGCGCTGGCGCTGGCCGCGTGTCTGCTGCTGATGGTCAGCCTCGGCACCGGGTGGCAGGCGCAGCGCTGGCTCGACGATCTGCGCGCTGATCATGTCTCGGCACCTGGGGAAATCCGCACGGTGACTCTGGCCGATCAGTCGCAAGTGACACTGGATGCCGACAGTGCGATTGCTGTGGATTTCAGTCACGGTCAGCGCCGCGTGAAATTGATCAGAGGTGCTGCTTTCTTCAGCGTCACTCACACTGGCGACCCTTTTGTGGTGGCGGCGGAGCAGGGCGAAGCGCGGGTGCTGGGCACCCAGTTCGAAGTGCGCCGGCAACTCCATGGCGCGCAAGTGACGGTATTGTCCGGGCGTGTCGCGGTGACGGCAGACGAGCATGGCCAACAGCAGATTCTTACGGCCGGTCAGCAAGTTGCCTACGCCGAGGGCTCAGCGGAAAAACTGCATGGCGTGGACAGTGAAGCGCAACTGGCCTGGCGTCAGGGTTGGCTGACCTACTACAAGACCACGCTGGCCGATGTCGTCGAGGATCTGCGCCGCTATTACCCGGGGCGGATTGTGCTGCTCAACGATGAGCTGGCGGCGCGCAAGGTCAGCGGCAGTTTCCCGAGCAAGGATCCGCAAGCGGTGCTCAATTCGCTGCAAGGGGTACTGGGATTTGAGCAGCATCGGGTGATGGGACAGTTGATTATTTTGCGCTGAGGCTGCCGGCCTCTTCGCGAGCAGGCTCGCTCCCACAGGGTACGCATTTCAAAGGTGGGAGCGAGCCTGCTCGCGAAGGCGTCAGCCCAGGCAACAAATCCCCCGCAAAATATTTTCAAATTAAAGGTGAGGTAACCCCGAGCCCCATCCGTGTAGTGACTGAAACTGCGAGCCATTCGCATCCGTTGCGGTTCTACACAGGTCATTGAGCAATGAAGTCCAGGGCAAAATCCGGTTCGGTCAAACAGTGGTTGGGCATGTCGGCGTTGAGTTTTTCCGCGTTGGCATTGCTGCCGATGAGTATCGCGCTGGCGGCAGAAGCGGTGAGCAATCAGGCGCAACAGCAATTCAATTTTGCCCTCGCCGCGAAACCGTTGCCGCAAGCCCTGAGCGACTTCAGCCGCGTGACCGGGCAAAGCGTGGTCTACACCGATGAAGCGCCGTACGGCCTCAATGCTCCGGCAGTCAACGGCCAGATGAGCGCCGAACAGGCCCTGCAACGTCTGCTCGGCAATTCCGGCCTGAGCTTTCGCCGCACCGACAGTCATACCCTGGCGCTGGAGCCGATGCCGACCGAAGGGGCGCTTAATCTCGGCGCCACCACCATCACGTCTACGCGCGACGAATCGATGAGCTATCAGCCGCCGGAAACCAGTTCGGTGATGCGCTCATCGGCGTCGCTGCAAGAAATTCCACAGACGGTCAATGTCATCCCGGCGCAGGTCATTCGCGATCAGGCGCCGCGCAATCTCGATGACGCGCTGGCCAATGTCAGCGGCATCACCCAGGGCAACACCTTGGGCAGTACCCAGGACTCGGTGATGACTCGCGGTTTCGGCGACAACCGCAATGGCTCGATCATGCGCGACGGCATGCCGCTGGTGCAGGGCCGTGGCATGAACGCGACCGTGGATCGCGTCGAAGTGCTCAAGGGCCCGGCCTCGCTGCTCTACGGGATTCAGGATCCGGGTGGCGTGGTCAACCTGGTCAGCAAGAAGCCGGAACTGACCCAGTACAATGCCGTGACCGTGCGCGGTTCGAGCTACGGTGACGGCAAGAATGGCAGCGGTGGCGCCTTTGACAGCACCGGTGCGCTGGGCGATTCCGGCTTCGCCTATCGCATGGTCGTCGATCATGAAGACGAAGATTACTGGCGCAACTTCGGCACCCATCGCGAGACGCTGATCGCACCGTCGCTGGCCTGGTACGGCGAGCGCACCAAGCTGCTGTTCGCCTACGAGCACCGCGAGTTTCTCACCCCCTTCGACCGTGGCACGCTGATCGATCCGCGCACCAACCATCCGCTGGATATCTCGCGCAAACAGCGTCTCGACGAGCCGTTCAACGACATGGAAGGGCGCTCGGACCTCTACCATTTCGAAGCCGACCACGAACTCAACGACGACTGGAAAGCCCACTTCGGCTTCAGCTGGAACCGCGAAACCTACGACGCCAGCCAAGTGCGCGTGACTGCGATCGACACCAACAAAGGCACACTGACCCGCAGCATGGACGGCACCCAGAATGCGATCAGCACCGATCGTTTCACCACCGCCAGCCTCGAAGGCAAGGTGAATGTACTGGGCATGCAGCATGATCTGGTGTTCGGCGTCGACGACGAATATCGCAAGATCTACCGCGAGGATCTGATCCGGCAGAAAAGCCTGACCACGTTCAGCTATCTCAACCCGGTGTATGGTCGCGAAGTGATGGGCACTACGGTGAGTGCGCCCGACAGCGCGCAGACCGACAAACTGCGCAGCGATTCGCTGTTCCTGCAGGATTCGATTCACCTCAACGAGCAGTGGATTTTGGTCGCTGGCGGACGTTTTCAGGAGTACGACCAGTACGCCGGCAAAGGCGTGCCGTTCAAGGCCAATACCGACAGCAATGGGCAGAAGTGGGTGCCGCGCGCCGGTCTTGTGTATCGCTACACCGACGCCTTGTCGTTCTACGGCAGCTACACCGAATCCTTCAAACCCAACTCGACCATCGCCCCGCTGAGCGGCAGCAGTACGGTGCTCGACGGCAGCATCGCGCCGGAAGAAGCCAAGTCGTGGGAGCTGGGTGCGCGGCTGGATATGCCGGGCAGCATCACCGGCAATATCGCGTTGTTCGACATCAAGAAACGCAACGTACTGGTGGCCAACTCCGAAGGTCCGACGACGATCTACAGCGCCGCTGGCGAGGTGCGTTCCCGTGGGTTGGAAGTCGACCTGAGCGGGCAACTCAGCGAGCACTGGAACCTCATCGGCAGCTATGCCTACACCGATGCCGAAGTCACCGAAGACCCGGAATACAAAGGCAAGCGCCTGCAAAACGTAGCGAAGAATTCCGGCTCGCTGTCGGCGGTGTATGACTTCGGCAATGTGTTTGGCGGCGATCAGTTGCGTGTCGGGGCGGGCGCGCGGTACGTCGGCGAGCGTGCCGGCAACGCGGTGAATGATTTTGACCTGCCGAGCTATACCGTGGCGGATGCGTTTGCCACTTACGACACCACGGTTGAGGGGCAGAAGGTCAAGTTTCAGTTGAACGTGAAGAACCTGTTCGACCGCACTTATTACACCTCTTCGGCGAGCCGCTTCTTTGTGTCGATGGGGGATTCGCGGCAGGTTTCGCTTTCCAGCACGCTGGAGTTTTGAGGCAAGATCAAAAGCCCCTCACCCTAGCCCTCTCCCGGAGGGAGAGGGGACTGACCGTGGGATATTCCAGAGGTACACCGACTTGAACGTGTTGCTTTGAATCCATAATCGATTCGGTGTTTCAGGTCGACGTACAGTGCAAGACAACTCGGTCAGCCCCCTCTCCCTCTGGGAGAGGGGGGCTGACCGTGGGATATTCCAGAGGTACACCGACTTGAATGTGTTGCTTTGAATCCATAATCGATTCGGTGTTTCAGGTCGACGTACAGTGC
>NZ_JBXAWD010000028.1:0-15969 GCF_057291535.1 Pseudomonas sp. 1L-E-NC-VB-C3 | reverse complement strand
CCCGGGAAGTCGTAAGTCGACAGCAGGTCACGAACTTCCATCTCAACCAGTTCCAGCAGCTCAGCGTCGTCTACCAGGTCAGCCTTGTTCAGGAAAACCACGATGTACGGAACGCCAACCTGACGGGACAGCAGGATGTGCTCACGGGTTTGCGGCATCGGACCATCAGCGGCCGAGCAAACCAGGATAGCGCCGTCCATCTGAGCAGCACCGGTGATCATGTTCTTCACGTAGTCAGCGTGACCTGGGCAGTCAACGTGAGCGTAGTGACGGATCTTCGAGTTGTACTCAACGTGCGCGGTGTTGATGGTGATACCGCGAGCTTTTTCTTCTGGTGCGCTGTCGATCTTGTCGAAGTCAACGATTGCAGAACCGAAAACTTCAGAGCAAACGCGAGTCAGAGCAGCAGTCAGAGTGGTTTTACCGTGGTCAACGTGACCGATGGTGCCAACGTTGACGTGCGGTAGGGAACGATCAAATTTTTCTTTAGCCACGACAATTAACTCCTAGCCTAAAGGGGCTGAATCAGCCTTGTTTTTTGGTTACGGATTCGACGATGTGCGACGGAGCCGTATCATATTTTTTGAATTCCATAGAGTAGCTTGCGCGACCCTGGGACATGGAACGAACGTCGGTCGCATAACCGAACATCTCACCCAGTGGAACCTCGGCACGGATAACCTTGCCGGACACTGTGTCTTCCATACCCTGGATCATGCCGCGACGACGGTTAAGGTCGCCCATCACATCACCCATATAGTCTTCAGGCGTAACAACCTCTACCGCCATGATCGGCTCGAGCAACTCACCACCACCCTTCTGGGCCAGTTGCTTGGTCGCCATGGAAGCAGCCACTTTAAACGCCATCTCGTTGGAGTCGACGTCGTGGTAAGAACCATCGAACACGGTAGCCTTCAGGCCGATCAGCGGATAGCCGGCAACAACGCCGTTCTTCATCTGCTCTTCGATACCCTTCTGGATAGCCGGGATGTATTCCTTAGGAACCACACCACCTACAACTTCGTTCACGAATTGCAGACCTTCCTGACCTTCGTCAGCAGGAGCAAAACGGATCCAGCAGTGACCGAACTGGCCGCGACCACCGGACTGACGAACGAACTTGCCTTCGATTTCACAGTTCTTCGTGATGCGCTCACGATACGAAACCTGAGGCTTGCCGATGTTGGCTTCGACGTTGAACTCACGGCGCATCCGGTCAACCAGGATGTCCAGGTGCAGCTCGCCCATGCCGGAGATGATCGTCTGACCAGTCTCTTCATCAGTTTTAACGCGGAAAGACGGGTCTTCCTGAGCAAGTTTGCCCAGAGCGATACCCATTTTTTCCTGGTCATCCTTGGTCTTAGGCTCTACGGCAACCGAAATAACCGGCTCCGGGAAGTCCATGCGAACCAGGATGATTGGCTTGTCAGCGTTGCAGAGGGTTTCACCAGTGGTGACGTCCTTCATGCCGATCAGGGCCGCGATGTCACCAGCGCGTACTTCCTTGATCTCTTCACGGGCGTTTGCGTGCATTTGCACCATACGACCCACGCGCTCTTTCTTGCCTTTGACCGAGTTGATCACGCCGTCGCCGGAGTTCAACACGCCCGAGTAAACGCGGACGAAGGTCAGAGTACCCACGAATGGGTCGGTAGCGATCTTGAACGCCAGAGCCGCGAAAGGCTCGTTGTCGTCTGCATGACGCTCCATCTCTTCTTCCTCGTTATCAGGGTTGGAACCCTTGATAGCAGGAATGTCGGTCGGAGCAGGCAGGTAGTCGATAACGGCGTCGAGAACCAGGGGAACGCCCTTGTTCTTGAACGAAGAACCGCAAACGGCCAGAACGATTTCGCCGGCGATAGTACGCTGACGCAAAGCAGCCTTGATCTCTTCGATCGACAGCTCTTCGCCTTCCAGGTACTTGTTCATCAGCTCTTCGTTGGCTTCGGCGGCAGCTTCAACCATGTTGTTGCGCCACTCTTCCGCCAGCTCTTGCAGCTCGGCAGGAATGTCCTTGCGAACAGGAACCATACCTTTGTCGGAGTCGTTCCAGTAGACAGCTTGCATGTTGATCAGATCGATCTGACCCTGGAAGTTGTCTTCGGAACCGATGGCCAACTGGATCGGCACCGGAGTGTGACCCAGACGCTGCTTGATCTGACCGATCACGCGCAGGAAGTTGGCGCCGGCACGGTCCATCTTGTTTACGTAAACAAGACGTGGAACGCCGTATTTGTTGGCTTGGCGCCATACGGTTTCCGACTGCGGCTCAACACCCGAAGTACCGCAGAACACAACGACAGCGCCGTCGAGTACGCGCAGGGAACGCTCAACTTCAATGGTGAAGTCAACGTGGCCCGGGGTATCGATTACGTTGAAACGGTGCTCGTGAGAGTACTGCTTCTCGGAACCTTTCCAGAAGGCGGTAATGGCAGCAGAAGTAATGGTAATACCACGCTCCTGCTCCTGAACCATCCAGTCTGTGGTCGCGGCGCCATCATGCACCTCGCCCATTTTGTGACTTTTGCCGGTGTAAAACAGTACGCGCTCGGTGGTGGTGGTTTTACCAGCATCCACGTGAGCGACGATACCGATGTTACGGTAGCGGCTAATCGGAGTAGTACGAGCCATAAAGCCCTCGCAAAATTAGTGAAGCTAAAATTAGAAGCGGTAGTGCGAGAAAGCTTTGTTAGCTTCGGCCATACGGTGCACGTCTTCACGCTTCTTAACAGCAGCACCTTTACCTTCAGCAGCATCCAGCAGTTCGCCAGCCAAACGCAGAGCCATAGACTTCTCGCCGCGCTTACGGGCGAAGTCTACCAACCAGCGCATTGCCAGAGCGTTACGACGGGAAGGACGAACCTCGACCGGAACCTGGTAAGTAGCACCACCAACGCGGCGCGACTTCACTTCGACCAGCGGAGCGATGGCGTCGAGTGCTTTTTCGAAGAGTTCCAGGGGATCGGTGCCAGCCTTACGGGCCGCAACGGTTTCCAGGGCACCATAAACGATACGCTCGGCAACGGCTTTCTTGCCGCTTTCCATAACGTGGTTCATGAATTTGGCGAGGATCTGGCTTCCGTATTTCGGATCGTCCAGAATCTCACGCTTTGCTGCTACGCGACGTCTTGGCATGATAAGCCCTCAAGCGGTCTTCAGGTTAGCTCGGGACAGATCCAGAGGATGCGTGCCCGACCTTACTCTTATCGACTCAATAAAATAAAAATCTGCAAAACGGCCGATTACTTCGGACGCTTGGTACCGTACTTCGAACGACCCTGGTTACGGCCTTTAACGCCGGAAGTATCCAAGGAGCCGCGAACGGTGTGGTAACGAACACCTGGCAAGTCTTTTACACGACCGCCGCGGATCAGTACCACGCTGTGCTCTTGCAGGTTGTGGCCTTCACCACCGATGTACGAGGAAACCTCGAAACCGTTGGTCAGACGCACACGGCATACTTTACGCAGTGCCGAGTTAGGTTTTTTCGGCGTGGTGGTGTACACACGGGTGCACACGCCACGACGTTGCGGGCAGTTCTGCAGCGCAGGTACGTCGGATTTCTCGACGATACGCTTACGCGGCTGACGTACCAGCTGGTTGATAGTTGCCATCTACTAGCTCCACTGTTGTCTTGCGACGCTATTGTCTTGCAAGAAAAGCAAAATGGCAGGAACGAATTCCCGCCAAATTTAGGGGATCAAGAGTCTAAAGAGGATCTTGATTCCAGTCAAGGCAAGGCCCCGACCTCCCCGCCCATCGAACCTTGACTTAATGTCTCGATTCGACGAACGGAGCGATCAGGGCCTCACTCTCGTTTATCGCAGAACTCAGTTACCGCTCGAGTTCAGCGCTTCGGTCAGTGCAGCTTCCACTTCACTGGCGCTTACGCGCAACGGCTTGTCGGCATCACGGCGACGCTTGCGCTCGCTGTGATAGGCAAGACCGGTACCGGCCGGGATCAGACGACCCACGACTACGTTTTCTTTCAGGCCGCGCAGGTAATCGCGCTTGCCGGTGACTGCCGCTTCGGTCAGTACGCGAGTGGTTTCCTGGAAGGAAGCCGCCGAGATGAACGATTCGGTGGACAACGACGCCTTGGTGATACCCAGCAGAACGCGAGTGAACTTGGAGACAAACTTGTCTTCCGCGCTCAGACGTTCGTTCTCGACCAGAACGTGAGTCAGTTCCATCTGGTCGCCCTTGATGAAGCTGGAATCGCCGGACTCGGAGATCTCAACTTTACGCAGCATCTGACGCAGGATGGTCTCGATGTGCTTGTCGTTGATCTTCACGCCTTGCAGACGATAAACGTCCTGGATCTCGTTGACGATGTACTTGGCCAGCGCGCTCACACCCAGCAGACGCAGGATGTCGTGCGGATCGCTTGGACCGTCGGAGATAACTTCGCCGCGGTTTACCTGTTCGCCTTCGAAGACGTTCAGGTGACGCCACTTCGGAATCAGCTCTTCGTACGGATCGCTACCGTCGTTCGGGGTAATGACCAGACGGCGCTTGCCCTTGGTCTCTTTACCGAACGCGATGGTGCCGCTGACTTCAGCCAGAATCGACGCTTCTTTCGGACGACGCGCTTCGAACAGGTCGGCAACACGCGGCAGACCACCGGTGATGTCACGGGTCTTCGAAGTTTCCTGCGGGATACGAGCGATAACATCACCGATCGCAATCTTCGCACCGTCAGCCACACCGACCAGGGCGTTGGCTGGCAGGAAGTACTGAGCGATTACGTCAGTGCCTGGCAGCAACAGATCCTTGCCGTTGTCGTCGACCATCTTCACTGCAGGACGAATTTCTTTGCCCGCTGCAGGACGATCTTTCGCGTCGAGTACTTCAATGTTGGTCATACCGGTCAATTCGTCAGTCTGACGCTTGATCGTGATGCCTTCTTCCATGCCCACGTAGGTCACGGTACCTTTCATTTCGGTAACGATCGGGTGAGTGTGCGGATCCCACTTGGCCACGATTGCGCCAGCGTCGACCTTGTCACCTTCTTTAACCGAAATCACAGCACCGTACGGCAGCTTGTAACGCTCGCGCTCACGACCGAAATCGTCCGCGATTGCCAGCTCACCGGAACGGGACACAGCAACCAGATGGCCATCCACTCGCTCAACGTGCTTCAGGTTGTGCAGACGGACGGTACCGCCATTCTTCACCTGAACGCTGTCGGCTGCGGAAGTACGGCTTGCCGCACCACCGATGTGGAACGTACGCATGGTCAGCTGGGTACCCGGCTCACCGATGGACTGGGCAGCGATAACGCCGACCGCTTCACCGATGTTCACCTGGTGACCACGAGCCAGATCACGGCCGTAGCACTTGGCGCAAATGCCATAGCGGGTTTCGCAGCTGATCGGCGAACGCACGATCACTTCGTCGATGCTGTTCAGCTCGATGAACTCGACCCACTTCTCGTCAACCAGAGTGCCGGCAGGAACGATAACGTCCTCGGTACCCGGCTTGAATACGTCACGGGCAATGACACGACCCAATACGCGCTCACCCAGCGGCTCTACAACGTCACCGCCTTCAATGTGCGGAGTCATCAGCAGACCGTGTTCGGTGCCGCAATCGATCTCGGTTACAACCAGATCCTGCGCCACGTCTACCAGACGACGAGTCAGGTAACCGGAGTTCGCAGTTTTCAACGCGGTATCCGCCAGACCTTTACGAGCACCGTGAGTCGAGATGAAGTACTGAAGTACGCTCAAACCTTCACGGAAGTTCGCAGTAATCGGCGTTTCAATGATGGAACCGTCCGGCTTGGCCATCAGACCACGCATACCGGCCAGCTGACGAATCTGTGCTGCGGAACCCCGCGCACCCGAGTCGGCCATCATGTACATCGAGTTGAAAGACTCTTGGTCGACTTCGTCGCCGTGACGGTCGATGACTTTCTCTTTCGAGAGGTTGGCCATCATCGCCTTGGAAACTTCGTCGTTCGCTTTCGACCAGAGGTCGATCACTTTGTTGTACTTCTCGCCCTGGGTTACCAGGCCGGAGGCGTACTGGCTCTCGATCTCTTTCACTTCGTCGGTGGCTGCACCGATGATGCGGGCTTTTTCATCCGGGATAACGAAGTCGTTAACACCGATCGAAACGCCGGAGATGGTCGAGTAAGCGAAACCGGTGTACATCAACTGGTCAGCGAAGATCACGGTCTCTTTCAGACCAACCACACGGTAGCACTGGTTGATCAGCTTGGAGATCGCCTTTTTCTTCATCGGCAGGTTGACGACGTCGAACGACAGACCTTTCGGCACAACCTGGAACAGCAGCGCACGGCCGACAGTGGTGTCGACGATACGGGTACCGCTCACGCTGTTGCCGTCACGGTCGTTGACGGTTTCGTTGATACGAACCTTGACCTTGGCGTGCAGTGCAGCTTCGCCGGCACGGAACACACGGTCGACTTCCTGCAGATCCGCGAACACACGACCTTCGCCCTTGGCGTTGATCGCTTCACGAGTCATGTAGTACAGACCCAATACAACGTCCTGCGACGGAACGATGATTGGCTCACCGTTGGCTGGCGACAGAATGTTGTTGGTCGACATCATCAACGCACGCGCTTCGAGCTGGGCTTCCAGTGTCAGCGGTACGTGCACGGCCATTTGGTCGCCGTCGAAGTCGGCGTTGTACGCGGCGCAGACCAGCGGGTGCAGCTGGATAGCCTTACCTTCGATCAGTACCGGTTCAAACGCCTGGATACCCAGACGGTGAAGGGTCGGTGCACGGTTGAGAAGAACCGGGTGTTCGCGAATCACTTCAGCGAGAACGTCCCAAACCTCTGGCAGTTCGCGCTCGACCATTTTCTTGGCCGCTTTGATGGTGGTCGCCAGACCACGCATTTCCAGCTTGCCAAAAATGAACGGCTTGAACAGCTCGAGAGCCATCTTCTTCGGCAGACCGCACTGGTGCAGACGCAGGGTCGGGCCTACGGTAATTACCGAACGACCGGAGTAGTCAACACGCTTACCGAGCAAGTTCTGACGGAAACGACCCTGCTTACCCTTGATCATGTCAGCCAGGGATTTCAGAGGACGCTTGTTGGAACCGGTGATAGCGCGACCACGACGACCGTTGTCGAGCAATGCATCGACCGCTTCCTGCAACATGCGCTTTTCGTTGCGCACGATGATGTCCGGAGCCGACAGATCCAGCAAGCGCTTCAAACGGTTGTTACGGTTGATCACTCGACGATACAGATCGTTGAGGTCGGAGGTCGCGAAACGACCGCCATCCAGCGGGACCAGTGGACGCAGATCTGGCGGCAGAACCGGCAGAACGGTCAGCACCATCCACTCTGGCAGGTTGCCGGAACCCTGGAAGGCTTCCATCAATTTCAGACGCTTGGACAGCTTCTTGATCTTGGTTTCCGAGTTGGTTTGCGGAATCTCTTCGCGCAGACGGCCAATCTCGTGCTCCAGGTCGATAGCGTGCAGCAGTTCACGGACAGCTTCGGCACCCATGCGGGCGTCGAAATCGTCTCCGAACTCTTCAAGCGCTTCGAAGTACTGTTCGTCGTTCAGCAGCTGACCTTTTTCAAGGGTGGTCATGCCTGGATCGATAACGACATAGCTCTCGAAGTAGAGAACGCGCTCGATATCACGCAGGGTCATGTCCATCAGCAGGCCGATACGGGACGGCAGCGATTTCAGGAACCAGATGTGGGCAACCGGCGAAGCCAGCTCGATGTGCGCCATGCGCTCACGACGAACCTTGGCCAGTGCAACTTCAACGCCGCACTTCTCGCAGATCACACCACGGTGCTTCAAGCGCTTGTACTTACCGCACAGGCACTCGTAATCCTTTACCGGGCCAAAGATCTTGGCGCAGAACAGGCCGTCACGCTCAGGTTTGAACGTACGGTAGTTGATGGTTTCCGGCTTTTTAACTTCACCGAACGACCACGAACGGATCATCTCCGGCGAGGCCAATCCGATACGGATGGCGTCGAACTCTTCGACTTGACCCTGGTTTTTCAGCAAATTCAGTAGGTCTTTCAAGGCCTTTCCTCCTGGCGGAGCAGAGAGCGGGCAATCCTGCCCCGCTCTCGATTCGCGTCACGTGTTATTCGGTTTCCAGATCGATATCGATGCCGAGGGAACGAATTTCCTTGATCAACACGTTGAAGGACTCGGGCATGCCCGGCTCCATACGGTGATCGCCATCCACGATGTTCTTGTACATCTTGGTACGGCCGTTCACATCGTCCGACTTCACTGTGAGCATTTCTTGCAGAGTGTAAGCAGCACCGTATGCTTCCAGTGCCCAGACCTCCATCTCCCCGAAACGCTGACCACCGAACTGCGCCTTACCACCCAGCGGCTGCTGGGTAACCAGGCTGTAAGAACCGGTAGAACGCGCGTGCATCTTGTCGTCTACCAAGTGGTTCAGCTTCAGCATGTACATGTAGCCAACGGTAACTGGACGCTCGAACTTGTTGCCGGTACGGCCGTCGGTCAGCTGCATCTGGCCGCTTTCCGGCAGGTCTGCCAGTTTCAGCATGGCCTTGATTTCGCTTTCCTTGGCGCCGTCGAACACTGGAGTGGCCATTGGAACGCCGCCACGCAGGTTGTTCGCCAGATCGAGGATTTCCTGATCGGAGAAGCTGTCCAGATCTTCGTTACGACCGCCGATCTGGTTGTAGATCTCGTCCAGGAAAGTGCGCAGTTCAGCGACTTTACGCTGCTCTTCGACCATCCGGTTGATCTTCTCGCCCAGACCTTTGGCCGCGAGGCCCAGGTGGGTTTCGAGAATCTGACCAACGTTCATACGCGAAGGTACGCCCAGCGGGTTGAGGACTACGTCGACCGGGGTGCCATTGGCATCGTGCGGCATGTCTTCAACCGGCATGATCACGGAGACCACACCCTTGTTACCGTGACGACCGGCCATCTTGTCGCCCGGCTGGATGCGGCGACGGATTGCCAGGTAAACCTTGACGATTTTCAGCACGCCTGGAGCCAGGTCATCGCCCTGCTGCAGTTTGCGCTTCTTGTCTTCGAACTTGTCGTCCAGCAGACGGCGACGATCAACGATGTAGGCCTGAGCCTTCTCGAGCTGCTCGTTCAGCGCATCTTCAGCCATGCGCAGTTTGAACCACTGGCCGTGCTCAAGACCGTCGAGTACTTCGTCGGTGATGTCCTGACCTTTCTTCAGGCCGGCGCCGCCTTCGGCCTTGTGGCCTACCAGTGCGGAACGCAGACGTTCGAAAGTCGCGCCTTCAACGATGCGGAACTCTTCGTTCAGATCCTTGCGGATCTCGTCCAGCTGGGACTTCTCGATCGACAGTGCACGAGCATCACGCTCAACGCCGTCGCGGGTGAAGACCTGTACGTCGATGACAGTACCTTTGGTGCCGGTTGGCACGCGCAGGGAGGTGTCTTTAACGTCGCTGGCTTTTTCACCGAAGATTGCACGCAGCAGTTTTTCTTCCGGAGTCAGTTGGGTCTCGCCTTTCGGAGTGACCTTACCCACCAGAATGTCGCCTGCGCCTACTTCAGCACCTACGTAAACGATACCGGCTTCGTCCAGCTTGTTCAGTGCAGCTTCACCCACGTTCGGGATGTCCGCAGTGATTTCCTCTGGGCCAAGCTTGGTGTCACGGGCCACACAGGTCAGTTCCTGAATGTGGATCGTGGTGAAACGGTCTTCCTGAACAACACGCTCGGACAGGCAGATGGAGTCTTCGAAGTTGAAGCCGTTCCATGCCATGAACGCGATGCGCATGTTCTGACCCAGTGCCAGCTCACCCATGTCGGTGGACGGGCCGTCGGCCATGATGTCGCTACGCTGAACCCGATCACCTTTACGTACCAGCGGACGCTGGTTGATGCAGGTGTTCTGGTTCGAGCGGGTGTATTTGGTCAGGTTGTAGATGTCGACACCGGCTTCACCGGTTTCAACTTCGTCATCGGCAACACGAACCACGATACGGCTGGCGTCGACGGAGTCGATCACGCCACCACGACGAGCCACGACGCAAACGCCGGAGTCACGGGCTACGTTACGCTCCATGCCGGTACCTACCAGCGGCTTGTCAGCGCGCAGAGTCGGTACAGCCTGACGCTGCATGTTCGAACCCATCAACGCACGGTTGGCGTCGTCGTGCTCGAGGAACGGAATCAGCGACGCTGCAACCGACACAACCTGCTTCGGCGAAACGTCCATCAGGGTGACGTCTTCCGGCGCCTTGACGGTGAATTCGTTCAGGTGACGTACGGCAACCAGTTCGTCGATCAGGACTTTCTGCTCGTTCATGGTCGCCGAAGCCTGCGCGATCACGTGATCGGCTTCTTCAATAGCGGACAGGAACACGATCTCGTCGGTGACCACACCCTCTTTCACCACGCGGTACGGGCTTTCCAGGAAGCCGTACTGGTTGGTGCGAGCGTACGCAGCCAGGGAGTTGATCAGGCCGATGTTCGGACCTTCCGGCGTTTCAATCGGGCAGACACGACCGTAGTGAGTCGGGTGTACGTCACGGACTTCGAAGCCTGCGCGCTCACGAGTCAGACCGCCAGGGCCGAGTGCAGAGACACGACGCTTGTGGGTGATCTCGGACAGCGGGTTGTTCTGGTCCATGAACTGCGACAGCTGGCTGGAACCGAAGAACTCTTTCACCGCGGCAGCCACTGGCTTGGCGTTGATCAGATCTTGCGGCATCAGGCCTTCGCTTTCAGCCATCGACAGACGCTCTTTGACCGCACGCTCAACACGTACCAGGCCAACGCGGAACTGGTTCTCGGCCATTTCGCCTACGCAGCGAACACGACGGTTACCCAGGTGGTCGATGTCATCGACGATGCCTTTACCGTTGCGGATGTCGACCAGAGTCTTCAGGACCGCGACGATGTCTTCCTTGCACAGCACTCCCGAACCTTCGATCTCGGTACGACCGATACGACGGTTGAACTTCATCCGGCCGACCGCAGACAGGTCATAACGCTCAGGGCTGAAGAACAGGTTGTTGAACAGGGTCTCGGCAGCGTCTTTGGTTGGCGGCTCGCCTGGACGCATCATGCGATAGATCTCGACCAGCGCTTCCAGTTGGTTGCTGGTGGAGTCGATCTTCAGCGTGTCGGAGACGAACGGACCGCAGTCGATGTCGTTGGTGTACAGGGTCTCGATGCGAACCACCTGGGCCTTGGCGATCTTTGCCAGGACTTCAGTGTTCAGCTCGGTGTTGCATTCGGCCAGGATTTCGCCGGTAGCCGGGTGCACGATAGCCTTGGCGGTGGTGCGGCCGAGGACGTAGTCCAGTGGCACGTCCAGCGTCTTGATACCGGCTTTCTCGATCTGGTTGATGTGGCGCGCGGTAATACGGCGGCCTTGCTCAACGATGACCTTGCCCTTCTCGTCCTGGATGTCCAGAACCGCAACTTCACCACGCAGGCGCGATGGCACCAGTTCCAGGCTGAGGGTTTCGCCGCTCAGGTGGAATACGTTGGTGGTATAGAACGCGTCCAGCACCTCTTCGGTGGTGTAACCGAGTGCGCGCAGCAGTACCGAAGCCGGCAGTTTGCGACGACGGTCGATACGCACGAAGACACAGTCTTTCGGGTCGAATTCGAAGTCCAGCCACGAACCGCGGTAAGGAATGATGCGAGCCGAGTACAGCAGTTTGCCGGAGCTGTGCGTCTTGCCGCGGTCGTGGTCGAAGAACACGCCCGGGGAACGGTGCAGCTGGGAAACGATAACACGCTCGGTACCGTTGATTACGAAGGTACCGTTCTCAGTCATCAGGGGGATTTCACCCATGTAGACTTCTTGCTCTTTGATGTCCTTGATCGCTTTGTTCGACGATTCTTTGTCGAAAATGATCAGGCGCACTTTTACCCGCAAAGGTACGGCGAAAGTTACACCGCGCAATACGCATTCTTTGACATCAAATGCCGGTTCGCCCAGGCGATAACCGACGTACTCCAGCGCAGCATTGCCGGAGTAGCTGATGATCGGGAAAACGGATTTGAAGGCCGCATGCAGGCCCACGTCGCGGAACTGATCTTTAGTCGCTCCCGCTTGCAAGAATTCACGATACGAATCCAGCTGGATGGCCAGGAGGTAAGGCACATCCATGACGTCCGGCAACTTGCTAAAGTCCTTGCGGATACGTTTTTTCTCAGTATATGAGTAAGCCATCAGCGTTCCCCAGCTTGGTCACCTGCTTGTTTGGCCCCTCCCGACGGGAGCAGCCAGAAAATCGTGCAAACCCCATGGTTTGCGCCACCGCATCGGGTGGTTACAGCGCCTTTATCAGCACCGACCCAGTCGGCTGCCAATAACGGAAAAAGGCCGGTGGCAAGAGCCACCAGCCATCAGCCTGTCGCTTGACGCTCGGGCTGGAGGAGCAAAGTCGATGCTTACTTCAGCTCGACTTTAGCGCCTGCTTCTTCCAGCTTCTTCTTGGCGTCTTCAGCCGCTTCTTTCGAAACGCCTTCAGCTACAACCTGAGGAGCGCCGTCTACTTTCTCTTTGGCTTCTTTCAGGCCCAGACCGGTCAGTTCACGAACTGCCTTGATCACGTTAACCTTCTTCTCGCCAGCTTCCAGCAGAACAACGTTGAACTCGGTTTGCTCTTCAACAGCAGCAGCAGCTACAGCTGGGCCAGCCGAAGCGGCAGCAGCGGTAACACCGAAGGTTTCTTCCATCGCTTTGATCAGCTCAACGATTTCCACTACGGATTTCTGGCCGATTGCTTCGATGATTTGTTCGTTAGTCAGAGACATGACTCAATTCCTGAATTGGGGGACGGCCTACGCGACCATCGAAATAAACAAAAAACGCGAGAAGTGACGAGCCTTAGGCTGCGGCAGCTTCTTTCTGGTCGCGAATTGCCGCCAGAGTACGAGCCAATTTGCTGGTTGCGCCTTGAATCACGCTCATCAGCTGAGAAATTGCTTCGTCACGGGTCGGCAGAGTTGCCAGTACGTCGATCTGATTAGCTGCGAGGAACTTGCCCTCGAACGCAGCTGCCTTGATCTCGAACTTGTCCTGACCCTTGGCAAACTCTTTGAAGATACGGGCAGCAGCGCCCGGATGTTCGTTCGAGAATGCAATCAGGGTCGGGCCGGTGAACACGTCGTTGAGAACACTGTATTGAGTGTCAGCAACAGCGCGCTTGAGCAGGGTGTTACGTACAACACGTACGTAAACGCCAGCTTCACGAGCCTCTTTACGGAGTCCGGTCATTGCGCCTACTGTTACGCCACGTGCATCAACCACGACAGCGGACAGAGCGACTTTGGCAGCCTCGTTGACTTCAGCGACGATGGCCTTCTTGTCTTCGAGATTAATTGCCACGGGTTTAACTCCTGCTTGTTACCGTTTCATTCGATCGGAACCGAATGTCGTTTTGGTGTCTGATTCGGTAAGGAACCGGGAGCACCATCTGCGTAGGCTTGAGGTTTAAGGCTTGCGCCGCCTACGGTCTTGGATAGCCCCCGCCAGGCAGGGACCCCAATCTTTCAATTGGCGCGACAATCCGCGCCAACCTTTGTCTTACGCGTCGAGCGAGCTCTGGTCGATAACCAGACCTGGGCCCATAGTGGTGCTCAGGGTAACGCGCTTGACGTAAATACCTTTCGAGGAAGCTGGCTTGATACGCTTCAGATCAGCGATCAGGGCTTCAACGTTTTCCTTCAGCTTGACGGCGTCGAAGCCGATCTTGCCAACGGAAGTGTGGATGATGCCGTTTTTGTCGGTGCGATAACGAACCTGACCAGCCTTGGCGTTCTTGACCGCGTTGGCTACGTCTGGAGTTACGGTGCCGACTTTAGGGTTAGGCATCAGGCCACGTGGACCGAGGATCTGACCCAACTGACCTACAACGCGCATGGCATCCGGGGATGCGATCACTACGTCATAGTTCAGGTCGCCGCCTTTCATTTCGGCAGCCAGGTCGTCCATACCTACACGATCAGCGCCGGCAGCCAGAGCGGCCTCAGCAGCTGGACCCTGGGTGAACACAGCAACGCGAACGGTCTTGCCAGTGCCGTGTGGCAGCACAGTAGCGCTACGAACAACCTGGTCGGATTTACGCGGGTCTACACCCAGGTTTACAGCAACGTCGAACGACTCGCTGAACTTGACAGTCGACAGCTCGGCCAGCAGAGCAGCGGCGTCTACAATGTTGTAGGCCTTGCCTGCTTCGATTTTGCCGGCGATAGCCTTTTGACGCTTGGTCAGCTTAGCCATTACACACCCTCCACGTTAAGGCCCATGCTACGAGCAGAACCGGCGATAGTACGCACGGCTGCATCCATATCAGCTGCAGTCAGATCCGCGTTTTTGGTTTTCGCGATTTCTTCCAGCTGAGCACGGGTAACAGTGCCAACCTTAACGGTGTTCGGACGAGCGGAACCGCTGGTCAGACCGGCCGCCTTCTTCAGCAGAACCGAAGCAGGGGTGGATTTGGTTTCGAAAGTGAAGCTACGGTCGCTGTAGACAGTGATGATCACTGGAGTCGGCAGACCTGGCTCAAGACCCTGGGTACGGGCGTTGAAAGCCTTGCAGAATTCCATGATGTTCACGCCGTGCTGACCCAGAGCAGGACCAACCGGTGGACTTGGGTTAGCCTGAGCGGCCTTCACTTGCAGCTTGATGTAAGCGGTAATCTTCTTGGCCATGAGGCACTCCAATTACGGGTTCGAACGCCTCGAAAGGCTCCCCGGTTACTTGCGCGTTTATCCCAGTGACGACAAAACCCCACAGCCTAAGGCTGCGGGGTTGGGATTGCTTGTCCAGTTAGACCTTCTCGACCTGACTGAACTCGAGCTCCACCGGAGTAGAGCGACCGAAAATGAGCACAGCCACTTGGATCCGGCTCTTTTCGTAGTTAACTTCTTCCACAACGCCATTGAAATCAGCGAATGGACCGTCGTTGACACGCACCGTCTCACCTGGCTCGAACAATGTCTTCGGCTTAGGCTTGTCGCTACCATCAGCAACGCGACGCAGAATCGCTTCTGCCTCTTTATCTGTAATTGGCGCAGGCTTGTCAGCGGTACCGCCGATAAAACCCATCACCCGAGGAGTATCCTTGACCAAGTGCCAAGTACCCTCGTTCATATCCATCTGGACCAGCACATAGCCTGGAAAGAACTTCCGTTCGCTTTTGCGCTTCTGGCCGTTACGCATCTCAACCACTTCTTCAGTGGGAACCAGAATCTCGCCGAAGCCATCTTCCATGCCAGCCAGCTTTACGCGCTCGATCAGCGAGCGCATCACATGCTTCTCGTAACCCGAGTAAGCATGCACAACATACCAACGCTTAGCCACGGGACACCCTTAGCCGACAATCAAGGAAACAAGCCAGCCGAGCAGGGAATCAAGACCCCACAACAGCAACGCCATAACCAGAACAACAGCCACGACAATCAGCGTGGTCTGCGTGGTTTCTTGGCGAGTTGGCCACACGACTTTACGAATCTCGGTGCGAGCTTCCTTAACCAGTACAAAGAAAGACTTGCCCTTCGCGGTTTGCAGGCCTACAAAGGCAGCTACGGCAGCAATGGCAAGCAAAGCGAGTACACGGTACAGGATCGGCGAAGCAGCGTAATACTGATTGCCAACAACGCCAACAACCACTAAAGCGACTACTACAAGCCACTTGAGCAGATCGAAGCGAGAGCCTTGAGCTTCAGCTTTAGGAGTCATCTATGAAGATCCTGTGAAAAGAAAGCCAGATACACCGAGTGAATCTGGCAGGTCAGGAGGGAATCGAACCCCCAACCTACGGTTTTGGAGACCGTCGCTCTGCCAATTGAGCTACTGACCTAAAACAAAATCAGGCCGACCATTATGCCGGCCCGAAAAATACATTACAACCGCTTATTCGATGATTTTTGCTACGACGCCAGCGCCGACGGTACGACCGCCTTCACGGATAGCGAAACGCAGACCATCTTCCATCGCGATGGTTTTGATCAGGGTAACAGTCAT
>NZ_JBXAWD010000027.1:0-20704 GCF_057291535.1 Pseudomonas sp. 1L-E-NC-VB-C3 | reverse complement strand
GATACAAGACAAACAATTCGTTGAAAATCGAAGACTGGATATCCATGGAAGCGCTCCCTGAGAATTTTGCCGTGCCGTGCCGTGCCGTGCCGTGCATTGAATGGGATCTATCTCACTCCAGTTTGAAAAAAAGCACACCTGTCAGATCTGACAGGTACAAGCGGTATTCAGACGAGCGGTCGAGCCGGCTCTTGTTTGCGCGGTTGTTGTGGGAGCGAGCCTGCTTGCGAATTTGTCGTAATGTTCGGTTGCAACGCTGACTGCTCCGACGCTTTCGCGAGCAGGCTCGCTCCCACAGGAATCTTCATTGCTTACGCATTGATCTTTCCCGCGCTCCGCGTGGGAATGCAGCCCGGGACGCTCTGCGTCCCCCCAGAACTGGAACGCGGAGCGTCCCTTGAGGCATTCCCACGCAGAGCGTGGGAACGATCATCAAAGGCCCGCTACTGCGGCAACTCCAGATTATCAAGCACCCGATTCACCGCCAGTTCGCCGAGCATGATCAACTGCGCAATCCCCATCAGCGTTCGGCGCTGGGATGGCTTGACCAATCCGGCGAACTCCTGGGCGATGGTTTTCGCTGAGGCGAGGGTTTCGCAGGCGTTGGCCAGCAGGTCTTCGTTTTTGGTGTCGGCGGTGACGGCGTACATGGCGCGGGGGCTGAACGGCGGTGGGGTCGAGCCGGGTGGGCAGAGGTAGTGGTCGAGGGCGCGGTCGGCGGCTTGGTGAAGTTTTTTTGAGTCGAGGGATTCGTAGGGAGAGGTGGGGTCGGTTTGGGGTGGGTTGGGTGTGGGTTTGATCATGGTAAAGCTCCTAGAGTCGACGGAGCTGCCACCTTTCGCTGCGATACGAAATGGTTGGTGGCAGCTGTACGCGGGTCGCAGACCGGGACTCTAGAACCGGCAGACCCGAAGGTCTCCCACGTACAGCCGCCATAAAAACAGCGGGTGTTGTGCGTCCAGAGATCGACGGGCTGCGAGACCCGATCGCTGATTCGTCAGCGACCGCACCACAATAGAACCCGCCCCCAAGGCGCACAAGCCGGCGGATTCTGGCTTGGCTGTAGGCAACGACGCAAGGATTTGTAGCCTGGAAGGCGTGTCAGCAGGTGTCCTTTAAACAGCGGTGTTTAAAAAGCAAAAAATTGGCGACAGCAAGGTAGACGTTTTTGCCGGGAAGCAGGTGTTGGCTATGAGGTCGCTTTCGCGAGCAGGCTCGCTCCCACAGGAATCTTCAGTGCTCACAGGGGTTGTGCCCGGGCTGGATCAAAATGTGGGAGCGAGCCTGCTCGCGAATGCAATCTGCCAGTCGAGGCTTCAGTGACTGGCCAACCGCCTTCGCGAGCAGGCTCGCCCCCACCATTGCCGCTCGCCAGATTCCAGATCAGCGGTTTAGAGTGACCAGCCACACGCTGATCAAGGACCGATCCCATGTCAGACCCAACCTCCACGATCCATCTCGAACGCTCCAACGAATCCCACCTCGAGGGTATCACCGCGCTTTACAACGACCCCGTCGTTGCACGGCAAGTGCTGCAAATGCCGTTTCAATCCACCGAGGTCTGGCGCCAGCGACTTCAGGCTGATAACGAACGTGCGCTGAAACTGGTTGCCCTGGACCAAGGCGTGGTGATCGGAAATCTCGGTCTGGAAGCCTATTCAAGGATGCGCCGCGCCCACGCCGGCAGTTTCGGCATGGCAGTCGGGGCGGCTTGGCAGGGCAAGGGCGTCGGTTCGATGTTGTTGGCGGCGGCGCTGGAGGTCGCCGATAACTGGATGAATCTGCACCGCGTCGAACTCACGGTGTACGCCGATAACGAGGCAGCCATCGGCCTTTACCGCAAGTTCGGTTTCGAGGCCGAAGGGCTGTTGCGTGATTACGCGGTGCGCGACGGGCAGTGGGTCGACACCCTGAGCATGGCCCGTCTACGCAATAGCCCGAAAGCCTGAGTCAGTCGCCCAGTGCGAACGCCACTGCCGACTGCGCGTGCAGTTCAGTGGTGTCGAGCAGGGGCAGGGCGCTGTGTTCGGGTTTGATCAGCAGACCGATTTCGGTGCAGCCGAGGATGATTGCCTGGGCGCCACGGGCGGTCAGGGACTGGATGACGCCTTGATAGATTTCTCGCGATTGTTCGCTGATCACACCCACGCAGAGTTCGTCGTAGATGATCCGGTGCACCTCTTTGCGCTCGGCATCATCCGGCACCAGCACGGTCAGGCCTTGGGCGATCAGTCGCTGCTTGAGGAAGTCCTGCTCCATGGTGAACGCGGTGCCGAGCAAACCGACGGTGCGCGCGTCGATTTCCAGTGCAGCCTGCGCGGCGGGTTCGGCAATGTGCAAAAACGGAATGCTGATCGCCGCCTGAATCTGCTCGGCGACCTTGTGCATGGTGTTGGTACACAGCACCACGCATTCTGCGCCACCGGCTTCAAGCCTGCGCGCGGCATCCACCAGAATCGCCGCTGCATCGTCCCAGCGCCCGGCGTGCTGGGCCTGTTCGACCGGACCGAAATCGACGCTGTACATCAGCAACTGCGCCGAGCGCAACGGGCCGAGGCGCTCGCGAACCTGTTGGTTGATCAGGCGATAGTATTCGGCGCTGGACTCCCAGCTCATGCCGCCGATAAGGCCGATGGTGCGCATTGGATTTCCTCAAGCAAATGTCAGTGTCGAGCATTCAGGGCTGCCTGAAGTTTCCTTCTGTTCGAGACTCGACGCCAGTACCGACTGACTGTACCGCCGATCTTTCCCGCAACTGTGCATCTGCAAGAACTAAACGTACGCCGCGCCGGGGATCTGCCACTATCACCCTTCGCAGGTCCTTTCCGAGGAACACCGCAATGAACGACATACAGCAACTGGGCGAAATGCTTCGCCACTATGCCGAAAGCGAAGCGCACAAGAAGCAACTGTTCACCACGCAATCGGCTGCTTGGGCGGCTCGAATTGGCGCGCTGTTCGACGAGATCGAGCAATGGCTTGAACCGGTCAAGGCGCCGAATCTGCTGGAGGTCAGTCGCGAGGCGTATGTCGCGTTCGGGCCGAGCGTGCCGGTGGAAACCTCGACGTTCAAGACGGAAAAATTGAGCATTGTGATTGCCGGCAAACCGGTGGAATTTGTGCCGGATGTGATGGGCAGCGGCGGGCAGATTTCCCTGGCAGTGATGGGGCTGACGGCGGCGCGGTACGGGAGTATTTCGCTGGTTGGCCTGGCGGATGGCGCATGGCAGTGGCGTAAGACCAATGGCTTGAAGGATCCGGATACGTTTGCCTTCGACGCCGATTTCCTTGCTCAGCAATTGCAGAGCCTGATACCTCGCGATCGCGGTTAAGATCAAAAGCTTACCCCCTCACCCCAGCCCTCTCCCCCAAGGGGGCGAGGGGGAAAGGGGGCAGACCGAGTGATGTTCAAAACTTGAGCTCGACGCGATATTTCAGGTCGACGTGAGTCCTACAAACACTTCGGTCAGTCCCCTCTCCCTCTGGGAGAGGGCTAGGGTGAGGGCAGCCCGCCGCCAGCCACAAAAACATCACGCCCAGCGCATCAAAAAGCATCTCCATCACCTGAGCCCTCAAGCAATCTGAGCATGACGCCGGGCCAGCGCCACATCCGCAGGAGGAGTGAGGCGTAGACCGGGGAAACCCTTAGGTTCGGTGCCAATCCGGTATTTTCCCTTGGGTCACTGATGGCCTTTTGGTAGAGTCGCCGTCGCCAGCGGGTTTTCGGCTGGGCGATGGAACCGAAGAAGGGAGTCTGATCAGTGAGTCCGGGTAAAAAAATCCTCGGTCTCACGGCGTCGCTTTTGCTGCTGACGCTGTGGGCCAGTTACTTTTACGTATTCAAGGAAAACCGCGACGGCCAGCTCGGCGGTGTCGGCGAAAGCACCGCGTGGTGCGGCACGCCACCGACCAGTGAAGCGGCGTTGCTGGGCAAGGATCAACTGACCTTGCGCGTCACCAACAACCTGCGCGGCGAATTCATGGTTGGCGGCTCGCTGGTGGTTTCCGAACGAACCTTCAACCGCTACGACCTGGGCCGCAACGAACTGCGCCTGCGTCTGGAACCGCTGCAGTGGTCGTTCGGCGTCACGCCGAGCTTCCTCGAGCAGGTCAAGGTGCAGCCGCTGAGCCGCAACCTCTCGTCGACCAATAAAAGCGCCTTCGCCGAACTTGAGCCTCGCGCAATCGGCGTGCACGCTCAGACTGCCGCGTTCCCCTTCGATACCTATCGCTACGGCTATAAACCGGTGCTGTATTACCTCAAGGGCAGCGAGCGCATCGACTTGCGCTTCAAGAACATCACCACGCTGATGGAGATGTCCAACACCTTTACGCCGATCCAGAAGTACAACCGCGCCGACTACATCAACGAGAAAGACTCGATGATCCGCGATGAGGACTACAAGCCGTACGGGGCGCATGAGTGCGCGTTCAGCGTCGAACGCAAAGGCTCGTTCAAGGTCGTGGTGCTGTTGCTTCTGCTGGTGCTGTGCCTGCCACTGATGCTGGTGTTCTACCGCGATGAACCGGGGATCGACTTTCTCGCGACGCTGGTGGGGATTGCGGTGGTGCGGACATTACTGATCGGGCCGGTGGAAGATTTCCAGCTGTACAACATCGATTTTCTGTTTGGTGCGGCGATTTTGCTGGTGGGAACGGTATCGCTGATCAAGGCGATGCGCGCCAATAGCCGGCGAGAGATGGCGTTGCGCAGTGGCGAGACATCGTCCTGGTAATACCGGTTGGCGAGGCACACGCGCTGTCGGATGTGAACTTTGCAATTGGCCATCGCATTTGCCGGGGTTTTGGCTATACCTGTATCTCCCCTATGCAAAATGTCTTGGCCTTCTCAAAGGAATTACAGCATGAAGCTAGCCGTCGTGATGGGCACGCTGTGCATTGCCACCCTTGGCGTGGTGGGTTGTTCCAGCAAAACCGTCGAGCCTGACCAGTATTCCGGCTTTCTCAAGGATTACAGCCAGCTGAAGGAGGCCAAGTCACCCTCTGGTGCCGAGGTGATGCGCTGGATGGACCCGAAACTCGACATCAATAAATTCACCAGCGTTTACGTAGAGCCAAGCCAGCTCTACCCGAAGCCGCAAGCCACCGAGAAAATCCCCCAGCAGACTCTCAACGGCATCACCAGTTATTACGATCAGGCGCTCAAGCGCGAACTCGGCAAATCGCTGCCGTTGGCCGCAGGTCCCGGGCCGGGCGTAATTGTGGTGCGTCCGGCGATTACCGCAGTCAGCAGCAAGACCGAAGGCCTGCAAGTCTATGAAGTGATCCCGATCGCACTGGTCGCCGCAGCAGTAAGCACGGCCACTGGTATCCGCGACCAGGAAACCACGCTGGCCACCGAAGCGGTATTCATGGATGGTGCGACCAATCATGTCATCGCGCAGGTGGTGCGCAAAGGTACCGGCAAACCGCTGGAAAACTCTTCCCAGGTGATGAAAGCCGACGACATGAAAGCGGTGATCGATGGCTGGGCAAGCGATCTGCATCAGTCGTATCTGAAACTCAAATCTGAAGCCAAATGATGCAGTAAGGCTGGTTGCCTTTTCGCGAGCAGGCTCGCTCCCACACTGGACACGTATTCAGTGTGGGAGTGAGCCTGCTCGCATTTCGGTGTATCAGTTTCGAATGTCCTGCCTGACACAACGCTTTCGCTAGCAGGCTCACCCTTTCAGGGAAGCTGCGGTGGGTTGTATACAATTTCACCGCTCAGCACCCAACAATTTCAAACAGGGCATAGGTCGTCAGCCGATTTCGTGGTTAACTTCCGCCTCTTGCATGCTTTCCAATCAAAAAACAGAAGGACTCAAGTCATGGCTCAAGTCACCCTCAAAGGCAATCCGGTTCAAGTCAACGGCCAGTTGCCACAAGCCGGTTCCAAGGCGCCAGCCTTTTCCCTGGTAGCCGGCAATCTGTCCGACGTCACCCTGCAAGACTTCGCCGGCAAGCGCAAAGTCCTGAACATTTTCCCAAGCGTCGACACCCCGACCTGCGCCACCTCCGTGCGCAAGTTCAACGCCCAGGCCAACGACATCAGCAACACCGTGGTGCTGTGCATCTCCGCTGACCTGCCATTCGCCCAAGCACGCTTTTGCGGTGCTGAAGGTCTGGAAAACGTACAGAACCTGTCGACCCTGCGCGGCAGCGAGTTCATCGAAAACTATGGCGTGGCCATTGCTGACGGCCCGCTGAAAGGCCTGACCGCTCGCGCCGTTGTGGTGCTGGACGAAAACGACACCGTTCTGCACAGCGAACTGGTCAAGGAAATCGCCGAAGAGCCTAACTACGAAGCGGCACTGTCCGTTCTCAAGTAAGACTTTTACAATTGTTAACGGCCTGGCCCTGTCCAGGCCGTTTTCATTTGTGTATCAGGGTTTTGCCTCACACCTTGAAACGTAAGTGGAAGGTAAATTGCCGGTAAAGCTGCTTTGCTTAAATCGACTCAGTGCTTATCGTTCAGCCTCCCGAAATAGAAGCCCACGCGCCCAATGGTCAATAACTCCATGCAATCGTCCCCCCGCAAATCCCGTCGCTGGCTGATCAGCCTGCTGGTCCTGTTGGTCATCGCTGTCCTGTGCTGGAAATTCTGGCCCACCGGCTCTGCTGACAAGGCGGGCGGCGACAAAGCGGCCGCTGGGCATACCGGGCGCTCGGGAATGATGCGGCCTGGCTTCGGCGGCGGTACCGGGCCGATTCCGGTGCGTGTGGCGCCGGCGGTGAAGGGCGACTTCCCGCTGTATTACAAGGCGCTGGGCACGGTCACCGCGCTGAACACCATCAATGTTCGCAGCCGCGTGGGCGGCGAGCTGGTAAAGATTCATTTCGAAGAAGGGCAGATGGTCAAGGCGGGCGACCTGTTGGCCGAGATCGATCCGCGTCCTTACCAGAACGCTTTGCTCCAGGCCGAAGGCACGTTGCTGCAGAATCAGGCGCAACTGAAAAACGCTCAGGTGGACGTCGAGCGTTACCGCGGCCTGTACAAAGAAGACAGCATCGCCAAACAGACCCTCGACACCGCCGAAGCGCTGGTTGGCCAGTACCTGGGCACGGTCAAGACCAATCAGGCGGCGGTCAACGACGCCAAGCTCAATCTCGAATTCACCAAGATCCGCGCGCCGATTGCCGGTCGCGTCGGTCTGCGTCAGGTCGACGTCGGCAACCTCGTCGCCGCTAATGACACGACGTTCCTCGCAGTGATCACCCAGACGCAACCGATCAGCGTTGCCTTCACCTTGCCGGAGAACAGCCTCGACACCGTGCTCGCGCGTTACCGCAGCGGAGCTAAACTGCCTGCCGAAGCGTGGGATCGGGGCGACACCAAGCTGCAGGCTACCGGTGTGCTGCAAAGCCTCGACAACCAGATCGACGTCGCTACCGGCACCCTCAAGTTCAAGGCCCGTTACGATAACCGCGACCAGTCGCTGTTCCCCAATCAGTTCGTCAATGTTCATTTGCTGGCCGACACGCTCAAAGGTGTAGTGCTGGCACCGTCGGCAGCGATTCAGTTCGGCACCAATGGCACCTTTGTCTATGCGCTGGACGGCGACAAGAAAGTTACCATTCGCCAACTGAAAATCGGTGCCAGTGACGGTGACAACACCGTGGTCACCGAAGGCCTCGCCGCGGGTGATCGCGTGGTGCTCGAAGGCACCGATCGCCTGAAGGAGGGCAGCGAAGTCGAAGTGGTCAATGACAGCAGCGAAGTGCCGACCTCGCCGACCGAACACCTGCAAGGCAAATCTGCCGCCAATCCCGATGCGACCACAGCCGATAAGGCCAAGAAGGGCGCATGAACATTTCGCGGCTGTTCATCCTCCGTCCGGTAGCCACCACCCTGAGCATGCTGGCCATTGTCCTGGCCGGCCTGATCGCTTATCGCCTGCTGCCGGTTTCGGCCTTGCCGCAGGTCGATTACCCGACCATCCGCGTGATGACCCTGTACCCCGGCGCCAGTCCGGACGTGATGACCAGCGCCGTCACCGCGCCGCTTGAACGCCAGTTCGGGCAGATGCCGGGCCTGACGCAAATGGCCTCGACCAGCTCCGGCGGCGCTTCGGTGCTGACCCTGCGTTTCAGCCTCGACATCAACATGGACGTCGCCGAACAGCAGGTGCAAGCCGCGATCAACGCGGCGACCAATTTGCTGCCGACCGATTTGCCAGCACCGCCGGTTTACAACAAGGTCAACCCGGCGGACACCCCGGTGCTGACCCTGGCCATCACTTCGAAAACCATGCTGCTGCCCAAGCTCAATGATCTGGTCGATACGCGCATGGCGCAGAAAATCGCCCAGATCAGCGGCGTCGGCATGGTCAGCATTGCCGGCGGCCAGCGTCAGGCGGTGCGGATCAAGGTCAACCCCGAAGCGCTGGCGGCCAACAGCCTCAATCTGTCGGACGTGCGCACGCTGATCGGCGCCTCCAACGTCAACCAGCCGAAAGGCAACTTCGATGGCCCGACCCGGGTGTCGATGCTCGATGCCAACGACCAACTGACCTCGCCCGAGGACTACGCGAATCTGATCCTGACCTACAAGAACGGCGCACCGTTGCGGCTCAAGGACGTCGCGGAAATCGTCGATGGCGCCGAGAACGAGCGTCTGGCCGCGTGGGCCAACCAGAATCAGGCGGTGTTGCTGAACATCCAGCGACAGCCCGGCGCCAACGTTATCGAAGTGGTCGACCGCATCAAGGCCTTGCTGCCAAGCATCACCGACAACCTGCCGGCCGGCCTCGACGTCACGGTGCTGACGGATCGCACCCAGACCATCCGTGCCTCGGTCACCGACGTGCAACACGAACTGCTGATCGCTATCGCGCTGGTGGTCATGGTCACGTTCCTGTTTCTGCGCCGCGCCAGTGCGACGATCATTCCCTCGGTCGCCGTGCCGCTGTCGCTGATCGGCACCTTCGGCGTGATGTACCTCGCCGGTTTCTCGGTGAACAACCTGACGTTGATGGCACTGACCATTGCCACCGGTTTCGTCGTCGACGACGCCATCGTCATGCTCGAGAACATTTCGCGCTTCATCGAAGAAGGTGACAACCCGATGCAGGCCGCGCTCAAGGGCGCGAAACAGATCGGCTTCACCCTGATTTCCCTGACCCTGTCGCTGATCGCCGTCCTGATTCCGCTGCTGTTCATGGCCGACGTGGTGGGGCGCCTGTTCCGCGAATTCGCCATCACCCTGGCGGTGGCGATCCTGATTTCCCTGGTGGTGTCGCTGACCCTGACGCCGATGATGTGCGCCCGCCTGCTCAAGCGTGAACCGCAGGAACACGAGCAAGGCCGTTTCTACCGCGCCAGCGGTGCGTTCATCGACTGGATGATCAAGGAATACGGGCGGATGCTGCGCTGGGTGCTCAAGCATCAGCCGCTGACCTTGCTGGTCGCCATCGGCACACTGGCGTTGACCGTGTTCCTCTACGTGATCGTGCCGAAGGGTTTCTTTCCGGTGCAGGACACCGGCGTGATTCAGGGTATTTCCGAAGCGCCGCAGTCGATCTCCTTCGCGGCGATGGGCGAGCGGCAGCAGCAACTGGCGAAGATCATTCTCGAAGATCCGGCGGTGCAGAGCCTGTCGTCCTACATTGGCGTCGACGGCGACAACGCCACGCTCAACAGCGGCCGCTTGCTGATCAACCTCAAGCCCCATGGCGAGCGCGATCTGACGGCCAGTGAAGTGATTTCTCGCCTGCAACCGCAACTGGACAAACTGGTCGGCATTCGTCTGTTCATGCAGCCGGTGCAGGACCTGACCATCGAGGACCGGGTCAGCCGCACCCAGTACCAGTTCAGCATGTCCTCGCCGGACTCGGAATTGCTCAGCCAGTGGAGTGGCCGTCTGGTCGAAGCCCTGGCCCAGCGTCCGGAGTTGACCGACGTGGCCAGTGATCTGCAGGACAAAGGCTTGCAGGTCTATCTGGTGATCGACCGCGACGCCGCATCGCGCCTTGGCGTGTCGGTGGCGAATATCACCGATGCGCTGTACGACGCCTTCGGCCAGCGGCAGATTTCGACCATTTACACCCAGGCCAGCCAGTACCGCGTGGTGCTGCAAGCCCAGGCCGGGGAGAAGATCGGCCCGCAGGCGCTGGATCAGATTCACGTCAAGACCACCGACGGCGCGCAGGTACGCCTGTCGAGTCTGGCGCATGTTGAAGAGCGTCAGGCGCAATTGGCGATCACTCACATCGGCCAGTTCCCGGCGGTGATGATGTCGTTCAACCTCGCGCCGGGCGTGGCGTTGGGGCATGCCGTGGACATCATCGAGCAGGTGCAGCAGGACATCGGCATGCCGGTCGGCGTGCAGACTCAGTTCCAGGGCGCGGCGCAGGCGTTCCAGGCTTCGCTGTCGAGCACCTTGCTGCTGATTCTGGCGGCCGTGGTGACCATGTACATCGTCCTCGGTGTGCTCTACGAGAGCTACATCCACCCGATCACCATTCTTTCGACCTTGCCGTCCGCCGCAGTCGGTGCCTTGCTGGCGTTGCTGCTCAGCGGCAACGACCTGGGCATGATCGCGATCATCGGCATCATTCTGTTGATCGGTATCGTCAAGAAGAACGCGATCATGATGATCGACTTCGCCCTCGACGCCGAACGCACCCAGGGCATGGCCCCGGCAGAGGCGATCTATCAAGCGGCGCTGCTGCGCTTCCGGCCGATTTTGATGACCACGCTGGCGGCGTTGTTCGGCGCAGTGCCGCTGATGCTGGCCACGGGGTCTGGCGCGGAACTGCGTCAGCCGTTGGGTCTGGTGATGGTCGGCGGCTTGTTGGTGAGCCAGGTGTTGACGCTGTTCACCACGCCGGTGATTTACCTGTACTTCGACCGCCTCGGAAGGCGCTTTGGCAAATCCAAAGCCGAAGGTGAAGAGGTCGCGGTATGACTGTCGGAATATATCTCCCCTGTGGGAGCGAGCCTGCTCGCGAAAGCGGGAGGTCAGTCACTGCCAAAGTTGAAGGTAAGGGCGCATTCGCGAGCAGGCTCGCTCCCACAGAGGTATGCGGGGAGAACAAGAGTCGATGAACCTCTCCGGCCCTTTCATCAAACGCCCCGTGGCAACCATGCTGCTATCCCTGGCAATCATGTTGCTCGGTGGGGTCAGCTTCGGTCTGTTGCCGGTATCGCCATTGCCGCAGATGGATTTCCCGGTGATCGTGGTTCAGGCCAGTCTGCCGGGCGCCAGTCCCGAGGTGATGGCTTCAACGGTGGCGACGCCGCTGGAGCGTTCGTTCGGTGCGATTGCCGGCGTCAATACCATGAGCAGCCGCTCCAGTCAGGGTTCGACGCGGGTGATTCTGCAGTTTGACCTCGACCGCGACATCAACGGCGCGGCGCGGGAAGTGCAGGCGGCGATCAACGCCTCGCGCAATCTGCTGCCGAGCGGGATGCGCAGCATGCCGACCTATAAAAAGGTCAATCCGTCGCAGGCGCCGATCATGGTGCTGTCGCTGACCTCGGATGTGCTGGAGAAAGGCCAGCTCTACGACCTGGCTTCGACCATCCTCTCGCAAAGCCTGTCGCAGGTGCAGGGCGTTGGTGAAGTACAGATCGGTGGCAGTTCGCTGCCGGCGGTGCGCATCGAGCTCGAACCGCAGGCGTTGAACCAGTACGGCGTGGCTCTCGACGATGTGCGCAAGACCATTGCCGACGCTAACGTACGGCGGCCCAAGGGTTCGGTCGAGGACGGCGAGCGCTTGTGGCAGATCCAGGCCAACGACCAGTTGGAGAAAGCCAAGGATTACGAGTCGCTGATCATTCACTACGCCGATGGCGCCGCGTTGCGTCTCAAGGACGTGGCGAAAGTCAGCGATGGCGTCGAAGACCGCTACAACAGCGGTTTCTTCAACGACGATGCGGCGGTGCTACTGGTGATCAACCGTCAGGCCGGCGCCAACATCATCGAGACGGTCAACGAGATCAAGGCGCAGTTGCCGGCGCTGCAAGCGGTGCTGCCGGCCAGCGTCAAACTCAATCTGGCCATGGATCGCTCGCCAGTGATCAAGGCCACGCTGCACGAAGCCGAAATGACCTTGCTGATCGCCGTCGCCCTGGTGGTGTTGGTGGTTTACCTGTTTCTGGGTAACTTCCGCGCCTCGCTGATCCCGACGCTGGCGGTGCCGGTGTCGCTGGTCGGTACCTTTGCGGTGATGTACCTGTACGGGTTCTCGCTGAACAACCTGTCGCTGATGGCGCTGATTCTCGCCACAGGTCTTGTGGTGGACGACGCCATCGTGGTGTTGGAGAACATTTCCCGGCATATCGACGAAGGCGTCAAGCCGATGCAGGCCGCGTACCTCGGCGCCAAGGAAGTCGGTTTTACCCTGCTGTCGATGAACGTTTCGCTGGTGGCGGTGTTCCTGTCGATCCTGTTCATGGGCGGGCTGGTCGAGAGCTTGTTTCGCGAATTTTCCATCACCCTGGCGGCGGCAATCGTGGTGTCGCTCGTGGTTTCCCTGACGCTGACGCCAATGCTCTGCGCGCGCTGGCTCAAGCCGCACACGCCGGGGCAGGAAAACCGCCTGCAACGCTGGAGCCACAAGACCAACGACTGGATGGTCGGCAAATACGCCACCAGCCTCGACTGGGTATTGCGTCATCGGCGTCTGACCTTGTTCAGTCTGCTGCTCACTGTTGGCGTCAACATTGCGCTGTATGTGGTGGTGCCGAAAACCTTCCTGCCGCAGCAGGACACCGGCCAGTTGATCGGTTTCGTGCGTGGCGACGACGGTCTGTCGTTCAACGTCATGCAGCCGAAAATGGAAACCTTCCGCCGCGCCGTGCTCAAGGACGAAGCGGTGGAAAGCGTGGCCGGCTTCATTGGTGGTAACAACGGCACCAACAACGCCTTCATGATCGTGCGCCTGAAACCGATCAAGGAGCGCCAGCTGTCGGCACAGAAAGTCATCGAGCGTCTGCGCAAGGAAATGCCCAAGGTGCCCGGGGCGCAGTTGATGCTGATGGCCGACCAGGACCTGCAATTTGGCGGCGGCCGCGAGCAGACCAGTTCGCAATACACCTACATCCTGCAAAGCGGCGACCTCGCTGAATTGCGCAAGTGGTTCCCGAAAGTGGTCACCGCGTTGCGCGCCTTGCCCGAGCTGACCGCCATCGATGCCCGCGAAGGTGCCGGGGCGCAGCAGGTGACACTGATTGTCGACCGGGATCAGGCCAAGCGCCTGGGGGTCGACATGAACATGGTCACCGCCGTGCTCAACAACGCTTACAGCCAGCGGCAGATTTCGACGATCTACGACAGCCTCAACCAGTATCAGGTGGTGATGGAGGTCAATCCGAAATACGCCCAGGATCCGGTGACGCTCAAGCAGGTCGAGGTGATTACCGCTGACGGTGCGCGCGTGCCGCTGTCGACGTTCGCCCATTACGAAAACAGCCTGGAAAACGACCGGGTCAGTCATGAAGACCAGTTCGCGTCCGAAAGCATTTCCTTTGACATGGCCGAAGGCGTGACCGTGGAGCAGGGTAGCGCCGCCATCGAACGAGCGATCGCCAAGGTCGGTTTGCCGGAGGATGTAATCGCGAAAATGGCCGGCACCGCTGACGCCTTCGCCGCCACGCAGAAGAGCCAGCCGTTCATGATCCTCGGTGCATTGCTGGCGGTGTATCTGGTGCTCGGTGTGCTGTATGAAAGCTACATCCACCCGCTGACCATTCTCTCGACCTTGCCCTCGGCCGGGGTTGGCGCGTTGCTGTCGATCTATGCGCTGGGCGGCGAGTTCAGCCTGATTTCCCTGCTGGGGATATTCCTGCTGATCGGCGTGGTGAAAAAGAACGCCATTCTGATGATCGATCTGGCGCTGCAATTGGAGCGTCATCAGGGCCTGTCGCCGCTGGAGTCGATCCGCAGCGCCTGTCTGCAACGCTTGCGGCCGATCCTGATGACCACGCTGGCGGCGATCCTCGGCGCCTTGCCGTTGCTGCTCGGCCGCGCCGAGGGTGCGGAAATGCGCCAGCCGCTGGGCCTGACCATCATTGGCGGCCTGGTGTTCAGCCAGGTCCTGACCCTTTACACCACCCCGGTGGTTTACCTTTATCTCGACAAGCTGCGCCATCGCTTCAACAAATGGCGTGGCGTGCGTACTGATGCCGCTCTGGAAACTCCGCTATGACTGACCGTTCGCTTATCCAATTGGCCACCGTCCGCGGCTCGCGCCTATTGAGCCTGTCGCTGTGCGTGGCGCTGCTCAGCGCTTGCGCAGTCGGCCCGGACTACCAGCGCCCGCAAACTGCCGAAATCGCTCAGTTCAAGGAAGCCGAAGGCTGGCGTCAGGCCAATCCCAGCGACTCGCTGGCCCGGGGCGCCTGGTGGGAGTTGTACGGCGATCGGCAGCTCAACGCCTTGGTGGAAAAACTCAACAGCTCCAACCAGACCGTCGCCCAGTCCGAAGCGCAGTTTCGTCAGGCGCAGGCTTTGGTGCGCAGTGCACGCGGGGCGTTTTACCCCAGTGTCGACCTGAGTCTGGGCAAGAACCGCTCCAGTCAGGGCACCGGCAGCAGCAGTTCGAGCCTGAGCAGTTCCTCAAGCGGTATTCGTGATACCTACACCGCGCAACTGGGCGTCAGTTGGGAAGCCGATGTCTGGGGCAAGCTGCGCCGTGGGCTGGAGGCGGATGAGGCCAACGCCCAGGCGAGTTTTGCCGATCTGGCGGCGATGCGTCTGAGTCAGCAGTCGGAGCTGGTGCAGAACTACCTGCAACTGCGCGTCATCGATCAGCAGAAGCGTTTGCTTGAAGCCACGGTTGCCGCTTACGAGCGATCACTGAAGATGACGCAGAACCAGTACCGCGCCGGGGTTTCCGGGCGCGATGCGGTGGCGCAGGCGCAAACCCAGTTGAAAAGCACCCAGGCCGATCTGGTCGACCTGATCTGGCAGCGCGCACAGTTTGAAAACGCCATTGCCGTGCTCACTGGCGAAGCCCCGGCCAACTTCAGCATTGCCGAAAGCCAGAACATCCCGAATCTGCCGCAAGTGCCGTTGAGCCTGCCTTCGCAATTGCTCGAACGCCGTCCTGACATCGCTTCGGCAGAGCGCTCTGTGATCGCCGCCAACGCCAATGTCGGCGTGGCGAAAGCCGCGTATTACCCGGACCTGACCCTGAGCCTGAGCGGCGGCTACAGCAGCAGTACCTCGAAAAACCTGATCAGCCTGCCGAACCGTTTCTGGTCGGTCGGCCCGCAGCTGTCGTTACCTCTTTTCGACGGTGGCATTCGTTCGGCCGAGGTTGACCGCAGCGAGGCAGCCTATGACGAAACCGTCGCGCGCTACCGCCAGACTGTGCTCGACGGTTTCCGCGAAGTGGAAAACTACCTGGTCCAGCTCAAGGTGTATGAAGACGAAGCAGCAGTGCGCCAGGAAGCGCTGGATGCCGCCCGCGATTCCCTGCGCCTGACGGAAAACCAGTACAAGGCGGGCCTGATTGCCTATATCGACGTGGTCGTGGTGCAAGCCACAGCGCTGAGCAACGAACGCAGTGTGCTGAATATTCTGCAGAACCGACTGATCGCCAGCGTGCAACTGATCGCCGCGCTGGGCGGCGGCTGGGACGGCCAACTCGACGTCAGCGACAACCGCTGAACCTGTGGGAGCGAGCCTGCTCGCGAAAGCGGTGGGTCAGGCAACTACGATGGTGGCTGTGCCGACGCCTTCGCGAGCAGGCTCGCTCCCACGGGGATTTTTGTCTGGCATGAGATCGCTTTCACAGGGTGAGGTTAAAGCCCACCGCAGAGTCTTGTAGGACGATCGAACAAGCGTTTCATCGGCTTGATGGCAATTTGGTTACTTTGTCAGTGCGTTCTTCCGCGCAATCAGTACAATCGCCGCATTTGCCCGACCGAGAATGGAAGCAGTACGGTTTCGGCTTGTCACGAGAACGTCCATGCTCATCGGCAGCTACTCCTTCACCCTGGTTTTCATTTCGTTGTGCGTGGCCATTCTGGCTTCCTACACGGCGCTCGATCTCACCGGGCGCATTGCCACGGCTAAAGGCCGGGCCGTGCATTTCTGGACGGCGGGCGGGGCGTTGGCGATGGGCGTTGGCGTCTGGTCGATGCATTTCATCGGCATGCTCGCCTTCAAATTGCCGATCGACCTGGGCTACGACTTCGCCCTCACTGCGCTGTCGCTGCTGATCGCGGTGCTGTCCTGCGGCTTCGCGTTGTGGCTGGTCAGCCAACCGAAACTGCCGCTGGCGCAACTGGCTTTCGGTGCGCTGATCATGGGTTCGGGCATCAGCGCCATGCACTACACCGGCATGGCCGCGCTGCGCATGACACCGGGCATCGATTACGACCCGACCCTGTTCAGTGCCTCCCTGCTGATCGCCGTCGGCGCCTCGGCAGCGGCATTGTGGATTGCCTTTCGCCTGCGTCAGCACTCGCCCTATGTGCGGCTGATTCGTGCCGGCGCGGCGGTGATCATGGGTGTGGCGATTGTCGGCATGCACTACACCGGCATGGCGGCGGCGCAATTTCCTGACGGCAGTTTCTGCGGCGCGACGCTCAATGGCTTGAAGGGCAATGGCCTCGATAGCCTGGTCGTGGTCACTACGCTGGCGGTGTTGTCGATTGCCCTGTTGACCTCGATTCTCGACGCCCGCCTCGAAGCGCGCACGGCTGATCTGGCGCACTCGCTGACGGTGGCCAACCGCGAACTCACCCAACTGGCCCTGCACGATCCGCTGACCAGTCTGCCCAACCGCATGCTGCTCGACGACCGCATCAATCAGGCGATCAAAAAGGTGCAAGAGCAGGGTGGCTGCTTCGCCTTGATGTTCATCGACCTCGACGGCTTCAAACCGGTCAACGACGCATTCGGCCATCACATGGGCGACCAATTGCTGCGCGAGGTCGGCGCGCGTCTGCGTGAAGACTTGCGCAGCCAGGACACTCTTGCGCGGATCGGCGGCGATGAGTTCGTTCTGCTGGTGCGTTTGAGCGAGCCCAATGACGCCTTGAGCCTGGCTGCGCGTCAGGTCAGCCTCATCGGTCGCACGTTCCGCGTCGCTGAACATGATCTGCAGATTTCCGCCAGCGTCGGCATCGCCCTGTACCCGGGCAACGGTGACAACGCCCAGGAACTGCTGATGAACGCCGATGCTGCGATGTACCACGCCAAGGGCGGCGGCAAGAACGGCTACAGCTTCTTTGATGCGTCGATGAACACCAACGCGCGCAAACAATTGCAACTGTTACAGGACCTGCGCGCGGCCATCGAGCACAACCAGTTCTGCCTGCATTACCAGCCCAAATTCGACGCCGCCAATGGCCGCCCGGTCGGTGCCGAAGCGCTGCTGCGCTGGAAGCATCCGCTGCATGGCATGCTGATGCCGGATAAATTCATCGATCTGGCGGAGAAAACCGGGCTGATCATTCCGATGGGCGAATGGGTGCTCAACGAAGCCTGCCGGCAGATGCGCGAATGGTACGTGCTCGGTTACACCGACTGGCGCATCGCCGTGAACCTCTCGGCCTTGCAGTTCTGCCATGCCGGGCTGGTGCAAAGCGTGGCCAAGGCGCTGGCGACCCACCACTTGCCGGCCAACAGCCTGACCCTGGAAATCACTGAAACGACAGCGATGAGCGACGCTGACGCGAGCATGACCGTGCTGCAAGAGTTGTCGGACATGGGCGTCGACCTGTCGATCGACGACTTCGGCACCGGTTATTCCAGCCTGATGTACCTCAAACGTTTGCCGGCCAATGAGCTGAAGATCGACCGCGGTTTCGTCCGCGATCTGGAGCATGACAGCGATGATGCCGCAATCGTCTCGGCGATCGTTGCGCTGGGGCAGGCCCTGGATTTGCGGATTGTCGCCGAAGGTGTCGAAACCGGCGCGCAACAGGACTTCCTGACCAAACTGGGCTGTGATTCGCTGCAGGGCTATCTGCTCGGCCATCCGATGCCGGCGGAGCGCTTCATGCAGGACATCGTGCGTGGGCAACGGCTGGCGGTGGTCTGAGATACCGAGTCATCGTTCTTCGCGAGCAGGCTCGCTCCCACAGGGGATGGCGGCAACACCAGAACTCATGCAAAAGCCATGAATGGCAGTTATTCTTCCCCCGACTGTTACGTGTGCACGTGGGGGAAGGCCAGCATGGATAAAGTCATTGTCATCACCGGGGGCGGGCGCGGAATCGGCGCGGCTACGGCATTGCTGGCAGCCGAACAGGGCTACCGGATCTGCATCAACTATCAGTCGGATGAACAGGCCGCACACAGCGTGCTCGAGCAGGTTCGCGCCTTGGGCGCGCAGGCCATCGCGGTTCGCGCCGATGTCAGCATCGAAGACGAAGTGATCGCGATGTTTCATCGCGTCGACACCGAACTGGGCCGTGTCACCGCGCTGGTCAACAACGCCGGCACCGTCGGACAGAAATCGCGGGTCGATGAGATGTCCGAATTCCGCATCCTCAAAATCATGAAAACCAATGTGCTGGCGCCGATCCTCTGCGCCAAGCACGCGATCCTGCGCATGTCGCCCAAACATGGCGGGCAGGGCGGCAGCATCGTCAACGTCTCCTCGGTCGCGGCACGCCTCGGTTCGCCGAACGAGTACGTTGATTACGCCGCATCCAAGGGTGCGCTCGACACCTTCACTATCGGTCTGTCGAAAGAAGTCGCGGGTGAGGGCATTCGCGTCAATGCCGTGCGTCCGGGCTACATCTATACCGACTTCCATGCGCTGAGCGGCGACCCGGATCGGGTCAGCAAGCTCGAATCGGCGATTCCCATGGCCCGGGGCGGGCGGCCGGATGAAGTGGCGGAGGCGATTGTCTGGTTGCTGTCGGACAAGGCATCGTATGCGACCGGGACGTTTGTTGATTTGGGGGGTGGGCGGTAAACCGGTGGGTTTGCAGTGTTAAAACCGGCCTCTTCGCGAGCAGGCTCGCTCCCACAGTGGATTTGTGAATACAGACCCCATGTGGGAGCGAGCCTGCTCGCGAAGGGGCCAGTCCAGACAACATCTATCCCTCAGAACGACCGCACAATCCGCCCCAACGTCTCCATGGCCTTTTCCGATTCCTCGGTCCACGGGCTGCCGTAATTCAAGCGAATGCAATTTCTGAAACGCTGGGTCGGCGAGAAAATCGGCCCCGGCGCGATGCTGATGCCTTGTGCCAGTGCCATCTGAAACAGCTTCAGCGAATCCATCTGCTCCGGCAATTCCAGCCATAGAAAGTAGCCGCCCGCCGGTTGGCTGACCCGGGTCTGCGCCGGAAAGTAGCGGGCAATCGCCGCGAGCATCGCGCTCTGTTGTTCTTCCAGGGCATAACGCAGTTTGCGCAGATGCCGATCGTAGCCGCTGTGTTGCAGATAATCGGCGATAGCCGCTTGCGCCGGCATCGAAGCGCACAGCGAGGTCATCAGCTTCAGCCGTTCGATTTTCTGCGCAAAACGCCCGGCCGCCACCCAGCCGATGCGATAACCGGGCGCGAGACTTTTGGCGAACGAGCCGCAATGCATGACCAATCCTTCGGTATCAAAAGCCTTGGCCGGTTTTGGCGCCTGTTGCCCGTAATAAAGCTCGGCGTAGACGTCGTCTTCGATCAACGGCACCTGATGCTGACGCAGCAGTTCGACCAGTTCCTGTTTCTTCGCCTCGGGCACAGTCGCGCCCATCGGATTCTGGAAACTGGTCATGCACCAGCAGGCCTTGATCGGGTGACGTTCGAGGGTTTGCGCGAGCACACCGAGATCGATGCCGTCACGCGGATGCACGGGTATTTCCACGGCTTTTAGCTTCAAGCGTTCGAGCACCTGCAGGCTGGCGTAGAACGCCGGGGCCTCGATGGCCACCAGATCACCGGGCTCGGTCACCGCTTGCAGGCACAGGTTCAGCGCTTCGAGGGCACCGTTGGTGATGAGCAATTCTTCCATCGGCAACATCAGCCCGCCGACCATGTAGCGCAGGGCAATCTGCCGGCGCAGTTGCGGATTGCCCGGCGACATATCGGTGACGACCATGCGCGGATCCATCTCCCGCGCGGCGCTGGCCAGGGAGCGCGACAGGCGTTGCAGCGGGAACAGTGTCGGGCTGGGGAAGGCCGAGCCGAAGGGCACGGTGTTGGGGTCTTTGATCGAATCGAGTACCGAGAACACCAGTTCGCTGACGTCAACCTCGGTGGATTCATTGACCTGGCTGCTGATTACCGGCTCGGAGAATGTGCTCGGCGTATGGGCGTTGACGAAGTAACCGGAGCGCGGCCGGGCGCGGATCAGGCCACGGCGTTCGAGCAGGTAATAGGCCTGGAACACCGTGGACGGGCTGACGCCGTAGGTCTGGCTGGCGTAGCGCACCGACGGCACCCGCTGGCCGGGGCCGAGGACGCCGGAGCGGATCAGTTCAGCGATGTCGTCGGCGAATTTTTCGTAGCGTTTCATCGGTGGGCCTTGGTGGACTTGATTTTGTGGGGTGTCAGGGAAGGAGCCCTCACCCTAGCCCTCTCCCAGAGGGAGAGGGGCTGATTGGGGGATGCTGATGAAATATGCCGGCCTGACAGTGCTTTGCCGAATCCATAATCGACTCGGTCTTTCAGGTCGATGCATAGCGACAGACACCTCGGTTGGCTCCCTCTCCCTCCGGGAGAGGGGACTGATTGGGGGATGCTGATGAAATACGCCGACCTGACAGTGCTTTGCCGAATCCATAATCGACTCGGT
>NZ_JBXAWD010000026.1:0-30589 GCF_057291535.1 Pseudomonas sp. 1L-E-NC-VB-C3 | reverse complement strand
CCCAAATATCCCCCAATCGGTCCCTCTCCCGGAGGGAGAGGGGGCCGACCGAGGTGTCTTTAGCCATACATCGACCTGAAAAAACCGAGTCGATTATGGATTCAAAGAAAAACGTTCAGGTCGGTGTATTTCCCAAATATCCCCCAATCGGTCCCTCTCCCGGAGGGAGAGGGGGCCGACCGAGGTGTCTTTAGCCATACATCGACCTGAAAAAACCGAGTCGATTGTGGATTCAAAGAAAAACGTTCAGGTCGGTGTATCTCCCAAATATCCCCCAATCGGTCCCCTCTCCCTTTGGGAGAGGGCTAGGGTGAGGGGGCTTTCGGATCCTGGCTTATTCGCGTCTACTGTCCAGCGCTCCAACCACACTCAAGGACTGAATGTGACCACCCCACGCAACACCCACCTGATCGTAACCGCCCGGCTGATCTCCGATTTCGGCGCCTTCCTCAACATGGTCGCGCTCGCCACCTACGTTTACCTGTTAAGCAACAGCGCCATGAGCGTCGGGATTTTCCTTGCCAGCCGCGTCGGTGGCGGAATTTTTGCCAGCCTGATCGGCACACGCTTCTACCGACGCTGGCAGGGCCGCGCGCCGCTGATTGCGTTCGATCTGTTGCGTGCGGCGCTGCTGGGGCTGCTGTTGATCACTCCGGCGAGTCAGCAGGCGTGGCTGTTACCGTTGATTGCCTTCGGCCTCGGCCTGGGCAATTCGATGTTCGCCATCGGCCTCAACAGCCAGTTGCCGCGTTTGATCGCGCCGGCGCAGCTGCTCAAGGCCAATGCCTGGATCACCTCAGCCTCTTCAGCCGCCATGGTCGGCGGCAGTCTGGTGTCGGGGTTGCTGGTGGCTGCTTTCGGTTTTGAAACGGTCTTCGCCCTCAACGCGCTGACCTATTTGCTTGCGGCGCTGCTGATCGTGCCGCTGCGTTTCGAAAAAAACGATGTCATCGAACAGCCGGAGCGCGGTGAATGGTTTGCGCTACGGCAGGGCCTGCGTTCGGCGCCTGTGGTCGCGGCCATGCTCGCGGTGACTATGGCTGATACCTTGGGCAGCGCCGCGCACAACGTCGGCTTCCCGATCATTTCGAAACTGCTCACGCCGGAGGCGGCGAGTACGACCTTGGGCCTGGCGCTTGCGGTATGGGCCAGCGGCAAACTGCTCGGCGCACGCATCGCCAGTCACCTCAAGGGCTCGGAGAACAGCCACCTCGAAAGAAGATTTTTCTGCGGCGTGGCGCTGATGTCCTGCGGTTTCATTCTGATGTTCCAGCAGCACAGCCTCTACGGTCTGCTGGTGTTCGCCTTGCCGGCGGGGCTTGGCGACGGGGTTTCCGAAGTCAGCCTGATGTCACGGCTACAACGGGAACCTGCGGCGTTGCGCCTGCCGATTTTCAGCGTGCTGACCTTGCTGCAGATGAGCGGTTTCGGCATCGGCATGTTGGTCGCTGCGCCGTTCTATGCGTGGTGGACGCCGGGGGCCGTGGTCATGCTGTTCCACGGCATTCCCCTCGGCACCCTGTGCGTGGTGACGCTGTTGCGGATCAGGCGCGAGCGGGTTGCGCGCAGCAGCCCGACGCCAGCTCCTTGAGGATCGGGCAGTCCGGGCGATGGTCGCCGCTGCAATGCTCGACCAGATCCTGCAGGGTGTCACGCAACTCGCCGAGCTCGCGGATCTTCTGATTCAGCTCGTCGATGTGCTGGCGCGCCAGTGCTTTCACATCGGCGCTGGCACGCTGGCGATCCTGCCACAGGGTCAGCAGCTTGCCGACCTCTTCCAGGGAAAAGCCCAGATCCCGCGAGCGCTTGATGAACGCCAGCGTGTGCAGGTCATCGCTGCCGTACACGCGGTAACCGCTGTCGGTGCGATTGGCCGCTTTGAGCAGGCCGATCGATTCGTAATAGCGGATCATTTTTGCACTCAGGCCACTTTGTCGGGCCGCTTGGCCGATGTTCATCGGTGTTCCTCCAGGTCCTTGGGTTTCCAGGTTTTCAACAGTAGCGCATTGCTCACCACGCTGACGCTCGACAGCGCCATCGCCGCACCGGCCAGCACCGGATTGAGGAAGCCGAACACCGCCAGCGGAATGCCGATCAGGTTGTAGACAAAGGCCCAGAACAGGTTCTGGCGAATCTTCGCATAGGTCTTGCGACTGATCTCCAGCGCTGCCGGCACCAGTCGCGGATCGCCGCGCATCAACGTGATGCCGGCCGCGTGCATGGCAACGTCGGTGCCGCCGCCCATGGCGATGCCGATGTCGGCGGCGGCGAGGGCCGGGGCATCGTTGATACCGTCGCCGACCATGGCAACCACGCCGGTTTTCTTCAGATCGGCCACCGTCGCGGCTTTGTCGGCCGGCAGCACTTCGGCGTGGACATTTTGGATGCCCAGAGCCTCGGCCACCACCCGTGCGCTGCCGCGATTGTCGCCGGTCAGCAGGTGGCTCTGGATACCCCGCGCGGCGAGTTGTTGCACCGCTTGCAGTGCGCCGGGTTTCAGCGTGTCACCGAAGGCGAACAGACCCAGTACCTTCGGCTCAGGACTTTGTTCGATCAGCCACGACAGTGTCCGACCTTCGCGTTCCCACGCTTCGGCGGATGTGCTCAATTCACCGGCATTCAAGGCGCTTTCGTCGAGCATCCGCCGGTTGCCCAGCGCCAGGCGCCGGCCATCCAGCGTGCCGGCAATGCCGCGCCCGGTCAGCGCCTGGCTGTCGCTGACATCGGGCACGTTCAAGCCGCGTTCGGCGGCTGCATCCAGCACGGCTTTGGCCAACGGATGCTCGCTGCCGCGCTGCAAGGCACCGGCCAAGGTCAGCAGATTATTTTCGTCACCATCGACCGCGCTGAAGTGCGCGATACGCGGCGTGCCCGAGGTCAGCGTGCCGGTCTTGTCGAACACCACGCTGCTGACTTCATGGGCGCGCTCCAGCGCTTCGGCGTCCTTGATCAGAATGCCGTGGCGCGCCGCTACGCCGGTGCCGGCCATGATCGCCGTCGGAGTGGCGAGGCCGAGGGCGCACGGGCAGGCGATCACCAGTACGGCGACGGCATTGATCACCGCAGTTTCCAGCGGTGCGCCGTACAGCCACCAGCCGATCAGCGTGGCCAGGGCAATCAGCAACACGGTCGGCACGAAGATCTGGCTGACCTTGTCCACCAGTTTCTGGATCGGCGCTTTCGCCGCTTGCGCGTCTTCGACCAGACGAATGATCCGCGCCAGCACGGTTTCCGCGCCGAGCGCCTGGGTGCGCACCAGCAAACGACCTTCGCCATTGATCGCGCCGCCGGTGACCTTGTCGCCCGGTTGTTTCGGCACTGGCAGGCTTTCGCCGCTGATCAGCGCTTCGTCGGCGTGGCTCTGGCCGTCGACGACTTCGCCATCCACCGGGAAGCGTTCGCCGGGTTTGACCAGCACCAGATCGTCGAGGCGCAGGGCGCTGATCGCGACGTCCTGCTCACGCCCGTCGATGACTTGAATCGCGCGCTCCGGCCGCAACGCTTCGAGGGCGCGGATGGCGCTGGCGGTCTGGCGTTTGGCGCGGCTCTCGAGATATTTGCCGAGCAACACCAAAGCGATGACCACCGCCGAGGCCTCGAAATACAGATGCGGCATGCGTCCGGCGGCGCTGGCCCATTCATAGACACTCAGGCCATAACCGGCGCTGGTGCCGAGGGCGACGAGCAGGTCCATGTTGCCGGCACCGGCGCGCACGGCTTTCCACGCCGCAACATAAAAGCGTGCGCCGAAGATGAATTGCACCGGTGTGGCGAGGGCGAATTGCGCCCAGGCCGGGAGCATCCAATGAATGCCGAACGGCTGCAGCAACATCGGCAACACCAGCGGCAGAGCGAGGGCGATCGCGCAGATCAATGCCCAGCGCTCGCGATGCAGGCGTTTTTGCTGGTCATCGGACTGTGGCCGTTCAGCTTGCCAGACGCTGGCCGAGTAACCGGCCTTGCTCACCGCGTCGAGCAGGGTTTGCGTATCGACCTGGCCGAGTAATTCGATGTGCGCACGTTCGTTGGCCAGATTGACGCTGACGCTGCTCACGCTTGGGACTTTGCTCAGGGCACGTTCGACGCGACCGACGCAGGAGGCGCAGGTCATGCCGTCGATGCTCAATTCGACGGTTTGCCGGGGCACGCTGTAACCGGCGCGCTCCACGGCTTGCATCAGCGCCGGCAGGCTGTCGCCGGGCGCCTGCACCCGAGCCTGTTCGGTGGCGAGGTTGACGCTGACGGTGCTGGCGCCGCTGACCTTGCGCAGGGCTCGCTCGACACGCCCGGCGCAACTGGCACAGGTCATGCCGGCAATCGGCAGATCGAAAGTGGTGGATTCGGACATCGGTCGCGCTCCCTGTAGTGGACGTCTACAGGATCAACCTTGCCATGCGGGCAAGGTCAAGCACCATTCTTGTGGGAGCGAGCCTGCTCGCGAATGCGGTGCATCATTCAGCAATCATGTTGGCTGACCCGGCGCTTTCGCGAGCAGGCTCGCTCCCACAGGTCGAGGCGGTTGCTCAGTAACCGAGGCCAGCCGGCTTGAGGTACACGCCTTCGGCATTCATCGCCAGGCGGAACTTCAGCACATCCCCGGCATGCAGCACGACTTCCTGCGAGCCCGGTGCGAGCATGCCGGGGTTGCAACCCGGTGCCTGGCCCGGCAGCAGTTTCAAGCGCAGCGAAACCTTGCCCGGCGGCAAGTTGAACGACGTGCTCTGCTCCTGGAACAGGCGCGCCGAGAGCTGATCCTGGATGTACACGCCGATCTCGCACGAGGTCGCCACTTCGAGGCGCTCGCGGGAAATGATCAGTACCGCGTAATCCTCGCCGGCGGCTTGCACCTGCGGGACGGCGGCGAAAAGGCTGAGCAAGCCAAACAGGCCCAAAGCTGACCAGCGCATGGCTGAATCTCCTGAATTTCAGTCATTGATACACGCAGCTTGGCCGAGCGCAGCGCCGATTGCCAGCCCGGCAGTTTTTCGCAGAACTTGACCTTGCCATCGTGGCAAGCTCGAGACTGCCGGCAACCTCACTCAAAGGAGTCTTCCCATGCAAGTGTTCAACGTTCAAGGCATGTCCTGCGGTCATTGCGTCAAAGCCATTACCACTGCGGTGCAGGCGCTGGATCCGGCAGCCAGCGTGCGGGTGGATCTGGCGGCCAAGGAAGTCGGCGTCGAAAGTGCGCTGAGTGCCGATCAGGTCATCGCAGCGATCCGCGAAGAGGGTTATGAGGTGAAGCTCGTCTGAAATTGATCGTTAGCGAGCTATCGGAATGTTCAAGGCGTCCGGGCGCGGCTAGACTGTCGGGCTGCGACTTGCCCACCTGGATGCCTGATGAATTTCCGCACGATTTTGATACTCGGCGCCTTGAGCGCCTTCGGTCCTTTGGCGATCGACTTCTATTTACCTGCGTTCCCGGCCATGGCGCTGGCCTTCGGCACCGATGAGCAGCATGTCCAGCTGACGCTGGCGGCGTACTTCCTTGGTCTGTCTCTGGGCCAACTGGCGTACGGGCCGATTTCCGATCGTTTCGGCCGGCGGCTTCCGCTGCTCAGCGGCGTTGCTTTGTTCACCCTGGCGTCACTGGCATGCGCCTACGCGCCGAGCCTGGAATGGCTGATCGGCGCGCGTTTCGTCCAGGCACTCGGTGGTTGTGCGGGCATGGTGATTTCCCGTGCGGTGGTCGCCGACAAGTACGACGCGGTGGGCTCGGCGAAGGTGTTTTCCCAACTGATGCTGGTGATGGGCCTGGCGCCGATTCTGGCGCCGATGCTCGGCGGGCTGCTGGTCAACACCACGGGTTGGCAGTCGATCTTTCTGGTCCTGACCGGGTTCAGTGCGGCGGCGGGTCTGGCGGTGGCATTGGGGCTGCCGGAAAGCATGCCGGCCCACGTGCCGCGCCAGCCGTTGTCCGGTGCGTTGCGCCAGTACGCGCGACTGGTCAAGGACTCGGTCTATCTGGGCCATGCCCTGACCGGTGGCATCGCGATCGCCGGCATGTTCGCCTACATCGCTGGCTCACCGTTTGTGTTCATCAAGCTCTACGGTGTACCCGCCGAGCATTTTGGCTGGCTGTTCGGCACCAACGCGGCGGGGTTCATTCTGGTGGCGCAGGTCAATGCGCGTCTGCTGGCCAAGCGTGGCCCGGCGTTCTTGCTGGTGCGCGCGGTGTGGGTGTATTTCCTCGCCGGGCTGACGCTGTTGGCGGTCAGCGCGATGCGTCCAGAGGCGTTGTGGCCGTTGCTGATTCCGCTGTTCATCTGCATTGCCAGCCTCGGCTGCATCATTCCCAACGCCTCAGCTTGCGCAATGAACGGTCAGGGCGCCCGTGCCGGCAGTGCATCGGCAATGCTCGGTTGCCTGCAATTCAGCATCGCCGCCGGTGCCGCCGCGTTGGTGGGGGTGTTGCACGACGGCAGCGCCGTGCCGATGGCGATGGTCATCAGCCTGTGCGGTTTGCTGGTGGTGAGCGTCGCGCTGCTCACCCGGCGTTTGCAGAATGCCCAGGCGTTGGCGCAAGCCCAGGTCTGAACGCTCGACTTTGGAGCTCAGCCGGCGGCGCGCTGCTGGCTGGGTTCGGGGATTCGGTGGGGCGCGCAGAGTCGCGCTTCGAGGGTGCGAGTGAAGGCCAGAGCCTCGGCTTCACTGCGAAAGGTTACGACGTGCTGGTCCAGGCGCACCTGCCATTGAGACTTTGCCACTTCTTTTATCAGGATCTTCATTGCTGACCTCCCTTGCGTAAAAGATGTATCGCAGAGGCTTCGATTGTAGACCTCGATACCCGCGTAATTGTGACAAGGGTCAAGCAACCGACTGACGGCAAAAAGCCCCGCAACCGCTCTGGCATCACGAGCGGTTGCGGGGCTTTATTTTTTTAGAAACCTTCTAAAACAATTTTCCCCTTGGCCTTGCCGCTTTCCAGCAGCTCATGGGCGCGGCGCAGGTTGGCTGCATTGATCACGCCGAAGTGCTCGCCCAAAGTCGTCTTCAAAGTGCCGGCGTCGATCAGTTCGGCGACGCGGTTGAGCAGCTTGTGCTGTTCGATCATGTCCGGCGTTTCGAACAGCGAGCGGGTGTACATGAACTCCCAGTGCAGCGACAGGCTCTTGCGCTTGAGCAGGCTGATGTCGAGGGACTTCGGATCGTCGATCAGCGCCAGCTTGCCTTGCGGCGCGAGGGCTTCGACCAGTTGCGCCAGATGCTGATCGGTCTGGGTCAGGCTGGCGACGTGGGTCACGCTGTCGATGCCGGCGCGCTTCAATTCTTCGCTCAGTGGCTGGCTGTGATCGATGACCAGATCGGCACCGAGTTCGCTGACCCAGTCACGGGTCTGTGGGCGGGAAGCGGTGCCGATCACTTTCAGGCCGGTCAACTGCTTGGCCAATTGGGTAAGGATCGAGCCCACTCCGCCCGCCGCGCCAACGATCAGCAGGCTCTGACCCTCATCATTGCTGCCTTCGCTGATTTGCAGGCGCTCGAAGAGCAATTCCCACGCAGTGATGGCGGTCAGCGGTAGCGCGGCGGCTTCGGCAAAACCGAGGGACTTGGGCATGTGACCGACGATGCGCTCATCGACCACGTGCAACTCGCTGTTGCCACCGGCCCGGGCAATCGAACCAGCGTAAAACACCTTGTCACCGGCCTTGAACAGGGTGACGTCGCTGCCGACAGCCTTGACCACACCGGCAACGTCCCAGCCCAGCACTTTCGCCGTGCCGTTTTCCGGCGCCACGTTCTGCCGCACTTTGGTATCGACCGGGTTGACCGAAATGGCTTTGACCTCCACCAAGAGGTCGCGCGGGCCGGCGACCGGTTCTGGCAGTTCAATGTCTTGCAGGGACTTGGTGTCGCTGATCGGCAGGGACGCGTAATAGGCAATGACTTTCATAAGTGGCTCCGTACAGTTGATAGAAGGAGGAATCAGGCAATCGCGCCGAGGCGTTTGAGCTGGAAGTGTTCGATGGTGTGGCCGGCGCTGGCCTGAAACTTCTGAAAATGCGCGCTGGCGTTGTGCGCCTCAAGAATCTCGTCACTGGCCCACTGTTCGATGACATAAAAAACCTGCGGATCGGCAAGGTCGCGGTGCAGGTCGTACTGGCCACAACCGGGCTCGGCGCGGCTCGGTTCGACGAGGGCGCGCAGCGCCTGTTCGAGAACGTCCTGCTGACCGGGTTTGGCGGTCAGGGTGGCGATAGCGGTAAAGGGCTGGGACATGCGCGGACTCCAGAATCGGGATGAATTCGATGGAGGCCATCATTGGCTATTTCTCTGCGCGATAAAACCGGCTAAAAGAGCAGTCTCTTTCAATATTTTTTTGATAATCGAGGCTGCGCATGCTGCGTTTTGATGACCTGCAGTTGTTTGTCCGCGCGGCGGATCTGGGCAGCCTGTCGGCGGCGGCACGGGTGATGGACATGTCTGCGGCGGTGGCCAGCGCAGCGTTGAAGCGCATAGAGCAGCAACTCGGTGCGCGGCTGCTGGCGCGTTCGACCCGCAGCCTGCGCCTGACCGCCGAGGGCGAAGGCTTCCTTGAGTATGCCCGCGCCGCCCTGAGCAATCTCGACGAAGGGCGTCGCCTGCTCGCCAGCGGTCAGGACCAGGTCAGCGGAATTCTGCAGTTGTCGGCGCCCTCGGACTTCGGTCGCAATCTGCTGCTGCCGTGGCTCGACGCGTTCCAGCGTGAACACCCGAAATTGACGGTGCGCCTGCTGCTTGGCGACCGCATCGCCGACCTGTTCCGGCAACCGGTGGACATCGCCCTGCGCTACGGCGAGCCGGAGGATTCCAGCCTGATCGCCTTGCCCATCGCCCCACACAATCGCCGGGTGTTGTGCGCATCCCCCGATTACCTGGCCCGGCAGGGCGAGCCGCGCCATCTCGAGCAATTGGCCCAGCACAATTGCCTTTTGTACATGCTCGGCAGCCGCGTCCACGACCACTGGAGTTTTCACGATGGCAAGCGCGAAGTCGGCCTGACCGTCAGCGGCGACCGCTTCAGCGATGACGCCGACGTCGTGCGGCTATGGGCGTTGGCCGGTGCCGGTATTGCCTACAAATCCTGGCTCGACGTCGGCGCCGATGTGCTCGCCGGACGCCTCAAAGTGCTGATGCCGGAACTGCTCTGTGAGCGCGCACCGCTGAATCTGTTGTGCGCCCATCGCGCACAGTTGAGTAAGCCGGTGAACCTTCTGAGAGAGATGCTCGCCAGCCGATGCGCCGAATTGAGTAGCCAATTTCCCGGTTTCCTCAAAGTTGATCATTAGTCGCAGGCAATTAGAGAAATTTCTGTCAGGAACAATCGCCACCTGCCCAGGCCCAGGCGCAGGACGTCTGGCTTAACCCGCTTATACTAGCGCCCGCCTCATGCCTGCACTGACACCCGGCGCGCAGACCCCGTAACGCGTTGCCGGCTTTTGGTGACGGTTGCTACTTCTGCTGCCAGGTTGTGTGCCGGAGCAGCTGGTGTCGGTGGCATCCCTTGCCACCGATCCCGGGCGATTTTCGCGTGTTGGCCGATGCCCCATAACCGGCCAGGATGTCTCCGAGCGGTAGACGATACGATTCAACAGGGAGTGAACATATGGAACATGCACCGTGCATCAGCCAGATCGCGACATTGCTGGCCGACCCCAAGCGCAGCGCGATGATGTGGGCGTTGATGGATGGCTCGGCCCGGCAAGCCGAAGAGCTGGCGCTGCTGGCCGGGCTCTCGCCGTCGTCGGCCAGTGCGCATCTGGGACGCCTGTCCGCAGGGGGGCTGTTGAACATCGAAATGCGTGGGCGCAAACGCTTCTTTCGCCTGGCGGCGCCGGAAATCGGCGCGGCAATCGAAGCACTGGCCAGCGCCACCATTGCCAGCGCGCCACGGCAAATCCCTGATGCGCTGAAACGCACGACTCCCATGGTCAGGCCGCAGGCGGCGCCGTCTTCGCTGTTGCGCGCGCGGTTCTGCGACGATCATCTGGGCGGCACCCTGGCGGCCGACCTGTATCAGCGCCTGCTCGACGCCGGCTGGATCGAACAGCTTGAGCAGCGGGTGGTGGTGACGCACAAGGGCTCCACCCGACTGGCGCAGCGCGGCGTGTTCATCCAGGCCCTGGCCCACCGCAACGTGCAGGTCGCCTGCGCCTGCCCGGACTGGAGCGAGCGCCGTCCGCACATGGGCGGCTCACTGGGCGCGGCGCTGTTGCAGTTATTCATGCAGTCCGGCTGGCTGACCTTGCCCAACGATTCCCGCGCCTTGCAGTTGACCGCGACGGGCCAGCGCGAAATCCATCGCTTTGCCAAGGAAACCGAGCTGGAAACAGCGTTCTAGAGCGTTGCTCGGCGATGAGCTGAAGGCTGACGTCGTCCACGGCTGTGAACAGGTCGCATCCAGTACGACCTCTGCATGACCATCGCGCACACTCGATCCGGGGATTTTCCGGATGGGGGAGCACAACATGAATACACAACGCTTTAGTGCGGCTGAACGCCTGGAACGGCTGCCGCTCAGCGGCTATCACCGCGTCATTTTCATCATCATCGCCTTGGCGTTTTTCTTCGATTCCATGGATCTGGCGATGATGACTTTCCTGCTCGGCTCGATCAAAGCCGAGTTCGGCCTGAGCAGTGCGCAAGCGGGGTTGCTGGCCAGCTCGAGCTTTTTCGGCATGGTGCTCGGGGCGTCGTTGTCTGGGATGCTCGCCGACCGCTTCGGGCGCAAACCGGTGTTTCAGTGGAGCATCGTGTTGTGGGGCGTGGCCAGTTACCTGTGTTCGACGGCGCAGACGGTGGAGACGCTGACGCTGTTCCGCATCCTGCTCGGAATCGGCATGGGCATGGAGTTTCCCATCGCGCAATCGATGCTCTCGGAGCTGATTCCAGCACAACGGCGCGGGCGCTATATCGCCCTGATGGACGGCTTCTGGCCGCTGGGGTTTGTCGCGGCGGGCGTACTCTCGTACTTCCTGCTGCCGCTGATTGGCTGGCGCGATATCTTCCTGGTACTGGCGGTGCCGGCGGTGTTCGTTCTGGCGATCCGCTTTTTCATCCCTGAGTCGCCGCGCTGGCTGGAACAGGCCGGGCGCGACGTCGACGCGGACAAGGTGTTGAACGGCATCGAAGCGCGAGTGCGTGCTTCGCTGGGCGGTGCAGGCTTGCCGGAACCGGTTCGTTTGCCACGCACGGTGACGCCGCCGGGTAATTTCTTCTCGGCACTCAAGCAGATCTGGTCGCCGCAATATCGCCAGCGCACGACGATGATCTGGAGTCTGTGGTTCTTCGCATTGCTGGGTTTCTACGGGCTGACCTCTTGGCTCAGTGCATTGCTGCAGCAGTCGGGTTTCGCCGTGACGCAGTCGGTGTACTACACGGTGCTGATCTCGCTCGGCGGGATTCCCGGCTTCCTCATGGCGGCGTGGCTGGTCGAGCGTTGGGGGCGCAAACCGGTGTGCATCGTCACCCTGCTGGGCGGCGGGGTGATGGCGTTTCTGTATGGGCAGAGTGCGGTGTTCGGCGGCAACGTGGCGTTGCTGATCGGCACCGGGCTGTTGATGCAGTTTTTCCTGTTCGGCATGTGGGCGGTGCTCTACACCTACACGCCGGAGCTGTACCCGACGTCCGCACGGGCAACCGGCTCGGGATTCGCCTCGGCCATCGGCCGCGTCGGCTCTCTGCTCGGGCCATTGGTGACCGGGCTGGTGTTCCCGATTACCGGGCAGGGCGGGGTGTTCGCGCTGGGCGCGGCGTGCTTTGCGATCGCGGCGGGCGTGGTGTGGCTGTTCGGGATGGAAACGCGGGGCAAGACCCTGGAAGAGCTTACCGAGTGAACATCGATATGAATGTGGGAGCGAGCCTGCTCGCGAAAGCGGTGTGTCATTCAACGTAAATGTTGACTGACTCTCCCTCTTCGCGAGCAGGCTCGCTCCCACATTGGTTTTGCGGTGTTGCTTACGGTTTTACCAACCGCGCATCCAGGCTGTTCTGCGCCAGACGCTTGGCCTGATCCTGGGTCATGCCCAGATGCTCGTGCAGCGCATGGAAGTTCTCGGTCACGTACCCACCGAAATACGCCGGGTCATCGGAGTTGACCGTGACCTTAACGCCGCGCTCGAGCATGTCGAGGATGTTGTGCTGTGACATGTGATCGAACACGCAGAGCTTGGTGTTCGACAGCGGGCACACGGTCAGCGGGATCTGCTCGTCGATGATCCGCTGCATCAGGCGCTCGTCTTCGATGGCGCGCACGCCATGGTCGATGCGCTGGATTTTCAGCAGGTCGATGGCTTCCCAGATGTACTCCGGCGGGCCTTCTTCACCAGCGTGGGCGACGGTGAGGAAGCCTTCGTCGCGGGCGCGATCGAAGACGCGTTTGAACTTGCTCGGCGGGTGGCCCATCTCGGAACTGTCGAGCCCGACCGCGACAAACGCATCACGGAACGGCAGCGCCTGATCGAGGGTTTTCTGTGCTTCGTCTTCGCTGAGGTGGCGCAGGAAGCTGAGGATCAAACCGCTGCTGATGCCCAGTTGCGTCTCGCCATCCTTGAGTGCGGCGGCGATGCCGTTGAGCACCACTTCGAACGGGATGCCCCGGTCGGTGTGGGTCTGTGGATCGAAGAACGGTTCGGTGTGGATCACGTTCTGTGCTTTGCAGCGCAGCAGGTAGGCCCAGGTCAGGTCGTAGAAATCCTGCGAGGTGCGCAGCACATCGGCGCCCTGGTAATACAGGTCGAGAAATTCCTGCAGATTGTTGAAGGCGTAGGCCTTGCGCAGGGTTTCGACGTCGCTCCACGGCAGGGCGATCTTGTTGCGTTCGGCCAGGGCGAACAGCAGTTCAGGCTCCAGCGAACCTTCCAGATGCAGGTGCAGTTCGGCTTTGGGCAGGGCGTTGAGCCAGTCGTACATAGTCTTTTCTCATCAGGTGCAATGCCGGCATTCTACAGAGGCTGGCCGCAACAATTGGCAAAACCTGACCAGGTGATCGATCAAACCGCCTCTTGCTCACGTCGATACGCGTAGGTATCGGCGAAGCGCGACAGCAGGAATTGCGCGCAGGTGGTGGTCGGATATTTCGCCGGATGCTGCGCGTCCTGGCAGCCGGGCAGGCATTCGATGCGCGTGTCCGGGTGCGGTTCGGCGAAGAACGGCATCGAATAGCGATCCACGCCCAGCGGGCTGATCACCCGGTGCGGCGTCGAGCGATAACGGTCGTTGCTCCAGCGCGCCATCATGTCGCCGAGGTTGACCACGAACGTGCCGTCAATCGGTGGCGCGTCGATCCATTCACCTTTGACGTTCTTCACCTGCAAACCGCCGGCGCTGTCCTGATAGAGCAGGGTGATGCAGCCGTAATCGGTATGGGCGCCGGCACCTTGTTGCTCGGCGGAGCTGGCGGTGTGACGCGGTGGGTAATGGATCATGCGCAACACGCTGACCGGTTCGACAAAACGCGTATCGAAGAAGTCGCGCTCGATGCCCAGCGCAACGGTCATCGCTCGAAGCAGGGTTTGCGCCAGCGCCTGCATGTCGAGGTAATGCTGCTCCATCAGCGTTTCCCAGCCGGGTTGCGCCGGGTGCCGATTGGGGCCGCGCAAGGGTTTTTCCGCGAGCACCTCGGGATGTTCGTCCGGCAGATGCAGGCCCATGTCGAAAGTTTCTTTGAGATCGCTGGGTTTGTCCGGGTCCAGTTGCTCTGTGGCAATCGCACCGTAGCCGCGATGATGGCGGGTCTGGGTAATGTCGATCTTGAGTTTTTCTGCGGCTGGCAGGGCAAAGAAGCGCTGGGCGTGATCGAGCAGATCCTCGATACGTTGCGCCGAGATCGGATGGCCCTTGATATAGAAAAAGCCCCACTCACGGCAGGCTTGGTCGATTTGTTCGGCCACCGCAGGCCAGGCGTTTTCGTCGTCGCTATAGAGCGGGCTGATATCAATGATCGGAAGCTGATCCATACACAATCCTTGAATACGCTGTGTTTCCAATGTGGGAGCGAGCCTGCTCGCGAAGAGGGAGTGTCAGACAACATTTTTGTTTAATGACACACCGCTTTCGCGAGCAGGCTCGCTCCCACAGGGTTTTGTGTGGTGAATCGGGGGACTACTTCGGCATCTCGGCCTTCATGCCCTCAACGTAGTAATTCATCGAAGCCAGTTCCGCATTGGTCGCGCTCACGCCCGCCGGGATTTTTTCTACACCGGCCTGATCCTTGATCGGCCCGGTAAACGGCTGCAATGCGCCGCTCTTGATGTCGGCGATCAACTGCTCGGCTTCGGCTTTCACCGGCGCCGGCACCAGGTCGCTGATCGGCAGTTCCACCGTGCCTTCCTTCAACCCACCCCAGTAATCCTGGGATTTCCAGGTGTGATCGATCACGCTCTGCGTCGCCTGAATGTAGTGCGGCGCCCAGTCGTTGACGATAGAGGTCAGCACCGCTTTCGGGCCGAAGTGGGCCATGTCCGAGGCGTAGCCCACGGCATACACGCCGCGCCGTTCGGCAGCCTGGATCGGCGCCGGGCTGTCGGTGTGCTGGAACACCACGTCGACGCCCTGATCGATCAGCGCGTTGGCGGCGTCGGCTTCCTTGCCCGGATCAAACCAGGAGTTGACCCACACCACTTTGATTTCGGTGCCAGGGTTGTACTTGTTCAAGGCCAGCTGGATGGCGTTGATGTCGCGGATCACTTCCGGAATCGGGAACGAGGCGACGTAGCCGATCTTCTTGGTCTTGGTCATCTTCGCCGCGAGGAAACCGCCGACGTAACGGCCCTCGTAAGTGCGCGCCAGGTAGGTGCCGAGGTTCTTGTCCTGCTTGTAACCGGTGGCGTGTTCGAACGTCACCTTGGGAAATTGCTTGGCGACTTTCACTGTCGGGTTCATGTAGCCGAAAGACGTGGTGAAGATCAGGTCATATTTGTCCTTGGCCATGTTGCGGATCACCCGCTCGGCGTCGGCGCCCTCGGCGACGTTTTCCACGTAGTTGGTGGTGATCTGCGTGCCGAGTTTTTCCGCCAGGGCCTTGCGCCCCTGTTCGTGCTGATACGTCCAGCCGTGGTCACCGATCGGGCCGATGTAGACGAAACCGACCTTCAGCGGATCGGCAGCGCTGGCGCTCAGGCTGATTCCCAGACCGATGGCGGCGTACAGCAGTTTGTGCAGCGGACGTATTGGCATGAACCCGAACTCCATTTTGTTGTGTGTGCTCAGGGCCAATGCAAATTGCTGACCAACAGGACAACAAACTCATTTGAAAACGCGGTGCGGCCTTCGCGAGCAGGCTCGCTCCCACAGGGACGCATTTCAATGTGGGAGCGAGCCTGCTCGCGAAGAGGCCGGCAAGGCCAATAAAAGTGCATGCCTGAATCCAGCTGCCATCGCGTGGTGCGTAAAGATGTAACGAAACGTTAGCGGCGCGCGGCAGTCAGTAGCTTCATCAGCTCTTTTCGGCAAAAGGCCCGTCATGCTCTCGATCCTCAAACAAGAAAGCTTCCTGCTGCTGGCAGTCCTTGCCGCGTGCGTCGCTTATCCACTGGAACACTGGCTGCTGCACAGCGGCCAGATCGTCGCGCTGGGCGGCGGTCTGCTGCTGATTGCCTTCATCGTCGCCGCGTCAATGCGCGTCGCTCATCACGCCGAACTGCTGGCGGAAAAAGTCGGTGATCCCTACGGCACGATGATCCTCACACTCTCGGCAGTGCTGGTCGAAGTGGTGATCCTGGCGATCATGATGAGCAACGAAGCCTCGGCAACACTGGTGCGCGACACGATTTATTCAGCGGTGATGCTCGACATCAACGGCATCCTCGGCCTCGCCGCTTTGATGGGCGGGATCAAACACGGCGAACAGTCCTACAACGACGATTCGGCGCGCAGCTACAGCGTCATGATCCTCACCGCGATGGGGGTGTCGATGGTGGTCCCGGAGTTCATTCCCGAGGCCAACTGGAAGATGTATTCGGCGTTCACCATCGGCGCAATGATGGTGCTCTACGCGCTGTTCCTGCGCATGCAGGTCGGCCCGCACAGTTACTTTTTCAGCTACAGCTATCCGGACAAACGTCGCAAAAAGGAGCCGGTCGAGCAGGAGCCGAAACCGGTCAGCCTGGCGCTGTCGGTCGGCATTCTGGTGTCGGGGGTGGTGATCATCGGCGCACTGGCCGAGGTGATGTCCAAGACCCTCGATCTGGGCCTGGAAGGCACGGGCGCGCCGCCGGTAATCACGGCGATTCTGGTGGCAGCGATTTCCGCCGCGCCGGAGATTCTCACCGCATTACGAGCGGCGCTGGCCAATCGCATGCAGTCGGTGGTCAACATTGCGATGGGGGCGTCACTGTCGACGGTGATTCTGACCGTACCGGTGATGGAAGCGATGGCGCTGTACACCGGCCAGCCGTTTCAAATGGCGATGACCCCGGTGCAAACGGTGATGATCTTCATCACCCTGATCGTCAGCGCAATCAACCTCAATGACGGCGAGACCAACGCCATTGAGGGCATGACGCACTTTGTGCTGTTTGCCACATTCATCATGCTGTCCCTACTGGGCCTATAGGGACGCTGAAAAACCTGTGGGAGCGGGCTTGCCCGCGATTGCGGGGTGTCAGAAACCATATATGTACCTGACACACCCCCATCGCGGGCAAGCCCGCTCCCACAGGGATTAATGATCGGATCAGGTACCGGCGATCAACTGCCGGGCCGCCTGGCTGTGATCGGCAATCAGACCTTTCAGGTCCAGCCCTTCAACCTGCCCATCGACCACACGCCACTTGCCCCCGATCATCACCCGATCCGCTCGGTCAGCGCCGCACAGCAGCAACGCCGAAATCGGATCATGGCTACCGGAGAAGCGCAGTTCATCGAGCTTGAACAACGCGAGATCCGCCTGTTTGCCCACGGCGATTTCGCCGATGTCAGTGCGGCCGAGCAGGCTCGCCGAACCTTTGGTCGCCCAGCCCAGTACGCGCTCCGGGGTGATCTTTTCGGCGCCGTAACGCAGGCGCTGGATGTACAGGGCCTGACGCGCTTCGAGGATCATGTTCGAGGCATCGTTGGACGCCGAACCGTCGACGCCAAGACCGAACAGCGCGCCGGCGTCGGTCAGCTCGATGCTCGGGCAGATGCCGGACGCCAGGCGCATGTTCGAGCTTGGGCAGTGACAAATGCCGGTGCCGGCCTGGCCGAGGCGGGCGATTTCGTCGGGGTTGAAATGGATGCCGTGGGCCAGCCAGGTACGCGGGCCGAGCCAACCGACGCTGTCCAGATAATCGACGGTGCGCAGGCCGAAGCGTTGCAGACAGAAGTCTTCTTCATCGAGAGTTTCAGCGAGGTGGGTGTGCAGACGCACATCGAGCTTGTTCGCCAGATCAGCGCTGGCCGACATGATTTCCGGGGTCACCGAGAATGGCGAGCATGGCGCCAGAGCGATCTGGATCTGCGCACCGTCGCCACGCTCGTGATACTCGTGAATCAGCCGCTGGCTGTCGTCGAGAATCACCTGACCTTCCTGCACCGTTTGTTGTGGAGGCAGACCGCCGTCCTTCTCGCCAAGGCTCATCGAGCCGCGTGTGAGCATGGCGCGCATGCCCAGTTCGCGCACCGTTTCGACCTGCACGTCGATGGCGTTTTCCAGACCGTCCGGGAACAGATAGTGATGGTCGGCAGCCGTGGTGCAACCCGAGAGCAGCAATTCGGCCAGCGCCACTTTGGTGGCGAGGGCGAGTTTTTCCGGGGTCAGCCGCGCCCATACCGGGTACAGGGTTTTCAGCCACGGGAACAGCGGCTGATTGACCACCGGCGCCCAGGCGCGGGTCAGGGTTTGATAGAAGTGATGGTGAGTGTTGATCAGGCCCGGCAGGATCACATGCTCGCGGGCATCGAACACTTCATTGCACGGCGCCGACGGCTGCTGACCGGCAGCGAGGACTTCGACGATGACACCGTCTTGCACGACAAGACCGCCACGGGCATCAAGCTCGTTGGAGGTGAAAATGGCGAGGGGATTTTTTAACCAGGTACGGGTCGCAGGCATTGTGGCCGGCTCCTCTGAAAGTTGGGTTCAGGGTTGCCAGCTCAGTGTTGCCCTGTCTGCTGATCCAGGGTCGCCGCGAAGGACGAGGCGCGCAGTTTCAAACAAATCGCCCCATCGGGCAAGCGCCACCCGACCATTCACCATCATCCCCCTGTGGGAGCGAGCCTGCTCGCGAAGGCGTCATGTCAGTCGATACAGATTTACCTGACAGATCGTATTCGCGAGCAGGCTCGCTCCCACATCGGGATTATCAGTGCTTACCAGGCAATCGTTTCACCCTTGTAATTGACGAAGTGATGCCCGCCCTTGCCGGTAAACGCATTGACCTGATCGATCAGCCCGCGGGTGCTGGTCTCGACGTCGAGATCGGCGCCTTCGCCGCCCATGTCGGTCTTCACCCAGCCCGGGTGCAGCGAAAGTACGGTCAGTTTCTGCTCGCCCAGTTGCGTGACAAAACTGTTGGTCATCGAATTCAGCGCCGCTTTGCTCGCCTTGTACAGCGCCAGTTCCGGCGCGTCGGGGATGGTCACGCTGCCGAGCACCGAACTCATGAACGCGAGCACGCCGCTGCCGTCGCGAATCTGCCCGACGAAACGCTGGGCCAGATTGATCGGCGCCACCGCGTTGGTGAAAAACAGCTGCCCGACCTCGGCCAGGGTCGCACCGCCCGGCGTCTGCACGTCCGGGCCTTTGACCCCGGCGTTGACGAACAACAGATCGAAGGTTTCGCCCTTGAGCTTCTGGCTCAGAGCGATCACCGCTTGCTGATCGTCCATGTCGAGCTTCTCGATGCGCACGTCACCCAGCGCTTGCAGCGCCTCGGCCTTCTGCGGATTGCGCACCGTCGCGGTGACTTGCCAGCCATCGCCCAGCAGGGTCTTCACCAGACCGAGGCCCAAGCCCCGGGAGGCGCCGATGATCAGTGCGTTTTTTACCTGAGACATGATGGGTTTCCTTGAAAGTCAGCATTCAGGATTCAATGGACACGCCTGACCGCGCCACAGTTGCAGCGCTTGGCGAAAACAGGCTTTGATCCCGGAGCATACTCCAGGCGTCTTGAGTTTCTCGAGGGTGTTTGATCAGAAATAGTTGTGGGTCGTGCTCCAGATGTTGCCGGTGCGGAGGCCTTCGCGAGCAGGCTCGCTCCCACATATGCCCGTGTTCACTCAGATCCCCTGTGGGAGCGAGCCTGCTCGCGAAGAGGCCCGCTCTGACATCAACTAATGTCCCGATTGCCACGGCTGCCCCAACGAAACCGGCGCATACAACCGAGTGCGTACGGCATCGCGGGACAGCAACACCAGCACCAAGATCGTCGCCAAATACGGCAGCATCGCCAGCAGGCTCGAAGGTATCGCCAGTCCCAATCCCTGTGCCACCAGGTGCAGGATGCTGGCGAGGCCAAACAGATACGCCCCGAGCAACAACCGCCACACCCGCCAACTGGCAAACACCACCAGCGCCAGGGCAATCCAGCCGCGCCCGGCGGTCATGTTTTCCGCCCACATCGGCGTGTAGGCCAGCGACAGATAGGCCCCGGCCAGCCCGGCCATTGCTCCGCCGAACAACACCGCCAAGGTGCGTACGGTCAGCACCGGCAAGCCCATTGCGCTGGCCGCATCCGGGTTTTCACCGACCGCTTGAATGATCAGGCCGACACGACTTTTGATGATCACCCACGCCACCAGGGCAAACAGCGCGAACGACAGATACACCAGCAGATCCTGAGCAAACAGCATCCGCCCGATCAGCGGGATCTCACTCAGATACGGAATCGCCAGAGGCTCGAAACCCGCCAGCGGCTTACCCACCCATGCCGCGCCGACAAACGTCGAAAGCCCGACACCAAAGATCGTCAGCGCCAACCCGGTGGCCACCTGATTGGCGTTGAACACCAGCGCGACCAAGGCAAACAGTGACGACAACAACATCCCGGCCAACATCGCCAACAGCACACCCAGCCACAGGTTGCCGCTGTTCAGCGCGACGATAAAACCGATCACCGCACCGAACAGCATCATGCCTTCCTGGCCGAGGTTGAGGACGCCGCTTTTCTCGCAGATCAACTCACCCAATGCCACCAGCAACAGCGGCGTGCCGCAGCGGACCATGGCATAGAAAATATTGCTCAACAGATCGATATCCATCACAGCGCTCCGGCGGTTACGGCAGGGGTCGAGGCGCGCCGGCTCCAGCGCAGTTTCAGGCGTGGCCGATAGAGAATCAGCACGTCACAGGCGAGCAGGAAAAACAGCATCATGCCCTGGAACAATTGGGTGATCGCTTGCGGCAGATTGAGCGACATCTGCGCGCTCTCGCCGCCGATGTACAGCAGCGCCATGAGCAGACTGGAGAACAGAATGCCGAGCGGATTCAACCGTCCCAGAAACGCCACGGTGATCGCCGCGTAGCCATAGCCCGGCGACACCTGCGGCACCAGTTGGCCGATTGGCCCGGTCACTTCGCAGACCCCGGCGAGCCCGGCCAGAGCACCGCTGATCAACAGCGCCAGCCAGATCAGGCGCTTCTCGCGAAAGCCGACAAAACCTGCCGCACGTTTGTCCAGCCCGAGCACTTTGATCTGGAAGCCGATGAAGCTTTTCTGCAACAGCACCCACACCGCAACCAGCGCGAGCAGGGCGAAATACACGCCGGCATGCACGCGGCCGTCCTCCAGCAGCAGCGGCAAACGACTGGCGTCGCCGAACATCGCCGACTCGGGAAAATTGAAGCCCGCCGGATCCTTCAACGGCCCGTGCACGCAGAACAGCAGCAGGTTCAGCGCGATGTAGTTGAGCATGATGCTGGTGAGGATTTCGTTGGCATTGAAGCGCGTGCGCAGCCATGCGGTGAGCCCGGCCCATGCGGCGCCCGCCAGCGTGCCGGTCAGCAGAATCAGCACCAGCGCCCAGCGACTTTGCATGTCGATAACGTTCACTGCCAGAGCACTACCGGCCAACGCGCCGAGTAGAAGTTGGCCTTCGGCGCCGATGTTCCAGATTCGCGCCTGATAGGCCACCGCCAGGCCGAGTGCGCAGAGCAGAATCGGCAGCGCCTTGACCAGCAATTCGGACACTCCATACAAATCGCTGACGGGCGCGATCAGCAGTGTGTGCAAGGTTTGCAATGGGTCGTGGCCCAGTGCGATGAACAACAGCGAGCCGCAGCCGAGGGTCAGCGCCGCCGCCAATAACGGCGAGCACCACAGCATCAGGCGCGATTGCTGGCCACGGGGTTCGAGGGAAAGCAGCATGTTGAAACTCCGTTAAACCGAAGCGGCGCGAGGTGAGTGATCGAACTGGCCGGCCATCCACGCGCCGACATCGCTCAGTTGTGTAAGGCCGGTGTCTTGCAGTGCCGACAGACGCCCGCCGCATAGCGCGCCGAGGCGATCGCTGATCTGGAACAGCTCATCGAGGTCTTCGGAAATCACCAGAATCGCCGCGCCGGCATCGCGCAGGGCAATCAAGGCGCGATGGATGGTGGCGGCGGCACCGACGTCGACGCCCCAGGTCGGGTGCGCGGCGATCAGCAGTTTCGGTTGCTGAAGAATTTCCCGGCCGAGGATGAATTTCTGCAGGTTGCCGCCGGACAGGCTGCGCGCAGCGGTTTGCGTGTCCGGGGTCTTCACGCCGAAACGCTGGATGATCTGCTGCGCGAGGGTTTCGACTTTGCCGCGTTGGATCAACCCGTGGCTCACCAGTCCTTGCTGGAAAGCACTGAGCAGGGCGTTATCGGCCAGACTCAACTCCGGCACCGCGCCGTGGCCAAGGCGTTCGGCCGGCACGAAGGCCAGACCGAGTTTGCGCCGCGCATCCGGGCGCAGGTCAGCGACGTTTCGCTCGGCGAAGCGCAGGGTCGCCGCTTGCGCCCGGGGCAAGGTTTGTTCGCCACTGAGCAGGGCGAGCAGCTCATCCTGACCATTGCCCGCGACCCCGGCGATGCCGACGATTTCACCGCTGCGCACTTGCAGGTCGATGTCTGTCAGCGAGCAGCCGAACGGATCCGGGTTGTGCCAGCTCAAACCCTGCACCTGCAGAAACGCCGCGCCACCGCTGACTTTCGGATACTCGCCAATCAATGCCGCCGCTTCGCCGACCATCAGTTGTGCCAGTTGCTGATCCGTACATTGCGCCGGCAGGCAATGCCCGGCTACCCGACCGCCGCGCAGCACCGTGGCGCTGTGGCACAAGGCCCGCACTTCACCGAGCTTGTGGCTGATAAACAGAATGCTGCAGCCCTCGTCGGCAAGGCGCCGCAGGGTGATGAACAATTCGTCCGCCTCTTGCGGCGTCAGCACCGAGGTCGGCTCGTCGAGAATCAACAGGCGGATGTCCTGCATCAGGCAACGGATGATTTCCACCCGCTGCCGCTCGCCGATCGACAGGCTGTGGACAAGTCGCTCAGGCTCCAGCGCCATGCCGTAACGCCGCGATACTTCGCGAATTTTCGGTTCCAGTTGCTTCGGCGTGCCGGCCGCCGCGCCCATCGCCAAGGCAATGTTCTGCGCCACGCTGAGGGTTTCGAACAGGGAGAAATGCTGGAACACCATGCCAATGCCCAACTGCCGCGCCTGTGCCGGGTTGCGCATCTGCACGCGCTGCCCCTGCCAGAGCATTTCACCGCTGTCGCACTGGGTGACCCCGTAAATGATCTTCATCAACGTACTTTTGCCCGCGCCGTTTTCACCGAGCAGGGCATGGATTTCACCCGGCGCGATGCTCAGGTCGATGGCGTCGTTGGCCAGACAACCGGGGTAGCGTTTGCTGATCTGGCGCAGTTGCAGGCGCGGCGGGGAAGGGGCGATGGACATGACAGGCTCGACTGACTTGGAGTTGTGCCTGTGGATAAAGCAATTTCCTGGCCATTGAGTCAGGAACGCTTGCGGAGCCAGTCCGCAAGTGCCGACAGCAGCGCATCGGCGGGCGTTTTGTCTTTCTATCGAGCACCAATTCAGCGCAAAGCCATTGAACAGGCTCCAGTTTTGCTCGCGCTACGTTGGTTAAAAAACGAGCAATCACTTGGGGCCTAGGCAGATCCAGCGACAGCGACGGTCATGAACGGCTTATCCACAGGTTGTTCCACAGTAATTGTGCGCAAGCGCCGAGGTCGGGCATAAGCACTGCGATGCTTTCTTCTAATGGTGATAAACGATGTTAACTATCTGTTTTTACGCTGATTTTTCGTTTCGTCGGATCAATTGAACGAAAAGTGAACAAATCGCGCAAAGCCGCATGACAGAAGGGTTACAGCGGTATGTACTCAGGTTATCCACAGCCGGGTGCACAGCCGATGTGGGCAAGTCGGCAGAAAATGGAATGCATGTAATGCCCCAAAAAGATCGCAGCGTTCCGCAGCTCCTACAGGTGGAATGCGATCACCCTGTAGGGGCTGCCGAAGGCTGCGATCTTTTGATCTTCCACTCTCAACGCTGCAACAAAATCCGCCCACGGCTCAGATCCGCCAACTGACTTTGCAGCACTTCGATCTGCGCTTCTCCTACCGCCAATTTCAACTCAACCCCATTGGCCGTGAAGTTTTCCTCCACCACCAATCCACCGAGATCCGCCACGCGCAACTTCACCAGCGCCAACTCGGCAAATCCGCAGGCGCAACTGAGCGGCACGCGGCTGATCAGCTCGATTTTTTCCGCCGCTTGCAGGCACTTGTTGGCGCCACCGCCGTAGGCCCGGGCCAGGCCGCCAGTGCCCAGTTGAATGCCGCCGTACCAGCGAATCACCAGCACCGCGACCTGATCGCAGTCCTGCGCTTCGATCGCCGCGAGAATAGGGCGCCCTGCGGTGCCGCCCGGCTCGCCGTCGTCAGTGCTGCGGTATTGCGCGCCGAGTTTCCACGCCCAACAGTTGTGCGTGGCATTCAAATCGCTGTGCTGCTCGAAAAACGCCTGCGCATCGGCGGGGCTGCTGATCGGCGTCGCCAGAGTGATGAAGCGGCTTTTGCGAATCTCTTCGCGGTACTCGCAAAAACCGCTGAGGGTGAAAGGCATAAACGTCTTATAGAGAAGGAGTGAGGCCGCAGCCTTTGAGAATGATGCGGATCAGGTTGTTGCCGGCGTCTTCCATGTCCTGCTTGGTCAACTTGCTGCGCCCGGTGACGCGGCAGATCTGCGTGGCGAAGTCGGCGTAATGTTGGGTGCTGCCCCACAGCAGGAAGATCAGGTGCACCGGATCGACCGGATCCATCTTGCCCGCATCGATCCACGCCTGAAACACCGCCGCGCGCCCGGTGAACCAGGTGCGGTAATCCTGATTGAAATATTCGCTCAGGCATTCGCCGCCGCTGATCACTTCCATGGCGAAGATGCGCGAAGCCTGTGGCTGGCGCCGGGAGAATTCCATCTTCGCGCGGATGTAGCGGGTCAGCGCTTCGGCCGGGTCATCCTCGGCAGTGAGGGTGTTGAAGGTGCTGTCCCACAACTCGATGATGTTGCTCAGCACTGCCACATACAAACCGAGCTTGTTGGTGAAGTAGTAATGCAGGTTGGCCTTGGGCAGCCCGGCATTCTGCGCGATGGTGTTCATGCTGGTGCCTTTGAACCCGTGACGGGCGAACTCGTCTTCGGCGGCTTTGAGAATGGTCTCTTCGTTCTTCTGACGAATGCGGCTGGCGGGTTTGCCGCCGTGGGCTGGGACTTCAAAGGTCATAGGCACTTCCGGGATTGTCTGTGGGTGCAACCAGTTGCGTTGATAGCGCACCCACAGGCATCCGACAAGTCCTTGCGCGGAAAAACAGTTACGCCTGTTCGATCTTGTTCAATGACGCGGGGCTTTTTGTCTCGGCGGTTTTGCCTTCCGGCAACAACAGACAAAGGAAGATTGCCGTCAACCCGCCGCTGGTGATCGCCGAGTCGAACAGGTTCTGCACCAGTTTCGGCAACAGGTGCAGCAGGTTCGGTTGCGCGGCGATGCCAAGGCCGACGCCGAACGAAGTGGCGATGATCAACATGCTGCGCCGGTCCAGCGGTGACTGCGCGAGAATGCGTACGCCCGCCGCCGCCACTGCGCCGAACATCACCAGCGTCGCACCGCCCAGCACCGGTTTCGGGATCTGTTGCAGCACCGCGCCGATCATCGGGAACAGGCCGAGGCAAAACAGGATCGCGCCGATGTACAGGCCGACGTAGCGGCTGGCAACGCCGGTCAATTGGATTACGCCATTGTTTTGCGCGAACGTCGTGTTGGGGAAGGCGCTGAAGGTCGCCGCAATCATGCAGCTCACGCCGTCACCGAGCACGCCACCGCGCAAGCGGCTTATATAAGAAGGGCCGCTGATCGGTTGGCGGGCGAGCATGCAGTTGGCGGTGAGGTCGCCGACGGTTTCGATGGTGCTGATCAGGTAAATCAGAGCGACCGGCAGGAAAGCGGTCCAGTCGAAGTTGAATCCGAACTTGAACGGCGTAGGAAAACTCACCAGTGGCAAGTCAGGCAACGGCTGCGGGACCAGTTTCCCGCTGAACCACGCCGCGAGGCTGCCGAGCACCAGTCCGATGATGATCGCCGACAGTCGTACCCACGGCGTGTTCGAGCGGTTGAGCAGAATGATCGTCAGCAGCACAAACACGCCCAAGGCCAGATTGCCTGGCGCGCCGAAGTCCGGCGCGTTGAAGCCGCCACCCAGATCGGTGATGCCGACCTTGATCAGGCTGATGCCGATCAGCGTGATGACAATGCCGGTCACCAGCGGTGTGACCACTCGGCGCAACTGACCGATGAAACGGCTGAGCACGATCTGCACGATTGCGCCGAAAAAGCACACGCCGAAAATCATCGCCAGGATATCTTCCGGGCTGCCGCCGCGCTGCTTGACCAGAAACCCGGCCGACAGCACCGCACCGAGAAACGCGAAACTGGTGCCTTGCAGACAGATCATCCCCGCGCCGATGCCGAACGGTCGCCGCGCCTGGATAAAAGTGCCGACGCCCGAGACCATCAACGCCATACTGATCAGGTACGGTAGATGCGCGGTTAGCCCGAGCGCGGAACCGATCACCAGTGGCGGGGTGATGATGCCGACGAAACTGGCGAGCACGTGTTGCAGCGCGGCGAGAATGGCGGCGAGTGGTTTGGGGCGGTCGTTGAGGCCGTAGATCAGTTCACTGGACGAATCGGAATCTGGCTGCATGGTTTTGGCTTCTTGTTGAAGGACGAGTCAGCCCTTCACTGCAAAAACCTGTCCACTTGCTCAGGTTATTCCTGGATTCTGTCGATGAGGCCCTACCGGGCTGGGCTCTGCGCGCTTATCTATCGCGTCGCCGCCAGACTCTCGAGGAAACTTTCCAGCACCAAATGAGGGCGCCGCCCCTTGCGCGTGACCGATGCCAGACTCAAATCGTAAAAACGCGTGCCGGCCTTGAGCGCACGCAAACGCCCCTGCTGCACCCAAAGGCTGGCGTAGTGATCCGGCAGGTAACCGATGTAGCGCCCGGTCAGAATCAGAAACGCCATGCCCTCACGGTCAGAGGCACTGGCGGTGCAGTTGAGCGCCTGATAATGCGCCTGAATCTCCGCCGGCAAACGAAAGGTCGGCGCAATCGCGTCCTGACTGTCGAGGCGTTGATCATCGAGTTGTTTGTCGTCGACATAAAACAGCGGATGACCCACCGCGCAATACAGCAGCGAACGCTCGCTGTATAACGGCTGATATTCCAGTCCTGACAAGGCGCTGGCCTGCGGCACCACGCCAACGTGCAGGCGCCCGTCGAGCACACCTTGTTCAACTTCGTTTGGTGCAATCATGCGAATCTGGATCTGCACATCCGGCCCGCGTTCCTTCAACTGCGCGAGGGCGTGGGTGATGCGCATGTGCGGAAGGGTAACGAGGTTATCGGTCAGGCCGATGATCAGCTCGCCGCGCAGGTGTTGGTGCAGACCGTTGACCTCGGTGCGAAAACTCTCCAGTGCACTCAACAGCTGTAGTGCCGACTGATACACCTCACGACCTTCCTCGGTCAGGGAAAATCCGGCCCGGCCACGCTGACACAAGCGCAAGCCGAGGCGCTGTTCCAGATCGCTCATCTGCTGGCTGATCGCCGAACGGCCGATGCCGAGCACGGTTTCCGCTGCGGAGAAGCCGCCACATTCCACGACACTGCGAAAAATCCGCAGCAAACGGATATCAAAGTCACTGACCTGGGCCAATGGATCGGCGCGGCGGCTGCTCATTTTTTGTTCTCTTTGTTTAGCAATGATCTAACTGAAGGTTAGAAGAGTTGGATTTCACCGACTTTATCGCCGTGGCAATTTAGCTGCAACAACGCTTTCCATCTCCCTGACGCTTATGCCCTGCGAGGTTTTGCCCGATGAACATGCCTGAAAACGCGCCGTCGCCACTGGCCAGCCAACTGAAGCTGGACGCGCACTGGATGCCGTACACCGCCAACCGCAACTTTCAACGCGACCCGCGTCTGATCGTCGGCGCTGAAGGCAGCTGGCTGTTCGACGACAAGGGCCGCAAGATCTACGACTCGCTGTCCGGTCTGTGGACCTGCGGCGCCGGGCACACCCGCAAGGAAATTCAGGAAGCCGTTGCGAAACAGCTGGGCACTCTCGATTACTCACCGGGTTTCCAGTACGGCCATCCGTTGTCGTTCCAGTTGGCAGAGAAAATCACCGAACTGACCCCGGGCAACCTGAACCACGTGTTCTTCACCGACTCTGGTTCCGAGTGCGCTGACACCGCGGTAAAAATGGTCCGTGCCTATTGGCGCCTGAAAGGCCAGGCGACCAAGACCAAAATGATCGGCCGCGCCCGTGGCTACCACGGTGTGAACATCGCCGGCACGAGCCTCGGCGGCGTCAACGGCAACCGCAAACTGTTTGGTCAGGCGATGATGGACGTCGATCACTTGCCACACACGCTGCTGGCGAGCAATGCGTTTTCCCGTGGCATGCCGGAGCAGGGCGGTATCGCTTTGGCCGATGAACTGCTGAAGTTGATCGAACTGCACGACGCTTCCAACATCGCTGCGGTGTTCGTTGAGCCGATGGCCGGCTCTGCCGGGGTATTGGTTCCGCCGCAGGGTTACCTCAAGCGTCTGCGCGAGATCTGCGATCAGCACAACATCCTGCTGGTGTTCGATGAAGTGATCACCGGTTTCGGCCGCACCGGTTCGATGTTCGGCGCCGAGAGCTTCGGCGTGACCCCGGACCTGATGTGCATCGCCAAGCAAGTCACCAACGGCGCGATTCCAATGGGCGCGGTGATTGCCAGCTCCGAGATCTACCAGACCTTCATGAACCAGCCGACGCCGGAATACGCCGTGGAATTCCCCCATGGCTACACCTATTCGGCGCACCCGGTGGCCTGTGCCGCCGGCCTCGCAGCACTCGATTTGCTGCAAAAGGAAAACCTGGTGCAGAGCGTCGCCGAAGTCGCGCCGCATTTCGAAAACGCGCTGCATGGTCTGAAGGGCTCGAAGAACGTCATCGACATCCGCAACTATGGCCTGGCTGGCGCGATCCAGATTGCCGGGCGTGACGGCGACGCGATCGTGCGTCCTTTCGAAGCGGGCATGGCCTTGTGGAAAGCCGGGTTCTACGTACGCTTCGGCGGCGACACCCTGCAGTTCGGCCCAACCTTCAACAGCAAGCCGCAAGACCTCGATCGTCTGTTCGACGCGGTCGGCGAAGTGCTGAACAAGCTCGACTGATTTTTCCCTCTATATATGTACAAAAGTGCCGGCGTCTCTCACGGCGCCTGCGGACCAGAATTCAGGAGTGTTCGATGAGCGTTATCCCGCATTTGATCAATGGCGAACTGGTGACCGAGAACGGTCGCGCGGTGGATGTGTTCAACCCGTCTACCGGCCAGGCGATCCATAAACTGCCATTGGCCAGCCAGGCCACCATTCAGAAAGCCATCGATGCCGCCAAGGCTGCGTTTCCTGCGTGGCGTAATACGCCACCGGCCAAACGCGCCCAGGTGATGTTCCGCTTCAAGCAACTGCTGGAGCAGAACGAAGCGCGCATCTCGCAACTGATCAGCGAAGAGCACGGCAAGACCCTGGAAGATGCCGCCGGTGAATTGAAGCGCGGTATCGAGAACGTCGAGTTCGCCTGCGCCGCCCCGGAAATCCTCAAGGGCGAATACAGCCGCAACGTCGGCCCGAACATCGATGCCTGGTCGGACTTCCAGCCGTTGGGGATTGTTGCCGGTATCACCCCGTTCAACTTCCCGGCCATGGTCCCGCTGTGGATGTACCCGCTGGCGATCGTCTGCGGCAACTGCTTCATCCTCAAGCCATCCGAGCGCGATCCAAGCTCGACGCTGCTGATCGCTCAGTTGCTGCTGGAAGCAGGATTGCCGAAAGGCGTGATGAGTGTGGTCCATGGTGACAAGACAGCGGTGGACGCGTTGATCGAAGCGCCGGAAGTCAAAGCGCTGAGCTTCGTCGGTTCGACACCGATTGCCGAATACATCTACGCCGAAGGCACCAAGCGCGGCAAACGCGTTCAGGCACTGGGCGGCGCGAAGAACCACGCGGTACTGATGCCGGATGCCGATCTCGACAATGCGGTGAGTGCACTGATGGGCGCGGCTTACGGTTCCTGCGGCGAACGCTGCATGGCCATCTCGGTGGCCGTGTGTGTTGGCGATCAGGTCGCGGACGCGCTGGTGGCGAAACTGGTCCCTCAGATCAAAGCGCTGAAAATCGGCGCGGGTACCTCGTGCGGTCTGGACATGGGGCCGTTGGTTACCGGTCAGGCGCGTGACAAGGTCCGTGGTTATGTGGATGACGGTGTGGCGGCGGGCGCGACCCTGGTGGTCGATGGTCGCGGTCTGAGCGTCGCCGGTCATGAAGACGGCTTCTTCCTCGGTGGCTGCCTGTTCGACAACGTCACCCCTGAGATGCGCATCTATAAAGAAGAGATCTTCGGCCCGGTGCTGTGCGTGGTGCGGGTGAACAGCCTGGAAGAGGCGATGCAACTGATCAATGATCACGAATACGGCAATGGCACCTGCATCTTCACCCGTGACGGCGAAGCGGCGCGGCTGTTCTGCGACGAGATCGAAGTCGGCATGGTCGGCGTCAACGTGCCGTTGCCGGTGCCGGTGGCTTATCACAGCTTCGGCGGCTGGAAGCGTTCGCTGTTTGGCGACCTGCACGCCTATGGTCCGGATGGCGTGCGCTTCTACACTCGTCGCAAGGCGATCACCCAGCGCTGGCCGCAGCGTGCAAGCCATGAAGCTTCGCAGTTCGCATTCCCTAGCTTATAAGTAGCTGGATGTGCAGAAGGCCGACCTTTCAGGTCGGCCTTCTCGTTTTCGGGGCTTTTTGACCGATATGACAGAAATATGAAAATAGGTGTTGACGGCAGATTCCAGAGGTCTATAATTCGCCCCACTTCCGGCGCAGTCGAAACGGAAAACTCCTTGATATTCAAAGAGTTATGCGGTTTTCGGCAGCGGCTTGCTTCAGATTATCGAAGCCTGGAAGGAGTTGAAAGAGCAGTGATGTGTGGCTCTTTTAACGGTTCGATCTTCTCGGTCGAAAGCGGAGAAAAAGAGGTGTTGACAGCAGCGATTAACGCTGTAGAATTCGCCTCCCGCTAACGA
>NZ_JBXAWD010000025.1:0-34199 GCF_057291535.1 Pseudomonas sp. 1L-E-NC-VB-C3 | reverse complement strand
GATCGGTCTCCCCCAGAAACACATCTTCGTATGTCGCACCAGCGAGCTTAGATCTCATTCATGCTGGTGTGTGGGGAACATACAAGGAGCTGCCGCAGGCTGCGATCTTTCAAGACTCAAAGCCAAATCGCAGACAAAGAAAAGCCCGGCCTGAGCCGGGCTTTTCCATCAGCGGCAGCTAATTACTTAGCTTGAGCTTCAACCTGCGCTTCTACGCGACGGTTTACAGCGCGGCCAGCTTCAGTTTTGTTGTCAGCAACTGGGCGGGATTCGCCGTAGCCAACAGACTGAACGCGGGACGATTCAACACCGTACTGGTTGGTCAGAACTTGCTTAACGGCGTTTGCACGACGCTCGGACAGTTTCTGGTTGTAAGCGTCAGGACCGACGGAGTCAGTGTGACCTTCAACAGTAGTGGTGGTGGATGGGTACTGCTTCATGAAGTCAGCCAGGTTTTTGATGTCGCCGTAGCTGTTAGGCTTGACTACCGACTTGTCGAAGTCGAATTTCACGTCCAGCTCAACACGAACAACTTCAGCAACTGCTGGGCAGCCATCAGCGTCAACGGTTACGTTGGCTGGGGTGTCCGGGCACTTGTCAACGTTGTCGCAAACGCCATCGTTGTCGCTGTCGGAGCAGACTTCAGCAGGTGCTGGAACTGGAGCAGCAGCTGGCTTGGAGCCGCCACCGAAGTTCACACCGATACCGACGCTAGGAGCCCACTCGGTGTCGCCCTGGTCGATGTTGTACTGAGCTTCAACGCCGGCACGGGCGTAGAAGTTCTCGGTGAAGTACAGCTTGGCACCGCCGCCAACGTTGGCGAAGGTGGAACGGTTACGACCGTTCGAACCGTTCTGGTCGATGCTCTGGTCAGAGAAACCGGCCGAAACGTATGGACGAATCATGTCGCCTGGGTTGTTGAAGTGGTACAGAGCGTCCAGAGCGGTGTTAGCGCCTTTGACGTTCTTGCCATCGTCGGCACGTACGTTGTGCACTTCGTCGTAGCCCAGACGCAGTTCAACGTCGTCGGTCAGGAAGTAACCGATCGAACCGCCGAACAGGTTGCCGTTGTTCTTGAAGTTACGAGCGCTGTCGAATTGTTCTTTCTTAGCGAAGCCTTCGATTTCAACTGCGCCTTGGCCTTGTGCCAGAGCGCCGAACGAAGTGGCGGCAATCAGAGAACCAATGGCCAAGCCCAAGGTGTTTTTCAGTTTCATCCGTTAAATCCCCATCTGGTGATTGTGAAGCAGTCCCGCAAACCGGGGGACAACTCGGCGGCAAGTCTATCAGAACTTGCCTACACGTAAGAGATATTTGCGCTGAACTAAGTTTCAGCAATGCCTGCAAATTTCTCACGCAATTTATCTAGAGCGCGTTTGTAACGCATTTTTGTCGCACTCAAACCCATGTGCATGATGTCTGCGATCTCCTGAAATTCCAGCTCTGCGACAAATCGTAGCACCAGAATTTCGCGGTCAATCGGATTCACATACACCAGCCAGCGATCAAGCCCACCCTTCTCCTCCGGCTTCGGCGCCTTTTCTTCAGACGCTTCTTCAAGAGGGTCCAGACTGAGAGCGTCCATCAAGCGACGCTTACGCCGTTCCTTCCGATACTGCGTGATGCATTCGTTGTAAGTGATGCTGTAAAGCCAGGTTTTGAACTTCGATTTCCCCTCGAAGTTCTTCAGGCCGTACAGCACCTTCAGCATCACTTCCTGACAGACATCGTCTGCGTCGCGATCGTTCCCAAGATATCTCGCGCAGACGTTAAATAATGTTCGCTGGTAACGCCGCATCAACTCTTCGTAGGCGCGCGTTACGTGAAACAGCTCGGTATGCGAGCGCGCGACCAACTCCTCATCAGAGAGCTCGCGGGGGTCGTAGCGCGTGGATAGCGGTTGGGCTTTATTCAAAACAAGTCGTGCCGACAGTCAGGTCAATGTCCGCCACAACCAGCCTCGGCTGGCATTTTGCGGCGGCATACATTAGCAGGGTTTGCCGGTTTAGCGGCTACTCACATGCTGTTCCAGCAGGATCCGATTGGAGAGAGAGACTAGCTCACCCTCATCGGTCAGCAATGTGGTTTTAACCGTGCCGATCTCTTCGATCTGGCCTTCGACCTCGCCAACACGCACTTGTTGCCCAACCTCGTACAGCTCACGCACATAGATTCCCGCAAGAATCTGACCGGCGATTTCCCGGCTTCCCAAACCCATGGCCAGCGCAACTGCCAGACCAACGGTAATCAAAACGATGACAATTACATGGTTCAGCAGGTCGGTCTTGACCTCGAGCTGGCTGATCGCCACCGAGATGCTGATGATGATCACCAGCCCCTGCGCGATCCGTCCCAACCCGGAAGCGTAGTCCAGGCCTACGCCTTCTGCTGCGCCGCGCACCAGCCCGTTAGCCAGTTGCGCCAGCAGGACACCGACCAGCAACACCAGCGCGGCGCCGAATACTTTCGGCAGATACAACGCCAGCATGTCCAGCGTAGCTGAAACTCGCTCAAGGCCAAGGGATTCTGCTGCGGAAACCAGAAAAATCAGCAGAACGAACCAGTAGACGATTTTACCGATCAGCGTCGAGATCGGCACTTGCAGCCCGGCGCGCGACATCAGCTTGGTCAGCCCGGTACCGCCCATCAGGCGATCAAGGCCCAGTTTTGCGAGCAACTTGGAGAGTAAGGTGTCGAGCAGCTTGGCCACGACGAAACCCAACAGCAGCACAACCAGTGCGCCGAACAGGTTCGGAATGAAATTAGCGACTTTGGTCCACAACGCAGTCATTGCAGTGACGAGGCTCTGAGTCCAGAGATCAAGTTCCATATTCAATCAGCCTTATCAGCAGTGCGAGCAGTGGTTTTACGAAGACGGGAAACCGGCAAGACATGTGCCGAGCCATTGTTCAGGGCGATCATCAGCGCGGGCAGCCAGCGGCCCAGCAAGCTGAACAGATCACCGGCGCCGACCTGGCGGTTGGCGGTTTTGAGTACGCGGCCCAGGCACGCATCGTCGTCGCGGCTGGACGGCGAAGCGTTGAGCATGTCGCGCAAAGACTGTTCAAACGGATCGTGCATACGCACCTCTCGTGATGTCTGTGAAAGACGCGGGCAGTTTTACTCGGGTCACATGCGCCATGTTCACACCCAGCGCAATCGACGGAACAACCACCACTGACCGAACGCCAGGGCGAGTACCGTCAGGCAGGCAATCAGGAAACCATACGGGCTTTCGGCAAACGGAATACCGCCGACATTTATCCCGAGCAGACCGGTGATGAAACTCATCGGCAAAAAGATGCAGGTAATGATGCCGAAGCGGTACATGGTGCGATTCATGTGCACGCTCAAACGCCGATCTTCGGCCTCCAGCACAAGCCCCACACGCTCTCGAGTCAATTCGAGCTCTTCCAGATAACGGGTCAGGCTGTTGTTCAATTCGTTCCAGTAGTCGGCGTCGTCTTCGACGAACCACGGCAATTTTATCCGGGTCAGCTGTCCAAAAATATCCCGCTGTGGCGCGAGAAAACGCTTCAGCCCGGCCGCTCTGCGGCGGATGTGCAAAATGGCCCCGTGCTCGGGCGTATACCGTTCGTCGGCGTCGAGTTTTTCTTCCTCTTCATCGACCACTTCCGACAGGCACGTGACCAGATCCTGCACTTTATTGGTGAGGAACTGCGCCAGATACAGCATCAATTCAGAAGACGTTTTCGGACCTTTGCCCTCCCCCAGCAGCGCCAGCAACTCATCTGTAGCGCGCAACGGACGCAAGCGCAGGGAAATCACGCGCTGAGCGGAGGCAAAAATCCGCACCGAGACCATGTCTTCCGGCTCGGCGCCCGGGTTGAGATTGACCCCGCGCAGAAACAGCAGCAGCTCGGAGTCGGGCAATGGCAACAGACGCGGGCGGGTGTTCTCTTCCAGCAGCAGATCGCAGGTGAATTCGTTGAGCCCGCTGGATTTGCGCAGCCAGGTTTGGGTCTGCGGATGGCTGCGATCCCAGTGCAGCCACAGGCTTTCATGGGCCTGCAGCTGCAAATCGTCGAGCTCAGTCCGGGCTATCGAACGCGCACCGCCCTTGCCGTCCAGTACCAGGGCATGTACCAGCCCCCATTGCGCGTTTTCTTCCTCGAACATCCGCATCCCTTGTCGAAAACCTTATTCAGGCATTTTCAGCGGAGTCGGCGAAACGATCACGCCGTTGTTGTCCGCATAAATGTATTGACCTGGGTGGAACGTCACGCCGGCGAAAGTCACCGGAACGTTGAGGTCGCCGATGCCGCGCTTGTCGGTTTTCATCGGGTGACTGGCCAGCGCCTGCACGCCGAGATCGGTCTGGGCGATGACGTCGACGTCACGGATGCAACCGTAGATCACCAACCCTTCCCAACCGTTCTGCGCGGCCTTGGCGGCGATCATGTCGCCCAGCAGGGCGCGGCGCAGCGAACCGCCGCCATCAACCACCAGCACTTTGCCTTTGCCGTTGAGTTCGGCTTGCTCCTTGACCAGCGAATTGTCTTCGAAGCATTTGATGGTCACGATTTCGCCGCCGAAGGAATCCCGGCCGCCGAAATTGCTGAACATCGGTTCCAGCACCTGCACCAGCTCCGGGTAGGCGTCGCACAGATCAGGCGTAAGGTAATGTTCCATCGAAAAACTCCTGTAACAAGGAAGACGATCAAGGATGCCGCATTCTGATAAGACGAGTTCCGGCGGTCGCTGTTTACCTTAGTCCATGCCATGGTCGCTGACGCAACCTGAACAAACCCTGAAACGTAATAGCTAAACAGTCACGAAATATGACCAGAACCGCACAACGCGTCATATCTTAGCCGCAAGCCAGGCTGAACGGAACGCCCCTCACACTGCGGCGGCCAGATTCGCTGGCTGCGCAAGCAACGGTGTCTGCTGATCCTTCAACCAGCGCGCCACCAGCGGCCACACTTCAGCCTGCGCTGCTTTGCTCACCAGCATTTCGACATGGCCGAAATTATCCGAGAAGCCCTGCTCGCGGCCCAGGTTGATGAACTGCTTGCACTCTGAGCCGATCTGCTCGAACAGCTTGCGGCAGGCCCACGCCGGATCCTGATGATCGCCCGCTGCCGTCACCGCCAGCACCGGTACCTGAACCTCGGCAAGTCCGGCCCACCAGTCCTTTTCCTTGTCGCCGAAGCGACCGAACAAGCCGTACCAGCGCATGCTTTCGATGGCCAGGCCGATCGGTTCGTCTTCCGGGCCGCGTTTGAGGCGTGAGCCGGACAACTGCGCGAAACGCTTGAGAATAAAGCGCCCGCCCCACTCCACCGGTGGGATTTTCAACGGCCAGTAGGTGCGGCTGACCTGCGTGCCGAAAAACGCCGCCGAGGCCACGGCCGGTTCGCCGAGATATTCGCCACCGAGCGCCGCCGCCAGGGTGATGCCGCCCAGCGAATGGCCGATCCAGTGCGGGATCTGTCCGCTCTGCTCACGCACGAACGCGGCAATCGCCGGCAGATCGTAGCGGGCGTAGTCGGCCACACGATTTCGCCGATAGTCTTCGTTGCGCTGAGACAGGCCGTGACCGCGCATTTCCGGGATCCACACGTCGAAACCCAGCCGCGTCAGATACGCGCCGAGCCCGAGGCCTTTGGGGGAAAACCAGAAGCGCCGATTGGAAAAGCTGCCGTGCAACAGAATCACCGGCACGCCGCGTGGCGCCGTGTCATCGGCCATGCCCAAACGGGTGACGGCGATCTCCACGGACCAGTCCGGGCTGTTGCCGGGTTTCAATCGATAGACGTCTTCGCTCAGATCGCCGCGCCGCTCGGCGCTGATCAGCGCGACAGGAAACAGGTTGCTGCTGCTTTGCATAATGCTCTTGCACAAAAAAGGGCGGCATCCGATGGAGCCCGCCCTACTTCAATCTCAAGGCCCGGCCCATGTGGGAGCGGGCCTGCTCGCGAAAGCGGTGTATCAATCAACATCCATGGTGAATGTTGCTCCGTCTTCGCGAGCAGGCTCGCTCCTACAGGGGGCGCGGCCCGTTCACATGTTGATCAAGCCTGCGCCTGACCTTCGGCGAGGAAGAACCAGGTTTCCAGCACGGTGTCCGGGTTCAGCGACACGCTCTCGATGCCCTGTTCCATCAGCCACTTGGCCAGATCCGGGTGGTCCGAAGGACCCTGACCGCAGATGCCGATGTACTTGCCGGCCTTGTTGCACGCCTGAATGGCGTTGGCCAACAGCTTCTTCACCGCTGGATTCCGCTCGTCGAACAGGTGCGCGATGATCCCGGAGTCACGGTCCAGACCCAAAGTCAGTTGGGTCAGGTCGTTGGAGCCGATCGAGAAACCGTCGAAGAATTCGAGGAATTCCTCGGCCAGAATCGCGTTCGATGGCAGTTCGCACATCATGATCACGCGCAGACCGTTCTCGCCGCGCTTCAAGCCGTTCTCGGCGAGCAGATCGACCACCTGGCTGGCTTCACCGAGCGTACGGACGAAAGGCACCATGATTTCCACGTTGGTCAGGCCCATCTCGTTGCGCACGCGTTTCAGCGCGCGGCATTCGAGCTCGAAGCAGTCGCGGAACGATTCGCTGATGTAACGCGAAGCACCACGGAAACCCAGCATCGGGTTTTCTTCTTCCGGCTCGTAGAGCTTGCCGCCGATCAGGTTGGCGTATTCGTTGGACTTGAAGTCCGACAGACGCACGATGACTTTTTTCGGCGTGAACGCTGCAGCCAGGGTGCTGATGCCTTCCACCAGTTTGTCGACGTAGAAGTCGACAGGGTCGCTGTAACCGGCAATACGCTTGTCGACGCTGTCCTTGATTTCCTGCGGCAGGCCGTCGTAGTTCAACAGCGCTTTCGGGTGCACGCCGATCATGCGGTTGATAATGAATTCCAGACGCGCCAGACCAACGCCGGCGTTCGGCAATTGGGCGAAGTCGAAGGCGCGATCCGGATTGCCGACGTTCATCATGATCTTGAACGGCAGCTCCGGCATGGCATCGACGGAGTTCTTCTTGATGTCGAAGCCCAGTTCGCCTTCGAAAATGTAGCCGGTGTCGCCTTCGGCGCAGGATACGGTCACGCCCTGGCCATCCTTCAGCAACTGGGTGGCGTTACCGCAACCGACCACCGCCGGAATGCCCAGCTCACGGGCGATGATCGCCGCGTGGCAGGTACGCCCGCCACGGTTGGTGACGATGGCGCTGGCGCGCTTCATCACTGGTTCCCAGTCCGGGTCGGTCATGTCGGAAACCAGCACGTCGCCCGGCTGGACCTTGTCCATTTCCGAGACGTCTTTGATGATCCGTACTTTGCCGGCGCCGATGCGCTGGCCGATCGCCCGGCCTTCCACCAGCACGGTGCCGGTTTCTTTCAGCAGGTAACGTTCCATGACGTTGGCCTGGGTGCGGCTTTTCACGGTTTCCGGACGCGCCTGGACGATGTACAGCTTGCCGTCGTCACCGTCCTTGGCCCACTCGATGTCCATCGGGCAGCCGTAGTGCTTCTCGATGATCATCGCCTGCTTGGCCAGCTCGCTGACTTCGGCGTCGGTCAGGCAGAAACGCGCGCGCTCGGCCTTGTCGACATCGACAGTCTTGACCGAACGACCGGCCTTGGCCTCGTCGCCGTAGATCATCTTGATGGCTTTGCTGCCCAGATTGCGACGCAGGATCGCCGGACGACCGGCCTCCAGCGTGCCTTTGTGTACGTAGAACTCATCCGGGTTGACCGCGCCTTGTACGACGGTTTCACCCAGGCCGTAAGCGCCGGTGATGAACACCACGTCACGGAAACCGGATTCGGTATCGAGGGTGAACATCACGCCGGCGGTGCCGGTTTCCGAACGCACCATGCGCTGCACGCCAGCCGACAGGGCGACCAGTTTGTGGTCGAAGCCCTGGTGCACGCGGTAGGAAATCGCACGGTCGTTGAACAGCGAAGCGAACACCTCTTTGGCGGCGCGGATTACGTTTTCCACGCCACGGATGTTCAGGAAGGTTTCCTGCTGACCGGCGAACGAGGCGTCCGGCAGGTCTTCGGCGGTAGCAGAAGAACGCACGGCCACGGCTACGTCAGGGTTGCCCGCCGACAGCGCGGCGAACGCGGTGCGGATCTCGGCATTCAGTTTTTCGGGGAATTCGGCGTCCATGATCCATTGGCGGATCTGCGCGCCGGTCTTGGCCAGGGCATTGACGTCGTCGACGTCGAGCGCGTCGAGGGCCTTGTGGATCTGCTCGTTCAGGCCGCTCAGTTCGAGGAAGTCACGATAGGCCTGAGCCGTCGTGGCGAAGCCGCCGGGGACCGAAACACCGGCGCCTGCCAGGTTACTGATCATCTCGCCCAGGGATGCGTTCTTGCCCCCCACATGCTCAACATCGTGTTTGCCGAGCTTATCGAGGGAAACTACGTACTCTACCAAGGTGATCTCTCCACTAACTGTGTTGGAAAAGCTCAGAAACCGGCGGCCCGGGGGAGCCTTGGCCGGTTGTATGGCCTGGACCTGGAAAATAAGTGAGAATGCGGGCCAATGGCGGCCGGCAAATCGCGCCTATCATATCCAAGATTCGTTACTAGCTTAAGGCCCAAGGTGCAAATGAAACGATCTGCTTTCTTCATCTCCGATGGCACCGGCATTACCGCCGAAACCCTGGGTCAAAGCCTGCTGGCGCAGTTCGAAAACATTACCTTCAGCAAATTCACGCGGCCCTACATCGACAGCGTGGAAAAAGCGCGGGCCATGGTACAACAAATCAACAAAGCCGCTGAAATCGACGGCTTTCGGCCGATCATCTTCGACACCATCGTCAATCAGGACATCCGTGAGATTCTCGCAACGTCCAATGGTTTCATGATCGACATTTTCTCGACCTTCCTCGCGCCGCTCGAACAGGAGCTTACCGAGCACTCTTCCTACACCGTCGGCAAGTCCCATTCCATCGGGCACAACTCCAATTACATGGAGCGCATCGAGGCGGTGAACTTCGCCCTCGACAACGATGACGGCGCGCGCACCCACTATTACGACAAAGCCGATCTGATACTAGTGGGCGTGTCGCGATGCGGCAAAACGCCGACGTGTCTGTACATGGCCATGCAGTTCGGCATCCGCGCGGCCAACTATCCGCTGACCGAAGACGACATGGAGCGCCTGACCCTGCCGACGGCCCTGCGCGCCCATCAGCACAAGCTGTTCGGCCTGACCATCGACCCGGACCGCCTGACTGCGATTCGCAACGAGCGCAAGCCCAACAGCCGTTATTCGAGCTACGCCCAGTGCGAATTCGAAGTGCGCGAAGTGGAAAACCTGTTCCGCCGCGAGAACATTCCGCACATCAATTCCACGCATTTTTCCGTCGAGGAGATTTCGGCGAAGATTCTGGTGGAAAAAGGCGTTGAGCGGCGGTTCAAGTAGGTTTGCGGTGCCTGATCTGACGCTATCGCGGGCAAGCCCGCGAAGAACGATAACGCGGTCTGTCAGAGCACAAACAGATCGATGAATCGATTGACCGGAGTGGCTTCAAGCCGCGCCTGATCCTTGCACAGCGCAAAAATCTCCGCGCAACGCTGGCCGGCGAAACGCGTGGCCAGATTGGCCTTGAACTTGTCCTCCAGCAACGGAATACCTTCGGAGCGGCGGCGGCGATGGCCGATCGGGTACTCCACCAGCACGTTATCGGTGCTGCTGCCATCCTTGAAAAACACCTGCACGGCATTGGCAATCGAGCGCTTGTCGGCTTCGAGGTATTCGCGGCTGTAACGTGGTTCTTCGACGATGACCATTTTTTCGCGCAGCACATCGATGATCGGATGCGCCTTGTGGAAGTCGTCTTCGTAGTGCTCCGCCACCAGATTGCCGAATGCCAACGGCACGGCGGTCATGTATTGCAGGCAGTGGTCGCGATCGGCGGCATTGGCCAGCGGGCCGACCTTGGAAATGATGCGGATCGCCGATTCATGGGTGGTGATGACGATGCGGTCGATCTCATGCAGGCGATTGCGCACCTGCGGATGCAGGGTCACCGCCGCCTCGCACGCCGTCTGCGCATGGAATTCGGCGGGAAAACTGATCTTGAACAGCACGTTTTCCATCACGTAACTGCCGAACGGCCGGGAAAAGCTGAAAGCGCGTTTGTCCGCGGGTTTCAGCGCCAGATCGTTGTTGGTGTGGCTGAACGAAACATCATAGAAGCCCCACTGCTTCGCGCTCAAAACGCCGGGAATGCCCATCTCACCGCGCATGGCGATGTCGGCCAGACGCACGCCGCGACTCGCCGCATCCCCCGCCGCCCAGGATTTGCGCGAGCCGGCGTTCGGCGCGTGACGATAGGTGCGCAGCGCCTGACCGTCGGCGAAGGCATGGGACAGCGCCGACAGCATCTGCTCGCGATTGGCACCCATCAGTCTGGCGCTGACGGCGGTCGAGGCGACTTTCACCAGAATGACGTGGTCGAGTCCAACCCGGTTGAAGGAGTTTTCCAGAGCGATCACGCCTTGAATCTCGTGGGCCATGATCATCGCTTCCAGCACATCACGAACCGTCAGCGGCGCCTCACCGTGGGCGACGCGTTTCTGCGACAGGTGATCGGCTACGGCGAGGATGGCACCGAGGTTGTCCGATGGATGCCCCCATTCGGCGGCAAGCCAGGTGTCGTTGTAATCGAGCCAACGGACGATACAGCCGATGTCCCACGCGGCCTTGACCGGATCGAGGCGATAACTGGTGCCCGGCACTCGTGCGCCGAACGGCACCACCGTGCCCTCGACGATCGGGCCGAGGTGTTTCGTGCATTCAGGGAAACGCAGGGCCAGCAGACCGCAGCCCAGCGTGTCGATCAGGCAGTTGCGCGCGGTGTTCAGCGCCTCGGCGGATTCGGGCTTGAAGGTGAGGACGTAGTCGGCGATGTCCTGCAGGACTGCGTCGTAATCGGGACGGTTGTTCAGGTCGACGTTGGCGCTCATGTTCGATTCACTCGTGAAGTGGTTCGTTGATGGGACCTCGGTTCAGGGCTAACGATTTCTTATGATTGAAATGCAATCCACTGTGGGAGCGAGCCTGCTCGCGAAGGCTGAGCGTCAGTCAACATTTGCATGTCTGATGCATCGCTTTCGCGAGCAGGCTCGCTCCCACAAGGATATTGCTGTTGCTTAAAAGCAATCGCCGGGCACGCGGACATAGCCTTCCATGAGCACCCGCGCACTGCGACTCATGATGGCTTTCTTCACCACCCATTCGCCATTCTCCAGCGTCGCCTCGGCGCCCACGCGCAACGTCCCGGACGGATGTCCAAAGCGCACGGCATTGCGCTCGACGCCGCCGGCAGCAAGATTCACCAACGTGCCGGAAATCGCCGCCGCCGTGCCGATCGCCACCGCTGCCGTGCCCATCATCGCGTGGTGCAGTTTGCCCATCGACAACGCGCGCACCAGCAGGTCCACATCACCAGCGGCAATCGCTTTACCACTCGACGCCACGTAATCCGCAGGCTTGGCGACGAATGCGACTTTCGGCGTGTGCTGCCGCTTGGCGGCTTCTTCCAGATTGGCGATCAGGCCCATGCGCAACGCACCGTAAGCACGAATCGTCTCGAACATCAGCAGCGCTTTTGGATCGCCGTTGATCGCGCCCTGGAGTTCGGTGCCGGTGTAGCCAATGTCTTCGGCGTTGACGAATATCGTCGGGATCCCGGCGTTGATCATGGTCGCCTTGAACGTGCCGACACCCGGGACCTCAAGCTCATCGACCAGATTGCCGGTGGGGAACATCGAGCCACCGCCGCCCTCTTCTTCCGCCGCCGGATCCATGAATTCAACCTGCACTTCGGCCGCCGGAAAGGTCACGCCGTCGAGTTCGAAATCACCGGTTTCCTGCACTTCGCCGTTGGTGATCGGGACGTGGGCAATGATGGTCTTGCCGATGTTGGCCTGCCACACGCGCACCACCGCCACGCCGTTGTGCGGAATGCGGCTGACGTCGACCAGACCGTTGCTGATGGCGAACGAACCGACCGCAGCCGAGAGGTTGCCGCAGTTGCCGCTCCAGTCGACGAACGGCTTGTCGATCGACACTTGGCCGAACAGGTAATCGACGTCGTGATCGGCGCGGGTGCTTTTCGACAGGATCACGGTTTTGCTAGTGCTCGACGTCGCCCCGCCCATGCCGTCGATTTGCTTGTCGTAGGGATCGGGGCTGCCGATCACTCGCAGCAACAAAGCGTCGCGCGCCGGGCCTGGAACCTGCGCTGCTTCGGGCAGATCCTTGAGGCTGAAGAACACGCCTTTGCTGGTGCCGCCGCGCATGTAAGTCGCAGGGATTTTTATTTGTGGTGCGTGAGCCATGGTGCTCCTTACCGAAGGCATGGGACTTGAAAATCCCATGCCCACAAGTTGATTTAAACGGCGACCGCCGAGCCTTCGAGGAAGTCCTGCGCGAAGCGCTGCAACACGCCGCCGGCCTCGTAGATCGACACTTCTTCAGCGGTATCGAGACGGCAGGTCACCGGCACTTCGACGCGCTCGCCATTCTTGCGATGAATCACCAGCGTCAGATCCGCGCGGGGTTTGCGTTCGCCGATCACGTCGTAGGTTTCGCTGCCGTCGATGGCCAGGGTATGGCGGTTGGTGCCAGGTTTGAATTCCAGCGGCAACACGCCCATGCCCACCAGGTTGGTGCGGTGAATGCGCTCGAAACCTTCAGCGGCAATCGCCTCGACACCGGCCAGGCGCACGCCTTTCGCCGCCCAGTCGCGGGACGAACCCTGACCGTAGTCAGCGCCAGCGATGATGATCAGCGGCTGCTTGCGCTGCATGTAGGTTTCGATGGCTTCCCACATGCGCATGACCTGGCCTTCCGGCTCGACACGCGCCAGCGAACCCTGCTTGACCTTGCCGTTTTCCACGACCATTTCGTTGAACAGCTTCGGGTTGGCGAATGTCGCGCGCTGGGCGGTCAGGTGGTCGCCACGGTGGGTGGCGTAGGAGTTGAAGTCCTCTTCCGGCAGGCCCATTTTTGCCAGGTATTCGCCGGCGGCGCTGTCGAGCATGATCGCGTTCGATGGCGACAGGTGATCAGTGGTGATGTTGTCCGGCAGCACCGCCAATGGGCGCATGCCCTTCAGCGGACGAGCGCCGGCCAGCGCGCCTTCCCAGTACGGCGGACGGCGGATGTAGGTGCTCATCTCGCGCCAGTCGTACAACGGCGCGACTTTCGGCCCGGTGTCTTCATGCACGGCGAACATCGGAATGTAGACCTGACGGAACTGCTCAGGCTTGACCGACGACTTCACCACCGCATCGATTTCTTCATCGCTCGGCCAGATGTCTTTCAGGCGGATTTCCCGACCATCGACCACGCCCAGCACATCCTTTTCGATGTCGAAACGGATGGTCCCGGCGATCGCGTAGGCAACCACCAGCGGCGGCGAAGCAAGGAATGCCTGTTTGGCGTACGGGTGAATGCGGCCGTCGAAGTTGCGGTTGCCGGAAAGCACCGCGGTCGCGTACAGATCGCGGTCGATGATCTCTTGCTGGATCAGCGGATCGAGGGCGCCGGACATGCCATTACACGTGGTGCAGGCAAATGCCACAACGCCGAAACCGAGCTGTTCCAGCTCAGTGGTCAGCCCCGCTTCATCGAGGTACAGCGCTACGGTTTTCGAACCGGGCGCCAGCGAGGATTTGACCCATGGCTTGCGGGTCAGGCCGAGCTTGTTGGCATTGCGCGCCAACAGGCCAGCGGCAATGACGTTGCGTGGGTTGCTGGTGTTGGTGCAGCTGGTGATGGCGGCGATGATCACCGCGCCGTCGGGCATTTGCCCCGGCACGTCATCCCACTGGCCGGAGATGCCTTTGGCCGCCAGATCGGACACCGCGACGCGGGCGTGCGGGTTGCTCGGGCCGGCCATGTTGCGCACCACCGAGGACAGATCAAAAGTCAGGCCGCGCTCGTATTGCGCGCCTTTCAGGCTGTCAGCCCACAGGCCGGTCAACTTGGCGTATTGCTCGACCAGTTGCACTTGCTGGTCTTCACGACCGGTCAGCTTCAGGTAATCGATGGTCTGCTGATCGATGTAGAACATCGCTGCCGTGGCGCCGTATTCCGGGGCCATGTTGGAAATGGTCGCGCGGTCGCCGAGGGTCAGCGCTGCCGCGCCTTCACCGAAGAATTCCAGCCATGCGCCGACGACTTTCTGTTTGCGCAGGTATTCGGTCAAAGCCAGGACCATGTCGGTGGCGGTGATGCCCGGTTGCAACTTGCCGGTCAGTTCGACGCCAACGCTTTCCGGCAGACGCATCCACGACGCGCGACCGAGCATCACGCTCTCGGCTTCGAGGCCGCCGACGCCGATGGCAATCACACCCAGCGCATCGACGTGCGGCGTGTGGCTGTCGGTGCCGACGCAAGTGTCGGGGAACGCCACGCCTTCGCGCACCTGAATCACCGGGGACATTTTCTCCAGGTTGATCTGGTGCATGATGCCGTTGCCCGGCGGGATCACATCGACGTTCTTGAAGGCCTTTTTGGTCCAGTTGATGAAGTGGAAACGGTCTTCGTTGCGGCGATCTTCGATGGCGCGGTTCTTCTCGAAGGCCTGGGCATCGAAACCGCCCGCCTCGACGGCCAGCGAGTGGTCGACGATCAGTTGCGTCGGCACCACCGGGTTGACCTGCGCCGGGTCACCACCCTGCAAAGCGATGGCGTCACGCAGACCGGCGAGGTCGACCAGCGCGGTCTGGCCGAGGATGTCATGGCAGACCACCCGCGCCGGGAACCACGGGAAATCGAGATCGCGCTTGCGTTCGATCAGTTGCTTGAGCGAATCGGTAAGCGTGGCCGGGTCGCAGCGACGCACGAGGTTTTCCGCCAGCACGCGGGAGGTGTACGGCAGGGTGTCGTAGCTGCCAGGCGCAATCGCCTCGACCGCCGCGCGGGTGTCGAAGTAATCCAGCGGCGTGCCGGGCAGGTTCTTGCGGAATTCTGTGTTCATCGGGTCAGGACTCGGGTCACGGTGGTTTCAAAGGGTGGGCCAGAAACCTGAGTTACACACCGTCCACTGTGGGAGCGAGCCTGCTCGCGAAAGCGGTATATCAGTCGACATCAATGTTGAATGTCAGTCCGTCTTCGCGAGCAGGCTCGCTCCCACAGGGTCTAGCGGTGTTCTCTGGTTCCGGGTCAGCCCACCATTTCAGCGACGTTCGATTGGCACGAACTTGCGCTGTTCGACGCCGGTGTACTCGGCGCTTGGGCGGATGATGCGGTTGTTGGCGCGTTGTTCGAACACGTGCGCGGCCCAGCCGGTCAGGCGCGAGCAGACGAAGATCGGCGTGAACAGCTTGGTCGGGATGCCCATGAAGTGGTAAGCCGAGGCGTGATAGAAGTCGGCATTCGGGAACAGTTTCTTCTGCTCCCACATGGTCTTGTCGATGGCCTCGGAAACCGGGAACAGCACCTTGTCGCCGACCTCGTCCGCGAGTTTTTTCGCCCAGCCCTTGATCACCTCGTTGCGCGGGTCGCTGTCCTTATAGATCGCGTGGCCGAAGCCCATGATTTTGTCCTTGCGCTCGAGCATGCCGAGGGTGCCTTTGATCGCCTCTTCCGGCGACGAGAAGCGCTCGATCATTTCCATCGCCGCTTCGTTGGCGCCGCCGTGCAATGGACCGCGCAGCGAACCGATTGCCGCTGTTACGCAGGAATACAGATCGGAAAGGGTCGAGGCGCAAACCCGTGCGGTGAAGGTCGAGGCATTGAATTCGTGCTCGGCGTAGAGGATCAGCGACACGTTCATGACTTTGACGTGCAGTTCGCTCGGTTTCTTGCCGTGCAGCAAATGCAGGAAGTGGCCGCCAATGGTCGGCTCGTCGCTGACGCAGTCGATGCGCTTGCCGTCGTGGCTGAAGCGATACCAGTAGCACATGATCGCCGGGAAAGCGGCGAGCAGGCGGTCGGTCTTGTCGCGCTGTTCGGCGAAGTCCTTCTCCGGTTCGATGTTGCCGAGGAATGAGCAACCGGTACGCATGACGTCCATCGGATGCGCGTCAGCCGGGATGCGCTCAAGCACTTCCTTGAGCGCTTGCGGCAGGTCGCGCAGCTTGCTCAGTTTGCTTTGATAGTCGGCCAGTTGCGCTTTGGTCGGCAGTTCGCCGTACAGCAGCAGATACGCGACTTCTTCAAATTGCGCGTCGGCGGCCAGTTCACGCACGTCGTAGCCGCGATAGGTCAGCCCGGCTCCGGCCTGGCCCACGGTGGACAGTGCGGTTTGCCCGGCAACCTGGCCACGGAGCCCGGCGCCACTGAGTACTTTTGCTTCGGCCATTGTGTTCTCCAATCTTCTTGAATTTGTATGGGGAAACTTGTGGGAGCGAGCCTGCTCGCGAAAGCGCTGGATCAGTCGACATCAATGTTGGATGTCAGTCCGTCTTCGCGAGCAGGCTCGCTCCCACAGGGTTTTGTTCAGCCTTTCTTCTGTGCAAACAACGCATCGAGCTTCTGCTCGAACGTGTGGTAATCGATACGATCGTAGAGCTCCATGCGAGTCTGCATGGTGTCGATGACATTCTGTTGCGTGCCATCGCGGCGGATCGCCGTGTAGACATTTTCCGCCGCCTTGTTCATCGCGCGGAATGCCGACAGCGGATACAGCACCAGAGAAACGTCGGCGCCGGCCAGTTGTTCGGTGGTGTACAGCGGCGTTGCGCCGAACTCGGTGATATTGGCCAGGATCGGCGCTTTCACGCGATTGGCGAACAGCTTGTACATGTCCAGCTCGGTAATCGCCTCAGGGAAAATCATGTCAGCGCCGGCCTCGATGCACGCCGCCGCACGATCGAGTGCCGATTCCAGACCTTCCACCGCCAACGCATCGGTGCGCGCCATGATCACGAAGCTGTCGTCGGTGCGCGCATCGACGGCGGCTTTGATGCGATCGACCATTTCCTGCTGGCTGACAATTTCTTTATTCGGGCGATGGCCGCAGCGCTTGGCGCCAACCTGGTCCTCGATGTGAATCGCCGCCGCGCCGAACTTGATCATCGACTTGACCGTACGCGCGACGTTGAACGCCGACGAGCCGAAACCGGTGTCGACATCCACCAGCAGCGGCAGGTCGCAGACATCGGTGATGCGGCGCACGTCGGTGAGCACGTCGTCCAGCCCGGTGATGCCCAGGTCCGGCACGCCCAGAGAACCTGCGGCCACGCCGCCGCCGGACAGGTAGATCGCCTTGAAACCGGCGCGTTTGGCCAGCAGCGCGTGGTTGGCGTTGATCGCGCCGACCACTTGCAAAGGATGCTCGCTGGCGACCGCATCGCGGAAGCGCTGGCCCGGCGTGTTCAGGTTGGAAGTCATGCATCACCTCGTTCAGTGGCTGTCTTGTTGTGGGCGCCGTCCTCGTAGTGACGGGCGATGTTGCGTTTCGAGGCGCCGATGTGGCGGCGCATCAACAATTCCGCGAGCTCGCCGTCACGGTCGGCGATGGCATCGAGAATGCGGTGGTGTTCGGCGAAGGCCTGATGCGGGCGATTCGGCGTGGTGGAAAACTGGATGCGGTACATGCGCACCAGTTGATACAGCTCGCCGCAGAGCATCTGCGTCAGCGTGCGATTGCCGCTGCCCTGGATGATCCGGTAATGAAAGTCGAAGTCGCCTTCCTGCTGGTAGTAACCGACGCCGGCCTGAAACGCCGCATCGCGCTCGTGGGTTTCCAGGACCCGGCGCAGTTCGTCGATTTCCTCGACGCTCATGCGCTCGGCGGCGAGGCGGCAGGCCATGCCTTCAAGAGATTCACGGATTTCGTAGAGCTCGATCAATTCGGCATGACTGAGCGAGACCACCCGCGCACCGACGTGCGGCACGCGCACCAGCAAGCGCTGGCCTTCCAGACGATGGATCGCCTCACGCAGCGGGCCTCGGCTGATGCCATAGGTGCGCGCCAGTTCCGGCTCGGAAATCTTGCTGCCCGGGGCGATTTCGCCTTTGACGATTGCGGCCTGGATGCGCCGGAAGACGTTTTCCGACAGCGTCTCGGAGTCGTCACCACTGATGACCGGGGGATCGAGTTGATCCAGCATGATTGTCGACACCTTCAAATCCAATGCGGCAAAAACTAGCCAATAAGACCGCATCAGTCAAAGGATAAATAGGTATTGTCGACAATCGTCTAATAACCGCAGCCAATCGATCATCTATTACTGTGGGAGCGTGCCTGCTCGCGAAGGCGGCACATCAGCCGGCTTCTGCATCGAATGACACAGCGCTTTCGCGAGCAGGCTCGCTCCCACAAGAGTGGCATCCCTTGCAGCTCATGGGTCGGCGCAAGCGCTGGCGCCATAAAACCACCGTGCTAGAATGCCGCCCGCATTTGCGGGTCTTTTGTACGGCTTGCCATAAAAAGCTGCCAGGCACACGCGGGGGCTTGCGCACGGTTGTGCGGGCACCTGAACCGATAACGGAACGCTGCGCACCAGGATTTATGAGACTCAAGCCTTTCCCCACCTTTTTTGCTCTGTTTTGCCTGCCCGGCCTCGCCGCCGCGGGGGAAAAAACCGTGTACGGCCTCAACGAATACGCTTCGCTTGACGGCATCAATCTCGAAGTTGCGGCCAAACTCGACACCGGGGCGAAAACCGCCTCGCTGAGTGCCCGCGACATCAAACGCTTCAAACGCAACGGTGAATCCTGGGTACGTTTCTACCTGGCGATCGACACCGCGCATTCGCACCCCATCGAACGGCCGCTGGCGCGGGTCAGCAAGATCAAGCGCCGCGCCGGCGACTACGATCCGGAAGAAGGCAAGCAGTACACCGCCCGTCCGGTGATCGAGCTGGATATCTGCATGGGTTCGGCAATGCGCAGCATCGAAGTGAACCTCACCGACCGAAGTGCGTTCCAATACCCGCTTTTGATCGGCTCCGAGGCGCTGAAACGCTTCGACGCGCTGGTCGACCCCAGTCTTAAATACGCTGCCGGCAAACCTGCCTGCACCATCGCCGCTCACACCGCCGAGTAATTTCCATGCGTTCTCTAACCTTCCACCTGAAAATCCTGATCGCCGTGCTGGTGCTGCTGGGCGTTTCGGTTACGGCCTATCAGATTTTCGTGCTCGGCATCCCGGTGACCGAAGACGCCACCGACGACCTGTGGAACATCGACGCCAAGGTCGAGTTCGTCGCCAGCACCAAAGATCCGGTGAAGATCCAGATGTTCGTGCCGCCGTTGAGCCGCGATTACGTGAGCCTCAACGAAAGCTTCATCTCCAATAACTACGGCGTCGCGGTCAACCGCATCGACGGCAACCGCAAGGTGACCTGGTCGGCCCGTCGCGCCAAGGGCAACCAGACGCTGTATTACCGTCTGGTGCTGACCAAGCGCTACACCGCGGAAAAATCCAAGGTCAAAGGCCCGACCTTCCGTGACAGCATGGTCATCGAAGGCCCGGAAAAAATCGCCGCCGAAGCTCTGCTCGCGCCGATCCGCCAACATTCGGCCGACGTCGAAACCTTTATTGGCGAGGCGATCAAGCGCGTCAACAATGTCAACGACGACAACGTCAAATTGCTGCTGGCCGGCGATCCGTCGACTTCGCACAAAGCCAAGATCGTCGAACTGCTGCTGTCGATTGCCCACGTTCCGGTAGAAAAAGTCCACACCATCCGCCTCGTCGCCGATCAGCCTCAGACTCCCGAACTGTGGCTGCGCAGCTTCAACGGCAACGACTGGCTGTACTTCAACCCGGAAACCGGTGAGCAAGGCCTGCCGACCGATCGCCTGCTGTGGTGGACCGGCGACGAAAACCTGATCACCGTCGACGGCGGCAAGAAAGCCAACGTGACCTTCAGCCTGAACAACAGCGAGATGAACGCGATTCGTCTGGCCAAGCTGACCGACGAAAACACTGACGCCAACTTCCTCGATTACTCGCTGTACGGCTTGCCGCTGCAGACCCAGCAGACCTTCATGATCATGGTGATGATCCCGATCGGTGTGCTGGTGATCCTGATCCTGCGCAACCTGGTCGGCCTGCAGACCCTCGGCACATTCACCCCGGTGCTGATCGCCCTCGCCTTCCGCGAAACGCAGCTGGGCTTCGGCATCCTGCTGTTCACAGTGATCACGGCGCTGGGCCTGTCATTGCGCTCGTATCTCGAACATCTGAAGCTGCAAATGCTGCCGCGCCTGTCGGTGGTGCTGACGTTCGTGGTGGTGTTGATTGCGGCGATCAGTCTGTTCAGCCACAAGCTGGGGCTTGAGCGTGGCTTGTCGGTGGCGCTGTTCCCGATGGTGATTCTGACCATGACCATCGAACGTCTGTCGATCACCTGGGAAGAACGCGGCGCCAACCATGCGCTGAAAGTCGCCATCGGCACGCTGTTCGCCGCCTCTCTCGCACACCTGATCATGACCGTGCCGGAGCTGGTGTACTTCGTGTTTACCTTCCCGGCGATCCTGCTGATTCTGGTCGGTTTCATGCTGGCGATGGGTCGCTATCGCGGCTACCGCCTGACCGAACTGGTACGTTTCAAGGCCTTCCTGAAGAAGGCTGACGCCTGATGTTCGGTTTTTGGAAGACCTGGAAGGCCCTCGAGGCGCGCGGCATCATGGGCATCAACCGCCGAAACGCGGACTACGTGCTCAAGTACAACAAGCGCAGCCTGTACCCGATCGTCGATGACAAGATCCTGACCAAGGAACGCGCCATCGCCGCCGGCATTCATGTGCCGGAGCTGTACGGGGTGATCTCCACCGAGAAGGAAATCGACAAGCTCGACGAGATCATCGGCGGGCGCAGCGACTTCGTGATCAAACCGGCGCAGGGCGCGGGTGGCGACGGCATCATCGTCATCGCCGACCGCTTCGAAGGCCGTTATCGCACGGTGTCGGGCAAGATCCTCGCCCACGAGGAGCTGGAACATCACATCTCCAGCATCCTCACCGGCCTGTACTCGCTGGGCGGCCACCGCGACCGCGCGCTGATCGAATACCGTGTGACCCCGGACCAGATCTTCAAAAGCATCAGCTACGAAGGCGTGCCGGACATCCGCATCATCGTGCTGATGGGTTACCCGGTGATGGCGATGTTGCGTCTGCCGACCCGCCAGTCCGGCGGCAAGGCCAACCTGCACCAGGGCGCCATTGGCGTCGGCGTCGATCTGGCCACCGGCCTTACGCTGCGCGGCACATGGCTGAACAACATCATCACCAAACACCCCGACACCACCAATGCGGTGGATGGCGTGCAACTGCCCTACTGGGACGGTTTCATGAAACTCGCCGCCGGCTGCTATGAGCTGTGCGGGCTGGGTTATATCGGCGTGGACATGGTGCTTGATCAGGAAAAAGGCCCGCTGATCCTCGAGCTGAATGCGCGGCCGGGGCTGAACATTCAGATCGCCAACGATTGCGGCCTGACCTTGCGTACCCACGCGGTTGAAGCGCGGCTGGAAGAGCTGAAGGCGCGGGGCGTGACGGAGTCGGTTGAAGAGCGGGTGGCGTTTACCCAGGAGATGTTTGGGCATATTCCAGCTGTCGAAGGCTAAAAGCTCAAGAGCCCCTCACCCTAACCCTCTCCCAAAGGGAGAGGGGACTGACCGAGGTGGATGTTGGAGGTACGCCGACCTGAACGTCTTGAGTCGAACTCAAGCTTTGAAAAGCATGAAGATCGGCTCCCTCCCCCAAGATATCGAGCCGAACCCAAGTTTTGAAAAGCCCCCGATCTGCTCCCTTTCCCCCTCGCCCCCTTGGGGGAGAGGGTTGGGGTGAGGGGGAGGCTTTTGACTTTGATCTGGCAGCGCAGAGGACTACAATCCCCACCCCGCCTCAACGGCCGATCTGCCCCGCCCATGCTGACCTGCTCCGTACACCCACTGCCCTACCGCGCCAATCCCGCCGACTACTTCGCGGCCATTCGCAATGCCCCCGGCGCCGTGCTGCTCGACAGCGGCCGGCCGAGCGCCGAACGCGGCCGTTATGACTTGTTGAGCGCCTGGCCGCTGGAACAACTGGCGGTGTTGCCGGAGGAAAGCGGTGCGCATTTCCTCCAGCGCCTGCGTGACCATCTCAGCCGCTTGGGCGAAGCGCAGTTGCCTGCCGGGTATGAATTACCATTCGCCGGTGGATTGATCGGCTATTTGAGCTACGACTTCGGCCGGCATCTGGAAAACCTGCCGAGTCAGGCGCTGGATGACCTGCAACTGCCCGATGCGCGTTTTGGCCTGTACGACTGGGCGCTGATCAGTGATCACCACGCGCAAACCAGCCAACTGGTCTTTCATCCTTCGCTTGTCGACAGTGAACGGCAGCGATTGGTCGCGCTGTTCACTCAGCCTCAATTTGACGCGCTGGCGCCATTCAAACTGAACGCCCCCATGGCCGCTGATATTTCGGCCGACGATTACCGTCAGGCGTTCGAACGCATTCAGGACTATATCCAGGCCGGCGACTGCTATCAGGTCAACTTTGCGCAACGCTTCCGTGCCGAATGTCTGGGCGATCCATGGCTGGCCTATTGCGCATTGCGCCAGGCCTGCCCGACGCCGTTCTCCGGTTTCCAGAGCCTGCCCGACGGCGGCGCGGTGCTGAGCCTTTCACCGGAACGCTTCGTCAGAGTCAGCCAGCGTCAGGTCGAAACCCGTCCGATCAAGGGCACCCGCCCTCGCGGCCTGACTCCAGCCGAAGACGCCGCCAATGCCGCCGAACTGCTGGCCAGCCCCAAGGATCGCGCGGAAAACCTGATGATCGTCGACCTGCTGCGCAACGACCTCGGGCGCACCTGCCGCATCGGCTCGGTGCGCGTGCCGGAGTTGTTCAGTCTGGAGAGCTATCCGAATGTGCATCATCTGGTCAGCAGCGTGACCGGTGAACTGGCGGCGGATCGTGACGCGCTCGACCTGATCGCCGGCAGCTTCCCCGGCGGCTCAATCACCGGCGCACCGAAGATTCGGGCGATGCAGATCATCGACGAGCTGGAGCCGACCCGGCGCGGTCTGTATTGCGGCTCGTTGCTGTATCTGGACGTGCGCGGTGAGATGGACAGCTCCATCGCCATTCGCAGTCTGCTGGTCAAGGATGGCCAGGTGTGCTGCTGGGGCGGCGGCGGGATCGTCGCCGATTCGGACTGGCAGGCGGAGTATCAGGAGTCGATGACCAAAGTCAGAATTCTCTTGGAAACCCTGCAAAACCTCTGAGGAATGATCGTTCCCACGCTCCGCGTGGGAATGCAGCCCGGGACGCTCCGCGTCCCATCCAAAGCCGAACGCGGAGCGTCCGTTGAGGCATTCCCACGCAGAGCGTGGGAACGATCATCAATGCATTTTCTTGTGGGAGCGAGCCTGCTCGCGAAGACGTCCTTCCAGACAACTACAAACTCAACTCTCTATTAGAGGCCTTGAGAAATTCCTGCTTCAGCTCTTCAAACGTATGCACCGCCGGAAACTGCGGAAACTCGCGAATCACGTTGTCCGGCGCATGAAACAGAATCCCCGCATCCGCCTCGCCGAGCATGGTCGTGTCGTTGTATGAATCCCCCGCCGCAATCACCCGGTAATACAGGCTCTTGAACGCCAACACCGACTGACGCTTGGGGTCTTTCTGACGCAACTGATAGCTGGTCACCCGGCCGCTTTCGTCAGTGATCAACCGATGGCAAAGCAGAGTCGGGAAGCCCAGTTGGCGCATCAGTGGCTGTGAAAACTCATAAAAGGTGTCCGAGAGAATCACCACCTGGAAACGCTCGCGCAGCCAGTTGACGAACTCCACCGCGCCGTCCAGCGGTTTCAGTGTCGCGATCACTTCCTGAATGTCCGCAAGCTTGAGGCCGTGCTCATCGAGGATGCGCAAACGCTGCTTCATCAATACGTCGTAATCGGGAATGTCCCGGGTGGTGGCCTTGAGGGAGTCGATTCCGGTTTTTTCGGCGAAGGCGATCCAGATTTCCGGTACCAGTACCCCTTCAAGATCCAGGCAAGCAATTTCCACAAGACACTCCCGTTTGTAGTGATTATTGAGTCGAGCGAGGCCGAACTCTAGCGTCTGCACCAGCCGCGCGCAACGCAGAGGACGCCCCGGGCGCGGCAGCTTTTTGTTACCATCGGCCCCCTATAGAGCGCCCGAGCGCCATTGACCTGTAGGAAGCCGCCCTGATGAGCCCAACGTTCGACGTCGTGGAACTCGCCACGACCTATGCCAACAAATCCGCCCAGGACATCCTCAAGCTCGCATTCGCCGAATTCGGCGATGACTTGTGGATATCTTTCAGCGGCGCCGAGGACGTGGTGTTGGTGGACATGGCGTGGAAGCTGAACAAGAACGTCAAAGTCTTCAGCCTCGACACCGGCCGCCTGCATCCGGAGACCTACCGCTTCATCGAGCAGGTGCGCGAGCATTACAAGATCGATATTGAAATCGTCTCGCCGGACTACACGAAACTCGAACCGTTCGTGAAGGAAAAAGGCCTGTTCAGCTTCTATAAAGATGGCCACGGCGAATGCTGCGGCATCCGCAAGATCGAGCCGCTGCGGCGCAAGCTGTCCGACGTCAAAGCCTGGGCCACCGGCCAGCGCCGCGATCAGAGCCCGGGCACCCGCAGCGCTGTGGCGGTGCTGGAAATCGACACGGCGTTCTCGACACCGGAACGCACGCTGTACAAGTTCAACCCGTTGGCGCAGATGACCAGCGAGGAGATCTGGGGTTACATCCGCATGCTTGAGCTGCCGTACAACAGCCTGCACGAGCGCGGCTTCATCAGCATCGGTTGCGAACCCTGCACCCGCCCGGTGCTGCCGAACCAGCACGAGCGCGAAGGCCGCTGGTGGTGGGAAGAAGCCACGCAGAAGGAATGCGGACTGCATGCGGGGAATATCATCAGCAAGAGCAAGGTTTGATCCCCCATTTATAGAAGGACCTGTGGGAGCGAGCCTGCTCGCGAAAGCGCCGTTCCAGTCAACGTTTCAGTTGCCTGATCCACCGCATTCGCGAGCAGGCTCGCTCCCACATTGATATGTGCCAGGCACGCAAAAGGTGTACACAAGGTTGTCACCATCGGTGCCATTTATGTGTGCACTTTCAGTCCTGACGCCCTGAAAAGTTACACTCCCCAGCAGAATCCCCATCTGCTCGCCACTCTGCAAAATCCCTCCCCTGGAAAAAATTCCTGCCCGATCGATCAATTTATATCGTCGGTTTTTCAGCGACTTATGTTGCATCGATAACTATTCGAAATGAGCCCTGCCGCTTATAGATTGGCAACTGGCACAAATCTGGCTTTATCGCATACATGTTTTGTATACAAAACTGCAAAACATGCACACTTTCGATCCGCAAGCCTGAAGCGCCCTATCCCGTACAGGCTGCAGATGCCCCGTAACCAGTGATGTTTTCACCGCCGCGACGAAGATTTGTCGAGCCTGAGCGCTCATGCACAGTCATCGCGGGAGTGAACGTCAGGAGCCTGCCGGAATGCGTACAAGTCTTTCGAATAACATCGTGCTGAATCTGCCCTCCTCCACGCTTGATCAACCGTTGCCCGATGACGGACTGAGCGAGCCGCTGCAACTGAGCCCGCGTCTGCACAACAGCGATCTGGCGCCGACCAAAGCCGAAGGCCGACGTTGGGGCCGGTACAGCATCTTCGCCCTGTGGACGAATGACGTGCACAACATCGCCAACTACTCGTTCGCCATCGGCTTGTATGCACTGGGTCTGGGCGGCTGGCAGATTCTGTTGTCGCTGGGGATCGGCGCGGCGCTGGTGTATTTCTTCATGAACCTGTCCGGGTACATGGGGCAGAAAACCGGGGTGCCGTTTCCGGTGATCAGCCGGATCAGTTTTGGCATCCACGGTGCGCAAATTCCTGCATTGATCAGGGCGGTTATCGCCATCGCCTGGTTCGGTATTCAGACGTACCTCGCCTCGGTGGTATTCCGCGTCCTGCTGACCGCCGTGCATCCCGGCTTTGCCGAATACGATCACGACTCAATTCTGGGCCTGTCGAGTCTGGGCTGGGTGTGCTTTGTAGCAATCTGGCTGGTGCAACTGGCGATCCTCGCCTACGGCATGGAGATGGTGCGCCGTTACGAGGCATTTGCCGGGCCGGTGATTCTGCTGACCGTAGCCGCACTCGCCGGGTGGATGTACTTCCAGGCCAACGCGACCATTGCCTGGTCGATCCGCGAGCCGCTGACCGGGGGCGAGATGTGGCGCAACATTTTTGCTGGTGGCGCGTTGTGGCTGGCGATCTACGGCACGCTGATCCTCAATTTCTGCGACTTCGCCCGTTCTTCGCCGTGCCGCAAAACCATCAAAGTAGGAAATTTCTGGGGCTTGCCGGTGAACATTCTGGTATTCGCCGCGATTACCGTACTGCTGTGTGGCGCGCAGTTCCAGATCAACGGGCGGATCATCGAAAGCCCGACCGAGATCATCGCTTCGATCCCCAACACGTTCTTTCTGGTGCTTGGCTGCCTGGCTTTTCTGATTGTCACCGTTGCGGTGAACATCATGGCCAACTTCGTTGCCCCGGCGTTCGTCCTCAGCAACCTGGCGCCGAAGTACCTGACCTTCCGCCGCGCCGGGTTGATCAGCGCGACCATCGCCGTGCTGATCCTGCCGTGGAACCTCTACAACAGTCCGCTGGTGATCGTGTATTTCCTGTCGGGCCTCGGCGCCCTGCTCGGCCCGTTGTACGGGGTGATCATGGTCGACTACTGGCTGATCCGCAAAGGCCGGATCAACGTGCCGCAGCTCTACAGCGAAGACCCCAACGGCGCTTATTACTACAGCCGCGGCATCAATTTCCGCGCGGTGGCGGCGTTTATTCCTGCAGCGCTGATCGCCATCATCCTGGCGCTGGTGCCCGGTTTCCACAGCGTCTCACCGTTCTCCTGGCTGATCGGTGCCGGTATCGCCGGCATGCTTTACCTGATCGTCGCCAAACGCCACACGCATTACGCCGACGTCAGCGGCGAGTGCATCGCTGTGGATAACGTCAGCCACTGATCCCTTCGCGGCCCGGTTTCGGGCCGCACCACTGCCCGCAATAAGGATTTTCCATGCGTATTCTCGTGGTCAACGTCAACACCACCGAATCCATCACCGACGCCATCGCCCGCTCGGCGCAGGCCGTCGCTTCGCCCGGTACCGAAATCGTCGGCCTGACGCCGTACTTCGGCGCCGAATCGATTGAAGGCAATTTCGAAAGTTACCTGGCCGCCATCGCCGTGATGGATCGAGTGATGTCTTACGATCAACCCTTCGATGCGGTGATCCAGGCCGGCTACGGCGAACATGGCCGCGAAGGCTTGCAGGAACTGCTCAACGTGCCAGTGGTGGATATCACTGACGCGGCGGCCAGCACCGCGATGTTTCTCGGCCATGCCTACTCGGTGGTGACCACACTGGATCGCACCGTGCCGCTAATCGAGGATCGGCTGAAATTGTCCGGTCTGTGGGATCGCTGTGCCTCGGTGCGCGCCAGTGGTCTGGCGGTTTTGGAGCTTGAACACGAACCGCAGCGCGCGCTGGAAGCGATCGTGCAGCAGGCCGAACTGGCGGTGACCCAGGACAAGGCCGAGGTGATTTGCCTGGGCTGCGGCGGCATGGCCGGGCTGGACGAGCAGATTCGCCGGCGCACCGGCGTGCCGGTGGTGGATGGCGTGACAGCGGCGGTGACGATTGCCGAGTCGCTGGTGCGTTTGAAGTTGTCGACGTCCAAGGTGCGCACTTATGCGACGCCACGGCCGAAGAACATTGTTGGTTGGGCGGAGCGCTTTGCTCGATAGACCGAGTGATCGTTCATCGCGGGCAAGCCCGCTCCCACAGGGTTTTGTGTTGTTTGCAAGATGTGTGAACAACTCAAAACTTGTGGGAGCGGGCTTGCCCGCGATAGCCGCAACTCGGTTTGATGCCTGGCTCAGATAGCACTAAACCGACGCCCCAGTCCCTGCTCAGCAAACTGTTCAATCACGAAATCCACAAACGCCCGGGTCTTGCCCGGCAACAATTTGTGCTCGGCGTAATAGATCGAAATGTTGCCGTCATCGACAAACCATTCCGGCAGCACTCGCTGTAACGTCCCTGCCTGAAGATACGGCACCGCAAACGGCATGCTCACCAGTGCAATGCCCAAACCTTGCATCGCCGTTGCACAGGCAGCCTCGGAATCACTCATGGTCATCCGCGCCCGCAATGTCAGCGGACTGTGTTGCTGATCGCGGTGAGTCAGTTGCCAGGAGCGCACGCGCCCGGTCTGCGGTGAGCGAATCAGAATGCCGTCGTGTTGCTTGAGGTCATCGGGATGGCTGATCGGCGCATGTTTTTGCAGATAGTCCTCCGATGCCACCAACACCCGATGCGCCGGTGTCAGCCTGCGCGCAACCACGCCTTGTGGCAGTTCAAAGCCGCCGCCAATCGCCGCGTCAAAGCCCTGCCCGATCAGGTCGACCTGGCGGTTATCGAAATGCCAGTCCGGGTTGATTGCCGGATAGCGCCGCAGAAACTCACCGAGCAGCGGCACGATATACAGACGACCGAACACCGTGCCCATGCTGACTTTCAGCGTGCCGGCCGGTTGCCCGCCGGCACTGGCCAGATTGGCTACGGCATTCTGGATGGTGGTCAGGCTGGCGCTGACTTCACTCAAAAACAGCTGCCCCGCTTCGGTCAACGTCAGGCTGCGTGTACTACGCTGGAACAGCCGCACGCCAAGCCGCGCTTCCAGTTTCGCCACGCTCTTGCCGACCGCCGCCGGGGTCAGGCTCAAGCGTCGCGCGGCTTCGGCAAAGCTGCCGACTTCGGCGCTGCGCACAAAGCATTCGATACTGCTGAACGTTTCCATGATCGCCACTATAAACTTCTGGTTTACACAGACTATAGCAATCATGGTCTACCCGGTTGTCGATGCCAGGCCGATACTCGGCACCAACACCAAGGCATTCCGCCTTGAACACTTGGAGATCGAACATGACCACTCAACACCTCAGCGGCAAGGTCGCTCTGATTCAAGGCGGTTCGCGCGGCATCGGCGCGGCCATCGTCAAACGTCTGGCCGCTGAAGGCGCCGCTGTCGCTTTCACCTACGTCAGCTCCGCCGCCAAAGCTGAAGAACTGCAGAACAGCATCACTGGCAACGGCGGCAAAGCCTTGGCGATCAAGGCAGACAGCGCCGATGCCAGCGCGATTCGCCACGCCGTCAACGCCACCGTCGAAGCGTTTGGACGCCTGGACATTCTGGTCAACAACGCCGGCGTACTGGCCATCGCGCCGCTGGAAGACTTCAAACTCGAAGACTTCGATCAGACCCTGGCCATCAACGTGCGCAGCGTGTTCATTGCGTCCCAGGAAGCAGCGAAACACATGGGCGAAGGCTCGCGGATCATCAACATCGGCAGCACCAACGCCGACCGCATGCCCTTCGGCGGTGGCGGTGTCTACGCGATGAGCAAATCGGCACTGGTCGGCCTGACCAAAGGCCTAGCCCGCGACCTCGGCCCTCGCGGCATCACCATCAACAACGTGCAACCTGGCCCGGTCGACACCGACATGAACCCGGCCCATGGCGAATTCGCCGACAGCCTGATCCCGCTGATGGCCGTCGGTCGTTACGGCACCGCCGATGAAATCGCCAGCTTCGTCGCCTACCTGGCCGGGCCTGAAGCCGGTTACATCACCGGTGCCAGCCTGACCATCGACGGTGGTTTCGGCGCCTGACAGACCGGCAAGAAAAAACGCCGCCCTTCTTTACAGGAAGGGCGGCGTTTTCGTGTGAACGGTCAAGCCAGCTCCAGCATCGGTAAGCCAAAGGCGCTGGGCATAAATGCTTTCAGCGAACGAATAATGCCGTCAGCGTGGGCATATTTCTCATCGGCCATCGCTGCGTCGGGGATGGCGATTGCGGTCATGCCTGCCGCTTTCGCGGCGGTGACGCCGAACGGCGAATCCTCGAACACCAGACAATCCCCGGGCGCGATGCCCAGGCGCCGGGCGGCGGTGAGGAAGATATCCGGCGCCGGTTTGGCCGCGCCGACTTCCGGATCGTCCGCCGTGACGATGAAATCGAACAGCGCAAACCACTCACGGTGCAAGGTGGTTTTCTGCCCGAACGACTGGCGCGACGAACTGGTGCCGACTGCGATCGGGATGTTGTGCGCCTTGAGGTGACGCACCAGCGCTTCGGCCCCCGGCATCGCTTGCGCCTTGGGGAAACGCTCGCGCATCAGCGGCTCGCGGATCTGCAGAAATTCTTCCGGAGTGATCGGTAACTCCAACGCCTGCACCACGTAGTTGGCCAGATCATTGGCACCGCGACCAATGATGTTCTGCTTGACGCTCCAGTCGAAGGTTTTCCCGTAGCGCCCGGCAATCAGCGAGGTGACCTCGGTGTAAATGCCCTCGGTGTCGAGCAGCAAACCGTCCATATCGAAAATCACGGCCTTGATCGGGCCGAACGTCTTCAGCGGTGCATTCATCATCGGATCCGTTAACAAAGACATCCCGGGCGACAGGCAACGTGTCGCAACGCGGATCTGATTAATGGGTTCAGCAGCATAGCGAGGCCGATGGACATTGAGCAACGGGCAATGCCATCGACGCCTTTTCGCATTTAGCGAAAACTCCTACAGACACTGCCTACTTCCCCGACTTCTTTCCTTTTTGATCCCCCGCAAAGTCCGCGCTCCCGTTTCTTCATATGCGCGAGCGACTGCGAATGTTTCAACCCGATCAGCTCCTGGCCCTGAACAACAGCATCGGACTGCTGGTGGTGGCCGCCCTGAATCCGAAGCAGCCAGATTTCGAAGCGCTGATCGATGAGTTCCGCCTGTGCCTGAACAACTACGACGCCTGGGCCGAGCAGTTCTGGACCGGGACCGCGCTGGACATCGAGCAGGTGTTCAAGGTTGGCAATGACGTACAACTGAGCGCGCCGATCACTTCGCGCGCACCTGTCAGCTCATCGGTGGTCATGTGTTCGGCCAGCGGGCCGCTGACCCTGGTGCATCTGTTTGAAGCAGCGCGCTTCGTACCGATCGGCGACACCCCGGTGACCCTCGAACCGCTGCTCAGCGACGTCGACGGCGTGCTGACCTTCGGCGAACCAAAGCGCTACACCATTGGCCCGAGCGGGATCCTCGAGGTGACCGATTGCATGCGCGGCCAGCGCTATCGCGTCACCTTCTTTCCCAACGTTTCCTCCGCCCATGTCCGCGCCCTGTATGCCTCATATGAAGGGGTCATTGCCGGTCTTGAAGGCTGGCTGCGCAACGAATGGACAGGCTTCCAGCCGCAGTGGACGGAGTTTTCCAGCGCCGGTTTTCTTGATCGTTACGGGCAGTTGCAACGGGCCGATTGGCGCGGCCTGGAAAAAGCCCTGAATGGCGTCTGGGATGACATTCAGCAGCTGTTTGCCCTACTTGCCGATCTGCAGGAGCACAGCGCAAAGCTCCTCGAATACCTGAGCGAAGTCGAACTCGAGGCGCTGCTGGCGGCTTCCAGCGAGGCGATTGCCAACGCCTTGTTGATGCTCAGCGACGAGCCGTTGTTGTTCATTCATCTGGCCGCGTTCACCAGTTGGCTGAAGATGCTGCCGCCGCAATACCTCGCCGAGGTGGTGGCCGAAGTTCGCACCGAGTTGCTGATCAGCTTCCTGTTGATGCGCGTGGCGGGCGGTGCCGGCGTATCGCTGCGTTTGAGCGGCAAGGTCTTGGCGAAGATCAAGTCGCCAAGGGCGCGGGAGTGGCTGGCCGCCTCAGCCTTGCGTCTGGCTGAGCTGACTTCGACACCGGAACTCAAGCAGCACGCGAGCACGCTGAAGCCGCTGATGTTTCATGCGCGCGAAGTGGAGCTGAAGCCGACGCCATCGATTCCGCTGAACATTCGTCAGGCCGACGCGGTGGTGCTCCGCGTGCCGAATCCGGCGCCGCTCGCGCGGGAAAAATCCCAGGGCATGGCGCGCCTTGAGCGCCACGAGCCCCACGACGACGTCCCCGATCAAGCGAAAAACCCCAACGGCGACGCCGCCGATTGCGTCCCCAATACCTGCAAAAACGGCTGTCCGGTGTCGATGGTCACCGGCGAGGAACTGCTGACCCTGACCGACGCGGTGCTCGATGGCGTGCTGCCCTTCGAGTTCACCCGCTTGTACCGCAGCAGCGCGGTCGAGATCGACATCGGCCTGGGTTTCGGCTGGAGCCACACGCTGGCCCATCGCCTGGCCTTCGACGGCGATGGCGTGATCTGGATCGACCACGAAAACCGCCGCACCCGTTTTCCCCTGCCCAACGTCGCGCGCCCAGCCATTCACAACAGCCTGTCGCGTGCGGCGATCTTTCTTGGCGATGAGCCGGAAGAACTGATTCTGGCTCTGGCCGGGGAAACCGCGCGGTTCTACCACTTTCGCGCCGGCCGGCTGACCGCAATCAGCGATGTCTACGGCAATCGTCTGACCCTGCAACGCGATCGCTCCGACCGCATTCAGCGTCTGGACAATGGCGCCGGCCGTGCGCTGCTGTTGCGTTATGACCGCGCGCAACTGGTGGCGATCGATTATCAGGTGTTCGTCCAGGGCGAGTGGACCACCGAGCAAACCCTCGCCACCTACAGCTTCGATGCCCGGCAACGCCTGCTGACCGCGACCAACGCGGTCGGCGACAGCGAACGCTACGACTACGACGACCATCACGTCATCCTCCAGCGCCAGCTGACCGGCGGCGCGAGCTTCTTCTGGGAGTGGCAGCGCGAGGGCAAAGCGGCGCGCTGCGTGAGGCACTGGGCTTCGTTCTCGCAGATGAACACCCGTTACGTCTGGAACGATGACGACGCCAGCGTGACCGTGCATTACGTCGACGGCACCGAAGAAGTCTACGTCCACGACGAGCGCGCGCGACTGGTGCGCCAGGTTGCGGCCGATGGCGGCGAGCAGCTCAAGGCTTATGACCAGCAGGGGCGATTGATCGCCGAGCAGGATGCTTTGGGCGCGGTTACCGAATACCGCTATGACGAAATCGGACGGCTGATCGCGCTGGTTCCGCCGGACGATGCACCAACGTCCTACGAGTACCGCAACGGCTTTCTCTACAAGCGTTGCCGTGGTGATGCGGTGTGGATCTATCGGCGCAACGCTGAAGGCGCCGTTACCGAAGCGGTCGATCCCGACGGCCAGGTCACCCATTACTACTACAACCTGCGCGGGCAATTGCTGTCGCTGCGTTACCCGGACAGCAGCCGCCACCGCTGGGTGTGGAACGAGCTCGGCCAGCTCATCGAAGAAACCCTGCCCGATGGTGGCGTGCGGCGCTTTTCCTACGATGCGCTGGGACGGCGGATTACCACCCAGGACGAATTTGGTGTCGTCAGTCGTCAGCAGTGGGACGCGGCCGGCCGACTGATCCTGACGACTTCTCCTACGGGAAGCACGCGCGCCTACAGCTACGGCGCCTACGGCCAGATCACCGCTGAGCGCGACGAGCTCGGGCGCATCACCCGCTACGAATATGACGACGACCTGCATCTGGTCTCGCGGCGGATCAACCCTGACGGCACCCGCGTGCAGTACCGCTACGACCATGCGCGGTTGCTGCTGACCGAAATTGAAAACGAGTCAGGGGAAAAATATTGCCTGGATTACACGCCGACCGGATTGATCCGACAGGAAACCGGGTTTGATGGGCGGCGCACGGCTTATGCCTACGACCTCAACGGGCACCTGCTGGAGAAGACCGAGTTTGGCGAGCAGGGTTTATCGCTGGTCACCCACTACCAGCGCGATAAGGCCGGGCGCTTGCGGGTCAAAACCCTGCCCGATGGCGCCAAGATCCGCTACGACTACGATCGCCTCGGTCGGTTGATCGGCGTCGATGACGGGCAAAACCATCCGCTGGCCTTCGAGTACGACCGTCAGGACCGGCTGATCACCGAGCATCAGGGCTGGGGCACCTTGCGCTACGCCTATGACGCCTGCGGTCAGCTCAAGCGCCTGCGCCTGCCGGACAACAGCAAGCTCGATTACCACTACGCCAAGGGCGGTGCGCTGTCGGCCATCGACCTTAATGGCACGCCGCTCACGCGCCACGTCTACCAGTCCGGTCGCGAACAGCAACGCCAGCAAGGTTTGCTGCTCAGCGAATATTCTTACGACGATCAGGGCCGCTTGCTTGCCCACGCTGTAGGTCATCGCCACGCTTCGCTGTACCGCCGCGATTATGCCTACAGCGCCAACGGCAATCT
>NZ_JBXAWD010000024.1:0-49172 GCF_057291535.1 Pseudomonas sp. 1L-E-NC-VB-C3 | reverse complement strand
TATTGCAGAGGTTCACCGACTTGAACGATTTGTATTGAATCCATAATCAACTCGGTCTTTCAGGTCGATGTATCCCGCAAGACAACTCGGTCGGCTCCCTCTCCCGCCGGGAGAGGGCTGGGGTGAGGGTGTGCTTTTATTCGTGATGCGGCTCGCTAACGAATGTCAGCGAACTGAACAACCCACGACTGTCCACATCCACACTGTCCTTCACCGGCACTTCAACCTGCGCCGCAATCACATTCAACCCTTCATTACGCACCAGCACCTGCGCACGCCCTTCCTTGTCGGTCTCGGTGCTCAGGGTGTTGGGCGCGCTGCGATAGTCGCCAATCAACTTCACCCCTGCCGCCGGTTTGCCATCGAGCAGCACCCGCACCGGTAACGATTTGCCCGGCCCGACCGTCAGCGGATCGACCTCCGGCAGGATCAGCAGTTTGATCTGGTCCAGTTTCGGCAATTTCGCCCCCGGCTGATAGATCGCCAGGCTGTACTTGAACGTCTGCGTAGCCTCGGTGGCGCCGGGCACTTTGCTGCGTCCTTCGTTGATCCACTTCTTGTCCGCCGTCTGCGACCACATGCCATTATTCAGCGCCACGGCCATCACCGCCGGCGGCTTCAATGGTTTCAAACGGGCATGATCGGCCAGGCGCTCGACGCTGACCGGGATCATTTTGCCGCTTGCGTCATAAGCCCAGGCACCGCTGACTTTTTGTGCCTTGAAGGCGTTGTCTTCGGCGCCGTGACCGTAGACCACCTCGATGTTGCCGCGTCGTTCCTCTGTCCACAGGCCGTGGGCCGACACTTGGCCGGTGAATAGCGCAGCGATGAGCAGAAGGGATTTGCCGTAGTGCATGGTGACGTCCTTTTACAGGTTGAGTGTCAGGCTTACGGTGAAATTGCGCGGCTCGCCGGGGTTGACCCAGTAGTTGCTGTAGGAGCGCTCGTAGTATTTTTCGTCGAAGATGTTGTTCAGATTCAGGCCGACCGTGACGGTGTCGCTGGCCTTGTAATGTGCGAGCAAATCCACGGTCTGGTAGGCCGGCAATTCGAAGTCGCTGCCGGATTCGCCCGAGCGATCGCCGACGTAGGTGAACGCTGCGCCGACGTCTGAACCGCGCAGACGGCCATCCTGAAATGCATACACACCCAGCAGACTGCCGCTGCGTTTGGCCACGCCGAGGATGCGGCTGCCTGTGGCAATGGTCGCGTCGCCCTTGGTCACCTCGGCGTCGATGTAGGCGAAGGCGCCGATGACCCGTATCGCGTCGGTCACCTGGCCGCTCACTTGCCAATCGAAACCCTGACTGCGCGCCTTGCCCATCGCGCGGCTGGTGTCAGTGCCCGGATCAAGGGCGAGGACGTTTTCCTTGTCGATGTGGAAGAGGGCGAGGGTGCTGCTCACCCGCTCATCGAAGAGTTCGTTTTTGATCCCCACTTCGTAACCGACACCTTCTTCCGGGTCGAAGGATTTGCCCGATGCATCCAGGCCGTTGTTCGGTTTGAACGAAGTCGAGGCGTTGGCGAACAGGCCGGTATTAGGCGTGAGCTGATAGAGCAGGCCGGCGCGTTGAGTCAGCGCGTCGTGGCGTTGCTGACTTTTGGCGTTGCGGCTGTGATCGTCGATGCGCTGATCGAAGTGCTCGAAGCGCGCGCCGACCATGCCGCGCAGCTTGTCGGTGAAGATGATCTGGTCCTGCAGATTCAGCGCATGACTTTCAACGTGTTCGAAGAAGTCGGTGCCCGAGCGTGCGCCGTTGGGTTTCGGCTGGCCGTAGACCGGCTTATAGATGTCGATGGCGTAGGGGCCGCCAGCAATGGTGGTGACGCGTTCGTCCTTGCGGTAATTCTCGTACTCGGTGCCGATCAGCAATTCATGCTGCCACGGCCCGAGGTCGAACAGACCGCGCAGTTCCAGTTGGGTGATGCTGTCGTGCCAATTCGTATCGCGTTCGCGCAAGCGGCGGTTGACCGTATGGCCGTCGGCGTTCAGCGCCCTCTGTTCCGAGGCGTCGCCCCAGAGCTTGCCTTCCTTGTAGTGGCTGGCCAGACGCAGTTTCCAGCTGTCGTTCAGATGGTGTTCAAGAGTGGCCTGGAGCAGGTTGTTGTGGTTGTCGATGTTGCCGTCGTTGGGCTCGCCCAAGAACGTCGAGCGCGATACGCCGCTCCATTTGTTGTTCGGCGCCACAACGCCACGATCGAACGTCGAGTTGTGACGGACGATTTCGCTCTCCACCAGCAGCGATGTGTCCGGGCTCAACTGCCAACTGATCGAGGGCGCAACGAATACCCTCTGGCTGTCGACGTGGTCGCGAAAGCTGTTGTTGTCTTCTACGGCGAGATTGATGCGCGAGAGCACATCGCCCTGATCATCGAGGGGCGTGTTGACGTCCAGCGCGGTGCGATAGCGGTCCCAACTGCCAGCGCTGGTTTGCAGAGTGGTGAACGCTTCCGGCTGCGGTTTCTTGGTGACGATGTTCACCGTACCGCCGGGATCGCCCCGGCCGTACAGGCTGGCGGCCGGGCCTTTGAGCACTTCGATGCGCTCGATGTTGGCCGCATCTGGCGTGCTCGGGTAGCCGCGATTGGCGCTGAAACCGTCCTTGTAGAACTCGGACGTGGTGAAGCCGCGCACGCTGTATTCGTACAGGGTCAGGCCGCCGAAGTTGTTCTGCTTCGATACGCCGCCAGCAAAATCCAGCGCACGTTCGACGCTGCTGCTGCCCAGATCCGAGAGCACGCTGGCCGGGACCACGCTGATGGCTTGTGGGATATCGCGTATCGCCGTGTCGGTTTTGGTCGCACTGGCCGAGCGAGTCGCGCGATAACCGCTGACCGGGCCGGTGGGTGATTCGTAGTCGGAGGTGACGCTGATGGCTTCCAGCTCAACGGGCTGCGGCTCATCGGCGAAGGCGGGATCGCAGAGCAAACCCAGAGTCAGGCCCAACAGTGAGGCCTTTTTGCGAGACGACATGTTATGTTGTTCCAATTGCGAGAATTGAAACAATATAACATGCCCGTTGAGAATGTCTGTTATTCGCGCCGTTGGCGCGAAAACATTTTTACTCTTCTTTTTCTTTCACCGGTGCCGGTGGTGGACGCAGGCCGATTTCAGCCGTCAGCTTCAGCTCCTTGCCGTTACGCATCACTTGAATCGTCACCTTGTCGGTCGGCTTGATCCGCGCCACCTGGTTCATCGAGCGGCGGCCATCGCCGGCCGGTTCGCCGTCGATACTCAGGATCACATCGCCCAGTTGCAGGCCGGCTTTCTGCGCCGGGCCGTCACGGAAGATCCCCGCGACGACAATCCCCGGACGCCCGGACAAGCCAAACGACTCCGCCAGTTCCTGAGTCAGCGGTTGCACTTCGATGCCCAGCCAGCCACGAATCACTTGGCCGTGCTCGATGATCGACTTCATCACTTCCATCGCCAGTTTCACCGGGATGGCAAATCCGATGCCTTGCGAGCCGCCGGACTTGGAAAAGATCGCCGTGTTGATGCCGGTGAGGTTGCCGTTGGCGTCGACCAGCGCACCGCCGGAGTTGCCCGGGTTGATCGCCGCATCGGTCTGGATGAAGTCTTCGTAGTTGTTCAGGCCCAACTGATTGCGGCCGGTGGCGCTGATGATGCCCATGGTTACGGTCTGACCGACGCCGAACGGGTTGCCGATAGCGAGCGCGACGTCACCGATGCGAATGCTGTCGGAGCGGCCGACGGTGATTGCCGGGAGGTTTTTCAGGTCGATCTTCAGGACAGCCAGGTCAGTCTCAGGATCGCTGCCAATCACCCGTGCGAGTGTTTCGCGACCGTCCTTCAATGCCACGACAATCTGGTCGGCGCCGCTGGTGACGTGGTTGTTGGTGAGGATGTAGCCTTCCGGGCTCATGATTACCCCGGAACCGAGGCTCGATTCCATGCGCTTCTGTTTCGGCGAATTGTCACCGAAGAAGCGGCGGAACTGCGGATCCTCGAACAAGGGATGCGCCGGTTTGTTGATGACCTTGGTGGTGTACAGGTTGACCACCGACGGCGCGGCGATGCCCACCGCATCCGCATAGGACACCGGTCCCTGTTGCACGATCGTGGTCTGTGGCGCCTGTTGCAGATTGACGTCGAGGCTCGGCAGCCCGACCCACTCGGGGTAACGCTGAATAATCAACAGAGCGATAAGCACACCGGCCAACAGCGGCCAGCCAAAAAAACGCAGCGCCTTGAGCATTAAGCACGTTCCTGGAAAGGTTGCAGGCGAGGTCAGACCGCCCATAATGTCGCGCATTATACGAGGCCGCGCGCGCCTCTGAACGGGATATTTAGGAGTCTTTCATGGCCGTTGCCCTCAGCACCCTCGTCGAAGAAGCCGACCGTTACCTGGGCAGTGCGAAAATTGCCGATTATTGCCCCAACGGATTACAGGTCGAAGGCCGCCCGCAGGTGATGCGCATCGTCAGTGGCGTCACCGCCAGCCAGGCGTTGCTCGATGCCGCCGTCGAGGCCGAGGCCGACCTGATCCTGGTCCACCACGGGTATTTCTGGAAAGGCGAAAACCCCTGCGTCACCGGCATGAAACAGCGCCGCTTGAAAACCTTGCTCAAGCACGACATCAGTCTGCTCGCTTATCACCTGCCGCTGGATCTGCACCCGGACGTTGGCAACAACGTGCAACTGGCGCGTCAGCTCGACATCACTGTTGAAGGGCCGTTGGACCCGAGCAACCCGAAAGTCGTCGGGCTGGTCGGTTCGCTGAATGAGCCGATGACCGCACGGGATTTCGCGCGCAAGGTGCAAGAAGTCATGGGCCGCGAGCCGCTGCTGATCGAAGGCAGCGGCATGATCCGCCGCGTCGGTTGGTGCACCGGCGGCGGCCAGGGTTATATCGATCAGGGCGTGGCGGCGGGGGTCGATCTGTTCATCAGTGGCGAGGCCTCCGAGCAGACTTTCCACAGTGCGCGGGAAAACGACATCAGCTTCATCGCCGCCGGCCATCACGCCACCGAACGCTATGGCGTGCAGGCGTTGGGCGAGTATCTGGCGAAGCGCTTTGCCCTTGAGCACATCTTTATCGATTGCCCCAACCCGATCTGAGCTCACCGCAAACTCCTGTGGCAGCGAGCCTGCTCGCGAAGGCGTCAGACCTTCAATACAAAGGTGCCTGACACTCCGCCTTCGCGAGCAGGCTCGCTCCCACGTTCGGCCCTGACGGCCGAACTGGTGGGCATATTCATATACCCTTTCGATCTAGTTGGCGTCCTGATTAGAAGAGGTCGCTGTGCTAGGATTCCTCGCTCGAACACGGCCCGCTGGCCGTTCATAAGAAAGCTTTCGTGAGTAGCCATGGTCGACAAACTGACGCATCTGAAACAGCTGGAGGCGGAAAGCATCCACATCATCCGCGAGGTGGCCGCCGAGTTCGATAACCCGGTGATGCTGTACTCCATCGGTAAAGACTCCGCCGTGATGCTGCACCTGGCACGCAAGGCGTTCTTCCCGGGCAAACTGCCGTTTCCGGTGATGCACGTCGACACCCGCTGGAAATTCCAGGAAATGTACAAGTTCCGCGACAAGATGGTCGAAGACTTGGGCCTGGACCTGATTACCCACATCAACCCCGATGGCGTGGCGCAGAACATCAACCCGTTCACCCACGGCAGTGCCAAGCACACCGACATCATGAAAACCGAAGGCCTGAAACAGGCACTCGACAAGCATGGTTTCGACGCAGCGTTCGGCGGCGCCCGTCGCGATGAAGAGAAATCCCGCGCCAAAGAGCGCGTGTACTCGTTCCGCGACAGCAAACACCGCTGGGACCCGAAAAACCAGCGTCCCGAGCTGTGGAACGTCTACAACGGCAAGGTCAACAAGGGCGAATCCATCCGTGTGTTCCCGTTGTCGAACTGGACCGAACTGGATATCTGGCAGTACATCTACCTCGAAGGCATCCCGATCGTGCCGCTGTACTTTGCCGCCGAACGCGAAGTGATCGAGAAGAACGGCACGCTGATCATGATCGACGACGAGCGCATCCTCGAGCACCTGTCCGATGAAGACAAAGCGCGCATCGTGAAAAAGAAAGTGCGGTTCCGCACCCTTGGCTGCTACCCGTTGACGGGCGCGGTGGAGTCCGAGGCCGAAAGCCTGACGGACATCATTCAGGAAATGCTCCTGACGCGAACTTCCGAGCGCCAGGGCCGGGTCATCGACCACGATGGCGCAGGCTCGATGGAAGACAAAAAACGTCAAGGCTATTTCTAAGGGGCTGTCATGTCGCATGTTTCTGATTTGATCAGCGAGGACATCCTCGCCTACCTGGGCCAGCACGAACGTAAAGAGCTGCTGCGCTTTTTGACCTGCGGTAACGTCGATGACGGCAAGAGCACCCTGATCGGGCGCCTGCTGCACGACTCGAAGATGATCTACGAAGATCACCTCGAAGCGATCACCCGCGATTCGAAGAAAGTCGGCACCACCGGTGACGACATCGACCTGGCATTGCTGGTCGACGGTCTGCAGGCCGAGCGTGAGCAGGGCATCACCATTGATGTCGCTTACCGCTATTTCTCCACCGCCAAGCGCAAATTCATCATTGCCGACACCCCCGGCCATGAGCAGTACACCCGCAACATGGCCACCGGTGCGTCCACCTGTGACCTGGCGATCATTCTGGTCGACGCCCGTTACGGCGTGCAGACCCAGACCCGTCGCCACAGCTTCATCGCTTCGTTGCTGGGCATCAAACACATCGTCGTTGCCATCAACAAGATGGACTTGAAGGACTTCGACGAAGGCGTGTTCGAGTCGATCAAGGCCGACTACCTGAAGTTCGCCGAAGGCTTGAAGATGAAGCCGACCAGCATGCACTTCGTGCCGATGTCTGCCCTTAAAGGCGACAACGTGGTGAACAAGTCCGAGCGCTCGCCGTGGTACACCGGCCAGTCGCTGATGGAAATTCTCGAGACAGTGGAAGTGGCGGGCGATCGCAACTTCACCGATCTGCGTTTCCCGGTGCAGTACGTCAACCGTCCGAACCTGAATTTCCGTGGTTTCGCCGGCACCCTGGCCAGCGGCATCGTGCACAAGGGCGACGAAGTCGTGGTGCTGCCGTCGGGCAAGAGCAGCCGGGTGAAATCCATCGTCACCTTCGAAGGTGAACTGGAGCACGCAGGTCCAGGTCAGGCGGTAACCCTGACCATGGAAGACGAAATCGACATCTCCCGTGGCGACCTGTTGGTGCATGCCGACAACGTGCCACCGGTCACCGACAGCTTCGAAGCGATGCTGGTGTGGATGGCTGAAGAGCCGATGCTGCCGGGCAAGAAATACGACATCAAACGCGCCACCAGTTACGTGCCGGGCTCCATCGCCAGCATCGTCAACAAGGTCGACGTGAACACATTGGAAGAAGGCCCGGCGAGCGCGTTGCAGCTCAACGAAATCGGCAAGGTGAAGATCGCGCTCGACGCGCCGATCGCCCTCGACGGTTACGAAAGCAACCGCACCACCGGCGCGTTCATCGTCATCGATCGCCTGACCAACGGCACCGTTGGCGCCGGCATGATCGTCGCTCAGCCAGTGGCCCATGGCACCGCCACCCACCACGGCAAACTGGCCCACGTGGCGACCGAAGAACGTGCCCAGCGCTTCGGCCAGCAACCGGCCACCGTGCTGTTCAGCGGCCTGTCCGGCGCGGGTAAAAGCACCCTGGCGTATGCGGTCGAACGCAAGCTGTTCGACATGGGCCGCGCGGTGTTTGTACTCGATGGCCAGAACCTGCGTCATGACTTGAACAAAGGTCTGCCACAGGATCGCGCCGGGCGTACCGAGAACTGGCGTCGTGCCGCGCACGTGGCGCGTCAGTTCAACGAAGCGGGCCTGCTGACATTGGCCGCGTTCGTCGCGCCAAGTGCCGAAGGTCGCGAGCAGGCCAAGGAACTGATCGGCAAGGATCGCTTGCTGACGGTCTACGTGCAGGCCTCGCCGACCGTGTGCGCCGAGCGTGATCCGCAAGGGCTGTACGCTGCTGGCGGCGACAATATCCCGGGCGAATCCTTCCCGTACGACGTGCCGCTCAATGCCGATCTGGTGATCGACACGCAGTCCCTGAGTCTGGAAGAAAGCGTCAAGCAAGTGCTGGAGCTGTTGCGTCAGCGTGGCGCGATATAAGCGTTAGGCACTAATGAAAAGCCCGCCGATGAGTGATCATCGGCGGGCTTTTTTAGTGTCGGGTGATCGTTCCCACGCTCCGCGTGGGAATGCCTCATTGGACGCTCCGCGTCCGCTTCGGCAGGGACGCGGAGCGTCCTGGGCTGCATTCCCACGCGGAGCGTGGGAACGATCAACTGTGGGAGCGAGCCTGCTCGCGAAAGCTTTATCTCATTCAACATCTTTGCAAGCTGATCCACCGCTTTCGCGAGCAGGCTCGCTCCCACAGGGGGTTATTGGTGATGTGGATATTCGCGGTGCATCTGCTCCAGCAACGCATCCTTGTCCAGCCACAGCTGATTGATCCAGCCCTGAAACTGCAATCGATACTCGCCGTCCTGGTCGTAGTTCTTGCCGATGAAGGCCGGCGGGATTTTGATTTCTTCAAAATGCACCACCACATCGCGCACATTGCCGCAGAGCAAATCCCAGAACCCTGGACGCCCCGCTGGATAATGAATCGTCACGTTGACGATCGACTCCAGCTGTTCGCCCATCGCATCCAGCACAAAGGCGATCCCGCCGGCCTTGGGCTTGAGCAGGTACTTGAACGGTGACTGCTGCTGCGCATGCTTGCCTTCGGTGAAGCGTGTGCCTTCGACGAAGTTGAAAATCCCCACCGGGTTATGGCGGAATTTCGCGCAGGTCTTGCGCGTGGTTTCCAGGTCCTTGCCTTTCTTCTCCGGGTGTTTTTCCAGGTACGCCTTGGAGTAGCGCTTCATGAACGGAAAGCCCAGCGCCCACCAGGCCAGACCAATCACCGGCACCCAGATCAGCTCCTGCTTGAGGAAAAACTTCAGCGGTTGGATCTTGCGGTTGAGCACGTATTGCAGCACCAGAATATCCACCCAGCTCTGGTGGTTGCTGGTGATCAGGTACGAGTGCTGATAGTCGAGACCTTGCAGGCCGCTGACGTGCCAGCGGGTGCGCCGTACCAGATTCATCCAGCCCTTGTTGTTGCTGATCCACGCCTCGTGGGTGTGGCTCATCAGCCAACCGGCAATGCGCTGGGTAAAGGCAAACGGCAGGGCCTTGACCAGCGCCACACAGAACAGGAACGAGCACAGCAGAATCGTGTTGAGCGCCAACAGCAGCGAGGCGATCACGCCGCGCACGGGGGCGGGTAGAAAATCCAGCATTTACACATCCATAGGTCGGTTGGCGGCTTGAATCGCGGTGAGCGCGATGGTGTAGACGATGTCATCGACTTGCGCGCCGCGCGGCAGGTCGTTCACCGGTTTACGCAGGCCTTGCAGCATCGGCCCGAGGCTGACGCAATCGGCGCTGCGTTGTACGGCTTTGTGCGTGGTGTTGCCGGTGTTCAGATCGGGGAACACAAACACCGTGGCGCGCCCGGCGACCTGACTGTTCGGCGCCAGTTGCCGCGCGACGTCGGCGTTGGCGGCGGCGTCGTACTGCAACGGGCCGTCGATCAGCAGCGAATTCTGTTGCTCATGAGCCAGCAGAGTCGCCTCGCGGACTTTCTCGACTTCTTCACCACGAGCCGATTCACCGCTGGAGTAGCTGATCATCGCCACCCGTGGAGTGATACCGAATGCGGCTGCCGAGTCGGCGCTTTGCAGGGCGATCTCGGCCAGTTCTGCGGCGCTCGGGTGCGGGTTCATCACGCAGTCGCCGTAGACCAGCACTTCTTCGGGGAACAGCATGAAGAATACCGACGACACCAGCGTGCAGCCCGGTGCGGTCTTGATCAGTTGCAGGGCGGGGCGGATGGTGTTGGCGGTGGTGTTGATCACACCCGAAACCAGGCCGTCGACCTCATCCAGCGCAAGCATCATGGTGCCGATCACCACGGTGTCTTCCAGTTGTTGCTCGGCCATCGGTGCGTTGAGGCTTTTGCTCTTGCGCAGGGCGACCATCGGCTCGACGTAACGCTCGCGGATGTGGTCCGGGTCAAGGATTTCCAGACCCGGCGGCAGCACGATACCTTGCGCGCGGGCGACCGCTTCGACGTCTTCGGGCTTGGCCAACAGCACGCAGCGGGCGATCCCGCGTTCCTGACAGATCGCCGCCGCTTGCACGGTGAACGGCTCGCTGCCTTCGGGCAAGACGATGCGCTTGTTCGCCGCTTGCGCGCGCTGGATCAATTGATAGCGGAACACTGCCGGCGACAGGCGCATCTCCCGAGGCGTACCGCAGCGCTGATGCAGCCAGTTGGCGTCGAGGTGGCTGGCGACGAAATCGGTGATGATCTCCGCGCGCTCGCGGTCATCGATCGGGATTTCCTTGTTCAGGCCATTGAGCAGATTGGCGGTGTCGTACGAGCCGGTGCTCACCGACAACACCGGCAGACCGGCCTGCAACGCGCCCCGGCACAGATCCATGATGCGCGGGTCGGGCAGGGTGTCGCTGGTCAGCAGCAGGCCGGCCAGCGGCACGCCGTTGATCGCTGCGAGGCTGACGGCGAGGATGATGTCGTCGCGATCGCCCGGCGTCACCACCAGCACGCCGGGCTTGAGCAGCTCGACGGTGTTGCGCATGGTTCGTGCGCAAATGATGATTTTGCTCATGCGCCGGGTTTCGTAGTCGCCCGCGTTGAGCACTTGCGCGCCCATCAGGTCGGCGACGTCGCGGGTGCGTGGCGCATTGAGTTCCGGCTGAAACGGGATGCAGCCGAGCAAGCGGAAATCACCGCTGCGCAGCAACGGCGAATGCTCCTTCAGACGCGTGGCGAAGGCGTCCATGCTCTCGTCGGTCTTGACCTTGTTGAGGATCACCCCGAGGACTTTCGGATCTTTCGGGCCACCGAACAATTGAGCCTGAAGCTCGACACGGCCAGAAAGCTCGGCGAGCACTTCGTTTTCCGGCGCCGAGACCAGAATCACCTCGGCATCCAGACTTTTGGCCAGGTGCAGATTGACCCGTGCGGCGTAACTGGCGCTGCGGGTCGGCACCATACCTTCGACCACCAGCACGTCTTTGCCGACCGCCGCTTGCTGATACAGGGCGATGATTTCTTCGAGCAGTTCGTCGAGCTGACCGTCGCCGAGCATGCGTTCAACGTGCGCAAGACCCAACGGTTGTGGCGGTTTCAGGCCATGGGTGCGCGCCACCAGTTCGGTGGAACGTTCAGGGCCGGTGTCGCCCGGATGTGGCTGGGCGATCGGTTTGAAGAAGCCGACTTTCAGCCCGGCGCGTTCAAGCGTGCGCACCAGCCCGAGGCTGATGGAGGTCAGACCCACGCCAAAATCGGTGGGGGCGATAAAAAAAGTTTGCATGGGAATTCTCTATGCAAGGGTGTCAGCCTATGTCTGGCCGACTACCGAAATTCAGTCGCCAAGGTTATCGCTAACCGAGCCTTGTGCACACCAACCGCAGGCAAAGGGATGACCTGTTTTTTCAATACGTTGCGCCGGATCCAGGACCCAGGCGCGGGTTTGCCACGGCGGCTGGTGGCGCAGGTGCTGGGTGTGGCCACAGGAAAGCTCGACCACCCAATGGCCTTCTTCGTCCTGATGGAAGCCGGTGATGGTCGAAACCCGTTTGTCCGGGTTGTGGTCGCTTTCACGCGATTGCTTCGCTAAACTTGGCCTTTCTATATTCTTATGCAAAAGGTCTCGCCCCATGCTGATCGCCGCCAATAAGGCTGTCTCCATCGACTATACCCTGACCAACGACGCTGGTGAGGTCATCGACAGCTCCGCCGGCGGCGCTCCGCTGGTTTATCTGCAAGGTGCAGGCAACATCATCCCGGGCCTGGAAAAAGCCCTGGAAGGCAAAGCTGTCGGCGACGAGCTGGAAGTGGCCGTTGAGCCGGAAGATGCTTACGGCGAATACGCCGCCGAGCTGGTCAGCACCCTGAGCCGCAGCATGTTCGAAGGCGTTGACGAGCTGGAAGTCGGCATGCAGTTCCACGCTTCGGCGCCGGACGGCCAGATGCAGATCGTCACCATTCGTGACCTGGACGGCGACGACGTCACCGTTGATGGCAACCACCCTCTGGCCGGTCAGCGCCTGAACTTCAAGGTTAAGATCGTTGATATCCGTGACGCCAGCCAGGAAGAAATCGCTCATGGTCACGTCCATGGCGAAGGTGGCCATCACCACTGATTTTCTGCGCTAAGCTTCGAGTACTGGAGAGGCGCCTGTGGGCGCCTTTTTAGTCCGCGGCTGTCCTTGGTGGCCTCGCCAAGTGGCTGTTTCGAGTAGAACACGAGAATCCTGGAGTTCGGCATGAGTGCTTTTCACGACCTTAAGTTGACCGGCCTGGATGGTCAGGAGCTACCGCTGGCGCCGTTCAAGGGCCAAGTCGTGCTGGTGGTCAACGTGGCCTCCAAATGCGGCTTGACCCCCCAGTACGCGGCACTGGAAAACCTCTACCAGCAATACAAGGCCAAAGGCTTCACTGTGCTGGGCCTGCCGTGCAACCAGTTTGCCGGTCAAGAGCCAGGCTCGGAAAAGGAAATCCAGGAATTCTGCAGCCTCAACTATGGCGTGACGTTCCCGTTGGCGAGCAAACTCGAAGTCAACGGCCACGAACGGCATCAGTTGTATCGCCTGCTGGCGGGCGAGGGCGCCGAGTTTCCCGGCGACATCACCTGGAATTTCGAGAAGTTTCTGCTCGGCAAGGACGGCCGGGTGCTGGCGCGGTTTTCGCCGCGCACGGCGCCGGATGATCCGACGATCGTGCATGCGATTGAAAAAGCGCTGAGCTGAAAAGTAGCATCAAAAGATCGCAGCCTTCGGCAGCTCCTACAGGGAGAACACCAATCTCGTGTAGGAGCTGCCGAAGGCTGCGATCTTTTGCTTTTCAATCTTTTGATCCTTAATCACCAAAATCAATAATGCTGTTCAGAGCTCTCGACTCTCAATATTATCGGCGTCATATCGATTCATGCCTGTCGCCAATGTTTTCGTGGAGCCTCTCGATGCCCGTTAAAGCCCTGTTCAAACCGTTCCACCTCGGCGCCCTCGAACTGCCGACCCGCGTCGTCATGGCGCCAATGACCCGCTCGTTCTCCCCGGGCGGCGTGCCGAATTCCAAAGTCATCGAGTACTACCGTCGTCGTGCGGCCGCTGGGGTTGGCTTGATCATCACCGAAGGCACCACGGTCGGCCACATCGCGTCCAATGGCTATCCAAACGTGCCGCAATTTTTCGGTGACGCGCCGCTGGCCGGCTGGAAAAAAGTTGTCGACGCCGTGCACGCCGAGGGCGGCAAGATCGTTCCGCAACTGTGGCATGTCGGCAGCGTACGTCGCCTTGGCACCGAGCCGGACGCCAGCGTGCCGGGCTACGGTCCGTCGGAAAAACTCAAGGACGGTCAGGTCGTGGTTCACGGCATGACCAAACAGGACATCCAGGACGTGATCGCCGCGTTTGCCCAGGCGGCCAAAGATGCGCAAAGCATCGGTATGGACGGTGTGGAAATCCATGGCGCCCACGGTTATCTGATCGACCAGTTCTTCTGGGAAGGCAGCAATCAGCGCAGCGACGAATACGGTGGCAGCCTGGCCAACCGTTCGCGTTTTGCCATCGAATTGATTCAAGCAGTGCGCGCAGCTGTCGGTGAGGGTTTCCCGATCATCTTCCGCTTCTCGCAGTGGAAGCAGCAGGATTACACCGCGCGTCTGGTACAAACCCCCGAAGCGCTGGGCGAATTTCTCAAGCCGCTGTCCGACGCTGGCGTGGACATTTTCCACTGCTCGACCCGACGCTTCTGGGAGCCGGAGTTCGACGGCTCGGATCTGAACCTCGCTGGCTGGACCCGCAAGCTGACCGGCAAACCGACCATCACCGTGGGCAGCGTCGGCCTGGACGGCGAGTTCCTGCAGTTCATGGTCAACACCGACAAGGTCGCGCAACCGGCCAGCCTGGAAAATCTGCTGGAGCGTCTGAACAAAGAAGAGTTCGACCTGGTAGCAGTGGGCCGCGCGCTGCTGGTCGATCCGGACTGGGCGCAGAAAGTACGTGAAGGACGTGAGCAGGATATTCTGCCGTTCAGTCGTGAGGCGTTGATGACCCTGGTTTAAGCGGCGCCAGTTCGACCTTTTCGCGAGCAGGCTCGCTCCCACCCTCTACTGCATTTCATATGAAGGAATGCGGTGCCCATGTGGGAGCGAGCCTGCTCGCGAACGCTGTTTCTATGTCGACGCAAATCTATGGTTGTGTCTGAGCCCCAGGCACCACCAACTCCCCCACACAAGCCCCCCGCAAATACCCCTCGAATTGCTCGATAATCGCCGCCCAGCCTTGGCGACTGCCATGCTGCCGCGCATTCAGCCGCACACAACGCAACCGTTCATCTTCCTCCAGCAACCACGCCGCCGCTTCGCAAAACGCCTGCTCATCGCCGGGCATTGCCGAAACGCCGTTGTAGCCATGGCGAATATGCTGCGCCGCCGCTGCCTGGTCATAGGCAACAACGCCGAGTCCCGAAGCCAGGGCTTCCAGCACCACATTGCCGAAGGTCTCGGTCAGGCTGGGAAATACAAACAGATCTCCTGAGGCGTAGTGCGCCGCCAGGGCTTCTCCCCGCTGCGCGCCGCAGAAGATCGCTTCCGGCAATTCTTTTTCCAGCGCCGAACGCTGCGGGCCGTCACCGACCACGATCAGCTTCAGATGGCGCTGTGGATAAGTCTCACACAGGGTTTCAAAGCAGCGTTTGAGCAGGCCCAGATTTTTCTCCGGGGCGAGCCTTCCTACGTGGATGACCGCGATATCCGTGTCAGAGAGCCCCCATTGCTCACGCAACGCGCTCTGACGTTTGCTCGGATGAAACAACTGGCTGTCCACACCCCGCGACAACAACGCCAGCCGCTCGAAATGCCGCCGCTCCAACTCCAGGCGCTGACTGGCGCTCGGCACTAAAGTCATTGCCGAACGATTGTGAAACCAGCGCAGGTAGTGGGTAAGCATCCGCGTCAGCAGACCGAGGCCGTACTGGCTGGTGTATTGCTGGAAGTTGGTGTGAAAGCCGCTCACCACCGCAATCCCCAGGCGCCGTGCGGCACGCAGTGCCGACAATCCCAGCGGGCCTTCCGTGGCGATGTACAGCACATCGGGGCGCTGGCGTTTCCAGCGCCGCAGCAGTTTATGCATCGACGACTGGCCCCATTGCAGCCCCGGATAGCCCGGCAGCGGCCATCCGCGACACAGCAACAGTGCATCGTCTTCGCTGCGTTGTGGATCACCGGCCTGGCGCGGGCGCACCAGCTCCACCTGATGCCCTCGTGCGCGCAAACCCTCGCACAAGCGGCCAAGGGTATTGGCCACGCCGTTGATTTCCGGTGGGAAGGTTTCGCTGATGAGGGTGATATGTAGAGCTGTCGTCATGACCTCAGTGTCGGCTGAGGCCATGTCGAGCTTGTTACGATCGGATGATGGATTTGTGACGCGGTCAGTGCTGTATCACCAGGTTTTCGGCGCCACGTTCGCGCACCCAGAACAATGTCGCTCCGGCCACCGCCGCTGGCATCATCAGGATGTTCACCACGGGAATCAGCAACACCAGATAAACGATCCCGCCAAAACTCATGCTCTGCCAGCGCTTCTGCCGCAGCCAGGCGAGCATCTCGTTCCAGCCGAGTTTGTGGTTATCCGCCGGGTAGTCGATGTACTGGATGGCCATCATCCACACACCGAACAGCAGCCATAACGGCGCGGCGACGATATTTACCACCGGGATAAACGAAAGAATAAACAGACCTATCGCACGCGGCAGGAAGTAGCCGAGCTTGCGCATTTCCCGGGCGAGGGTGCGTGGGACCATCGCGATCAGTTCGCCCCAACTGAACGCCGGGAAATCATCGGTACCGCGCACCACCACTTCGACTTTTTCCGCAAGGAAGCCGTTGAACGGTGCGGCAATGATGTTGGCGAGCATGGTGAAGGTGAAAAACACCATCAAGGCCACCAGGACCACGAACAATGGCCAGAGGATATAGCTGAGGAAACTCAGCCATTCAGGCAACGAGGGCATCAGCGTGTCGACCCACAGGCTGAACTGGTGGCCGGCCAGATAGATCAATCCGACGAACAGCACCAGGTTGATAGCCAGCGGCAACAACACGAACAGGCGCAGGCCAGGGCTCAGGACCAGTTTGAGGCCTTCGCGCAGGTATTGCGGGCCTGACAGAACAGGGGCGGGCATAAGGTGCTCCGAAGCAAGGGAAATCGCGCCGACGTTACCGACTTTGCCCCAGCGGCGAAAGCGCGGCAGAGCAATCGACATTCACTGTAACAAAGAGGTCTATCTCGTCACCGTCTCGGCATAGAGACCACCTATGAGCTGGATTGTTAAACCGTATTTCCTTAATCTTGCCCCCCTCGATACGCTGCACCCAACTTTTTACAGGACTGTCGAGTTCAAGCCTTCCCCAAGGTGTCCACGGTCCTTTTTTATTCCGCCGGCCGTCCGGCGTCCGCGCCAGATTTTTTCATGGCCGGCCAACAGGAGCAGATTCATGTCTGAAGTCCGTCATTCGCGAGTGATCATTCTCGGTTCCGGCCCCGCCGGTTACAGCGCTGCGGTCTACGCGGCCCGCGCCAACCTCAAGCCACTGCTGATTACCGGCATGCAGGCCGGCGGTCAACTGACCACCACCACCGAAGTCGACAACTGGCCGGGTGATGTTCATGGCCTGACCGGTCCGGTGTTGATGGAGCGCATGCGCGAGCACGCCGAGCGTTTCGAGACCGAGATCGTTTTCGATCACATCAACGCCGTGGACTTCGCTGCCAAGCCGTACACCCTGACCGGCGACAGCGCCGTCTATACCTGCGATGCGCTGATCATCGCCACGGGTGCCAGCGCCCGTTACCTGGGCCTGCCGTCGGAAGAAGCGTTCATGGGCAAAGGCGTGTCGGCCTGCGCGACCTGCGACGGTTTCTTCTACCGCAACAAGCCGGTCGCCGTGGTTGGCGGTGGCAACACCGCTGTCGAAGAAGCGCTGTACCTGGCCAACATCGCCAGCACCGTGACCCTGATCCACCGTCGCGAAACCTTCCGCGCCGAGAAGATCCTGATCGACAAGCTCAACGCTCGTGTGGCTGAAGGCAAGATCATTCTCAAGTTGAACGCCAACCTGGACGAAGTCCTCGGCGACAACATGGGCGTGACCGGTGCGCGCCTGCGCAACAATGATGGGAGCTTCGACGAGATCAAAGTCGACGGCGTGTTCATCGCCATCGGCCACACCCCGAACACTTCGCTGTTCGAAGGCCAGTTGACGCTGAAAGACGGTTACCTGGTTGTGCAGGGCGGCCGTGAAGGCAATGCGACTGCCACCAGCGTCGAAGGCATCTTCGCTGCCGGTGACGTGGCTGACCACGTTTACCGTCAGGCCATCACCTCGGCCGGCGCCGGTTGCATGGCGGCACTGGACACCGAGCGTTACCTGGACGGCTTGCAGAACGCCACGTTCTAAGACCGCAGGGCATAAAAAAAACCGGCCAGATTGGCCGGTTTTTTTGTGCCCGAGATTCGCAGTCGCCACGCATCCAGTGTGGGAGCGAGCCTGCTCGCGAAGCGGTGTATCAGTCGACATCTTCGATGAATGTCAGTCCGTCTTCGCGAGCAGGCTCGCTCCCACAGGGGGCATGTGTGGCTGTTGGGATCAGCGGCGGTTCAGGGGTTGGGCGCTGAATTTCACCCCGGCCAGGCCGTGCTTGATCAACGCGCGGATATTGCCGTGATCGCTGCCCTCGGGCGTCGCCAGGACCGAACGGTAATGCTCGCCGAACGCCAGCAGCGCTTCTTCATCGTTCAAGCCTTCCAGCAGTGCCAGACCCAGGGTCTTGCACGAGCCTTCGTTCTGCCCGGCAGCGTTTTCCACGCCGCCGTTGTTGAATGCTTGCGGCTGGTAGTCGTAACCGGCGGCGATGAACGCCAGGGTGTCGGCGAAAGCATGCTCGCCACTCTTGAGGCTGGCGCGCAGGGTGTTCAGATCAGTCATTGGGTTTTCCTTTGGCAAACGCTGCTTGCTGCTCGGCGCTGGCTTCTTGCTGGTATTGGGCTTTCCACTCGGCGTAGGGCATGCCGTACACCACTTCGCGGGCGTCATCGAGGCTGACCTCGATCTGACGTTGGTCGGCTTCGGCCTTGTACCATTTCGACAGGCAGTTGCGGCAGAACCCGGCGAGGTTCATCAGGTCGATGTTCTGCACGTCCTTGCGGCTGTCGAGGTGGGCGACCAGTCGGCGAAAGGCGGCGGCTTCGAGTTCCAGGCGTTGTTGATCAGTCATGGGGGGTCTCTTCGAGACAGCTTCAAGCGGCAAGCTTCAAGCTGCAAGATGGGTGTCTGTGAGCAAAGTTTACAGCTTGCGGCTTGAGGCTTGAAGCTAGCGGCTCGCTGCGAGCGTAATCGATACCGATTCGGCGAAGCGCAGCGCGTGCGGTTTGTCGACTTCGACTTCGGCGTACAGCACCGATGCATTGGTCATCACCAGGTCGAGCAATTCCTGGGTCAGGCGTTCGAGCAGCGCGAAGCGGTTGCCTTCGACGTGGGCGATGATTGCCTTGGTGATGGTGCGGTAATTCAGCGCGTGGTCGATGTCGTTGTCACGCACCGCTTCCTGAGCTGCGTACAGAATGGTCAGGTTGATCAGCACATCCTGCTTGTTGAGGATTTCGTCCTCGTTGATGCCGATAAAGGTGCGCAGGCGCAGATCCTTGACCCGGATGCGCGCCATCCCCGGTTGAAGTTGTGGCATTGATTTGCTCCGTCCAGTCTATTGCAGGCGTTCAGGTGGATCTTACTCGACTCGCGGCCGAAGCGGGACGGCCTATTTGACGTGCCGGCCGCCGTTGACGGTCAGGGTCGTGCCAGTGACATAGGGATTGTCGAGCAGATAGCGCAGGCTCTGGTAGATCACCTCGCAGCCGGGCTCGATACCCAACGCGGACTTGGCCAGCGCCTTGCTGCGGTAGACGGCGTCATCGTCGGGGTTGAACAATAGCAGCGCCGGAGCGATGCCGTTGACCTTGATGGCGGGCGCAAAGCGCGCGGCAAACGACAGGGTCAGACTGTCGAGCCCGGCCTTGCTGGCGCAATAGCCGATGTGCTTGCTGCTGCCTTTGCGGGTGACATCGTCGCTGATGTGGATGATGTCGGCAGGCGTCGAGCGCTGCAGCAACTCGGCGCAGTGCAGGTTGATCAGGTAAGGCGCGAGCATGTGAATGTTGAACATGCGATTGAAGGCTTGTGCTTCGCTGCCCTGGGTTTCCGCCAGCCATTCGGAGGCGTTGTGCACGACGGCGCGCAAGCTGTCGGTGTGGGCTTTCAGCGCATCGATGAAGGCAAGAATCCCGGCCTCACTGGAAAAATCCGCGAACAGCGCTGTCGCGCCAAGATCGCGAAGGGCCTGTACGCCCGGTCGCTCGGTGCGGTAAGTGAAAATCAGCGGGTGGCCATCCTCGATCAAGCGCTGCGCGCAGTGCAAACCGACACGCTGGCCGGCGCCGGTGATGAGGATCGGGGCTGCGGAATCTGGCATGGGCGGCTCGCATCGCGGTTGAAGCGAAAACTATAACAGGCTCGCCGCCCGCTGCGGATCAGCGATTCTGCGCCGACGGTGCGCCAGCCAATGGCCTCGTCGGCGTGCTGTTCAACCAGTTCGCCAGCAGACGCGTCGACAACGGGATGAAGAAATACACCATCAGCGGCGTCAGGCACGCCGTGCCGATCAAGATGCGCGGCAACAGGCTCAGCTCAGCGAGCAGCGGGCCGAGGGCAAAGTTGAATATCAGCGACACCGGAAAAAACGCCAGCCAGATCGCCACGGCCTGTTTCCAGCGCGGCGGGCGTTGGCCGGCAGCACCAAACCAGCCTTCAATGCCGCTGACCCGGTGCTCTTTGGGATGTTCGAAAAGATCGCTGCCACGATTCAGCCAGGCGGTACGCGACGCCGAGTATTCCCACGCGTGCAGGGTCTGCTCATCGACAAATCGGAAGATAATCTGGAATTCGTTGTCACCGGGCGGTGGCGCAAGGACGCCGGAGCCGAGGTAGCCGGGGAAGTCGGTGGCCAGTTGCTCGCCTTCGCGCAACCATGCAATGAGATCGTGATAGCGGCCATCAGCGACGCGACGCGCTACCATCAACGTAACGGGGGAAGTAGACATTTTGTATCTCCGTATTTCGAGTGCGTCGTTCCGGGTAAGAACTTCGCCTGACGCAGGCCGGGGTAGAGGCCTGCGCTTTACGACAAGCAAGGATTATTCCTGAATTTGCCGATTAAACCAGCCACTTTCGTCGCAGATCACTACTTGAAGGTTTCCAGTCCATCATGTTTAAAATGGGATCCAATGAACCGACATGGAAGTTGACCGCCAGATGCCTGTAAACACGGACACTCGCCCGGCTTCAACAGTACTCGGCACGATCGAGCGCGAAGAGCTGTTTCCCATCCGCGAAGTGGCGCGCCTGACCGGCGTCAACCCGGTGACCCTGCGTGCCTGGGAGCGCCGTTATGGACTCATCCAGCCGACGCGCACCGAAAGCGGGCATCGTTTGTATTCAATGAACGATATCGAGCGCGTGCGCAGCATTGTCGACTGGATCGATCGCGGCGTGGCCGTGAGCAAAGTCGGCAAGATCCTGGCGAAGACAGAGCCTCTGAAGGTGCTGGCAAACTTTATCCCCGATGACCATGTGCAGGCTGATTACAAGCAATGGCAGGAGCAGGTTCAGCAGGCGGTCAGTGCGTTCGACGATCAGCAGCTGGATCGCGTCTACGGGCAGATTTTCTCGTCGTACGCGCTGCCGGTGGTGTTCGAAGCCATTCTGATGCCGTTGTGGCGTCAACTGCTGCAGCGCCAGGACGCTTTCGGGCAAACCAGCGAATGGTTGTTTCTCGACGGATTTCTCAGGGTGCGTGTACTGCAGCGCATTGTCATGTTGCGGGGTGCGCAACCGCGCCGGGTGATTGTCAGCGCGCTCGCGGGGCAGTGCAGAGAGCTTGAGTTGCTGGTCGCGGCGTTGTTTCTCAGCGGCAACGACTCTGGCGTGCGGGTGCTGACCACGGGCCAGCCGTTCGATGAACTGACGCTGGTCTGCGAAAAGGTCAAGCCTGACGCACTTGTGTTGTTTTCCAATCATGCCCCCGGTCCAGAGCTGCCCCGGCGCCTGAATCGTCTGGCACTGAGCCTCGATTGCCAATTGATGTTGGCCGGCGATGCCTCGGAACTGGCCGAAGACAGTCTGGCCGGTTCATCCGTTGCATGTCTGGGGAATGAGGGCGCAACGATGCGTCAACGCATGAAGCAATTCATGGCAGGCAAGCTGGATACCTGAGACTCAGGCGTGCAGGGCGGGGTGGGTCAGGCGATGCTGTTGAAGGATGAACTGGCGCAGGCGCTCGGTTTCGTCGGCATCGGTCTGGCTCAGTTCGTAAGCGAAGAAACCTTGCTCGGTTTCACGCTCGAAATGGCCGCGCAACGAGATGCGCTCATAACCGGAAGGGCTGAACCACAGGGCGAAATGTTTCGGTGGTTTGGTCTTGTTGCGCACTTCCAGCAACACACCTTTGTGCGACACCTCGTGCACCCACAGCGTGCCGGGCTGGCCTTTGGCGTTTTCCAATGCCACCGGCTCTTCCAATACCAGGCGCCACGGCCGCACCATCGGGCCGTCTTCATAGATGCTCGGCACCCCGAGACGCAGATGCAGCGCGTGGAACTCGTCTTCCACCAGATGCAGCGGGAAAGTCATCTGCTGATTTTCGAAGTTTGCCTGGATCGTCACTTGCTCGTGAGCAGCCAGACGTGTCAGCAGGTCACGGATCTGCGAACCACCATTAACCAGCAGACTCGACGTTGCATCCCGCACGTTCAGTTGCGGGTTGTGCTGCATTGTCTGGATGAAATCCAGCTCGTCCTGGGTGAGGAGGGCGTCGCGCTGCATGGCTAACTCGAAGTGAATAGTTACAAAGTCATTGGTGATTGTAGTTAATGACCGTCAGTTCGCGGTTTTGTTTGCGCCGTTCGTCGCTTTGAGTGCCGCCAGCTCGCTTTGCAGCGCCGCCACTTGAGCTTCCAGCTGTGCAACCCGCTGCTGCGCCTTGACCTGAACCGTCACATCCTTCTGCACGCCGATGAAATAAGTCTGCCCGTCCTCGGCATTCTTTACCGTCGACAATGACAATTCGTTCCAGAACGGCGTGCCATCCTTGCGATAGTTGCGCAGGATTTCCCGGCAGGAACCGCCTTCACGCAATGTCTCGCGAATCAGTTGCAGACTTGGTTGATCACGGTCTCCAGCCTGCAAAAAACGACAGTCCTGGTAGAGGATTTCCTCACTGCTATAACCGGTCATGCGCTCGAAGGCAGGGTTGACGTAAATAAGGATGTTGTCCTGCTCGCCTTCCTTTTCAGCGACCACGATTCCGTCATTCGACGCATTGATCACCATTTGCAGCAGGCTGGCGTTGATCATCCGAGAATCCCTTCCGTTATGTCAGTGGCAGGCATTCTAGAAGAAAGCCGCGGACTGTCTATAGGCCATCCGCTTGCATTGAGAGCCAATCGCAACTTCGCGGCATGGGCTGTTACTATCGCGGCTCTTTTTTTTCAGTTCCAGGATCAGATTGATGAAAGTCGCCATCCTCTCAGGTTCGGTCTACGGCACCGCCGAAGAAGTCGCCCGCCACGCTCAGGACCTGCTGAAAGCCGCCGGCTTTGAAACCTTCTACAACTCGCGGGCCGCGCTGGCCGATATTCAGGCGTTCGCTCCTGAGGCTCTTTTGGCCGTCACTTCGACCACTGGCATGGGCGAGCTGCCGGACAACCTGCAACCGTTGTATTCGATGCTGCGCGATCAGTTGCCTGCTTCGTTGCGGGGCCTGCCCGGCGCGGTGATTGCCCTCGGTGATGCCAGCTATGGCGACACCTTCTGCGGCGGTGGCGAGCAGATGCGCGAACTGTTTGCCGAACTGGGCGTAAACGAGGTTCAGGAAATGCTGCGCATCGACGCCAGCGAAAGCGTCACGCCGGAAACCGATGCCGAGCCGTGGCTGGCGCAGTTGATTGAAGCGCTCAAGGGCTGATCGCGGGCAATAATCGCTGCACCTTCTAAGCGTTGTTGCATTGCAACGGATCCAGGCTGTTTGCCCGGCTGACTCGTTCAGTCATCAAGCTGGCTGCCAATGCAACTACGCGATGCCCTGCGCCTGACTAGACTGCTGACACGAGCAGAACAAGAAGAACGCAGAGGTGCATACAGTGAGCGTAGCCCCCGTCCAATCGTCGCCGAACGTCAAAGATCAGGTCAGCGCTGCCGAGTGGCAGACCCGCGTCGATCTTGCCGCCTGTTATCGCTTGGTCGCGCTGCACGGCTGGGACGATCTGATCTTCACGCATATCTCGGCCAAGGTGCCCGGCACCGAAGATTTCCTGATCAATCCGTTTGGCCTGATGTTCCACGAGATCACCGCTTCGAGCCTGGTGAAAGTCGATCAGGCCGGCAACAAACTCATGGACAGCCCGTACGAAATCAACCCCGCCGGTTACACCATTCACAGCGCCGTCCACGAAGTGCGCCACGATGTGGTTTGCGTGCTGCATACGCACACTGCGTCAGGCGTTGCGGTGTCGGCGCAAAGGCAGGGGGTGCTGCCGATCAGTCAACAGTCACTGTTTGTGTTGTCGAGCCTGGCCTATCACGCCTACGAGGGCGTGGCCCTGAATCATGAAGAAAAGGCGCGCCTGCAAGCCGACCTCGGCGACAACAATTTCCTCATGCTGCACAACCACGGTCTGCTCACCTGTGGTGGCACCATTGCCGATACGTTTCTGATGATGTTCACCTTCCAGCGAGCCTGCGACATTCAGGTCATGGCGCAGACGGGAGGTGCCGAACTGATCGCCATCGAACCGCAGATTCTCGCCGGCGCCAAGGCAATGATTGCCGGCGTCACCAAGAGCGCGCAGGGCATGGGCGGCGCGCTGGCGTGGCCGGCGCTGTTGCGCAAACTCGATCTTCAAGACCTGGGGTATAAATTCTAATGCCGCTCGCCGAGATTCCTCTGAGTGTCTGGCGCAAGCGCAGCCGGACATTCGTTTTTCATGGCCAGTCGATCCGCTACTGGACAGTCGGGCAGGGTGAACCGTTGCTGTTGATTCATGGTTTTCCCACCGCCAGTTGGGATTGGCATTACCTGTGGCAGCCACTGGCGCAGCGTTATCAGGTGATCGCTTGCGACATGCTCGGTTTCGGCGATTCGGCAAAACCGCGCAATCACACCTACAGCCTGCTGGAACAGGCCGATCTGCAACAGGCACTGCTCGCCCATCTGCAGGTTGAACAAGCGGTGCATATTCTCGCTCACGACTACGGCGACAGCGTCGCTCAGGAACTGCTCGCGCGGCATTACGAAAAACGCATCGAAGTGGCCAGTTGCGTGTTCCTTAATGGCGGTCTGTTTCCGGAAACCCATCGTCCGCTGCTGATGCAGAAACTGCTGCTCAGCCCGATTGGCTGGCTGCTTGGCCGCGCCTTCAGCCGTGAGGCGCTGGTCAAAGGTTTCCGGCAGATCTTCGGCCCGCAGACCCAGCCATCTGAAAGCGAACTGGATGATTACTGGAGCCTGGTCGACAGCAACCATGGCCCGCGCATCCTGCACAAATTGATCACTTACATTCCTGAGCGCCGGGTGCAGCGCGAGCGCTGGGTGGCGGCCATGCAGCGTGGTGATATCCCTTTACGAGTCATTGACGGTGCAGTCGATCCGATCTCCGGCGTGCACATGGTCGAGCGTTATCGCGAATTGATCCCTGATGCAGACACCGTGCTGTTGCCAGGCATCGGCCACTATCCGCAAACCGAGGCGCCGGCGCTGGTGCTCAAGCACTATCTGGCGTTTCGCGATCGTCTGGTATTGCCACCACGCAAAGTGGCGTACTCCTGATTCTCGCCGAGAGCACAGGCTCTCGGCGACCGGACGCTCGATCATCCCTCAGCCTTATCGCGCACCATTCAGCCGCAGCCGGGTTCGTTGTGACCCAAAGCGACGTGCCTGACACTCAGGTTCATTACCTCTTGGCCTGCTGGAGTTGCCGCGATGAATGAACCTGTGCGTTTCGAAGATAAAGTCGTGATTGTCACCGGCGCCGGTGGCGGCCTCGGGCGTGCCCATGCGCTGCTGTTCGCCAGACAGGGCGCGAGAGTGCTGGTCAACGATCTCGGTGGCTCGACGCAGGGCGAGGGCGCCAACGCTTCGGCTGCCGACCGCGTAGTGGCGGAAATCCGCGAGGCCGGCGGTATTGCCGAAGCCAACCACGACTCGGTGACTGACGGCGACAAACTGGTACAGAACGCCCTCGATGCCTTCGGCCGCGTCGACGTCGTGGTGAACAACGCCGGGATCCTGCGCGACAAGTCATTTCACAAGATGGACGACGCCGACTGGGATCTGGTCTATCGCGTCCACGTTGAAGGCGCCTACAAAGTCACCCGTGCTGCCTGGCCGCATCTGCGCGAGCAAAACTACGGTCGCGTGATTTTCACTGCGTCGACTTCTGGCATTTACGGCAATTTCGGTCAGTCCAACTACGGCATGGCCAAACTCGGGCTGTACGGGTTGACCCGAACGCTGGCGATCGAAGGGCGCAAGAACAACATTCTGGTCAACGCCATCGCCCCGACCGGCGGCACGCGCATGACCGAGGGCCTGATCCCGCCGCAAGTATTCGAGCAACTGAAGCCGGAACTGGTCAGCCCGCTGGTGGTGTATCTGGCCAGCGAGCAATGCCAGGAAACGTCCGGCCTGTTCGAGGTCGGCGGCGGCTGGATGGGCAAGGTGCGCTGGGAACGCAGCCTCGGTGCCGGCTTCGATCCGCGCGAAGGGTTCTCGCCAGAGGATGTGGCGGCGCACTGGCAGCAGATTTGTGATTTCGAAGGCGCGGCGCATCCGAAGGACAATATTGAAGCGTTGAAGGAAATGATGGCGAATTTGCAGAAGTATTCGATTTGAAGTTAACGGAGCCACCAACCCTCGCGGCGGGTGGCTCCAGTTTTCAAATGTATCTTTTTTCTGTCATGAACTTGGGCGGCTTCCAGTTAGGTCCTTTGATAGCTAGGCCCTTTTCTCCCTCAAGCAAAATTCCCGCAGCGAAGAGCCGAGAGTACGATGCTTCCAGGGTCCCATACTCGTTGATCAGGTCTCGATTGTGGCGTCTGATCATCATGTCCAGATGTGGCGTTGCCTGAAGTAACGCGAACACAGTGACTATGTCATTTCATCTCCAGTCTCGTCTGGGTTGAAACCACGCCCGCTGTGCTTTCCCTTTTCGGTTGCCCCCTCATAAGGACTGCTGAACACCACATAAAGCGGCTCTATCCCCGAATCAGCTGGAAAAACGATGATGAATCGATCCCAGCGTTCGACCAGGATCGGGTTCAGATCCAGCCGCCCTTCAATCGGAACAACGGAAGCGCCGGAATAGGCGGGCGAATCGGTATCCGCTATTGGCAAGGCGGTCGATTGGTCTCCCGGCGAGATAGCCGGAGTCCAGGTCAGCAAGTCGGTGGGCGAGTTCGATAGCGCGACCTGGTATACGTCGTTGAGCAAATCGTATGCGGCATTAAGGACCATCACACTTGAGCGAATATGGAAGTCATCACTCGTAGCGACGAACACTTGCGTGCCAGCCCCGAGTCGCCTGACCCCTAGCCCGACCTGCATCTCCAAAGTGCCCTGCCGGTCTGCGATTTCACGCAGCGTCTCGGCCGGCTCGGACGACAACTCGGCCAGTGGAACGCTCATGGCGAAGCGTTCGCCGTTGCCCAGAGGTGACGGCATCAACAGCGCTGCGAATCCCATCAGTACCGGACTGCCGAACAGCGCCGTGCCCGTCGCTGTCAGGGTCGCTTTTGCCGTACGTAACGCATTGAGTATTCCCGCCGAGGTGGCCGGGCTGAGCGGGACGGCTGTCGAAGCGAAAGAAACGGCCGGGCCGTTGCGGGCCACTGCTCCATAAGCCGGAAAGACATGCTTGCGTTCCTCCTGTAACCGAGCCTGTTCTGCCGCATTGGCCAGCGCCGCTGCTTCAGCTTTGGCTCGTGCCTCGGCCTGGGCGATTTTCAACGCAGCCAGCCGCTCTTTCTCCCGAGCTTCAGCCTCAGCATTCAGGCGCGCGGTCTCAGCCGCCAGTCGAGCCTGTTCGGCATCCCGACGCTGTTTCTCCGCCAACGCGGCCAGACGCGCCTGTTCGCGTACGCGGATTTCTTCCTGCTCCCGGCGCACCGCTTCGGCAATGTCACGCTGGCGCGGATCCCGTTCTAACGGTGGAGGCTTTGGCATATTCATATCCTTTTGAATGTGCGTTTTCACTCGCTCGAAATTGCGCACGGGTGGCGATGCCATCCGTGTCACCAGCGAATGGTTGAGGTGTTTCAAGTTACATCAGAGTGGCGGTAATCAAATCCGAGAAGCCCGTCAGTAACAGGGCGTTATGTCGAAAGGGTTTTCGCGGGTTTTCATCGATGCAGAGGGAATTCGTCCGAGCTTCGAAGAAATGTCTGACGCGCTGATCGGAAGCTTGCCGAACCGCTAACCAGCCTTTTTAAACGCCCATAAAAAAGGCCGCTGCAAACGCAGCGGCCAAGGTAAGACGTTGGATCAAGGAGCTACAAATCAACGTCAGTGAACACCGGGGCGGTAAACCGAAAACATCGATTTATCCAGAATCTGTAGCCAGTCGCTCGCGATTCAGCGTGGCGAGCTTGGCGCTTTGCGGCGTGTGCCGAGGAAAGCGCGCTCAGAATAAGGTCTCAAGCCTGTAGGAAAAATACCGATTCCAGACATGCACTGTTACGGGGCGCGCAACAGTGGGGTGCCCATGGATGGCGCTGATGATGCGCCATCCAGCCAGCCCATGAACCGCTCAAGGCCCCGCCGTGCAAGGCCATTCATCCTTTCGAGCGACAACGCAAATACCTCCTTGGTGCGCTTATCGACCGCAGCGCCCGGCAGTAGGGTGGGGCCTTCTGTCACTCACCGGGGAAGACGCATGACAAAAACAACAATGCGCGCCATCTTCACACCGCAGGCGCTGGCCGCTGCGGTGGCTTTGGGTTGCTGCGCCCAGGCGCACGCGGTCGCCTTCAATATCGGCGAAATCGAAGGCACCTTCGACTCGTCACTTTCGGTCGGCGCGAGCTGGGGGCTGCGCGATGCAGACAGTTCGCTGGTTGGCACGGTCAATGGCGGCAGCGGACAATCGTCCACCGGTGATGACGGGCGCCTGAATTTCAAGAAGGGCGAAACCTTCTCGAAGATCTTCAAGGGTATCCACGACCTCGAACTGAAGTACGGCGATACCGGCGTGTTCGTGCGGGGCAAATACTGGTACGACTTCGAACTCAAGGACGAAGACCGCGAGTTCAAACAGATCAGCGACAGCGGCCGCAAGGAAGGCGCCAAGTCTTCCGGCGCGCAGATCCTCGATGCTTTCGTCTATCACAACTACGCCATCGCCGATTTGCCCGGCACCGTGCGGGCCGGCAAGCAGGTGGTGAGCTGGGGCGAAAGTACCTTCATCGGCAACTCGATCAACAGCATCAACCCGGTCGACGTCTCGGCATTCCGCCGTCCCGGTGCCGAGATCAAGGAAGGCCTGATTCCGGTGAACATGCTGTTCGGTTCGCAGAGCCTGACCGACAAACTTTCGGTCGAAGGCTTCTACCAATTGGAGTGGGACCAAACCGTTCTCGACAACTGCGGCACGTTCTTTGGCGTCGACGTGGCGGCTGACGGTTGCAACAACGGCTACACCGTCGGCAGCCCAGCGGTGGCGCCACTGGTGCCGCTGACCACTGCGTTCGGCCAAGGCATCCAAGTCACCCGCGAGGGCGTGGTGATCCCCCGTGGCGGTGATCGCGATGCGCGCGATTCCGGGCAGTGGGGCACGGCGCTGCGCTGGCTCGGCGAAGACACCGAGTACGGCCTCTACTTCATGAACTACCACAGCCGTACGCCGACGGTCGGCACCACCACGGCGGGGCTGTCGACACTGGCGGCGTTGCCAGGCATGGTCGGCATTGCCAACGGCCTCGCGCCTGGCAGCGGTGCGGGGCTGGCGCAAAGCGTGATGCTCGGGCGCGGTCAGTATTACCTCGAATATCCGGAAGACATTCGTCTGTACGGCGCCAGTTTCTCCACCACGCTGCCCACCGGCATCGCGTGGACCGGCGAGATCAGCTACCGGCCGAACGCGCCGGTGCAGGTCAACACCAACGACCTGACCCTGGCGCTGGTCAATCCGATTGCCGGCGGCACCGCATCGCCACTCGCCACTTCGCCGGGTGCCGACAACAAAGGCTACCGGCGCAAGGAAGTCACGCAAATCCAGAGCACCCTCACACACTTCTTCGATCAGGTGCTCGGCGCCGAACGCTTGACTGTGGTCGGCGAAGCAGCGGTGGTGCATGTCGGTGGTCTGGAGTCACGCAGTGAGCTGCGTTATGGCCGTGATTCGGTCTACGGCCAGTATGGTTTCGGCGGCGATACCGACGGCTTCGTCACCTCGACTTCGTGGGGCTATCGCGCCCGGGCGATTCTCGATTACGCCAACGTCATCGGCGGGATCAACCTCAAGCCCAACCTGTCGTGGTCCCATGACGTCGCCGGTTACGGCCCCAACGGTCTGTTCAACGAAGGTGCGAAAGCCATCAGCTTCGGCGTCGATGCCGACTACCGCAACACCTACACCGCGAGCCTGAGTTACACCGACTTTTTCGGTGGCGACTACAACGTCCTCGAAGACCGTGACTTCGTGGCCCTGAGCTTCGGCGTGAACTTCTGATCTGCCCGAGAAGGATGACTGCAATGCGCAAAACGATTCTGCAATGTGGCGTGCTGGCCTTGAGTCTGCTGGCCGCCAACGTGATGGCGGCGGTGTCGCCGGATGAAGCGAACAAGCTCGGCACCAGCCTGACCCCGCTCGGCGCCGAGAAGGCCGGCAATGCGGACGGTTCGATTCCGGCCTGGACCGGCGGCATCCCGAAAAACGCCGGTGCGGTGGACAGCAAGGGCTTCCTCGCCGACCCGTTTGCCAACGAAAAACCGCTGTTCACCATCACCGCCGCGAACGTCGAGCAGTACAAAAGCAAGCTCTCCGATGGCCAGGTGGCGATGTTCAAACGCTACCCGGAAACCTACAAGATCCCGGTTTACCCGACCCACCGCACCGTGGGGGCGCCGGCGGAAATCTATGAGTCGGCCAAGCGCAGCGCGCTGAACGTCAACGCAATCAACGATGGCAACGGCCTGGCCAATTTCACCGGCAACCGCTACTACGCCTTCCCGATTCCGAAAAACGGCGTCGAAGTGCTGTGGAACCACATCACCCGCTACCACGGCGGCAATCTGCGGCGGATCATCACTCAGGTCACACCGCAGACCAACGGCAGTTACACGCCGATCCGCTTCGAAGAAGAGATCGCCGTGCCGCAACTGATGAAAGACATCGACCCGGAAAAAGCCGCCAACGTGCTGACCTTCTTCAAGCAATCGGTGACCGCCCCGGCGCGGCTGGCCGGTAACGTGCTGCTGGTGCACGAAACTCTCGATCAGGTGAAGGAACCGCGTCTGGCGTGGATCTACAACGCCGGTCAGCGCCGGGTCCGGCGCGCACCGCAAGTGGCCTATGACGGCCCGGGTACAGCGGCCGATGGCCTGAGGACTTCCGACAACTTCGACATGTTCTCCGGTGCTCCGGATCGCTATGACTGGAAACTGGTCGGCAAGAAGGAAATGTACATTCCCTACAACAGCTACAAGCTCGACTCGCCGAAGCTCAAGTACGACGACATCGTCAAGGCCGGGCACATCAATCAGGACCTGACCCGTTACGAACTGCACCGCGTCTGGGAAGTGATCGGCACGGTGAAACCGAACGAGCGGCACATCTACGCCAAGCGCCACATGTACATCGACGAGGACAGCTGGCAAGTGGCGCTGGCCGATCACTACGACGGTCGCGGGCAACTGTGGCGCGTTGCCGAAGGTCACGCGCAGTACTACTACGATCATCAGGCTCAGGCTTACACGCTGGAAGCGCTCTACGACATCATTGCCGGCCGCTACATTGCGTTGGGCATGAAGAACGAAGAGAAGCACAGCTTCGAATTCGGTTTTGAAGCCAAGGCTGCCGATTACACACCTTCGGCCCTGCGCGCCGAGGGCGTGCGCTAACGGCTCTGCTGTACCGCTGGACAAAAGGCGACCGCACGGTCGCCTTTTTTATGGCCATCAATCAGCGTGCTGAATACTCGTCAACAAGGGCGCGGGAGAGGGCTAGGGTGAGCGCACAACGATAAGAAGGCTCACCCGATGACCGCCATGACCCCGTGCCTGGATCGACCCGGATTTTTGCCCAGGCTTTCTTCGCATCATCAACCTCGCAGCCGTTTGAGCGCACCTTTGCTGACATCGAACGCACGGGTCAGGCTGTTGTGCGCGCCCGCAGGCAGCGGCAAAACCGCACTGCTCACCGAATGTCTCCTTCAGGTGCGCGCGGAGTGCGAGGCAATCTGGCTGCCGCTGGCGGGAGCGGCGCTCAGCACCGAAGAATTCTGCCTGCGTCTGACGCGGGCGCTCGGGCTGGTCGAAGGCCTTGACGATACGCAACTGATGGCGGAGCTGGCCCATTGGTCGAGGCCGACGTCGCTGTTTATCGACGATTACAGTCGGCTGCCGGATCCGGCTGTGGATGCTCTGCTGGATCGCTTGCTGGCGGTCAGCAGCCCGGCGCTCACCTGGTGGATCAGCACTCGCCGCCGGCCGCAGTGCAACTGGCCGCGCCTGTTGCTCGATGACGAACTCTACGAATTCGAGAGTGCCAGCCTGGCGCTGACTCACGATGAAGTTGTATCGGTGTTGCACCATTTGCCGCCTGACCAGGCGGACCGCGTCGCCACCCGTATCATCCAGCGTACTGGCGGTTGGTGCGCGGGGTCGCGCATGGCGCTCCTGCAGAAATGCGACTGGTCGCAAAACCTGCAACCGCAGCAGCGTGTCGACACTCTGCTCGATTATCTGCAGCATGAACTGTTCAGCAACCTGACGCCGGAGCAGGACGAGGCATGGCGTGTGCTGGCTCACCTGCCACGGTTCAACGCGCCGTTATGCGAGCATTTGTTCGGCCCTGGCGAAGGCGCTCAGCTGCTGCGTGATCTGCAAGTGCTGGGCTGCTTCATCGAGCCTTGGCAAGCGTCCGCTGACTGGCTCCAGGTGTTCCGCCCGCTGTCGCGAATCATCCAGGAGTCGCACTGGCCGTGTGCGCGTTCCTGGCACCGGCGCGCCTGTCAGTGGTTCAGCGCGACGCAGGATTGGCGAGCGGCGTTCGAGCAAGCGTTGTTGGCCGAGGAATACGAAACTGCCGTCAGCCTGTTGCAGCATTTCGGCTTCGAAGACTTGTTCGAAGACCAGACCGTCGTCCTGCTGTTGCGTTTGCACGAGCAGCAAAGCCAGCAGCTGACCCTGATGACACCACAGCTGATCGTGCTGGTCACGGGCGCCTTATTGTTTGCCGGCCGGTTCGAACAGGCCGGGCAATGCCTGGCTCATCTCGGCCGCTTCATGCCGCAGCCGACAGCGCAACTGGAGCAGCAACTGCTGGCCCGCTGGCAGGCGCAACAGGGATGGCTGTTTCACCTGCAAGGGCAAATGGAGCCGGCACGCGCCTGCTTTCAGGAGGCTTTGTCTGCACTGGCTGACGGTGCCTGGCAGGCGCGTTTGATGTGCCTGTCGGGACTGACCCAGCAGGCGTTACTGTGCGGCGAGCTGGATCAGGCCCATGCCCTCAACCGCGAGGCGCTGTGCCTGGCGCGGGCTCATGGCTCCTTGCTGTTCGAAGGCTTGCTTGAGCTTGACCATGCGCAATGGCTCGAGCAGCGGGGCGCGCCTTTGCGTGCCGAAAGCCTGCTGGTGGAGATCGAGCACTTGCTGCGCCAGCGCGCCACACTGCCCGTGCCGCTGCTCGGCCGGATTGCCCTGCGGCGTGGACGACTGGCGCTGTGCATGGGCCTTGAAGCGCAGGCTGCGCAGTTGTTCAGCGAAGGCCTTGAAGATTGCCTGCGCAGTGCAGACAAACGAGTCTTGTATGGCTATTTGGGGCAGGCTCAACTGGCCGGCAATCGCGGCGATTATGCCTGCGCTTTCGAGCGCCTGCGCGAGGCCGAAAGGGTCATGCAGCAGCGGCAGATTCCCGATACGGTCTATCGCGGTGTTGTGTTGCAGGTGAGCAGCCAGTTCTGGTTGCAGCAGGGCCGACCGCATCTTGCGCAAGAAGCGTTGAGCCGACTGTTACGGCATTACCGGGGACCTTCGGCGTTGCAGGCGCCACCCGCGACGTTCGAACTGATTATTCGCATCGAATACCTGCTGGCCTGCGCGAATGCGCAATCGGACCCGGACGAAAGCGCTCTGCCAACCATTGAGCGATTGTTGAAGCGCGCTCAGGCCAAAGGCATGTTGGCGGCGGAAACGGAATTGTTGCTGGCCTTCGCCCAGTTGGCCGAAGCGCACGGTGACACGGTGGCGGCGCAGCAAGCGTTCCAGCGAGCCGCAACGCTGGCGCAGCGTTGCCGATTGCAGCAAGCCGTGCGCGAGTGGGAATTACGCCGAGGTAGCCTCGGCACTGGGTCTGGCAAGGAGGTTTCTGCCTGGCCACGGGATAACGATGAACAGGCGCCTGGCCTCAGTCGGCGCGAACGCGAAGTGCTGATGTTGATTGCTCAAGGGGCTTCTAATCAGCAAGTTGCCGAGCAACTGTTTATTTCATTACATACAGTAAAAACCCATGCGAGGAGGATTAACGGTAAGTTGGGTGTAGAACGCAGAACTCAGGCTGTGGCGAAAGCCAAGTTGATGGGGATACTGGTTTAGTTTTGTAAATTTCAGTAGCACAACATGGTGTTCGTTGTTGGGTGGCATGTTTTGTAATTTGTTCGAGCTTCATGTCGGCTGAAAAAGAAACTACCTTGCAATTATCGGCGGTGGCTGCACTTGCAGCTCTGGATAATCAAGTAAGGAAAGTTTGTGGCCAAGTTATATAAAAGTTTGATGCGTGGTTCTTTCGGTGAGCAGGTTACCTGGCCGGAAGAGTGGGAAAAGGCAACACAGGCTAAAACAGATCTGTTCAAGATCATCGACGCCATGCCGAGCGTGCTGGATATTCTGCGCAGCATGCTTGAGGGTGAATTGAAGCGTCTGGGCAAAACAGTTGATATCGACAAGGTCTATATCAATACGGATCCTGCTTTCCCTGCCGATGAAAATCGGCCATCAGGCACTCTTTGGGAGGTAACGGTTCATTGTCTGAATAATCATATAAGTCCTGCCTATATTATGGGTGGCGATGGGGTTTTTGTTCTGCCGGATACGTTCAGTGAGCAATTCAAAGTCAAGGTGCTCAATACCATTGTTGTTGAAGATCTGATCGCTGCTGTAACTGCCGGACTGGAAAAAACATTGCGAGCCGAGATCGCAAAGTTCTGGGCTGCGCCAGCGAAACCCGTCCATGCCGACAATGCACCGCTGTCGAACAAACAGGCTTTCATCAAGGCCTATGCCGTGGTCACCGGTGCAGAGCTGTCGCTGTCGGTCATGGCCAACAATTTCGATGCCCGATTGGGCGAGCGATTCGCTCATCTGCTGGAAGCAGATGCCGGTCGCGCAGCGTTTGAAGTCAACCTGCAACCGGCACAGGATTATCTTTTGGTGCGCCAGCCCTGTTTCGTTCTGGACAACGCCGAGCGTGCGGTCGCAGAGATGCAACTGGTCAACGAGTCGACTTCCTATCTGCTGCACACGCCGGAAAACGGCTTTGAGTTCTTTGAAAAAAATACCGATTTGCACAGCAAACTTCAGCAGAGACTTTCCCTGCGTAGCGAGCAGATCAGTTATCCGAAAGCCACGCAAAATCCTCATGCGTTTTGTGCAGAGGCTCACCTCAAAGGTCAGCTTGAAAGCGTGGCAACCTTGATCAGTGGCCGGGCACAACTGGAAAAACCGCTGACCTCCATGCTTCAGGAGAATCAACGCCTGCATGTGCTGCGTTACGGCATCGACACCCGCTTTTATCTGCTTTGGGCAGCACTGAAGCGCACCGACTGGCCGCTTTGGCTGCATGCCGCTGGTAGCGATGTTCAACAACGTTATAGCGAGCTTGAAGAATCCAAAGACCAGTATGAGGCTGCATATTCGAGCGCGTTCGATACGTGTTTTTCTTTCAAGGACTATGTGGTGCGCACGTTCGCCGCATGGGCGCAGAGGGCCTTTGACGAACGTCTGGATCCAGAAGCGATCAGTGTCCATAGCTCGTACACTTTGCAGATTGCCGGACGGACCATCGAACAGGAAGAAACCCGGACGCTGACGGAGTTTCTTGTTTTCGGTCTGCACGACAATGGTTACAAAGCGACTCTGACCATCATCGGCGCTCCCGACGGAAGTCGGCTGACGGCAGTAGCGCTCGAGCAGTGGCTGGAAAATCGTAACCTGCGCCTGGAGTTTACCGGCAGTCTTGCATACTCGCCGTCGGTTGCTTGGCAGGAGGCCTATCGCAACTATCTCTTCAGCCAGATGGAGTTTGCAGTTTTTGTAGCTCGCCAGTCCGGGAAGCTGGATTCCACCGATGCGAACATCCTCGCGCGAGCCATGGCCAACGACCCTGCGGTGACTATTCAGGGCTTGAAAATCAGGCTGCAAGTCCCAGCATTGAAAGATGTTCTGATGATTTCGGCCAAAGAATACGCACCGTCGCTGATGTTGGTCAAAACAGCTGACGGGCAATTCGAACTGCAGAAATTTTCCGATATCTACGCGGCGAACCGCTGGCTGGAGTCGGCATTGTCGGCGGATCGTGAATACGCCGCATTGATGATTCATCCCGACTACCTGCACGAGGCGGGTGAGTTGCTTGGCAGCGCTGGTACTCAACTGAGCTACCGCTACACGCTTGATAGCCGGCCGGTCGATCTTTATCTGAACGCCAAGGCACCTTTGGCGGACTACGTAAATGTCGCCTACCGAGCCGAAGTTGCGCTGCACAAGGCCATTGCACCGGCAGCTTATCGGGCGCTTGGCATTGAGGGGCGCAAGCGCTATTCGCGTCTGACAACCGAACTCAAGGCGCTGTCCACGGTTGATGCACGAGACAATGGTTTTCCGACATTCGAGCAGTTCACCTATGACGCGGTGAAAGCCCAGATAGAAGACCTATTGCGTTCGCGCGGCAGCAACATTTCGGTCAATCCCGACCAGATCATTATTCAGACCGAAGAGTTTCGTAAGAGCGTTACCGACGTCTTGCTTGAGGGACTCGCTTTCGAAGCGGATCATCCGGCCTATGAAACCAAGTACAGCCCCAAATATTACTTGGTGAATGGACATCCCCTCGTTGAAAAACTGGATATCCGGGATTTGTCTTCGCTATCGAAAACCTTCCGCCCTGGTGACCGATACAGCGCGATGCTGGAAGAGCAATATCTGAACAAGGCTCATCCTGATTACGCTTTCAAGCGCGCGGTATACGCCCGGAAAATCCGCTGTGAGATGTATCGCAATGCGTTTGCCGATTTCACCAACGGCAGATTATCGACAGAGTCTTTCTCTGCTGTCCAAGGGGTCATCGATAACCTGAAAGAGAGTGGCGGTTATCAGTCGGTAGGGACCAGCACCGCCGAAGGTGATATCGGGCTGTACAAATTCAATATTGGCGCGCTGGGTCTGACGACTCCTGGGGACCGCGCGGTTGGCGGCGTTTATATTTTTCGACTGAAGTTGTCGTCAGGTTTCTTCGACTTGCTCTATACGCCTGACGCACCGGATCAAGTCAACTTCCGACCGATCGCTGAGTTCATTCCTTCGATTCGTTTTCGAAAAGGCCCATTCAGGAGCTATTACAGCGAGCGGATACTGCTGGTTGACCAGAAAGTGACCAATGACTACTTCGATAATCTGGTCGCAACGGTTGATACCCGACCGGTCATTCGCACACAGCAGCGTTCGTTACTGCCCGATCTGTTCACTTTCCATGACGAGCGAGTGCGCCGTGTATTGAGTGACATCGACGAACGTACCACCAGTCTCAACGAAATAATCGCCAGTGTGGTTTATGAAAATCTGTTGAAGGCCGCAAACATTGTCAGCCTGCTGGTGCCACCCGTAGGCACTGTGGTGGTGGCTGTGCAGGTGATGAAAAGCATCTACGACGCGTCGCAGTCGCACCGACGCGGTGATTATTCCGCCGCGCTGGGGCATGTGCAGGATGTATTGAGCGGACTGCTGACATTGGGTCAGGCTGCAGCGGCGGGGGCGCCGGCTAAAGAACTTACCCGTGCGCAACGCTCGTTTCTGAGTCTGTTTGAAGACGCCCGCACGGTCGCGGAGCTGGTTACGTATTACACCGGCCATGAAGACCCCGCCGATGAACTGATCGGGTTCTTCAAGTCACTGATGCAAGAGGCTGAGTCTGCATTAAGCAAGACGACGGTTCGCTGAGCCGTTTCGAGCGCTCATAGTCTGATTTATCTTTCGTAACCCATGCGCCAACTCACGGCCCGGGTCGCAGCCAACAACCGCTGCGCCGCCGGGCCGTTTTCGTCGGCGTGGAACAGTGAGGTCGGGCCGACGATGGTCAGCACCGCAGCGATCTGCCCGACCGCGTTGAACACTGGCGCAGAAAGCGCATCCACACCCGGCATCAACAAACCATGCACGTGATGCAGACCGCGTTCGCGGATCTGTTCACACAGCGCTGCATAGGCCTTTTCGTCCTTGAGGGGATGCTTTTCGACAGCGATCTCCTGCTCGCGCAATTCATCGGTTTCCCGGTGCGGCAGGTAAGCGCTGAACACCAGCCCGGTGGACGAGCTGAGCAGTGGCAGCACCGAACCCAACTGCGTCACCACCGTCACCGCGCGCACCGCCGGTTCAATGTGCACGACGGTTGCGCCCTGATTGCCCCACACCGCGAGAAAGCAGGTTTCGTTGAGTTCATCGCGCAGCTCGGACAGCGGCAGGGCGGCAACTTTCAGCACGTCCATGCTGTTGAGCGCGGCCAGGCCCACGCGCAGTGCTTCGCGACCGAGGCCGTAATGGTTGGTGGCGGTGTTCTGTTCGGCAAATCCGGAGGCTATCAACGCCTGCAGATAGCGATGCACCTTGCTTGCCGGCATCTGCACATGTTCGGCCAGACGCGACAGCGAAGTCGACGGTGACAACTCGGCCAAAGCCTTGAGGATGTCGGTGCCGACTTCGGCGGAGCGGACTTTCTGTTTGCCGTTGCTGTCGCTGGTTTTTTCCATGGGGCTGGCGGTTCCGGTTCGAATGGGCGTCTTTATAGCTTGACGCTGGATAGCGAGCAAATTACGTTATGCGTAATCAGATTACGATAATAACAACCCCGGCGTGCCGAGAACTCTGAGCCAGAGCGATGGGCCACTGCCGACTCCCTGTTCAGGAGGCTCCATGAACCCCGATTCAACCGCGCAGGACCTGGTTTACCAGTCCGGCTTCGGCAACGAATTCAGCACTGAAGCGTTGCCCGGCGCGCTGCCCGTTGGCCAGAACTCTCCGCAGAAAGCCCCGTACGGCCTGTATACCGAGCTGTTCTCCGGCACCGCGTTCACCATGCCGCGCAGCGAAGCGCGGCGTACCTGGATGTACCGGATTCAGCCGTCGGCCAACCACCCGGCGTTCGTCAAACTGGAACGGCAACTGGCCGGCGGACCGTTGGGTGAAGTAACCCCCAATCGTCTGCGCTGGAATCCACTGGAGCTGCCGACCGAACCGACGGATTTCATCGATGGCCTGGTCAGCATGGCGGCCAACGCCGGTGCCGAGAAACCGTCTGGCATCAGCATTTATAACTACGCCGCCAATCGTTCGATGGAGCGGGTGTTCTTCAACGCCGATGGGGAAATGCTGCTGGTGCCGCAACTCGGTCGCCTGCGTATCGCCACCGAACTGGGCGTACTCGAAGTGGCGCCGCTGGAAATCGTCGTTCTGCCGCGTGGCCTGAAATTTCGCGTCGAACTGCTCGATCCACAGGCACGCGGCTACCTCGCCGAGAACCACGGCGCGCCGCTGCGCCTGCCGGATCTGGGGCCGATCGGCAGCAACGGTCTGGCCAATCCACGGGATTTCCTCACCCCGGTCGCTGCCTACGAAAACCTGCAGCAACCGACTACTCTGGTACAGAAATTCCTTGGCCAGTTGTGGGCGACCGAACTCAATCACTCACCGCTCAATGTGGTCGCCTGGCACGGCAACAACGTGCCGTACAAATACGACCTGCGCCGTTTCAACACCATCGGCACGGTGAGTTTCGATCATCCCGATCCTTCGATCTTCACCGTATTGACCTCGCCGACCAGCGTGCACGGTCTGGCCAACCTCGATTTCGTGATCTTCCCGCCGCGCTGGATGGTCGCCGAAAAGACCTTCCGGCCACCGTGGTTCCACCGCAACCTGATGAACGAATTCATGGGCCTGATCCAGGGCGAATACGACGCCAAGGCCGAAGGCTTCGTGCCCGGTGGCGCTTCGCTGCACAGCTGCATGAGCGCCCACGGCCCGGACGGCGAAACCTGCACCAGGGCGATCAACGCCGAGCTTGCACCTGCAAAAATCGATAACACCATGGCCTTCATGTTCGAGACCAGCCAAGTGCTTCGTCCAAGTCGTTTCGCCCTCGAATGCCCACAGTTGCAACCCAGTTACGACGCTTGCTGGGCGACGCTGCCCGCCACGTTCGACCCGACCCGGAGATAACCCATGACACAGAATTCCATCCCCCGCAGTTGGGTCGCTTCGGCCAACGGTCACAGCGATTTCCCCTTGCAGAATCTGCCGCTGGGCGTGTTCAGCCTCAAGGGTTCTGCGCCGCGCGCTGGCGTGGCGATCGGCGAGCACATCTTCGATTTGCAGGTGGCGCTTGAGGCCGGTCTGTTCGACGGTGTCGCACGCAGTGCGGTGGAAGCCATGCACGGCGGGCAGTTGAACGCGTTCTTTGAACTTGGCCGTGAGGCGCGGGTTGCCCTGCGCGAACGCCTGATCGAACTGTTCAGTGAAGGCAGCACGCTGCGCGGCAACATCGAAGCGCAAGGCGCGAAACTCTTGCCGCTGGCTGCCGATTGCCAGATGCACCTGCCGGCGCGAATCAGCGATTACACCGACTTCTACGTCGGCATCGAGCACGCGCAGAACGTCGGCAAACTGTTCCGTCCGGATAACCCGCTGCTGCCGAACTACAAGCACGTGCCGATCGGTTACCACGGTCGCGCTTCCACGGTGCGAGCGTCCGGCACCGACGTGCGCCGGCCGAAAGGCCAGACGCTGCCGGCCGGCCAGACCGAACCGGTATTCGGTCCATGCGCGCGTCTGGATTACGAACTGGAACTGGGTATCTGGATCGGCCAGGGCAATGAGATGGGCGAGCCGATTGCCATCGGTGACGCTGCCGAGCACATCGCCGGTTTCTGCCTGCTCAACGACTGGTCGGCGCGGGATATCCAGGCTTGGGAATACCAGCCACTCGGCCCATTCCTGTCGAAGAGTTTCATCACCAGCGTCTCGCCGTGGGTGGTGACGGCTGAAGCACTGGAACCATTCCGCACGGCGCAACCGGCCCGCCCTGAAGGTGATCCGCAGCCGCTGCCGTATCTGCTCGACAAGCGCGATCAGGATGGCGGCGCCTTCGACATCGAGCTGGAAGTGCTGTTGCGTACCGAAACCATGCGCGAGCAGAACCTGCCCGCCCATCGCCTGACCCTGAGCAACACCCGCTACATGTACTGGACCGTCGCGCAAATGGTTGCGCATCACAGCGTCAACGGTTGCCAGTTGCAGGCCGGCGATCTGTTCGGTTCGGGCACTTTGTCCGGGCCGGAAAACGGTCAGTTCGGCAGCCTGCTGGAGATCACTGAGGGCGGTAAGAAACCGATCGAACTGGCTTCTGGCGAAGTGCGCAAATTCCTTGAGGACGGTGACGAAATCATCCTGCGTGCCCGCTGCGCCCGCGACGGTTTTGCCTCGATCGGCTTCGGCGAATGTCGCGGCACCGTGATCGCTGCGCGCTGACAGGAGCGGCTTATGGATCTCTATGGCTATTACCGTTCCACTTCATCGTACCGGGTGCGGATTGCGCTGGCGTTGAAGGGCCTCGATTACCAGGCGTTGCCGGTCAACCTGATCGCACCGTCGGGCGGTGAACATCGGCAACCGGCGTATCTGGCGCTCAATCCGCAGGGCCGGGTGCCGACCTTGCGCACCGATGATGGTGCGCTGCTGATTCAATCGCCGGCGATCATCGAGTATCTGGAAGAGCGTTATCCACAGGTGCCGTTGCTGCCGGATGATCTGCTGGCGCGCGCGCAGGTGCGCGGTGTCGCGGCGGTGATCGGCTGCGACGTGCACCCACTGCACAACGTCAGCGTGCTCAATCGCCTGCGCCAGACGGGGCAGAATGAAACGCAGGTGGTGGAGTGGATCAGCCATTGGATCAGCCAAGGGCTGGCAACGGTGGAGCAGTTGATCGGCGACAGCGGTTTCTGTTTTGGCGAATGGCCGTGCGTGGCAGATGTGTATCTGATTCCGCAGTTGTATGCGGCAGAACGGTTCAACGTCAGCCTGGAGGCGTATCCGAAAATTTGCCGTGTGGCTGCGTTGGCGGCTGAACATCCGGCGTTTATCAAGGCGCATCCTGCCAATCAACCAGACACCCCGTAATTCCTGTGGGAGCGAGCCTGCTCGCGAAGACGGAGTGTCAGTGGCCTTTCATTCAGCTGACACACCGCTTTCGCGAGCAGGCTCGCTCCCACACAGGTTTGTGTGGGCCTCAAGGATGGTGGCAGCCTGCGGAAGGTAGTTAATGCACGACGGAGTTGGGCGGCAGATGGCCGAGGCGTTCGGTCAGGCGCAGGCGCTGGATCGGGTCTTCGCTGAGCAATAATGCATGCTCCAGATCGAAGCGTTCAGCGTTCGGGCAATCCAGCCGTTGATACAGACTGGCCCGGGCCATGTAATCGGAGGCCTTCGCATCGCCCAGTTCGAGCACTCGTTCTGCGTCGATCAGCGCGGCGATGTGATCGTCGTGGGTCAGGTGCAATTGGCGCAGGTTGCGTGACAGACGTTGCAGCATCTGCACCGGCGTTGCGCTCAGCAAATGTTCGGCGCTGAGCTGCATGTTCGGCCCGTATTGGCGTTGCAACAGTTCTCGGCAGTCATTGGGATACAGTCGCCGCCCGCCGCAAGGATCGAGCAAGTGGTCGGCGCCGGGTACCCGCAGCAGAAAATGTCCGGGGAAGTTGACCCCGACCAGAGGAATCTCCAACCCACGCGCCAATTCCAGTGCGATCAACGCCAATGCCAACGGCTGACCGCGTTGGGTGTGCAACACGCGATGCAGCAGCGCCGCCTGCGGGCGCAGCGGCAGGAAATCATCCTGCGCGAAACCGAGATCGACCATGCGTCGCAACAGCGGTTGCGCCAGTTCGCTGACCGGCAGCATCGGCAGCCCATAGCTGACGCGTAGTTGCAGATCCTTGAAGGTGCGCAACCATGCCTCGGGCTCGAGGGTTTTGTCGTGCTCGGCACTTATCCACAGCGCAGCTTCCAGCAGGGCCGGCGGTGAACGATGCAGGCATTCGAAAAAGCGTCGGCGCGCACTCATCAAAATCTCCCTCCAATGCCTCGTTTTAGCCCCGTCCGGGTTGTTCGTCCAGTGCCGGGCTCACTGAGCGCGAGTTATAGCGGCGCAGCATTGTCCGCTCGGCGGCTCATGCCGGTGTGCGCCAGCAATTTTCAGGGGCAAGCCTATACTGGCGTTCTACAAGAAGTGATTCGGGAGCCTGTCGATGTTCGCTCTCATGCAAAGCACTCGCCTGGAATCGCTGCACCTGAGCGTGGACCCGGCCACCGGGTTGAAGGCGGTCATTGCCATTCATAACAGCCATCTGGGGCCAGCCCTGGGTGGGTGCCGTTACCTTGCCTATCCCAACGACGAATCTGCGGTCGAGGACGCCATTCGCCTGGCGCAAAACATGAGCTACAAAGCGGCGCTCGCCGGCCTCGCGCAAGGTGGCGGGGTGGCGGTGATCGTGCGCCCGGCCCATGTCGAGAATCGCGCCGCGTTGTTCGAGGCTTTCGGACGTTGCATCGAGCAACTCGACGGCCGCTATATCACCGCCATCGACAGCGGTACGTCAGTGGCGGACATGGACTGCATTGCCCAGCAGACCCGCCACGTTACCAGCACCACTTCGGCAGGCGACCCGGCGCCGCATGCGGCCATGGGCGTGTTCGCCGGCATACGCGCCACGGCGATGGCGCGCCTGGGCAGCGACAACCTCGAAGGTCTGCGCGTTGCCATCCAGGGGCTTGGCAATGTCGGTTTTGCGCTGGCCGAGCAACTGCACGCGGCAGGCGCCGAGTTGCTCGTCAGTGACATCGACCACGGCAAGGTGCAACTGGCGATGGAGCAGCTCAATGCTCACCCGATCGCCAACGACGCGTTGCTCAGCACGCCGTGCGACATTCTCGCGCCGTGCGGGTTGGGCGGGGTGCTTAATAGTCACAGCGTTTCACAGCTGCGCTGCTCGGCGGTGGCCGGTTCGGCGAACAATCAACTTTCCCATCTGGATGTGGCGGATCAACTGGAACGACGCGGGATTCTTTACGCGCCGGATTATGTGATAAATGCCGGCGGGCTGATTTACGTATCGCTTAAACATCGCGGTGAGGAGTTGCCGACGATTACGGCGCATCTGTCGAAAATCAGTTCGCGGCTGACCGAAGTCTTCGCCCATGCTCAGGCGGAAAAACGTTCGCCGGCGCGGGTGGCGGATGAGTTGGCCGAAAAGGTTTTGTATCGCTGAAAGCAAAAGATCGCAGCCTTCGGCAGCTCCTACATTCCGAGTGCAGGAGCTGCCGAAGGCTGCGATCTTTCTAATTACTTCGGCGCTTTCGCTGCTTTGGCTGGCTTCGCCGGCGCCTCATCAGGTTCTGCCGCTTCAGCTTTTTCGACAGGCTCGGCCGGCGCATTGATCAGCTCCGACAGCGCATCGGGCTGGCTCTTGAACGCCCGGGCGAACACATCACGATTCTTCGCCATGTAGATCCCGGCTTCTTCCACTTGCTGTTCGGTCAGGGACGGAACGGCTTTTTGCAGCACATCGGCCAGATATTCGGCCAGTTCGAGCATTTTGTCATGACGATCAGCTTCGGCTTTATCCATGAACAAGCGCTCCAGATCTCGGCTGCTGCGGTATACCACTTCGACGGCCATTCACCACCTCACATGCCTTCACATTAAGTTGTCTTGACGACTACTGTATCCATATACAGCGAAAAGGATAAGCGAATCCCTGCGCCATGGGTAGTGGCTTTTCAATGTAGACCGGATTTGGGTTTTGTCAGTGGTAGGTGTGGCTGCTATTCGCGAGCAGGCTCGCTCCCACGGGGATTGTGCAAAGCCGCGAGCCTGCGACCAAACGCCACGGCGCGGGATTTGCGGCGGATCGCCATGATGCGTGGCCCTGAACCTGCATGAAAACCGTTGCTACAAGGCGCGCGCGCAAAACCGTCACGTGCGATACGCATCATCCGCCCGAAACGGGCTAAGGAAACTCATCGTGAAAATAAATTGGGCCGAGAAACTGCGGCGTAACGTGCATCAACTGGCCGAGTCCCTAGGCAACCTGTTCGTCGAAACCTTTCACTATCTGGCGCTGTTCGCCATCGGTGCGGTGACAGCGTGGGCGGCGGTGATGGAGTTTCTCGGGATGCTCGAAGTCGGGCACATCAAGATCGATGACATTCTGTTGCTGTTCATCTATCTGGAACTGGGCGCGATGGTCGGGATTTATTTCAAGACCAACCACATGCCGGTGCGCTTCCTGATCTACGTGGCGATCACTGCACTGACGCGCCTGCTGATCTCCAACGTCTCGCACCACAACCCGCCGGACATGGGCATTATCTACCTGTGCGGCGGCATTCTGCTGCTGGCGTTTGCGATCCTGGTGGTGCGTTACGCTTCGTCGCAATTCCCCTCAGTGAAGATCGAGAACCCGCAGCGCAAGCTCGGCACGGGCTCCAGCGAACATCCTGAAGTGGAGAAGGGCGAGCTTTAAAGGCCCGCCGCCTGGCCCGGCTGGCCCTTGACGCGTGGCGGTGGCGGGGTCAGCCCGGCGCCGCTGGTCATGGCTTCGAGAATCGACATGGCGCTGTGGCCCTGTTCGATGGCGATGCCGAACTGGATGCTTTGCACCAGCCTCTTCAAACGCTCGGGATCGTTGCGCTGTTCGGCGCTGATCATGCGCTTGGCCACGATGCGCCCCGCGTTGGACAGCGTCAGCATGATGCTGCCGTCCAGGCCCTGAATGCTCAGATTGATCTGATAGTCCGGCGCGAAAGCATCGGTAATGATCTGAAATGGGTTGTCCATGATGCGTCACCGCCTGATTGAACGTGCAGTTGTTGACCGGCCATGATCTGATTTGGTTCGCAACACCAGACCACTGGCATCTCGTTCGCTGAGGTTTGCAATGTCCGTTTGCCTCAAGGGTGATGTAGCAAGGCGCATGCCGGAAAAATTGTCGAACAATAAACACGGCGAAAAAAACGGCGAGCCTCGGGGCTCGCCGTTTTTTGTGGCGCGTTTTCAGGGCAGGAATGAGCGGATGATCGCTGACAGTGCAGTCAGGCCGATCAGCACTCCACCCAGTTCACCGCCAGCCCGCCCCGCGAGGTTTCCTTGTACTTGTCGTGCATGTCGGCGCCGGTGTCGCGCATGGTGCGGATCACCCGGTCGAGGGAAATGAAGTGATTGCCGTCGCCGCGCAGGGCCATTTGCGTGGCGTTGATCGCCTTCACCGCCGCGATGGCATTGCGCTCGATGCACGGCACTTGCACCAGGCCACCGACCGGATCGCAGGTCAGGCCGAGGTTGTGTTCCAGGCCGATTTCGGCAGCGTTCTCCAGTTGCTCCGGTGTCGCGCCGAGGACGTCGGCGAGGCCGGCGGCGGCCATTGCGCAAGCTGAACCGACTTCGCCCTGACAGCCGACCTCGGCACCGGAGATGGAGGCGTTTTTCTTGCACAAAATGCCCACGGCGGCTGCACCGAGAAAGAACGCGACGACGTCATCGTCAGACGCGTCCGGATTGAATTTCATGTAGTAGTGCAGAACGGCCGGAATGATGCCGGCGGCGCCATTGGTCGGCGCGGTGACCATGCGCCCACCGGCCGCGTTTTCTTCGTTGACGGCAAGGGCGAACAGGTTGACCCATTCCATTGCCGACAGGGTCGAACTGATCACATTCGGTTTGCCGATTTCCAGCAGGCTGCGATGCAGTTTCGCCGCGCGGCGCGGTACTTTCAGACCGCCGGGCAGGATGCCTTCGTGGCGCAAACCTTGTTCGACGCACTCGCGCATCACTGACCAGATGTGCAGCAGGCCTTGGCGAATCTCGGCATCGCTGCGCCAGGCGCGTTCGTTGGCCATCATCAGTTCGGACACGCGCAGATTGTGCTTTTTGCACAAAGCGAGCAGTTCGGCGGCGCTGGAAAAATCGTAGGGCAACACCACGTCGCTGGCTGGCGCCACGCCAGACTCGGCTTCAGCCGCTTCGACGATGAAACCGCCGCCCACCGAGTAATAGGTTTGCGTGAGCAGCTCGGCGCTTTCGCCAAATGCGCTCAGCGACATGGCGTTGGGGTGGTAGGGCAAGCTGTCGTCGAGCAGCAGCAGATCGCTCTGCCAGTCAAACGCAATCGAGCGTTGACCGGCGAGGGACAGTTGTCCGGTTTCGCGCAGTTGCTGGATGCGTGGATCGATGGTCGAAGGATCGATGCTGTCCGGCCACTCGCCCATCAGGCCCATGACCGTCGCGCGATCGGTGGCATGGCCAACGCCGGTCGCAGACAGTGAGCCGTACAGACGAATTTCCACACGTCGCACGTCATTGAGCAGATGCTGGTCGATCAGGGCCTGGGCAAACGTCGCCGCTGCACGCATCGGACCGACGGTATGGGAACTGGACGGGCCGATGCCCACCTTGAATAGATCGAAAACACTGATAGCCATGCTAAACCCTTACAAGCAATGGAGTAGGAATCGCTGCCATTTTTTGTCGGACAAGCGCAATGTCGGCGATACTGCCTGCCTCGGTTCGAGGTGACCAACGAAACCTCCTAAGATAGCCTTTAGCAGGACTAAACAATGAGTCGTCAATTGCATGCCCAGACCTACGTCTGGCTGCAGGTATTTGCCTGTGCCGCGCGGCACCTGTCGTTCACCCGTTGTGCCGAAGAGCTGCACATCACCCCGGGCGCGGTCAGCCAGCAGATCCGCCAATTGGAAGAGCGCCTGGGTTTTCGCCTGTTTCATCGGCGAGCGCGGGGCGTTGAGTTGAGCGCGCAGGGGCAGCGGCTGGCGATTACTGTCAATGAAGCCTATGGCAGCATCGATGCGGAGCTGCGCCGGCTGGACGCGGGGATGATCAGCGGAACTCTGCGGTTGCGGTCGATCCCGTCGTTTCTCGGCAAGTGGCTGACTCCGCGCCTGCCGCGCTTGCAGCAACGCTTTCCGGACATCCAGTTGCGCCTGGTGGCCGAGGACAGCAGCGTGCCGTTGCACGAAGGCGATTTCGATCTGGCCATCGACCTCAACGATGGCAGTTACCCCGGATTGTTATCCACAGCCTTGCTCGACGAGCAGATTTTCCCGGTGTGCGCGCCGAGCCTGTTACGTGGGCGACCGCCGTTGCACGGGCCGGCGGATCTGGTGCATTTCCCGTTGCTGCACGACATCACCGCCTGGCGTGGCAGTTACGAATACGCGGAATGGGAGTTCTATTTGAATGCGATCGGCTTCGAAGGCGCCGATGTGCGGCGCGGCCACACGTTCAATCGCAATCACTTGACCATCGAAGCGGCGATTGCCGGTATGGGCGTGGCGATTGCCCGGCGCACGTTGCTCAATGATGAGCTGGAGCGCGGCACTTTGATTGTGCCGTTCGGGTTGTCGGTGCCCAACCATAAACGCTACGTGCTGCTATATGCGCCGGGGGCGTTGAGCCATCCGGGCGTGCGCGCTGTGCATGACTGGCTGGTGGAGGAGGCGGGGATTTTTCGCAGCCTGCACCCGCTGAATGAGCAACAGATGTGAGCAGATTTTTCTGCGGAGCGGGTCGACCCAACTCCCGACATTAACAGCGCCTCGCTCGGTTGTCCGGCTTTTCTTGCGAATGAATATTTTTCTTTTTTCAGGGGTTGAAATGTTCGTCGCTCGGGCCGATTGTTGTAACCAGGAGGTCAGGAAATTCACTTCAAGGCCTCCAGCGAGCTAGCTGAAATAAGGGATGAACTATGCAAATCCAAGTCAACAGTGATAACCATATTCAAAGCAGTAAGCGACTGGAGGAGTGGGTACGTACAACTATTGAGAGCACGCTCGACCGTTATGAAGAAGACCTGACCCGTGTCGAAGTCCATCTGAGCGACGAGAACGGCGAGAAACCAGGTCCCCATGACTTGCGCTGCCAACTGGAAGCGCGGCCAAAAGGCCACCAACCGATTTCCGTGACCCATAAAGCCGATTCGCTGGAACAGGCGATCGACGGTGCTGCCGAGAAACTCGAGCACAAACTGGATCATCTGTTCGGCAAACTGCGAGGTAAACCACGCGCCGCTGTAGTGCCATTTACCGGCAAAGCCAACGACAAGCTGTTGGCGGAAGAATTTGACGAGAACGAACAGGCAGCGATCAACAGTTGATGCGCTGATTTCACAAGTAACCAAAGGAGAACGGGCCTGCTGATGCAGGCCCGTTTTTTGTTTGTGGTGTTGGTGATTGCTCGCAGGGTTTAAGACCGTAGCCCCTCACCCCAGCCCTCTCCCGAGGGAGAGGGAGCCGATCCCGGTTGTTTTCAAGTCCAGCGTTCGGCTCGATATTGCAGGCGAGCGTAAATCGTAAATACACCTCGGTCAGTCCCTCACCCTCTGGG
>NZ_JBXAWD010000023.1:0-49652 GCF_057291535.1 Pseudomonas sp. 1L-E-NC-VB-C3 | reverse complement strand
TCTCAAGGAGTTTTCCGTTTCGACTGCGCCGGAAGTGGGGCGAATTATAGACCTCTGGAATCTGCCGTCAACCGTTAATTTCGCTTTTCTTTCAAATCAGCAAAAACGCTTTCTATATATAGACGCGACCCCATCCAATGCGCAGTATATTGCCCACTACCACAACAACACTGTGTTTTTGCCTTGGATGCTGCCGCGCAATGAATGATCAACCCCGCTCCCTTGCTTCCACATTGTTTCCGGTTTGCCTGCTCATGATAGCCATGGCGTCCATCCAGTCGGGCGCTTCTCTGGCCAAAAGCATGTTCCCCATTATCGGCGCACAAGGAACAACCACTCTTCGCCTGATCTTTGCCAGCGTGATCATGCTGCTGATACTGCGCCCATGGCGTGCAAAGCTGACCGCCAAGTCTCTTCGTACCGTGATCGTCTACGGAATGGCATTGGGTGGAATGAACTTCCTCTTTTATATGTCGCTGCGCACAGTGCCGCTGGGCATCGCCGTTGCGCTGGAATTCACCGGCCCTCTGGCTGTAGCTATATATGCGTCTCGCCGAGCCATCGATTTTGTATGGATTGCGCTTGCTGCGGCCGGCTTGCTTCTATTGATACCTACCGGGGCAACCACTGTCGGCATTGATCTGGTCGGAGCGGGCTATGCGCTGGGCGCCGGGGTCTGCTGGGCGCTGTACATTTTATTCGGGCAAAAGGCCGGCGCCGATAACGGGGTGACGACGGCAGCCCTCGGCGTAATGATCGCCGCGCTGTTCGTGGCACCGATCGGAATCGTTCATGCCGGTGCTGCGCTGCTTACACCATCGTTGATTCCAGTCGCTATCGGCGTTGCCATTCTGTCGACCGCCCTGCCCTATACCCTGGAGATGGTCGCGCTGACGCGTATGCCCGCGCGCACCTTCGGCACGCTCATGAGTATCGAGCCGGCCTTCGGCGCGCTGTCAGGCCTGCTTTTTCTCCAGGAATACCTTTCATTGTCACAATGGCTGGCCATCCTGTGCATTATTCTGGCTTCAGTGGGCGCAACCATGACCATGGGTAGCGGAGCAAAGCCTGCTGTCGCGGCTGACTGAAGCGTAGCGAAAGTGGCTCTGGTAATTGGCGCTCATTTAGGCCATGTTTAGCTGCGTAACCCATCGCCAGGCATGGATTTTTTCGCAAAGGACGGCACCACGCTGCAAACGCGAGCGAATACAGGCAGACCCGAGCACCAGACTCGCGGCCGCTATTAAGGATGGTAATGAAACGAATTTTGCTAATGATCGCCCTGCTGGCGATCGCGAGTTGCGCGGCGACTTCGGAAACCCAGGTCAAACGCGGCAAGAAGGGACTGCACATCAACTGTTCCGGTCTTTCATCCTCATGGGACAAGTGCTACACCAGCGCAGCCAACTCCTGCGCCCCCAAGGGTTACAAGGTGATCGCCAAATCCGGGGATGTCGTCGAGGAACCTGGCGATTATCCGTTCGGCCTGAACCCCGCCGGTTATACCAGCCGCAGCATGATCGTCATCTGCAAATAACTACTCGGCTCGCGGCAAAGCGAGCTGACGTGTAATTTCCTCGTGACTCGAGCGCAACACCGTACGCTGCACGTCCGGTGCTGCCAGCATCCGCGCAACCACCAATGCGCCCACGCATTGCGACAGCACCGACCAGGCCAGACTCTCGCTTTCCAGTATCTCGGCCCAGCCCTGCTGAAGGCGGCAGATCCATTCTTCAGCCTGCTCACGCACCTGTACATCGGCACGGGCAATCTCCGCGCCCAATGTCGGCAGCGCGCAACCGGACTCTGGTTGCTCGACGTGGGCCATGCTCAGGTACTGCTTCAGACAACGCTCCAGCCGCTGCCGATCTGCACCGCCCTGGCCACCAAGGCGCTCAAGACTTTCACTCAACTCTCGCTCGACGATGGCAGCGAACAACGCATCCTTGGATGCAAAGTGGCTGTAGAACGCGGCGCCACTCAAACCGATGGCTTTCATCAGGCCATCCACGCCCACCGTGGAAAACCCCGATTTCTTTGCCGACAGCGCGCTGCTTTGCAGCAATCGTTCGCGGGTTTCCGATTTGTGTCCGGCCGAATAACGCATGTCATCTCCTGAAGTAGATCGCCTTGACGCTGCCCAAATCCTAGCATAACGTTCGTTAACTAAACGATCGTTAACCCAAAGGGATTCACCCATGAATAACAAGAAGGTCGTGTTGGTTGTCGGTGCCGGTGATGCCACCGGCGGGTCGATTGCCAAGCGCTTTGCCAGTGAGGGGTTTATAGCCTGCGTGACCCGGCGCAGCGCCGACAAATTGCAGCCTCTGGTTGACGCAATCATCGCTGAGGGCGGTGAGGCCCATGGTTTTGCCTGCGATGCGCGCAAGGAAGAAGACGTCATCGCCTTGATCGAAGACATCGAAACCCGCGTCGGCCCGATCGAAGCCTTTGTTTTCAACATCGGCGCCAACGTGCCCTGCAGCATTCTCGAAGAAACCGCGCGCAAATATTTCAAGATCTGGGAGATGGCCTGCTTCTCCGGTTTTCTCAATGCCCGTGAAGTGGCCAAGCGCATGGTCACTCGGCAGCGCGGTACGATTCTGTTCACTGGTGCCACGGCCGGGCTGCGCGGTGCTTCTGGATTTGCCGCTTTCGCTGGAGCCAAACATGGCATCCGCGCACTCGCGCAAAGCATGGCGAGAGAGTTGGGGCCGATAAACATTCATGTCGCCCACGTCGTGGTTGATGGTGCGATCGATACCGACTTCATCCGCAACAGCTTTCCCGAGAAATACGCGACCAAGGATCAGGACGGCATTCTCAATCCCGAGCACATCGCTGAAAACTATTGGTATCTGCACAGTCAGCCACGGGATGCCTGGACTTTTGAGCTGGACCTTCGGCCCTGGAACGAACGCTGGTAAGCCCTCCTCCCTCATTACAACAATAAGAGCGCAATTTGATCATGACGAAAACCGTGGAATTCTATTTCGACCTCGGCAGCCCCGCCACCTATCTGGCGCACACCCAGCTAGCGAAAATCTGCGCCGATACCCATAGCGAACTGATCTACATCCCGATGCTGTTGGGTGGCGTGTTCAAAGCCACCGGCAACGCTTCGCCGGCAATGATTCCGGCCAAGGGCCGCTACATGTTTCAGGACCTCGATCGCTTCGCCAAACGCTACGGCGTCCAGCTCAGATTCAATCCGCACTTTCCAATCAACACACTGATATTGATGCGTGCCGTCACTGGCATGCAGATGCACCAGCCGCAGCGTTTCGCGGAGTTCGTCGACTGCCTGTTCAGGGCGCTTTGGGTAGAAGGTCGTAACCTCAACGATCCGCAAACCATTGGCGCCGTGCTGACTGAAAACGGCTTCGATCCCCAAGAGATAATCGCGCTGACCAACGATGAATCAGTCAAAGCAGCACTCAAGGAAAACACCGAAGCCGCCATCAGGCGCGGCGTTTTCGGTGCCCCCAGCATGTTTATCGGCGATCAGTTGTTCTTCGGTCAGGATCGACTCGACTTCGTGGAAGAGGCATTGCGCCAGGACTGAAGCCAAGCCCCAAGGCATCGCGAGCGGTGCCTTGGGTAAATCGATCAAATGGCCACAGTGCGCTCGTTCAACCAGCTCAACGCCGCGCCATCCAGCAATGGACTCAGTCGCTCACGCACTTCGCGGTGGTAGTCGTTCAGCCACTGCTTTTCTTCGTGGGTCAGCAGGTCAGCAATCAGGCAGCGGGTATCGATCGGGCACAGCGTCAGGGTTTCGAACTTGAGGAAGTCGCCGAATTCGCTGCTGCCGGCCTCACGGTTCATCGCCAGGTTTTCGATGCGCACACCCCAGCGGCCCGGGCGATAAGTGCCGGGTTCGATCGAGGTGATCATCCCCGGCTGCATCGCCGTCTGCGGTGCCGGTGCCGCTTGATAAGCGATCACTTGCGGACCTTCGTGAACGTTGAGGAAATAGCCCACGCCGTGACCGGTGCCGTGGCCGTAGTCGACGTTGTCAGCCCAGATCGGCGCACGAGCGATGGCGTCTAGCAGCGGCGACAGAATGCCTTTCGGGAATCGTGCCCGCGACAGCGCAATCACGCCTTTCAATACGCGGGTGCAATCCTGCTTCTGTTCTTGCGTCGGCGTGCCCACGGGGACCATCCGCGTGATGTCAGTGGTACCGCCGAGGTATTGGCCACCGGAATCGATGAGCAACAGACCATCGCCCTCGATCACCGCATGCTCTTCTTCGGTAGCGTGATAGTGCGGCATCGCGCCATTGGCGTTGAACGCGGCAATCGTGTTGAAGCTCAGCGAAACGTAATCGGGACGACGTTCACGGGCAGCGGTAAGTTTCTCGTCGATGGTCAGTTCGGTGATGCGCTCGCGTCCCCACGCCGATTCCAGCCAGGCAAAGAATTCGCACAACGCCGCGCCATCCTGCTCCATCGCTTTGCGGATGTGCTGAGCGTCGGCTTCGCTTTTCTGCGATTTGGCCAACGTAGTCGGGTTGAGGCCCTCGACCAGTTTCACGCCACTTTCGAGGTTATCCAGCAACCCCGTGGTCACTCGCGCCGGATCGACCAGCAGGCTCGCGCCACTCGGCACAGACCGCAATGCATCGGCCACTTCGCTGTAATCACGTAGCGTTACGCCATCCTGTTCGAGCACGGCACGCAGATCGGCATCGACCTTGCTCAGCGCCACGAACAGCGTGGCCTGTTGCTGATTGATCAAAGCGAACGAAACAAACACAGGATTGAAGGAGACATCTCCGCCGCGCAGGTTGAACAGCCAAGCGATGTCATCCAGGGTGGCGATGAAGTGCCAGTCGGCACCACGTTCTTGCAAGGTTTCGCGCAATTTCGCCAGCTTCTCGCCGCGGCTGATAGTCGCTTGCGGCGGCAGATGCTGATAGATCGGCGCGTTCGGCAGGCTCGGGCGATCACGCCAGACTTCCTGCAACAGGTCGATATCGGTACGCAGGCGAGCGCCGCGTGCTTCGAGTTTGCTGCTCAGCGTACGCGCCGACGCCACTGCCATTACCGCGCCGTCGACCGCAACCACGCCGCCCTCAGGGGTTTGTTCGGCCAGCCAGTCCAGCGGGCTCGGTTGCCCCGGTTGCAGCTTGACCAGTTCGATGCCGCTGCCGTTGAGCTCTTTCGTCGCCTGTTCCCAGTAACGACTGTCGGCCCACACACCGGCGAAATCAGCGGTGACGATCAGCGTACCGACCGAGCCATGGAAACCCGACAACCATTGCCGGCCCTGCCAGTAACCCGGCAGGTATTCCGAAAGATGCGGGTCGGCGGACGGCACCAGCAGCGCATGGATGCCTTCGCGGCGCATCAGTTCACGGGTATGCGCCAGGCGCTGAGGCACCGATCCTTCGGTCAAGGTGTGGGAACTCATCATGTCTCCTGCTAATCGCGTCATCGTTATTGTTCGTAGCCTTCTCGGCCATGGAAAGCGTCGGCTGTTTAAAGCCCTGTCGCCCAGAATGCCGGGGCACTGGCGCAGGCGGTAGTGATCAGTTCGACGGCCTTGTCGACATCCTCGACGGTGGTAAACCGCCCGAGGCTCAAGCGAATGGTGCGCCCCGCCAGCCGCGCATCGTGTCCGAGCGCGAGCAGCACGTGGGACGGTGTGTTGCTCGCGGAATTACACGCCGACGTCGCGGAAAACGCGATCGAATGGCTCAATGCGGCGCTGTTGAACTCGCCCTCGCTGAAGGTCAGGCTCAGGGTGTGCGGAATACGTTGCGAGGCACTGCCATTGAGGCGCACGCCAGGTAGAGTCATCAAACGTTCGAGCAAGCGTTCGCGCAAAGCGATGATGGACTTTTTCTCTTCATCGAATGCGTCGGCGGCCAAAGCGAATGCAGCGCCCATCCCGGCAATCTGATGAGTCGCCAGGGTTCCGGAGCGTAGGCCACCCTCATGACCACCACCGTGAATCTGCGCCTGCAAGCGTTGCTGCGCCTGCGGGCCGACATACAAAGCGCCGATGCCTTTGGGGCCGTAGAGTTTGTGTGCGGAAAACGACATCAGATCCACCGGCCAGCGGCTCAGATCGATCGCGACTTTGCCCGCGCCTTGCGCCGCATCAACATGGAACAACGCCTGCCGACTGCGCACCACTTCGCCAATCGCCTCGACATCGTTGACCGTGCCCAACTCGTTGTTGACCAGCATCAGCGAGACCAGAAAAGTGTCGTCACGCATCGCTTCGCTGACCGCTTGCGGCGTGATCAAGCCTTGGGCGTCCGGCACCAGATAGGTCACGGCAATGCCCGAGTCCTGCAATTGCCGCGCGGTGTCGAGAATGGCCTTGTGTTCGATCTGACTGGTAATGATGTGCCCGCCGCAAACGCCACGGGCCTGAGCGACGCCTTTGAGAGCGAGGTTGTTGGATTCGGTGGCACCGGAGGTCCAGACAATCTGCTCAGGCTGCGCGCCGACCAGATCGGCAACTTGCCGGCGCGCCTGCTCGACCGTCTGCCGGGCCTGCTGGCCGAAAGCGTGGGAGCTGGACGCCGGGTTACCGAAGTTACCGTGAAAACCCAGACATTCGATCATCACCTGGATGACCCGCTCGTCCACCGGAGTGGTGGCGGCGTAATCGAAATACAACGGACGTGTGTTCATAAAGGACTCGCAGAGCGTGTTCCGGGATCAGGAGGCTCGTGTCTGCAAACGACAATGCACAGCCTCGTGAGCTGTGCATGGGTTCGAGAGCGTCATCAATACCTGATCGGATGCCGTTAAAGAAGTAGGGCTTCATTTAAAAGTGCGTAGGAACGCTCCTGAAACCGAGCTTAACAGGCATCGGGCCGGCGATTGAAGCAATGCGTCAATGAAAGCTTTCCAGAAGTAACGGATACAGCGAGATCACCAACAGCGCCGCCATGCACCAATTGAACACGCGCAACCAGCGCGGATCCTTGAGCACATTGCGCAACAGCGTGCCGCACGCCGCCCACAGGCCGACGCTGGGCAGGTTGATGATGGCGAACACCGCCGCGATGATCACGACGTTATAGAAATAACCCTGCATCGGCGTGTACGTGCTGATGGCACCGATTGCCATGATCCACGCCTTGGGATTGACCCACTGGAACGCGGCGGCGCCCAGATAGCTGATCGGTTTCGCCTCGCCGTTGAAACTGTCGCCGACCGGGCCGGAGTGGGCGATCTTCCACGCCAGATACAACAAATACGCCGCGCCGACATATCGCAGCACCGTATACAGAACCGGATAGGCCTGAAACACCGCGCCAAGGCCGAAGCCCACCGCTACCACCAACAGGAAGAAGCCGCAGCTGATGCCGAGCATGTGTGGAATGGTGCGGTTGAAACCGAAATTCACTCCGGACGCCAGCAACATGGTGTTGTTCGGCCCCGGTGTGATCGAGGTGACAAGGGCAAACAGGGCAAAGGCCAACAGCAGATCAAGCGAGATGTTCATCGAGGCAGTCCATCCAGGGTCATTCAGCTGTTGACCCTATCCCACACCGCCCGGCAAACCCACGGACAGTTAGGGAAAACTTCAAGCAGTACAGTTTGCTTTCAGCTCGGACGACCGTGCAGCTGTATGGCACGTTCGGCGCTCATCTCACCCTGTTGATCGAAGCCGAAAGTTTTCTGCGGCTGGCCGAGCAATTGGGCTTTTTTGGCGTGGTATTCATCGAACGACAAACCGCTGCGGTTCAGCGCTTCCAGCGCCAGCTCGCGGGATTCTTCAGCGGTATAGGGACGCAGCTCTGGCGAAACATGGCCAGCACAGCCGGCGAGTACGGAAACAGCGAGCATCAGCGAAACAGTCAGTAAACGGTTCATGGGAGCGTCCTGGCGAGCAATGTGGGGTCGATGGAGAAAGGCTACGCCCGGGCACGCTCGCGCAGAAATCAACGCTCTCAATAGTGGCTATCAGGTTGGCACTAATACTGGCTGACCGGCAGACGGCAGTGCAGCGCATCGTCGTGGCTGCGGGCAATGCTGCTGTGCACCTGGAACGAGTTGAAGGTCACGGTTTTCGCCCGATGCGTACGGATCAACTGCCAGAAATCCTCTTCGCCGCGTTCGAAACTGCGAAATGCCCCCTCGCCCGCTTCGCGACTTTGCCACTGCAAAAAGCTCAACACGCGGCGGCCGTCGTCGCTGGCTTGCACGCTGGCGCTGAGAAATCCGTCGTAACGCAGAGCCAGACCCTCGGTCTGCGTCGCCAGTGCCGAGACCAGCGCCGCTTGCTGGCGGGGTTCGATTTCGAATTCGATCAATTGGGTAAAGCTGCGATTGCTCATGGAAAGCCCCCACTCATCTTGAAGCGAGCCTTGCGACCCGAAGAGCTGCAGGGTAAAACCTCTAGTTAAGTCAAGGTCAAGAGCATTTTCAGCATGATCAGCAAAGACCAGGTGCACAAGCCTCTCACCGTTGGGGAGGTCTCGGCGCGCAGTGGCGTCGCGGTCACGGCGCTGCACTTTTATGAAGCCAAAGGTTTGATCAAGAGTGAGCGCAATGCCGGCAATCAGCGCCGCTATCCGCGCGCCGTCCTGCGCCGGGTGGCGTTGATCAAAGTCGCGCAACGGCTGGGAATACCGCTGGCGGAAATCGGCGAAGCGCTGAAGATCCTGCCGCAGGATCGCGCGCCTTCGGCGGCGGACTGGAAAATGCTGTCTGAACAATGGCAGCGCGAGCTCGACGAACGAATCAGGCAATTGACGCTGATGCGCGATCAGCTCACCGGGTGCATCGGCTGCGGCTGTCTATCCATGGAAGCGTGTCCGTTACGCAATAAAGGCGACATGCTCGGTGACCGAGGCCCAGGCCCGCACTTTCGCGATGAATGATGATTGCTGCTCGTCGGCGGAAAATCTGTGCAGTAAGGACGGTTCTATAGTGATTGCTCCGGGTAAGTCCGGTGTAACCACATCTGTTGAAAACAAAAACAGGGAGAACGTCATGAGCGTCAAACCCATTCCCGAGGGGTATCACAGCATTACCCCGTATCTCGGCATCCAACAGGCCGCCGAGGCCATCGAGTTCTACAAGAAAGCCTTCAATGCCAGCGAAGTCATGCGCCTGACCATGCCCGACGGCAACATCGGCCACGCCGAACTGCGCATCGGCGACAGCGCGATCATGCTTGGCACCCCTTGTGATCAGGGGCCGTTGAGCAATCCGCAGCAGGCGGTGTCGATCGGCTTGCACCTGTATGTCACCGATGTCGACCAGTCCTTTCAACAAGCGCTGGATGCCGGGGCGCAAAGCGTCTCCGAGGTCAAAGACCAGTTTTATGGTGATCGCAGCGGCACGCTCAGAGATCCGTTCGGCCATCTGTGGTTTCTCGCCACACACAAAGAGGATCTGAGCGAAGAGCAGATTCGCCAGCGGGCGATGGAGATGTTTAACCAAGGTTGAGGGTTTTTTACCTCGGATCAACCGGCAGAAATACACTGCCGATGTAATTGCGAAACATTTACTTTCATATCCGCTTTCGGGATTTTCTTCGCTCATCCGTCTTATAGGAATGCAGGCCGTTCGCGTAGGCAAAAGCCACGAACGGTCTCCCGGGGGAGTTCCGTGCTGCGAAGCCCGTAGCCCGGCCCCTTCCACCGCAATCAAGACGCGCAATCATGTCGAAGAAATCCCGTTCCAAACTGTGGTTCCTGGTGCATAGCTGGCTGGCGTTGCCGATCTGGTTCTTTGTGCTGATCGTCTGTGTCACCGGCACGCTGGCGGTGGTCAGCCAGGAGATTGTCTGGCTGGCCAACCCGCAAATGCGCGCCAGTCAGCCGTCGGACGACGCGCCGCGACTGAGCTACGACCAGATCCTCGCCGCGATCAAACAGGCCGAGCCGCAAACCCTGGTGCAGAGCATCAATCGTCCGGACGAGTCGCACTTTGCCCTCGATGTCGAAGTCAGCTACCCCGACGGGCGCTCGTTGACGGTCTATGTCAATCCGTACACGGGGGTCATTCAGGGCACCGCGCCAGCCTTCGATTTCAAGGCCTTTACCCGCGCCCTGCATGGCTGGTGGCTGGTGCCGTTCACCAATGGCTATAGCTGGGGCTGGTATCTGGTGTCATTGCTCGGCGTGCCGATGCTGGTGTCGCTGATTACCGGGCTGGTGGTGTACAAGCGCTTCTGGAAAGGTTTTCTGCGCCCGACCCTGCGCGTACGCCATGGTGCGCGGATCTTCTGGGGCGACTTTCATCGCCTGTGCGGCATCTGGTCGATCTGGTTCATCGCGGTGATCTCGATCACCGGCATCTGGTTCCTGATCAAGGCGATCCTGTTCGATAACCAGATTTCCATTTCCAGCGAGCCGATCATCCCGGCGATGTCCCGCGAAAGTGTGCCGATCTCGGCAGCCGGCACCCCGCCGCCGCGCATCAGCCTGGACCGCGCCATCGAAATCGCCCAGCAGAAGATTCCGGGGCTGGAAGCCAGCTACGTCAACCTGCCGGGCAATGCCTACTCGCACATGAGCGTCAGCGGCCGTGGCTGGTATCCGCTGATGTATCAGACCGCGACTCTCAACCCGTACAACGGCGAAATGGCTTCCTCACGCTTGCTGTCCGATCGGTCCTCGCTGGAATTCGTCACCGAATCCATGCGCCCGCTGCACACCGGTGACTTCGGTGGAATCTGGATCAAGTTGATCTGGTTCTTCTTCGGTCTGTTGCTGAGCATGATGATCCTCAGCGGCCTGCTGATCTGGACCAAGCGCACCGCGTTGGCCACCGCCAATGCGCTGAAACGCGAGGACAAGAAAAACCGCGTCACCGCCCAACCGGCGCTGCGCCGTGAACCTTCGGAGGCGAGCCTGTGAACAAAGCCATCTCGGTCACACCGCCGTCGCGCCTGTCGCGTTTCTGGCACAAGTGGCGTTTCCACATAAATGTCCTGCTGTTGCTGATCCCGCTGGGCTTCATGCCGAAATATTTTGCCGATGCTTCGCTGTTTCGCGGCGACAGCGGCCTGGGCCAGCGTGAAATAGGCACCGTTCAGGTTGGCCCGTGGAGCCTGCGTCTGGCCGAGTTACGCGAAGAGGCGCCGCACCTGAGCGGCCCGGCCGGCTACATGAAGGATTTCACTGCCGCCGTCTGCGACAGCTGTGTCGAACAGGTCAAGGCCACTTACTTGCGCATCGGTAAACCGCGCAGCCTGCGTGCCGCCGGCACGATCTTCTTCGGTACCCCTTACCGCATGGGCACGCAGATGCCGATCCCGGCAAAGACCAAACCTGACGCCGAGCTGTGGATCACCATGGAAGGCTGGGACGGCAGCATGCACCAAGCCGCGATTCCCCTGAGCCAAGCCTCCCCCGCCACGGTTGCGTGGCTGAACAAACAAGGAGCCAAACCATGACTCGCTCACCCCTTCATACCCGTTTGCTCGCCAGCGCCGCGCTGCTGCTGAGCGCCGGGTTCAGTGCCGGCGCCCTGGCGCACAACCCGATGTGCGAATGCAAAGCCATCGATGCCGAACAGATCAAATGCACCGGCGGTTTCTCCGACGGCAGCGGCGCGCCGGGGGTGACCCTCGATGTGATCGGTTATGACGAAACCATTCTGGTGCCGGGCAAATTGGGTGATGACTCGACGCTGACGTTCAAGAAGCCCGGCAGCGAGTTCTATGTGCTGTTCGACGCCGGCCCAGGCCACGTGGTGGAAATCGACCAGGCGGATATCGAAGCCCCATGAGTAGCCCGACGACGCAAGTGGTACGTCCGGCCGGTGCCGGTCATGAAACCCTCAACGTGCTGCTGTTGTGCCTGCTGATCCTCGCGGTCGCCGGCTCGGTGGTGGCGTGGCGCGGGGTTTCCCATGAACCGGAGCCGGTCGCGAGCAACCAGTACGACGCCCGCCGCGATCTCAGCGCCGCTGAGCAAGGCATCTATGCCGACCTGGGCGTGACCCTCGACGAAATCCGCTTGCTGCGCGAAGAGCAACAAGCCCTGCCGACGCCACAAATGCTCGCCGAAGAAGGCTTTGCGCCGTTCGCGCAGGATGCCAGTTCGGTCAGCCGTGGCGGTCACGCATGGCAGATGTTCGCCGATCGTGCCTATTTCGGTCGGAGTGCGACGCCTGATGTCGCCGGTTCGTTTTTGATGCGTGTCGGCACTGACGCCAACGCGGCGCCGGACATCTGGCTGAACCGCAGCGCCGACCTCGCGCCTGCGGAGGATCTGTCCGACGCGGCGCTGTCCGCCGCTGGCTGGAAACAGATCGTCGCGCAATTCGATGCCGGGGTTACCCGCGAACATCGCCATTGATTCCTCGCCTTTATCCGAGAGAAGACTGCTTGCCCATGTCCATTTCATCTCCTCGCCGTCCATTGTTACGCCTGTTTCTGCTTGGCCTGTGCGCCTGCCTGTTGAGCCCGTTGGCCTGCGCCGAGCAAGGCAAACGCCTGCGTATCGGCATCACTCTGCATCCGTATTACAGCTACGTCGCCAACATCGTCGGCGACAAGGCCGAAGTGGTGCCGCTGATTCCTGCTGGCTTCAATCCGCACGCCTACGAGCCGCGCGCCGAGGACATCAAGCGCATCAGCGGATTGGACGTGATCGTGCTCAACGGCGTCGGTCATGACGACTTCGCCGACCGGATGATCGCCGCCAGCGAAACGCCCAATGTCAAAACCATCGAAGCCAACGAGAACGTGCCGCTGCTGGCGGCCACCGGTGTCGCTGCGCGCGGCGCCGGCAAAGTGGTCAATCCGCACACGTTCCTGTCGATCAGCGCCTCCATCGCCCAGGTCAACAATATCGCCCGCGAGCTGGGCAAGATCGATCCGGACAACGCCAAGACCTACACCCAGAACGCGCGTGCCTATGGCAAACGCCTGCGGCAGATGCGCGCTGACGCTTTGGCCAAACTGACCCAGGCACCCAACGCCGAACTGCGCGTGGCCACGGTGCACGCGGCTTACGACTATCTGTTGCGCGAATTCGGTCTGGAAGTGACGGCCGTGGTCGAGCCCGCCCACGGCATCGAGCCAAGCCCGAGTCAGCTGAAAAAGACCATCGACCAGTTGCGTGAACTCGACGTCAAAGTGATCTTCTCGGAGATGGATTTCCCATCCAGCTACGTCGACACCATCCAGCGTGAATCCGGGGTGAAGCTGTACCCGCTGTCGCACATTTCCTACGGCGAATACACCGCCGACAAGTACGAAAAGGAAATGACCGGCAACCTCAACACCGTAGTTCGGGCGATTCAGGAGTCGGGGGCATGACGTCGAAAGAAACCCTGATCCCTGACAACACCAATAACCCGGTGGGAGCGAGCCTGCTCGCGAAGGCGCCGGATCAGGCAACATCTTCGTTGAATGACACACCGCATTCGCGAGCAGGCTCGCTCCCACAGGGGATAACCGGGCCGACGCTGGAGTTTGCGGATATCAGCCTGACCTTGGGCCGCACGACGATTCTCGACAAGGTCAGCTTCCAGGTGCAGCCCGGCAGCGTGCATGCGCTGGTCGGCCCCAATGGCGGTGGTAAAAGTTCGCTGATCAAGACCCTGCTCGGGCAGATGCCGCATCAGGGCCAGCTCAGCCTGCACTGGCCCGGCGAGCCCGGTACCATTGGTTACGTCCCGCAGGCGCTGGAGTTCGATCGCGGCTTGCCGATGACCGTCGACGATTTCATGGCCGCCATGTGTCAACGCCGTCCGGCCTTTCTCGGTTTGAGCAAACACTACGCCGGTGCCATCGGCGAGGCGCTGGCACGGGTCGGCATGCAGGACAAGCGCAAGCGGCGCATGGGCGCGCTGTCCGGTGGTGAGCGGCAGCGGGTACTGCTCGCGCAGGGCTTGATCCCGGCACCGCAATTGCTGGTGCTCGACGAGCCGATGTCGGCCCTCGATGAGGCCGGGATCCAGGTGTTCGAACGTCTGCTCACTGACTGGCGCGCGGCGGGTATCACCGTGCTGTGGATCGAGCATGATCTGGAAGCGGTGGGTCGGCTGGCCGATCGGGTCACCGGTCTCAACCGCCGCGTGCTGTTCGATGCCACACCGCAACAGGCACTGACTCCGGAGCGTCTGCTGACGCTGTTTTCCACCCATCCACGGAGCGCGGTCTGATGAGTTACGAAGCCTTTCGTTTGATGGTCCAGGGTTGGGCGTCTTCCGGTTATCTGCCGGAAGCGCTGGCCTACGGTTTTGTCGTCAACGCCCTGCTCGCCGGCCTGCTGATCGGCCCCGTGCTCGGTGGGCTCGGCACGCTGGTGGTGGTCAAGCGCTTTGCATTCTTTTCCGAAGCAGTCGGCCATGCCGCGTTGACCGGTGTCGCCATCGGCATTCTGCTCGGCGAACCCTACACCGGCCCGTACGGCAGCCTGTTCGGCTACTGCCTGCTGTTCGGCATCCTGCTCAATTACCTGCGCAACCGCACCGGGCTGGCGCCGGATACGCTGATCGGTGTGTTTCTCTCGGTGTCGCTGGCACTGGGCGCGAGCCTGCTGCTGATTCTCGCCGGCAAGATCAACGTGCACATTCTGGAAAACGTGTTGTTCGGTTCGGTATTGACCGTCAACGGCAATGATCTGGCGGTGCTGGCGATCGTCGGTTCGCTGGTCATGGCCCTCGCCCTGCCGCTGTACAACCGCATCATGCTCGCCAGTTTCAATCCGCAACTGGCGGCGGTGCGTGGCGTAGCGGTCAAGACCCTGGATTACCTGTTCGTGATTCTGGTGACCCTGATCACCGTCGCCGCCGTGAAGGTGATTGGCGCGATTCTGGTCGGTGCCTTGCTGGTGATTCCGGCGGCAGCGGCGCGCTTGCTTAGCCAGTCGCTCAAAGGTTTTTTCTGGTGTTCGGTGCTGATCGCTACCGTCAGTACGCTGTGCGGGATTCTCGCGCCGATCGTCTTCGACCTGCCGATCCCGTCCGGCGCCGCGATCATTCTGGTCGCCGGCATCGCTTTTGCCCTCGCCGCCATCGCGCGCGGCGTCGTCCCCAGCCTGAAAGGGAATCTTGGATAAATGGCTTTTTCACTGCGTAACCTGACTCTGGCCATGGCCCTGTGTGGCGTGGTCTGCACCCCGCTGCTGGCGGCTGAAAGCGCGAAACCCTTGCGCGTCCTGGCCTCGTTACCGATCACCTATGGATTGGGCGAAGCATTGCTCAAGGGTACCGACGTCAAACTCGAACGCGCGGCGCCGGCCAACCTTCCGGGTAGCCGTCAGACTGCGTATTTCACCGGCCGTGGCGCTCCGACGCTGAGCAAACTGGCCACTGACGCGGACGCGGTGATTGGTCTGCGCTCACTGTGGGCCGATGATCCGCTGTACCCGATCGCGCGGCGCAGCAATATTCGTATCGTCGAAGTCGACGCTGCGCGCCCGGTCGACGGCGCGCTGCCCGGCATTGCCGTGCAACCGGGCCTGCTGGTTGATGGCCTGAACAGTCAGCCATGGCTGGCGAGCAACAACATGGGGCGCATGGCCGATGTGATGGCCGCAGACCTGGTGCGCCTGGCGCCGAGCGCCAAGCCTGCGATCGAAGCCAACCTGGCGGCGTTGAAACAGCGTCTGCTGAAACTCAGCGCAGACACCGAAGCGCGCCTGGCCGAGGCGGACAACCTGAGTGTGATGAGCTTGAGCGATCACTTCGGCTATCTGATTGGCAGCCTCAACCTTGAACTGGCCGGACAGGACGCGCGGCCTGATGCCGAGTGGACGCCAGATGAATTGAAGAAGCTGACAGCGACGCTCAAGGACAATGACGTGGCGGTGGTGCTGCACCATCGCCAGCCAGCGGAGCCGGTGAAAGCGGCGATTGCCGAATCCGGCAGCCGTCTGGTGGTGTTGAGTACCGACGCGGCGGATCCGCTGGCTGAGCTGGAGGGGAATGTGGATTTGCTGCTCAAGGGGTTGAGCGGAGCGTAGTCAGGCTGATACCGAGTCATCGTTCATCGCTGGCAAGCCAGCTCCCACAGAGTTTTTGGCGAACACACATTTGTGATCAACCACAATACCTGTGGGAGCTGTCTTGCCAGCGATGAGACTGTGCAGACAATACAAATTCAAGACATGAAAAAACCCGCTGACCATCACTGGTCCAGCGGGTTTTTTATGTCCGGTCGCTTATTGCGCCGCGACTTGCGCATCCATCTTCTGACGCAGGCTCAACGGACGCATGTCGGTCCAGACTTCTTCGATGTAGGCCAGGCATTCCTTTTTCAGGCCGCTCTTGCCCACGGTACGCCAGCCTTGCGGCACAGCTTTGTAATCGGGCCAGATCGAGTATTGCTCTTCGTGGTTGACCACGACCTGAAAGAGGATGTCCTCGCGGTCGAATACTGACGTCATGCTGGTTCTCCATCGTTGTAAGGTCGGCTGCACAACGGATGCAGCCGGGGTATGTAGAAAGAACGTTCGCCGCGCGGAAAAATTTACAGCGCGGCGGTGGCAGCGGCCAATGCGCATCCGAAGATCTCGGCCACCCGATCGATTTCCGCTGCGCTGATCACCAGCGGCGGCAGGAAGCGCACGACCGCGCCATGGCGGCCGCCCAGTTCCAGAATCAGGCCACGCTTGAGGCATTCACGCTGGACCAGCGGCGCCAGACGCGCGAATGCCGGCGGATGACCGAGCGCATCGGGCGCGCCGTTCGGGTCGACCAGTTCGACGCCGAGCATCAGGCCTCGACCACGGATATCGCCCAGTTGCGGGAAGTCGCGTTGCAGGATGTGCAGATGTTCGCTGAGCCGATCACCCATGGCAGCGGCGTGTTCACAGACCTTGTGCTCTACCAGATAACGCATCACCGCTGAACCGGCGGCCATGGCCATCTGATTGCCACGGAACGTGCCGGCATGGGCGCCCGGTTGCCAAGTGTCGAGCCAGTCGCGGTATACCACCACCGCCAAGGGCAGGCTGCCACCGATGGCTTTGGACAACACCACCACATCCGGAACGATGCCCGCATGTTCAAAGGCAAACATCTTGCCGGTGCGGGCGAACCCGCTCTGGATCTCATCAACGATCAGCGCCACCCCGGCCCTTTCGGTAATTCGGCGCAAGCCACGCAACCACTCGATATCGGCCGGAATCACCCCGCCCTCGCCCTGCACCGCTTCGACGATCACCGCCGCCGGCAATTGCACGCCAGCCTCGGGATCGTTGAGCAGGTTTTCCAGGTAGCTCAGATTGGCGTTGACGCCCGCCGCGCCGCCGAGGCCGAACGGGCAACGGTAGTCGTAGGGGAACGGCATGAACTGCACGCCATTGCTGAGCAAGGCACCCAGTGGTTTTTTCGGCCCCAGGCTGCCCATCAGGCTCAACGCACCCTGACTCATGCCGTGATAACCGCCGGAAAATGACAGCACGGTGCTGCGGCCAGTGGCCGTGCGCACCAGTTTCAATGCTGCTTCCACGGCGTCGGTGCCGGTCGGGCCGCAGAACTGGATTTTCGCCTGTGCCGCCAACTCCGTGGGCAGCAGTCCGAACAGGTCCTGGACGAATTGATCCTTGACCGGCGTAGTCAGGTCGAGGGTGTGCAGCGGCAACTCATCGGCCAGCACCTGCTGGATCGCCTCAATCACTACCGGGTGGTTGTGCCCCAGCGCCAACGTGCCGGCCCCAGCCAGGCAGTCGATGAAGGTACGCCCTTCGACATCCTCGACATACAGGCCCTTGGCACGCTTGAGCGCCAGCGGAATGCGGCGTGGATAGCTGCGCGCATTGGATTCCTGGCGACTCTGGCGCGCCAGTAACGGTGATTCGTGGAATTCGTATAACGTTTCTGCCGGCGCCGAGGCGACCCGGGCCGACGACGCTTCGATAAGACTGGTGGCGACTGACATCTTTCGACCCCTCAATTCGTATGGATAGTGACCAAAGCAGCACACCAACAGGTGCGCGTTCCGGTCGCGGGGCGCACTTGCAGGTTTTCCTGTTCTGGAAACGCTTCAGAGCGGTACGGATTTACACCCTTGATCGAGTTGTCAGGCCGGTGAGGACAAAGGTTTGTGCAGCGGCACGGTCTGCACGCCGGTGGAGAGGCCGGGTGGCGCTGCCTGTTGGTAACCCAAGTGCCGATAGAACGCCTCGGCGGTGCGGGTGCTGTTGAGGTAAACATGCTGCACACCGCGAATGCGCAACCAACCTTCGAGATTGTGCATCAGCGCCCGGCCGACGCCCCGGCGAAAGGATTCAGGCTGGACGTAACACAGCGGGATTTCGCCACTGACCCGGGCCATGCCGACACCGACGGGTTTGTCTTCGAACGAAGCGATACAGAGATAGAAGTGTGGGTCGGCGAGCCGGCTACTGATGAAATCGGCGGAGGAGCGGTTGAGCCAGTCGCTGACCAGAAGTGGATGGTTGCGGTGATCGAGTGCACATCCGATACGGATCGAGCGCTCGACAATACGGTTGATGATGCCGGTGTCGGCCAGAGTGGCCGAACGAACGCAGACGGGTGCTTCCATGGCGCAGTTCCCTCAATCCTTTGAGTCAAAGCTGCGTTGACCTTAGCCCCGCCCCTGGCGAATAGCGAACGCCGAGAAGTTACATTTGATGTGGAAGAACGTGATCATTTGTGGGAGCGAGCCTGCTCGCGAGAGCGTCAGGCCAGTCAACGTCGATGTTGAATGACTTACCGCATTCGCGAGCAGGCTCGCTCCCACAGGGGATCTGAGGTGAGATCAGAGGGCTTGCAACGGCATGGTCAGTTCGACCCGCAGGCCATCCGGGCGGCTGTCGAAATGCAGGGCACAATCACAGCGCTGAACGATCGCCTGGACAATCGCCAGCCCCAGCCCGCAGCCGGTGCTCTGCCCGTTGCGCCAGAAGCGCTGGGTCAGATGTTGCAAGTCATCCGGCGCAATGCCCGGGCCATGGTCGCGCACGACAAAACGCACACGATTGCCGATGCTCTCCAGGCTAACCTCGACCGCACAATCTTCAGACGTGTGGCGCAGGGCGTTGTCGAGCAGGTTGCGCAATGCAGCAATCGCCAGCACCGCAGGCATTTGCAGCGGCGCGGTGGGCAGGTCGTCCGGCACGTGCAGCTTGATCCGCAACCGCTCGCCGCCGGTGGCGTCCTGGATCGCCAGTCTGGCCACTTGTTCGGCGCTGCATTGCGAGCCGTCATCAAACGACAGACTGCCTTCGACCCGCGCCAGTAACAGCAATTGCTCAAGAGTGCGATGCAAGCGATCGGCGCCCTCCTCGGCGCGCGCGAGCGACTGATCGCGGGCGCTGCCGTCGGTCATGCGCGCCACTTGCAGGTGGGTCTTGATCGCCGTCAGCGGACTGCGCAGTTCATGCGCGGCGTCGCCGGTCAGACGACGTTCACGTTCGATGGTCTTGCCGATGCGTTGAAACAACTGATTCTGAGTTTCCAGCAACGGCTTCAATTCGCTGGGAAACGCCTGCAACTGCAATGGTTCAAGAGAGTCGGCATTGCGCCGCATCAGCGCCTCGCGCAGACGATTGAGCGGCGCCAGGCCCTGACCGATGCCCAGCCACAGCAGGCACAGGCAACCCAGCAAGGCCACACCGACCGGCACCGAAGCAGCGAGCAGAATCGACATGTTCAAGGCTTCGCGCTCGATCTGCCGATCCGCCGTAGTGATGCGCACATCGCCGCGGGCCAGGGTGAAACTGCGCCACGGGGCGCCGTCGATCATCTGATCGTGGAAGCCCATTTTCTCGGCTTCCAGCGCTTGCTCGGGGTTGTTGTGGCTTCGCGCGAGAATCTCGCCGCGCAATGAGCTGACCTGACAAGCCATGCCACCGGGAATATTCAGCTGTTCTGCGCTGAAATGGGTGCCCTCGCCCTTGCTCGGCAGCGTCGGCAATTGCTCGAGCAAGCCGGCGACCATGCGCGCCGACGCCACCAGACGCTGGTCGAGGGAAAACATCATCTGATTGCGCAGGTCGCTGAGCATCCACGCCGCCGCCAGCGCCCAGATCAACGCGAAGGCGGCGCCGAGCGTCAGGCTCAGGCGCAGGCGCAGACTCATCATTTGCCTTGCTCTGCGCCATCGGCGGGGCCGAGGCGATAGCCCAGACCACGCACGGTTTCGACGATGCCTTTGCCAAGCTTGCTGCGCAGATGATGGATATGCACGTTCAGCGCGTTGCTTTCCAGTTCGTCGTTAAAGCCGTAGACGCTGTCCTTCAGTTGCTCGGTGGACAGCACCCGGCCGCGATTGTGCAACAGCGCCTGCAACAGCGACTGCTCGCGGCGCGACAGGTCAACCGGTTGCCCGGCCAGACGGGTTTCGCGGCTGCTCGGGTCGTAGGTCAGCGCGCCGTGCTCAATCAGATTGACGCTACGCCCTGCCACCCGGCGCAACAGGGTTTGCAGGCGAGCGAACAGTTCGCGCAGGTCGAAAGGCTTGAGCAGATAGTCGTCGGCGCCGGCCTGCAGACCATCGACACGATCGGTCACCGAGTCACGGGCAGTTAGGATGAGAACCGGAATTTCCAGGCCGCTCTGCCGCAACTGTTGCAGCAACTTGAGGCCATCTTCGTCCGGCAGGCCGAGATCGAGCACCATCACATCGAATTCGGCGACCTTGAGCATCGCCCGCGCCTTGGACGCGGTGTTGACGTGCTCGACGGTCAGACCCTGAGCCGTGAGCCCGGCAACGATGCCGCTGGCAATCAGCTCGTCGTCTTCGCAAACCAGTACGTGCATGGTGAATCCCACAGGAAAAAAGCGGATTAGGCAGTTGGCCGATTAAGCTGACATTATGGCGCCCAACGTCACTGCGACAAGGGCATGGCGGTTAATCATCGGTTAATCGCCGCTGCCCATTGTGCACCTCACTTGCACAGGGACAAGGCTTCTCCATGCGTCATTTTTTTGTTTTGTTTGCGTTACTGATCTCGGGCCTGGCCCAGGCTGGAAACAATCCTTTCGATACGAAACCGGACTTCTTGCCGGTCGACCAAGCGTTCGTGTTGACTTCCGAGCGTCTGGATTCAGGCGAAACCCAGCTGTTCTGGCAGATCACCGACGGCTACTACCTGTATCAGAAACGCCTGAAATTCGATGGACTGGCCGCCGATCTGCAGCCGGTGTTGCCTGAAGGCGAATCCCACAGCGATGAGTTCTTCGGCGAGCAGCCGGTGTACCGCCAAGGGCTGGAAGTGAAAATCCCGGCAGCGGCCAGCGGTCAGATCAAGGTCAGTTATCAGGGCTGCGCCGATGCCGGTCTGTGTTATCCACCGCAAACCAGGGTGATCGATCTGGGTGGCAAAGCCGCAGCAACAACAGGCGCTGAAGCCCCGGATCAGGCTTTGGCCAGCAGTCTGCAACAACGGGCGCTGGGCTGGAGTCTGCTGGTGTTTTTCGGACTTGGCCTGCTGTTGGCGTTTACCCCGTGTTCGCTGCCGATGCTGCCGATTCTCGCCGGGATGATCGTCGGCAGTGGCGCCACACCACGGCGCGGGTTTGCCTTGGCCAGCAGCTACGTGATCTGCATGGCACTGGTGTATGCGGCGATGGGCGTGATTGCTGCGCTGCTCGGTGCGAACTTGCAGGCGTGGTTACAGAATCCGTGGTTGCTCGGTGCGTTTGCGGCGATTTTCGTGATACTGGCGTTACCGATGTTCGGCTTCTTCGAGCTGCAACTGCCGGTGGCCCTGCGTGATCGCCTGGAACATGCGTCGCGCAGCCGCAGCGGCGGCAGCCTGATCGGCGCCGGGGTGCTGGGCGCATTGTCCGGTCTGTTGGTCGGGCCGTGCATGACCGCGCCACTGGCCGGCGCGCTGCTGTACATCGCGCAGAGCGGTAACGCTTTGCACGGCGGTCTGATTCTGTTTGCACTGGGCATCGGCATTGGTGTGCCGCTGTTGCTGCTGGTCACCGTGGGCAACCGATTCCTGCCCAAGCCCGGCGCGTGGATGAATCTGCTCAAGGGCATATTCGGCTTCCTCTTTCTTGCCACTGCATTGTTGATGCTGCGCCCGGTGCTGGATCCGTCGTTGTGGCTGGGCCTGGGTGGCGCTCTGCTGTTGATCGCCGCTTACAGCGCTTGGAAACAATCCGAAGGTTTTGGCCGCGTCGCACAGATGTTTGGCGCGCTGTCCCTGTTGCTCGGTTTGTGGGGCAGCTTGTTGGTGATCGGTGCGGCGGGCGGCAGTGATGATCCGTATCAGCCATTGCAGATCTACAGCGCCGGCCCTGTCGCCAGCGCGGCGCCGACGGGTCACGATTCCTTCACCACGATCAAGGAACCTGCCGCCCTGCAACGCGAACTCGATGCGGCCAAGGCTCAAGGCCAGTGGGTACTGCTCGATTACTACGCCGACTGGTGCGTGTCGTGCAAGGTCATGGAGAAGAAGGTGTTCGGTGAAGCCAAGGTCATGCAGGCCCTGAGCGATGTGCGCCTGCTGCGCCTGGATGTGACCGCCGATAACGCCGCCAGCCGCGAGCTGCTCAGCCGTTATAAAGTGCCGGGGCCGCCGACGTTCATCTGGATCGGCGCCGACGGTGAAGAACGCCGCAGCCAGCGCATCACCGGCGAGGTCGATGCCGAGACCTTCCTGCAACGCTGGTCCGCCACCCGAGATGCCAACTGATGCTGACGTTCACCCTCGGCACCTTCGCCATCGCGCTCAACCACCTGCTGCTGATCAGTGCTTTGGCGCTGGCGACGTTTGTCGGCTGGCGAGTGGCCAAGCGCGGCGGCGAGAACCCCGAGTCGGTGCTGTTCAGCCTGTTCTTGCTGGGCATGCTTGCGGCGCGCATTGCGTTTGTCGCGCTGTACTGGTCGCACTATCGCAATGACCCGTGGCAGATCATCGATCTGCGCGACGGCGGTTTTCTCGCCTGGCCCGGGGTCATCGTGCTGTTGCTGGCGGCGTTGTATCGCGGCTGGCGCCGGCCCGCTTTGCGCCGCCCGCTGGGCTTCGGCGTGGTCAGTGGCGTGGCGTTCTGGCTGCTTGCCACCCTGTCGCTGAATATCTACGAACAGGGTACGCGCCTGCCGGATATATCCCTGCGCAACGCCGCTGGCGAAACCATCAAGCTCAGTGAGTATCAGGGCGGGCCGCTGGTGATCAACCTCTGGGCGACCTGGTGCCCGCCGTGCCGGCGGGAAATGCCAGTACTGGAGAATGCCCAGCAACAGCGCCCGGATCTGACGTTCTTGTTCGTCAATCAGGCCGAAAGCATGCAAAGCGTGGCAACGTTCCTGGAAACCCAGGGCCTGAGCCTGAACAACGTGCTGTTCGACCGCCGCGGCCGTCTCGGTCAGGCCGTGGGTTCCATGGCGTTACCGACTACGCTGTTCTATAGCCCGGACGGTCGCTTGCTGACCAGTCACCTCGGCGAACTGTCGAACGCCAGCCTCGCCCGCGCCCTGGAAACCTTCGACACTTCACCTTCAAGCCCGAATCAGGCCGTTGCCCCGGCCAACTCTGCAAGGAAACTGCCATGCCCCGCCTCCGCCACCTGCTGACGCTGACCCTGGGCACTGCCCTGCTGCACTTGCCGTCGGTGCAGGCCGCTGAAGAACTACCCGCAGCGATCAAAAAAATCGAAGCCAAGGGCGCGAAAATCGTCGGCCAGTTCGACGCCCCTGATGGCCTGCGCGGGTACGCCGCGCAATACCAGAATCGCGGCATGGCGCTGTACCTGACCCCGGACGGCAAGCACGTCGTGGTGGGTAATCTGTACGACGCCGACGGCAAGGACCTGAGCAGCGAGCCGCTGCAGAAACTGGTTTACGCACCGATGTCCAAGGAAGTCTGGGCCAAGTTCGAGGCGAGCAACTGGATTCAGGACGGCAACAAGGATGCACCGCGCACGGTGTACCTGTTCAGCGATCCGAACTGCCCGTACTGCAACATGTTCTGGGAACAGGCGCGACCATGGGTCAAGGCCGGCAAAGTGCAGCTGCGCCACATCATGGTCGGCATCATTCGCGAAGACAGCCCGGGCAAATCAGCCGCGCTGCTGGCGGCGAAAGACCCGGCCAAAGCCCTGCAAGATCATGAGAGCGCCGGTAAGGGCAGCGCCCTCAAGGCGTTGAAAGACATCCCGGTCGCCGTGCAAACCAGACTCGCGGCGAACATGCAGTTGATGGAAGACCTCGAACTGCAGGCCACCCCGGCGATTTTCTACATGGACGACAAAGGCGAGTTGCAACAACAGCAAGGCGCGCCATCGCCGGACAAGCTGGTGAAGATTCTCGGGCCGAAATAGTCTTCACAACCACTGACCGGTGCGGGTCTATCAGTACTCACACCGCTCGATAATGTCCTGCAAGTGCTCGGTGTTTCCCTGTTCCGTGAGAAAGCTTGTCACCTCAGCGCACCACGCTTGGTCTGAAGGAATACCGGCCCAAGCGTGCGTCCCTGCCCAATGCCAGGGACGGTCGTCAAACGTATTGATCAGCGCCTGATTGAATGTGTGAACGTTGAACTTGGGATGTCTCGCGTTCTGCAACATCAACGAACCGAACACGCGCTGTTGCGTTGCTTCGCATGGTTTGACTTGCTGGGCTTTGGTCGAGCTCAGGACAATGAAATCAGGTTTGACACCTTCATCGAGCGCGGCCTGCAGTCTGTAATGTCCATCGATGATCACGTAAGAACACAGTCCGCCCACATACCAGAGCAGGATCGGCGGCAAGCTGCCCTCCCTGGCTTTTTTGCGCCACCATTTGAGGCGACCTGCCAAAGGGTCCACCGTGTGCAGCCCGATCAAGTGCCCCAGATCCCAATCAAGCCAATGCACGGTGTGCGGTTGCACGTTGTCGAGAATGCCCTCCCCGCGCGCGTACCAGTTGGGCAGATGGCTGGACGCCTCGGCCGGGGTGGAAAAATACCAGCCATCCGGACCGGCAACGGGTTTGTATCGGCTAACTGCTGGCAATAAAGGGCGCGCCACCCAGTGGCCGGGATAGAGAAAGTCCGCCTGATTGTTCATCAACTGGTTGATGAAATAGCGACACCAGCGCGGGAAGCGCTCTTGGACGGGTAATTCAAAGTGCTCCTGAACGTCAGCCGAAACGATGGGGGGCACGGATGGCGATTCCAGTTGAACGGGCCGCGGATTGCGAACCAGCCAAGCACCGTAATATGAGGTGGCAATGGTCGCCCAGAAGAGTGGGCTTTCATTGAGCATCAACTTCATCCGCCCGTTGTTACCACTTTGCAGATGAAGCGGCGGTTTGCTTGATTTCGGTCGGTTGACCTCAATACTCAACCCAACCCACTTGTCCTCAAGATCCCTGAGGTCACGCCACCAGAACTGTTGCACGTCATTCCCTTATCAAATGCTTTTATAGATGAGTTTCACACTCGTGATTGCATGGTGACCTGAGAGGCCCCTTCGCGAGCAGGCTCGCTCCCACAATGGAATGCGATTAACTGTGGGAGCGAGCCTGCTCGCGAATGAAGCTCACTCGGTGTGTCAGTTGCGCTCGCGGAGAAACGCCAGCAGCGCCTCAGTGACAAACGCGGGATTCTCCAGATTGGAGATATGCCCCGCCTCCGGCACCAGCACACACGGGCAACCAATCAACTCAGCCATTTCCCGGGCTTCCGAGGGTGGCCGGGGTTTGTCCTGGTCACCGCACAGCACCAGCGTCGTCGCCGGGTTCAGCTCGCCCAGCCGTGGCAACAGGTCGTTGCGGCCAAACGTGATGCGCCCCATCGGCACGATGCTTTCGCGCAGACGCTCGGGCGAATAGCCCTTCAATTTCGCGCGAAAGTCCTGATACAGCGCCGACTGCGGGTCGATGCCCGGGCGGAAGAAGATTGGCACAACGACGTCGAGCAATTGTTCGGAGATGGTGCCGCTGTCTTCGATCTGCTTGAACAACGAGAAGTAATACTGGCGCGTCGGTTCCGGCTCGACACCGACGTAGGTGTCCATCAGCACCAGACCGTTGAGACGTTGCGGTGCGGACAGTGCCAGGCGCGTGCCCCACATGCCGCCGACCGAAAGCCCGACGAGGGTGACGCGGTCGATGTCCAGGTGATCGAGCAAGGCCTGCGCCTGTCGGGCGATGTCGTCCAGCGATGTGGTGCCTTCAGGTAACTTGCCGGAATCGCCATGGCCCCACAGATCCAGGGCGATGACGCGATAATGCGGGGTCAGCGCGGCGATCTGCGGCGCCCACATCGCTTGGTCCCAAAGGTAACTGCCGGCCAGCAACACGGCCGGGCCGGTGCCTTGATCAATGTAGTGCAGTGCTTGTCCGTCAACCGTGAAAAAGGGCATCGACCACCTCCGCGAGAAAAAACAGAACCGGCAGACTGAGCTGCCGGTTGGTGATCGTCAAGGATGGAAATGTACGGCAATGTACAGACGCCATTCGCGAGCAGGCTCGCTCCCACAGGGGTTTTGTAAACACCACAGATCCTGTGTGGGAGCGAGCCTGCTCGCGATGGGGCCAGTACAGACACTAGAGAACTACAACCCCTCCAGCTCCGCCATCAGATCATTCAACCGATCGACCTTCTCCTCTGTAATGTCACTGGCCGCCAGTCCATCGATGTATTCGGCGAGTTCCTCCACCGTGCTGCACTCGAACATCGCGCGCAGCGGCACGTTGCGTTGCAGGGCTTTTTGTACCCGCGAAGCGATCTGCGTAGCCAGCAACGAATGCCCGCCCAGTTCGAAGAAGTTGTCGCGCACGCCGACCTTTTCCACTTTCAGCACCTCAGCCCAGATATCAGCCAGGGTCTGCTCCAGCTCGTTGCGCGGGGCCAGATAATCCTCGCTCTGCAACTGACCGATCTCCAAGGCCGGCAAGGCTTTGCGGTCGAGTTTGCCGTTGGCATTGAGCGGCATCTGCTCCAGCCATAGCCAGTGCAGCGGCACCATGTATTCGGGGAGTTCGGCGCGCAGGCGCTGCTTGATCCGCTCCAGGCGTTCGCCCGGATTGAGCGCTGCATCGGCCGCGACCAGATAACCGACCAGATGCTTGCCGTTGACGCCCTCCTGCACACCAACCGCCGCGTCGCGCACTTCCGGTTGTTCGTGCAGGCGCGCTTCGATTTCACCGAGCTCGATGCGGTAACCGCGAATCTTCACTTGATGATCGACGCGGCCGACGTATTCCAGCACGCCGTCAGCGCGGCGCCGCGCCAGGTCACCGGTGCGGTACAAGCGTTCGCCCGGCGCGCCGAACGGATTCGGCACAAACACCGGCGCGGTGCGCAGCGGATCGCTGACGTAACCGCGACCGACACCGGTGCCGGCAACACATAACTCACCCACCGCGCCCAAAGGCACCAGATCCAGCGCGCCATCGACCAGGTACAGCAAGTTATTGTCGGTCGGCGTGCCGATCGGCAAGTAACTGCCGCGCGTCGAGGCCATGTCGACACGGAAGAACGCCACGTCATCCGAGCATTCCGCTGGGCCGTAAGCATTGACCAGACCAATATCCGGGTAACGCAGCAGCCATTGATGCGCCAGTTCCGGCGGCATCGCTTCACCGGTCGGCAGCATCCAGCGCAAGCCGTCGAGGCTCAGACGCTCGGAGCCGAGCATGCCCTGAATCAGCGACGGCACACTCTCCAGCACAGTGATGCCCTGCGCCTGCACATGCGCCAGCAGACCGTGCGGATCGTGGGCAATCGCGTTCGGCACGATGTCGACCCGCGCGCCGAACAATGGCGCGGCGAGGAACTGCCAGACGGAAATGTCGAAGCTTTGCGAGGCGGTCTGCGCGATCACATCGGCCTCGCTCAAGTCGAGGTATGGACGTTTGCTCAACTGGTTGTTGAGCATGCCGCGCTGCTCGACCATCACGCCTTTAGGCAGCCCGGTCGAACCCGAGGTGTAGATCACATAGGCGAGATTATCCGGGCCACTGTGGATGCCCGGATTGTGCGTCGCTGCCGCCGACGCCTGCACCTCTTCCCACACCAGCAGGCGTGGACGATTCGAACAGCCAAACTCCTCGAGCAAGGTCTGCGCCTGCTCAAGGCAGGCTGCGCTGCACACCAGCAAAGGCGTGCGGCTCAGCTCGATGATGCGGCTCAGACGCTGGCTCGGCAGGCCCGGATCCAGCGGCAGATAACCAGCGCCGGCCTTGAAGCTGCCGATGATCATGCCGAGCAGGTCGAGATTACGCTCGGCGAGCAGCGCCACCGGTTGATCCATGCGCACACCGGCAGCGACCAGGGCATGGCCGAGGCGGTTGGCGTTGTGATTCAGTTCGGCATAGCTCAAATGCTGATCGAGGCAACTGGCGGCGATGCGCTGCGGATGCGCCGCGACCTGCGCTTCGAACAACGCCACGTAGCTTTGCTCCAGCGGATAGTCGTGGCCGCTCTGGTTGCAACCGTGCAGGAGGAAATCGCGTTCTTCGTCGCCTAGCAGCGGCAGATCGGCCATGTCGCCATGGAAGCCGTCGACCAGCGCCAGCAGCAGGCGCTTGAACTCACTGAGCATGCGCTCGACCGTCGCCTCGTCGAAGTAACGCTGGTCATAGGACAGGTGCAAGCCAAGGTCATCGCCCGGGTAGCACACCGCGGTCAGCGGGAAATTGGTGTGGGTGCGGCCGGAATCCGAGGTCGCATTCAGGCTCTGGGCACGATCAAGCACCGAGACCTCCACCGGGGCGTTTTCGAAAACGAAGAGGCTGTCGAACAGCGGCTGGCCTTTGGGCAATTCGCTCTGTTCCTGGATGTTCACCAGCGGCAGGTATTCGTACTCGCGCAGTTGCATGTTGCTGTCGAGCAAAGCGCTGAGCCACTGGCGCACGCTGCTGCGCTGATCGTCCGCAGGCATCTTCACGCGCAGGGCAACGCTGTTGATGAACAGGCCGACGGTGCGCTGCATTTCCGGCATCTCCACCGGACGCCCGGCCACGGTGACGCCGAAGAGCACGTCGCGATCGCCGCTCAGACGCCGCAAAACCAGAGCCCATGCAGCCTGGGCGAAGGTGTTGACGGTCAGTTGATGTGCCTGCGCCAGCTCCCGCAGCCGTGCACCGTCCTCGACATTGAGGCGGGTGTAGCGGTCGCCGACGATCATGCCGCCGCTTTCACCAGCGTGTTCGCGCAGGAACGGGCGGTCGCTCGGGATCGGCGTGGTGCGCTCGAACCCTTGCAGGTTCTGCTGCCACCACTGCCGCGCCTCGGCCAGGCTCTGGCGTTGCAGCCAGCCGATGTAATCGCGATAACGCGGCGGCACGCTCAACTGCGCTTCGCGTCCTTCACCGAGGGCGCTGTAGATTTCGAAGAAATCGTTCATCAGCAGCGAACGGCACCAGGCGTCGATGAGAATGTGGTGGTTGCTCATCATGAACCAGTAACGCGCCGCGCCGACCTTGATCAGGCGCAGGTGAAACGGCGCCTGATTGAGCAGATCGAACCCGGCCTCGCGCTCGCTTTTCAGCAGCGCTTGCAGCTTCGGTTCCTGCTCGGTCTCGGCGACGGCGCTCCAGTCCAGATACTCGATCGGCGTGCGCCCCGGCGTGTGAATCACTTGCAGCATGTCTTCGCCGACGTTCCAGCAGAACGAGGCGCGCAACGCTTCATGACGGGCGATCACCGCTTGCCAGGCTTGGGCGAAACGCTCGGGATCGAGCTCGCTGTTGATGCGGTAACGATCCTGCATGTAGTACAGGCCGGTACCCGGCTCGAGCAGGGTGTGCAGCAACATGCCTTCCTGCATCGGCGTCAGCGGGTAGACATCTTCGATGTGCGCGGCCGGCACCGGCAGCGCATCGAGTTGCGCCTGAGTCAGTTTCGCCAGTGGGAAGTCCGACGGCGTCAGGCCGCCGGCCTCGTCTTGCAGACAGTGGGCGATCAGGCTTTGCAACTCACCGAGGTAGGCGGCGGCCAGATCGTTAATGGTTTGCGCCTCGTAACGCTCGGCACTGAAAGTCCAGCGCAGCAGCAATTCACCACCGTAAATCTGACTGTCGACACTCACCTCGTTGGGCAACGGCGCCTGCGGATCGTGGGCTGCACCGATTGGCTCATCGAGAGGACGGAACAGCGCATCGCTGCCGAAGCTCTGGTCGAACTGGCCGAGGTAGTTGAAGGTGACCTGCGCCTGCGGCAGCGCGGCCATGCTCTGCCGGCAGCCGTCATCGGCCAGATAACGCAACACGCCATAACCGAGACCTTTGTGCGGCACGGCGCGCAATTGTTCTTTGATCGCCTTGATCGAAGCGCCCTGCCCGGCGGCCTCTTCGACATTGTGCGGAGTCAGGCGCAGCGGATAAGCGCTGGTGAACCAACCGACGGTGCGGGTCAGATCGATCTCGTCGAACAGGGTTTCGCGACCGTGTCCTTCCAGTTGAATCAGTGCCGAGGGCTGGCCGCTCCAGCGGCACAGCACACGGGCCAGCGCGGTCAGCAGCAGGTCGTTGACCTGAGTGCGGTAAGCGCTCGGTGCCTGTTGCAGCAGCTGTCGGGTGCGCTCGGCATCGAGCCGTACGCTGACGGTTTGCGCATGGCGATTCTGCCTGCCGCCCTGCGGGTTTTCGCAAGGCAGATCAGCGCTCGGCCCGGCCAGTTGCGCCTGCCACCAGCTCAATTCCTCACGCAGCGATTCGCTGCCGGCGTAGGCCTGCAATCGCGCGGCCCAGTCCTTGAAGGCGCTGGTTTTCGCCGGCAGTTTCAGCGGCTGCGCAGCGTCGAGCTGGCGATACGCGGTTTGCAGATCATCCAGCAACACGCGCCAGGAAACACCGTCGACCACCAAGTGGTGGATGGCGATGAACAGGCGTTGCTGAACATCCGCAACATCGACCAGCACCGCGCGCAGTAACGGGCCGTTGTGCAGATGCAGACTGCGTTGCGCGTCGGCGAACAGGGCTTCGCACTGATCCAGCGAATCGACGCTGACTTGCCAGAGCACATCCTCATTCGTCAGCGCTTGATGCGTCGCTTGCCATGCATCATCGGTTTCAGTGAAACGCAGACGCAGCGCATCGTGCTGTTCGATCACCGCCTGCAAAGCTTGCTGCAATCGTTGCGGCTCAAGGCGCGCAGTCGGTTCCAGCAACAGCGCCTGATTCCAGTGCTGACGCTGGGGAATGTCCGTATCGAAGAACCAGTGCTGAATCGGTGTCAGGCGCGATTCGCCATCCACCAGGCCCTGCTCGGCCATCACCTGCTCGGTGCGGCTGGCGACTGCGGCGAGGGTCTGCACGGTCTGGTGCTGGAACAGGTCGCGCGGACTGAAATGAATGCCCTGCTGACGCGCGCGGCTGACCACCTGAATCGACAGAATCGAGTCGCCGCCGAGTTCGAAGAAGTTATCGTTGAGGCCGACCTGCCTGACGTTGAGCACGTCGCACCAGATCTGCGCCAGGGTCTGTTCCAGCTCGTTGCTCGGTGCGACATAGTCCTGACGATTGAGCTCCAGATCCGGCGCCGGCAAGGCGCGGCGGTCGAGTTTGCCGTTGGCGGTCAGCGGCATGCTCGCCAGCAGCAGCAGGTGAGTCGGCACCATGTAATCCGGCAGTTGCGCCTTGAGGTGCGACTTGAGCGCTTCGCGCAGTTCAGCCTGTTGCGCTTCGCCTTGCCCGGCGACCTCCGTAACGAGGTAACCCACCAACTGCTTGCCACTCGGCGCATCCAGCGCCAGCACCACTGCTTCGCGGACCGAAGGGTGATCGAGCAGGCGCGTTTCGATTTCGCCCAGCTCGATGCGGAAGCCCCGGATTTTCACTTGATGGTCGATCCGCCCCAGATACTCGACCAGACCATCGGCACGCTGGCGCACCAAATCGCCGGTGCGATACATGCGTCCGCCTTCAGCGGCAAACGGGTCAGCGACGAAACGCTCGGCGCTGATGCCTGGGCGGTCGTGATAGGCCTGAGCCAGACCGGCGCCGCCGACAAACAATTCACCGGTCGCACCTTGCGGCACCAAGGCCAGATCGGCGTCGAGAATGTACGCAACCCGCGCGCCGATCACGCTACCGATTGGCACACTGCCGGCGCCCTCTTCCAGTACCTGCGGCGCCAGACTGGCCAGCGGCATGACCACGGTTTCGGTCGGGCCGTAAGCATTGAAAAACTGCGCCGGTTGGAATGCCGCGCGAATGCGCTGCAGATGCTCGCCGGTCAGCGCTTCACCGCCGGTGATGATCATGCGCACCGGCAGGACTTCATTTTGGGTCGCGAGGAACTGCGCCAACTGGCTGCCGTAGCTCGGCGTGAAACCGAGGACGTTGATTCGATGCGTGCGAATCAAGCCGCAGATTTCTTCCGCGTCCCACTGGCCCTGCGCCCGCAACACCACCTGCGCACCGCTGAGCAGCGGCACCAGTAGACGTTCGGTGGCAGCGTCGAAGTTGATCGAATAGAAATGCAGTTCACAGTCGTCCGGGCGCATGCCGAAGCGCTCGATCACGGCCTGGCAGTGCATGGCGATTTCACCGTGGGAGACCACCACGCCTTTCGGTTTGCCGGTCGAGCCGGAGGTGTAAATCAGATAAGCCTGATGTTGCGGCAGGCTGATAAACGGCAACTCGCTGGCCGGGTAGTCGGCCAACCCGGCGCTGTCATCTTCCAGACACCAGCGCGCCACGCTTGGCGGCAACTCACCGAGGGCTTCGAACATCGCCCGATCGCTGAGCAGCAGGCCGACGCGACTGTCTTCGATCATGTAATGCAGGCGGTCGAGCGGGTATTCCGGATCCAGCGGCACATAGGCGCCGCCCGCCTTGAGAATCGCCAGCAGGCCGATGACCATTTCCAGCGAACGCTCCAGCGCCAGACCGACCCGCACTTGCGGGCCGACCCCGCGTTCCCGCAGCGCCCAGGCCAGACGATTGGCACGGGCATCGAGCTCGGCGTAGCTCAGGGTCTGCCCGGCGAAAGTCAGTGCTGGCGCGTCTTTGCGCGCCAGTGCCTGTTCGGCGAACAGATGATGGATGCACTGATCGAGACGATGCTCGCCCGGCTCGATGCCGAGGCTGTCGAGCAGCTGCTGTTGCTCGGTGTTGTCGAGCAGCGGCAGTTCACTGAGCCGTTGCTGCGGATCAGCGATCAACGCTTCAAGCAGGTTGCGCCAATGCCTGGCCATGCGCGCGATGGTCGGTTCGTCGAACAGATCGGTGCTGTAAGTCAGGCAGCAGCCGAGGCGATGGTCGAGGTCGGTGACTTCCAGATTGAGATCGAACTTGGTCGCCCGCGCATCGTTGGCCAGGTACTCGACCGTCATCCCAGCGAGCGTGCGGCTCTGCTGGAATTCCCAGCGCTGCACGTTGCACATCACCTGGAACAGCGGGTTGTACGCCGCGCTGCGTGGCGGCTGCAAGGCTTCGACCAGATGATCGAACGGCAGATCCTGATGGGACTGGCCTTCGATCACGGTGTGGCGCACCTGCTCGAACAGTTCGCCGACCGACATCTGCCCGTCGAGCTGGCAACGCAGCACCTGGGTGTTGAGGAACGCCCCGATCAGCCCTTCGCTTTCCGGGCGAATGCGGTTGGCCACCGGCGCGCCGATGCGCAGGTCGGTCTGGCCGCTGTAGCGGTACAGCAATGTGGCGAGCGCGGCGGTCATGGTCATGAACAACGTCAGACCGTTTTGTGCATTGAATGCCCGCACCCGCGCGGCGAGATCGTCACTCAGATCGAAACGGAACAGCTCGCCCTGATGGCTCTGTACTGGTGGACGCGGACGGTCGCCGGGCAGTTCGAGGAGCGGATGTTCGCGACCGAGCTGCGCGGTCCAGTAATCGAGCTGGCGCTGGCGCTCGCCGGACTCCAGCCAGTTGCGCTGCCAGACGCTGTAGTCGAGGTATTGCACCGGCAGCGGCTCGAGCGGTGATTCGCGCTCATCGACGAACGCTTCATACAGCGCGCTGAGTTCACGGGCAAAGATGTCCATCGCCCAGCCTTCGGTGACGATGTGGTGCAGGGTCAGGACGAAGTAATGCTCGTGCTCGGCGGTCTTGACCAGACAGGCACGCAGCAGCGGTCCGGTTTCCAGATCGAACGGCTGGTGCGCTTCTGCATCGGCCAGTTGCTGGACTTGTAGCTCCCGGACTTCTGCCGGCAGGCTGGAGAAATCTTTCCAGCCCATGCGCACGCCGGTCTCGGCATGCACTTGCTGGCGGGCGACACCGTCGACACTTGGGAACGTTGTGCGCAGGGTTTCGTGGCGCAGGATCAGCGCCTGCAACGCCGCCTCGAAATGCTCGACGTGCAGCACGCCGCGCAAGCGCGCCATGCCCCCGACGTTGTACGCCGGGCTGTCCGGCTCCATCTGCCAGAGGAACCACATGCGCTGCTGCGAATAGGACAGCGGCACCGCTTGGCTGCGGTCGATTTTTGCGATCGGCAACTGTTGATTGGTGCGGCCGCTGGCCTGGATCAGGCGAATCTGCTCGGCGTAATCGCCCAGTTCACTGTGCTCGAACAAGGTGCGCAGCGGCAGTTCGACGTCACAGGCCTGACGTGTGCGCGAAATGATTTGCGTGGCCAGTAGCGAGTGACCGCCGAGGGCGAAGAAATCATCACGCAGGCCAACCTGCTTCAGACCCAGCACTTCGCGCCAGATCGCGGCGATTTGTTGCTCCAGTTCGCTGACCGGCTCGATATGTTCACGCACCTGCCATTGCGGCTCGGGCAAGGCGCGGCGGTCGAGTTTGCCGCTGGGACTCAGCGGCATCGTATCAAGGCGCAGCAATCGTGCGGGCACCATGTATTCCGGCAGCTCGGCAGCGAGGGCAGCTTTCAGTCGAATGATTTGCTCATCGGCATTCTCATGCGCATCGCTCGCCGTGAAGTAGCCGATCAGTTGCGCGCCGGCAGCGGTTTCCCGCACCAGCACCACGGCCTGGGCGACGCCATTTTGCGCCAGCAGTCGCGCCTGGATTTCTTCAGGTTCGACGCGAAAGCCGCGCAGCTTGACCTGCTGATCGAGACGGCCGAGATATTCGATCACGCCATCCGAGGACCAGCGCGCACGGTCGCCGGTGCGGTACAAACGGGCGCCCTGCTCACCCAGTGGATCGACGACAAAACGCTCGGCGGTCAACGCCGGACGACCCAGGTAACCGCGAGCCAGACCAATACCGCTGATGCACAGCTCACCCGCCACACCCGCCGGCACTGGATTGAGATCGGCATCAAGAATGCGGCAGACCACATTGCCCAGCGGCCGGCCAATCGGCGAGCGCTCACCATCGGCAGTTGTGCAGTGCCAATGGGTGACATTGATCGCGGTTTCAGTCGGGCCATAACGGTTGTGCAATTGCACCGCCGGCAGTTGCGTCAGTACCCGGTTGCGCAGCTCGGCGGGCAAGGCTTCACCGCCGGAAAACACCCGGCGCAGGCTGGTGCACTCGGCACTCAGCGGCTCGTCGATGAACAGCGCCAGCAGCGGCGGGACGAAGTGAAGCGTGGTCACGCCGTATTGCTGGACCAGTTGCGCGATGCGCTGCGGGTCGCGGTGCTCGCCGGGGGCGGCAAGCAGCAGACGCGCGCCGCTGATCAGCGGCCAGAAGCATTCCCACACCGAGACGTCGAAACTGATCGGCGCTTTTTGCATCAGCACATCGGCTTGGTCGAGACGGTAAGTGTCCTGCATCCATTGCAGGCGCTCGGCCAGCGCGGCGTGGGTGTTGCCGACGCCTTTCGGTTGCCCGGTGGAACCCGAGGTGTAAATCACGTAGGCGAGGTTGTCGCCGTGCACTCGCAGTCCCGGTGCCTGGCTCGGCCATTTATCCAGGTGCAGCGCATCCATGGCGATCACGCTGACGCCATCGCTGGCCGGCAAACGCTCGAGCAATTGCGTCTGGGTCAGGAGCAGTTCGACGCCGCTGTCGCGGAGCATGTATGCAAGTCGTTCGGCCGGATAATCCGGATCAAGCGGCACATAGGCGCCGCCAGCCTTGATGATCGCCAGCAGGCCGATCAGCAGTTGCGGCGATCGCTCGGCGGCAATGGCCACGCACACGTCAGGGCCGACGCCCTTGTCGCGCAGGTAATGGGCGAGCCGGTTGGCTTGCGCGTGCAGCTCGGCGAAATCCATAGTACCGCCGTCCCACAGCAGTGCGGTGCGTTGCGGGCTTTTGCGCAGTTGTTGCTCGAGCAGTTCCGGCAGCCATTGTTGCGCCGGGGTGCACGGAGCGACGCTCCAGTCTTTCTGCTGATTCTGCTCGTTGACCGTTAGCAAGCGCAGATCGCCGATGGCCTGCTGCGGCCGTTCGCAGACTTCGCTGAGCAGATTGTGGAAATGCTCGGCCAGGCGCTCGATGGTCGCGGCGTCGAACAGTTCGCTGGCGTAGTCGAACGACAGGCTCAGGCGACCGTTGCGATCCTCTTCGCTGTGCAACTGCAGATCGAACTTGGCTTCGCGACTGTGCCACGGCAGCTCTTCGGCGAGCAGACCCGGCAGGCGCTTGAGCGCACTGAGGTCGCGCTGCTGATGGTTGAACATGACCTGGAACAGTCCCTGTTCGCGGGCCTGCGGGAACGCTTCGAGCAGTTGTTCGAACGGCAGATCCTGATGGGCCTGGGCGCCGAGTGCGGCCTGGCGGGTCTGGTTCAGCAGCTCGGCAAATGTCAGGCGCGAATCGATCTGCGCACGCAACACCTGGGTATTGATGAAGAAGCCGATCAGGCTTTGGGTTTCCAGGCGCGGACGGTTGGCGTTGGGCACGCCGATGCGAATGTCGCGCTGACCGCTGTAGCGGTGCAGCAAACTTTGCAACGCAGCGAGCAGAAGCATGAACGGCGTGGCTTCGTGAGCCTGCGCAGTCTGGCGGATCGCCTCGCTGAGTTCGGTACTCAAGCGCACGCTGTGGCGCGCGGCGCTGTGGTTGTGTCTGGCCGAGCGCGGGTGATCGGTGGCCAGTTCCAGTGGCGGATGTTCTTCGCCCAGTTGCGCTTTCCAGTACGCCAGTTGCCGCTCGCCCTCGCCTTGCGCCAGCCATTGCCGCTGCCAGTTGCCGTAATCGGCGTATTGCGTGGGCAGCGCTGCCAGTGTCGCCGTTCCACCTTGGGTAGCGGCGGCATATAAGCGCGAGAATTCGTCCAGAAGAATATTCAGCGACCAGCCGTCGGCGATGATGTGGTGCAGGGTCACCAGCAATTGATGCTGTTCATCATCGAGGTGCACCAGCGTCACTCGCAGCAACGGGCCTTTTTCCAGATCGAACCGAGTGCGCGCCTCGTCTTCGCGAATCTGCTCGGCACGGGCTTCACGCTCGGACATTGGCAGGTCGCTGATGTCGATCAGTTGCAGGTTGAATTCGGCATCAGCGAGCACTTGCTGCAATGCCACGCCGTCACGCTCGAAGAAACGTGTGCGCAAAGATTCATGGCGTTCGATCAGTTGCTGGAAGCTTTTGCGCACGGCGTCTTCGTCGAGTTCGCCACGCAAGCGCAGGCCGCCGGGAATGTTGTAGGCGCTGCTCTGTGGATCGAGTTGCCAAGTGATCCACAGACGATTTTGTGCCAGCGACTGCGGCATCGGCTCACTGCGCGGCAACGTGCTGATCGCATCTTGGGCGCTGCCGCCAATCCGTTGTTGCTGCGCCACAGCGGCGGCGAAGGCAGACAGGGTTGGCGCTTCGAACAGCAGGCGCAGGCTCAGCTCGGCACCGAGTGCTTCGCGAACCCGCGCCACCACTTGCGTGGCAGCGATCGAGTTGCCGCCGAGCAGGAAGAAATGGTCGTCGCCACTGACCTGCTTGACGTTGAGTTGCTCGGCCCAGACTTGCCCGATCAACGCTTCAAGGTCCGAAGTGCTGCTGGTCGCGGTTTCCGTCACGGCTGTGATCGAAGGGAACAGCGCGTAACTGTCGAGGCTGCCATCAGCCAGACGATTGCGGCACGCCGAGCGCTGCAGTTTGCCGCTGGAAGTTTTCGGCAACGCGCCCGGATTGAGCAGCACCACCACGCTTGGCGCCTCCTGATACGCCTCGGCCACGGCTTGGCGAATGGCTTTGATCAGCGCATCTGGCGCAAGGATTTTCTGCACGCTGCGGCTGATTTCCGCAGCGACGCCGATGCCCTCTTCGCCGTTGTGAGTGACCGCAAACGCCGCCACACGCCCCTTGCGCACCACTTCGACTTCGCGCTCGACAGTCTGCTCGATGTCCTGCGGATACAGGTTATGGCCACGGACGATGAGCATGTCTTTCAGGCGCCCGGTGACGAACAGTTCGCCGTCACGGATAAAACCCAGGTCGCCGGTGCGCAACCAGGTGCGCCCGACGTGCTGGACAAAAGTCTTGGCGCTGGCTTCGGGGTTGCGCCAGTAACCGTGGGCGATGCTCGGGCCGGCGGCCCAGACTTCACCGACGGCATTGTCGGTCAGTTCCTCGAGCGTGTTGGGATCGACAATCAGCACCGCGTGCTCAGGCTGACTGATGCCGCAGCTCATGATCGCGCTGCCGTCGCCCGGCTCGGCGCGGTTTTGCGCCAGCGCCTGATCGTCCACGCGCAGCGCCGGGATGCCGGTGCCGCGCGGCGTGCCGGCGACAAACAGGGTCGCCTCGGCCAGACCGTACGAAGCCATGAAGCTGTTTTCGCTGAAACCGCAAGCAGCGAACTTTTCCGCGAAGCGTTCAAGGGTGTCGAGGCGAATCGGCTCGGAGCCAGAATAGGCCACGCGCCATCGACTGAGATCGAGGCGCTCAAGGGCCGACTCGCTGACCCGCTCACTGCACAAACGGTAGGCGAAATCCGGGCCGCCGCTGATGGTGCCGCCGTATTCGGCAATCGCTTCCAGCCAGCGCAACGGCCGGCCGAGGAAGTACGCCGGCGACATCAGAATGCACGGTACGCCGCTGAAAATCGGTTGCAGCAGACCGCCGATCAAACCCATGTCGTGATACAGCGGCAACCAGCTGACGATGACATCGTCCGGGTTGACGTCGATGCCGAAGCCGCGACGGATCAGCAGTTCATTGGCGACCAGATTGCCGTGGCTGACTTGCACGCCCTTGGGCAGCGCGGTGGAGCCGGAGGTGTATTGCAAAAAGGCGATGTGTTCGGGCGGCAGGCTCGGTTCAATCCAGCTTTCGGCCAGTGCGCTGTCGAGGGTATCGACACACAGCAGCGGCGGCGCGCCGTCGATTTGTTGCAAGGCATCGCGCAGATCGGCGCTGGTCAACAGCAGCTTGGGCTCGGCGTCGGCGATGATCGACAGCAATCGCTCCTGATGATGACGACGCGCGGATTCCGGCGGATAGGCCGGTACCGCAATCACACCGGCATACAGGCAGCCGAAAAACGCCGCGACGTAATCTGCGCCGCTGGGAAACAGCAGTACCGCACGCTCACCGAATCCAGCCTGAGCCTGCAACGCAGCGGCGATGGTGCGCGCGCGTTGATCCAGTTCGCGATAGCTGAGCACCACGGTCTGCTCCGGGTTTTCGGCGAGAAAACGCAAGGCCAGTCGGTCCGGCGTCAGGACTGCGCGACGCTTGAGGGCATGGACCAGGGTGCTGGGGAGTTCGAACGCGTCGGTCATGAGGTTTCCTGCCTGAATTCGGCTTGCAAGTGGAATCGGGTGGCTGCGTCACACCTGTCGAGAGGCGTGCGGTGCGCGGTCTGTGCCGACCGCGCAAGGCATCGGAATGCGCTGAGGCCGGGGATCTGCACCCGGGCCATTCACCAATGAGAACGGATGGAGTGTGGAAATAATTAGTCGGCAGAGGCGACGTCCAGCGGGGCCAAGGTGCGGCGGCGTGTCGCAGTTGGCAAAACACATCGACTTACAGCACTACTTCTCTTTCTCATTTGACAATCATTATCATTCAACATAATTTGTCGCTCGATGTGTAGGACGGCGCCGTCCCCCGAGGCCCTCCCACTAACCTATTGGCAGCAAGGTGATTTCCATGACGGAACAAGTATCCACAAGCAGGTGCGATTCACCGCTACTTCAGGCATTCGTCGACAATCGACTGATTCTGGTCAAGATTGCAGCCCGTATTACCGGTTGCAGGTCTCGTGCCGAAGACGTGGTTCAGGATGCGTTTTTCCGACTGCAATCGGCCCCGCCGATCACGTCGTCGATCAAGGCTCAGCTGAGCTACCTGTTCCAGATCGTGCGCAACCTCGCCATCGATCACTACCGCAAGCAGGCGCTCGAACAGAAATACTCAGGCCCGGAAGAGGAAGGCTTGAACGTGGTGATTCAGGGCGCTTCGCCGGAAACTTCGCACATCAACTTCTCGACTCTGGAACACATCGCCGATGCACTGACCGAGCTGCCCAGCCGCACCCGCTATGCCTTCGAGATGTACCGTCTGCACGGCGTGCCGCAGAAAGACATCGCCAAGGAACTGGGCGTATCGCCCACCCTGGTCAACTTCATGATTCGTGATGCTTTGGTGCACTGCCGCAAGGTCTCGGGCAGTCGGCGGGATGCGGTGATTGCGGGTCGTCGCTGAGACCGCGTCGTCTGACCAAAAAAGATCGCAGCCTTCGGCAGCTCCTACATGAGAATGCATTCCTCTGTAGGAGCTGCCGAAGGCTGCGATCTTTTGCTTGATGCGATATCAGGCCAATGGGCACCGATCAAAAAACCGCTCCCGCCCCAGAATCATCAGCGCCGCGCGCTTGTGCGGAAAATCGAATTCCTTCTCGCAGTGAAAGCATTGGTTGTGCATATGCCCGATCATCTTCGCGTTGTCGGCACGTGGCTCGGCGACCACGCGCTGGGTGCGTGGATCATCGAGAAACAGGTAATGCACCAGCGCCGATAACCAGCTCGCCACTTTGTGCGGGCCGCGATGACTTTCCTCGCCCACCAGCATGTGAATGCCACGGTCGTAATCGTCGGCATCGTAGAACGGCGCAATGCGATCTTCCTTGGCCCAGTAGGCTTCGAAATAAGCGAACGGCTGATCATCGAAACAGCCAATCAGCGTCAGCGTGTGCGGATCGGCCTCGAGCTTGCCGAGGTATTCGCGATGCTGCTCAAGGCTGCCCTCCTCCTGCCAGAAACTCGCCACGCGCGGGCTGTTCTGCCAGCGATTGAAGCGCGACAGATCTTCTTCGATTTCCAGCGTACGCAAGGAAATCCATGCGCCGAGCCGCGCATCGAAACGCCGATAGACTTCACCGCGCGGCTTCACCGGTCGCAGCGGATGGCGCTTGCCCTGGCTGATGACCATTTGCTGCGGATAGCTGCCGGCCAGTGAAGTGCCCAGCCACGGCTGCGGCAGTTGCCAGAACAGCGTGCGCTCGCAGCGATACTCGCCGGCGACTTCGGTATTGATCAGCAAACCACTGCGCAAGGCTTCGGTCGGTGGCTGATCGAGTTGCCAGATCAACTGCTGACACGCCGGGTCACGGGCGAACAGCCAATAACAGGCTGCCCACAAGGCGTGGCCGGGCGGCAGAGCGAAACGCTCGTCGAGCTGGATCGGGCCATTGGCCTCGCGGTCCAGGCGCAGCCGAATCAGCGGTTGCCCGTCCAGGCTCAGGCTCAGCCGGCTCTCGGTAGCATCAGCGATCAATCGACTGCCCGAGGGCAACGCCAGGGCAGTCAGGTCATTCAGATTGGACATGGGTCGGGCTCACGTAATCGTCGACAGTTCAACGAAGTGACGTGAGCCGGGAGGGGAAATTTAAGCGCGAGAGGCAATTAGCGCTTCAGTGATGAGGCGCCGGCATCACGGCAATCCTGTAGGGCTCGAAAATCCTCAGCAATTCGCCGTTGTCGCGCAAACGCTGCAGCAGGTTGCCGAAGGCTTCGCCGGTGATAGGAGCGCTTGGTCGCAGAATCGCGTAATGGTGATAGATCTGATCGGTACGCTGCGACGCCAACAGCTCATCGCGGACCTTCTCGTTGCGCAGCAGGTAATCGAACAGATAGGAACGGGTGACCAGGGCAATGTCGGCGCGCCCGCGCAGGACCATCAGCAGGTTGCTGTCGTGGGAATAGGTCAGCGTCGCGTTGTAGTTTTTCGCGAGATATTTCGGGTCGGCGTTGAAGTCGGCGAATTCGTAGTGATAACCGCTGAACAGTGCCAGACGTTTGCCCGACAGGCTCGAGAAGTAGTTTTGCTGGCGGCCGTCTTCGCGTTGCGCGACGAAAATCTCGGCGTCTTCCAGGCCCATGTCGACGTCGTCGTGGGGAATGTCTTTCCAGCCCCACTCGGGGTTCTCAAAGATCGCCATATCGATGCGGCCTTGCTTGAAATCACCGAAGCGGCGCGGGATCGACGTCGGCACCAGGACGAACTGATAGTCGCTCTGCGAGCGGTTCAGTGCCTCGACCAATTGCGGCAACAGGCCGGTATCGGCGCCGTTTTCCGGGCGAATCGTATAAGGCGGGAAATGCGCGGCGCCGACCCGGACCAATTGCGCTGCTTGAGCGGGCAATACCCATAACGCAGCCAGCGCAGCGAGCAGCAGCCCGGCGGCTGTCCGAATTGGCGAAGACTTCAAAACACCCCACTCCCCGAAAAAAAATAGCGATCAATGCATTCAAGCTAGGCGGTTTCGCCGACTTAGCCAGTTTCCCGGCCGGTCCGGCAACCGTTCAACGCGCTTCGAGGACCAGAATCAACGCTTCATCGGCGAGTTGATCGAGGCTCAAACTGCCGCCGGCACGGAACCAGGTGGTGGTCCAGGACAGTGCGCCGGTAAGGAAACGTCGGGTAATAAAAACGTCACCGCGAATAAAGCCCGCGTCCTTGGCCTCGCCCAGAACCTGCAACCAGATGTCTTCATAAACATCACGCAAAGCGAGGACTTTAGCCTGGCCGTCTTCGGACAATGAGCGCCATTCGTACACCAGCACGGCCATCGCCTCGCCACTGCCGCCCATGATCGACTGCAACTCGCAACGAATCAGTGCCAGCACCCTTTCGCGCACATCGCTCGCCTCGGCCAAGGCTGCGCGCATCAACGCGGTGTTGTAGCGGATGGTTTCCTCCATCACCGCGCGGAGAATTTCATCCTTGCTTTTGAAGTGATGAAAAATGCTTCCCGACTGGATGCCCACAGCACTGGCCAGATCACGCACTGTGGTGCGCTCATAGCCTTTGTTGCGAAACAGGTGAGCCGCCACTTGCAGCAATTTGCCACGGGCGCTGTCCGGGTCGGTCAACTGGCCTTGGTCGACCAGTTCGCGCATGACCCGCAGGGCTTTTTGCTCGTCCACCCGTTCTCTCCTACAGTCGATCAGTGTGTTGCCCCCTGTAACCGCAGGGTTGCGCGCAATTTAAGCCGCGCGCGGGCACCAAGCAAGCGCTTGGGCAGAAGAATGTTTCGCCTGTTTACAAACCAAGCGCTTGCTTGGTAGCCTCCAGACACTTCTGTCGCAGGTCCCTGAGTCGGAGATAAAAATGCCAACCACCGTGCGTATCGGCTGCGCCAGTGCCTTTTGGGGCGACACTTCCACCGCTGCCGCCCAGTTGGTGACGGGCGGTAACCTGGATTATCTGGTGTTCGATTATCTGGCCGAGATCACCATGTCGCTCATGGCTGGTGCGCGCCTGAAAGACCCACAGGCCGGGTTCGCCAGCGATTTCATCGAAGTGCTGGCGCCGCTGCTGACGCAACTGGCCGAACAGAAAATCCGCGTGATCAGCAATGCCGGCGGGGTCAATCCGCAGGCTTGCGCGGCGGCCCTGCAAGCGGCCTGCGACCAGGCTGGGGTCCAGCTGAAGATTGCCGTGTTGCTCGGCGATGACCTGCAAGGACAGCTCAAAAGCCCCGCCGACGTCCGCGAAATGTTCAGCGGCGCGCCGCTTCCGCGCATGTGCGTGTCGACCAACGCCTACCTCGGCGCGCCGGGGATAGTCGAAGCGCTGCGCCTGGGTGCCGACATTGTCATCACCGGCCGGGTGGTCGACAGCGCCGTGGTCAGTGCGGCGTTGGTTCACGAATTCGGCTGGTCGTGGCATGACTACGACAAACTCGCCCAGGCCGCACTGGCCGGGCACATCATCGAATGCGGCGCGCAGTGCACCGGCGGTAATTTCACCGACTGGCGCGAGGTGCCGGATTACGAGCACATCGGTTTTCCGATCGTCGAGGTCAGCGCCGATGGCCAGTTCCTCGTCAGCAAACCCGAAGGCTCCGGCGGACTGGTCACGCCATTGACGGTCGGCGAGCAGATGCTCTACGAAATCGGCGATCCGCAGGCCTATCTGTTACCAGACGTGATCTGCGATTTCACTCAGGTCAAACTCCAGCAACAGGGCAAAAACGTCGTGCACGTGCACGGTGCCAAAGGCCTGCCGCCCAACGATAAATACAAGGTCAGCGCCACGTACCCGGACGGTTTTCGCTGCACCGCCAGTTGCCTGATGGCCGGCATCGACGCAGTAGACAAGGCGCGGCGGGTCAGTCAGGCAATCATCGACAAGACCGCCGAGATGTTCAGCCTGCGCGGCTGGGCGCCGTACAGCGAAACCCATGTCGAACTGCTCGGCAGCGAAGCCACCTACGGCCCCCACGGCCAGCGCCGCGACAGCCGTGAAGTGGTGATCAAAATCGCCGTGCGCCATCCCGACAAACGCGCACTGGTACTGTTTTCCAGAGAGATCGCCCAGGCCGCGACCGGCATGGCGCCGGGCTTGACCGGCATCGTCGGCGGTCGTCCGACCGTATACCCCCTCATCCGTCTGTTCTCTTTCCTCATCGATAAAAGCGCCTGCACCCTGCAAGTCGACATCGCAGGCGAACGTCATCCGTGCGCCCTGCCCGACCCGGTGGCTCTGGACAGTGCAGATTTGCCGATCGCCCATCAGCCGCCCAGACCCCAGGGCCGCGCCGATGCCAGTGTGCCGTTGGTGAAACTGGCGGTGGCGCGCTCCGGCGACAAGGGCAACCACAGCAACATCGGCGTGATGCCGCGCCATCCCGATTACCTGCCGTGGATCGCCGAAGCGCTGACCACCTCGGTGGTGGTCGACTGGATGCGTCACGTCCTCGATCCGCTTCTCGGGCGTGTCGAACGCTGGTATCTGCCCGGCACCCACAGCCTCAACTTTCTTTTGGAAAACGCCCTCGGCGGTGGCGGTGTCGCCAGTCTGCGCATCGACCCGCAAGGCAAAGCCTTCGCCCAGCAACTATTGGAAATCCAGATCCCGGTGCCGCAGAGCATCGCCGAACAGCTCGACTAGAGGATGGTGTGCATGGCTTACGCGTCGATTTTTCGCGCCGATCTGTTCAGCGGCCAGAACCTGATTGTCACCGGTGGCGGCAGCGGCATCGGTCGCTGCACCGCCCATGAACTGGCGGCGCTCGGCGCCAATGTGCTGCTGGTCGGGCGCAAGGCGGAAAAGCTCGAAAAAGTCGCCGCCGAAATCGCCGAGGACGGCGGCCGCGCGCACTGGAAGGCCTGCGATATCCGCGATGAAGAAGCGGTCAAGCAACTGGTCAAAGAGCTGATCGCCGAACACGGGCCGATCCACGGCCTGGTCAACAACGCCGGCGGCCAATACCCGTCGCCCTTGGCCTCGATCAATCAGAAGGGCTTTGAAACCGTGCTGCGGACCAATCTGGTCGGCGGCTTTCTGATGGCCCGCGAAGTGTTCAACCAGTCGATGAGCAAACATGGCGGCAGCATCGTCAACATGCTCGCTGACATGTGGGGCGGCATGCCCGGCATGGGCCACTCGGGGGCAGCGCGTTCGGGCATGGACAATTTCACCAAGACCGCCGCGTTCGAGTGGGGTTACGCCGGGGTCCGGGTCAACGCGGTGGCGCCGGGCTGGATTGCGTCCAGCGGCATGGACACTTACGAAGGCGCATTCAAAGCGGTAATTCCGACCCTGCGCGAGCATGTGCCGCTCAAGCGTATCGGCACCGAATCGGAAGTCAGTGCGGCGATCGTGTTTCTGCTCAGCCCGGCGGCGGCATTCATCAGCGGCACCACAGTGAAAATCGACGGCGCCGCCAGCCTCGGCAGTCGCGCCTGGCCGCTGCACAAGGCCAGCCACAGCGAATCGTTCAATGGTTTTCACCGCGCGTATTTACCAGAAGTGTTGCGTCCCGACGTGCTCAAGGATAAGGAATAAGCCATGGCGCAGATTCAGTCGCAACTCGATCCGCACAGCGAAGCGTTCGCGCGCAACCGCGCGGCCATGCTCGCCGCCATCGAGCAGGTGCAGCAGCTTGAACAGAACCTGTTGAACAAGGCCGCCGAAGCCAAAGAAAAATTCAGCAAACGCGGGCAACTGTTGCCCCGCGAGCGCTTGAACCTGTTGCTTGACCCCGGTGCGCCGTTCCTCGAACTGGCCAGCCTCGCCGGCTACAAATTGCATGACGACAAGGACGGCAGTTCGGCCGGTGGCGGGCTGATTGCCGGCATCGGTTATGTCTGCGGCATCCGCGCGATGGTGGTCGCCAACAACAGCGCAATCAAGGGCGGCACGATCTCGCCGAGCGGCCTGAAAAAATCCCTGCGCCTGCAACAGATCGCGCGGGAAAACAAACTGCCGATGATCACCCTCGCCGAAAGCGGCGGTGCCAATCTCAACTACGCGGCGGAGATTTTTGTCGAAGGTGCGCGCAGTTTCGCCAATCAGGCGCGCATGTCAGCGATGGGTTTGCCGCAGATCACCGTGGTGCACGGCTCGGCCACCGCAGGCGGCGCCTATCAACCGGGGTTGTCGGATTACGTGGTGGTGGTGCGCGGCAAGGCCAAGCTGTTTCTCGCTGGCCCACCGTTGCTCAAAGCGGCGACCGGAGAAGTGGCCACCGATGAAGAACTCGGAGGCGCCGAAATGCACGCGCAAGTCGCCGGCACTGCCGAATATCTCGCTGAAAACGACGCTGACGGCATACGCCAGGTCCGCGACATCATGCGCATGCTGCCATGGAACGAGCAGTTGCCGTGGCTGCCGGAGCCGCAATTCAAAGAACCGCTCTACCCCATCGACGAACTGCTCGGGCTGATCCCGGACGATGCAAAAAAGCCCTACGACGTGCGCGAAATCATCGCGCGGATTGCCGATGAGTCGGACTTTCTCGAATTCAAAGGCGAGTTCGATCAGCAAACCCTTTGCGGCCAACTGAAAATCCAGGGCCGCGCCTGCGGCTTTATCGGCAACAACGGCCCGATCACCCCGCAAGGTGCGAGCAAGGCGGCGCAGTTCATCCAGTTGTGCGACCAGAGCCAGACGCCGCTGCTGTTTTTCCACAACACCACGGGTTTCATGGTCGGCACCGAATCGGAACAACAAGGGGTGATCAAGCATGGCTCGAAACTGATCCAAGCGGTGGCCAACGCACGAGTGCCTAAACTGACCATTGTCGTCGGCGGTTCCTACGGCGCCGGCAACTACGCCATGTGCGGACGCGGGCTCGATCCGCGCTTCATCTTCGCCTGGCCCAACAGCCGCACAGCGGTGATGGGCGGCGCTCAGGCCGGCAAGGTTCTGCGCATCGTCACTGAGGCCAAACAGCTCAAGGACGGCATCGAGCCTGATCCGAAAATGCTCGACATGCTCGAACAGATGACCGCGCAGAAACTCGACAGCCAATCCACTGCCCTGTACGGCAGCGCCAACCTGTGGGACGACGGCCTGATCGACCCGCGCGACACCCGCACCCTGCTTGGCTACTTGCTGGATATTTGCCACGAAGCCGACAGGCGCACGCTGCAACCCAACAGCTTCGGCGTCAGCCGCTTCTGACCGCCACGGATCCTACGGAGAACAACAACAATGATCTTCACCCCGGAACACGAAGCCCTGCGCCGCACCGTCCGCCAGTTCGTCACGCACGAGATCAACCCGCACGTCGAAGAGTGGGAAAAGGCCGGACGCTTTCCCATCCACGAAATTTTCCGCAAGGCCGGTGAGCTGGGCCTGCTGGGCATTTCCAAGCCGGAAAAATTCGGCGGCATGGGCCTTGATTACAGCTATTCGATCGTCGCCGCCGAAGAGTTCGGCACCATTCATTGCGGCGGGATTCCGATGTCGATCGGCGTGCAGACCGATATGTGCACCCCGGCGCTGGCGCGCTTCGGCTCCGATGAACTGCGCGAAGAGTTCCTCCGGCCGGCCATCACCGGCGAACAGGTCGGCTGCATCGGCGTTTCCGAAGTCGGCGCCGGCTCCGATGTCGCCGGGCTGAAAACCACGGCACGCAAGGACGGCGATGACTACGTGATCAACGGCAGCAAGATGTGGATCACCAACTCGCCGAGCGCCGATTTCATCTGCCTGCTGGCCAACACCTCGGACGACAAGCCGCACATCAACAAGTCGCTGATCATGGTGCCGATGAACACCCCGGGAATCAGCCTCAGTTCGCACCTGGACAAGCTCGGCATGCGCAGCTCGGAAACCGCGCAGGTGTTCTTCGACAACGTGCGCGTGCCGCAGCGCAACCGCATCGGCCACGAAGGCGCCGGGTTCATGATGCAGATGCTGCAGTTTCAGGAAGAACGTCTGTTCGGCGCGGCGAACATGATCAAGGGCCTGGAATATTGCATCGACAGCACCATCGAGTACTGCAAGGAGCGCAAGACCTTCGGCAACGCGCTGATCGACAACCAGGTGATCCACTTCCGCCTCGCCGAATTGCAGACCGAAATCGAATGCCTGCGCGCGCTGGTCTATCAGGCCACCGAGCAGTACATCAAAGGTCAGGACGTCACACGACTGGCGTCGATGGCCAAGCTCAAGGCCGGACGCCTCGGCCGTGAAGTCAGCGACAGCTGCCTGCAATATTGGGGCGGTATGGGCTTCATGTGGGACAACCCGGTGGCCCGTGCTTATCGCGATGTGCGTCTGGTATCGATTGGCGGCGGCGCCGACGAAATCATGCTGGGGATCATCTGCAAACTGATGGGCATTCTGCCGGGGAAAAAGAAATGAGCCGCCTGCCCGATTGCCAGACGCTGTTGCTGGAACTGCATGGCGGCGTGCTGCACATCACCCTCAACCGCCCGGACAGCCGCAACGCGATGAGCCTGCAAATGGTCGCCGAACTGCGCGCGGTGCTGGCGGCGGTGCGTGATGACCGCTCAGTGCGGGCCTTGGTGCTCAGCGGTGCCGGCGGGCACTTCTGCGCCGGTGGCGACATCAAGGACATGGCCAATGCCCGGGCTCAGGGCGCGGACGCTTACCGCGAGTTGAACCGGGCGTTTGGCGCGCTGCTGGAACAAGCCCAACATGCGCCGCAAGTGCTGATCACTGTGCTGCAAGGCGCCGTGCTCGGCGGCGGCTTCGGCCTGGCTTGCGTCAGCGATATTGCGATTAGCGGTCACAAGGCGCAGTTCGGCTTGCCGGAAACCAGCCTTGGCCTGATCCCGGCGCAAATCGCACCGTTTGTGGTGCAACGGCTCGGCTTGACCGAAACCCGCCGACTCGCGCTGACGGCGGCGCGTTTCGATGGCGCCGAGGCGCAGCGATTGGGGCTGGTGCATTTCGTTGAACAGGATGCGCAAGCGTTGGCCGAGCGACTGGATGAGGTGTTGCAACAGGTGCTGCGCTGCGCACCGGAAGCGAATGCGATGACGAAAAAATTGTTGCTGGCGAGTGCCGGACAGCCGTCGAGCGCATTGCTCGATGAGGCGGCGCAGTGGTTCAGCGCGGCGGTGACCGGAGACGAAGGAATCGAGGGGACCATGGCATTTATGCAGAAACGTAACCCTCGGTGGGTCAGCTAAAAGCTTCGCGAGCAGGCTCGCTCCCACAGGTCGAAATGCATTCCAAATGTGGGAGCGAGCCTGCTCGCGAAGAGGCCCGCACCTTCGCCGCCCAAAACTCAGGAGCGCCCGAATTCGCGGTTGAAATGCGTTCCA
>NZ_JBXAWD010000022.1:0-55789 GCF_057291535.1 Pseudomonas sp. 1L-E-NC-VB-C3 | reverse complement strand
TCCCCTCTCCCTCTGGGAGAGGGGACCGACCGAGGTGTCTGGCGCTATACGTCGACCTGAGCGATCGAGTTGATTATGGATTCGACGAAAATCTTTCACGTCGGCGTAACTCTCCAATATCCCCCAATCAGTCCCCTCTCCCTCTGGGAGAGGGGACCGACCGAGGTGTCTGGCGCTATACATCGACCTGAGCGATCGAGTTGATTATGGATTCGACGAAAATCTTTCACGTCGGCGTAACTCTCCAATATCCCCCAATCAGTCCCCTCTCCCTCTGGGAGAGGGCTAGGGTGAGGGGCTTCTCATGGCCAACACGGAGGATGCGAGCCCAACTCCGTCGCCGGCCAATTCCACCGCACCGCCGTCCCGCTGATCTGCAGCGGCACGCGCAACCTCCGCGCCGGTCCCCACGCGGTGTGTTCAATCGCCGGATCCTGATCCAGCGCGTCTTCGGCCCGCAGCGGGTCATGCGTTCCCGGCCCATGCTCAAGCAACAGCTTCGCCGTCCGTGCCAGCGACAACCGCGCCGAACCCCCGCGACCGCTGGCCAGTCGTTCAGTCAGCAATCTGATCGCACTCGCCGCCATCAGATACCCGGTCGCATGATCCAGCGCCTGCACCGGCAGCGGCGTCGGTTTATCGCTGTGCCTCCAATGCTGTCCGGCCTCGGCAATGCCGCTGCTCATCTGCACCAGGCTGTCGAAGCCCCGGCGGTTCTGCCAGGGGCCGCTCCAGCCGTAGGCATTGAGGCAGACGTCGATCAGCCCCGGTGCCAGTTGCCTTCGGCGTTCAATACCAAACCCCAGATGTTCCAGCGCATCGGCGCGATAGCCGTGGAGCAAGATGTCGGCGTCTTGCAATAAACCTTCGAACACTGCGCGATCCGCTGGCACTTGCAGATCCAGCCGCGCACAGCGCTTGCCGACAGTCATTTCCGGAACGACGCCGGGTTCGTTCCAGCTCGGTGGATCGATGCGCAGCACGTTTGCGCCGAGCCCGGCGAGAAAGCGGCTGGCGCTGGGACCGGCGAGGACGCGGGTCAGGTCGAGCACCTTGATCCCGGCCAGCGGTCGTGCGATCGAGCCTTGCCAGGCGGTGCGTTTCTCGTCCGTCTGCTCGCTGAATTGCACCAGCGCTTCGGCATTCACCGCCAGCCCCTGCGGATGCTGCTGCCACTGCGCCCAACTGCGCATCTCGGCGGCGCAGCCGTTGGCGTCGACCACTGCTTGTTCCAGATCCGCACTGTCCCATTGCGCGACTTTTGCCGCCATTGCGGCGCGGTCGGCGCAGGCACCGAGCACGCGTTCAGCGGCGGCGCGGTGATGCGGAGCGTTGGTGTGCAGACGGATCCAGCCGTCCCGGGTCGCATAGTCGCCGGCGATCGCGTCCCATAAGGGCGGCACCTGCCAGCCGATCGGGCGAAGCGAGGTGGAGAACCAGAACGAGGCCAGGCGCCGGTCGACTGCAACCGCAGGCAAGTGCCCGGTTTGCTGGTGAAGCAATTCGCTGAGCGCTTGCCCGGCAACGGCGATGCTGGCGCAGGCCAGTTCAGTGACTGCGAACGCCGAGGGCAACGCGCCTTCACCGTTGAAGGGGATGGGCGTGCGAGGCAGGCCGAGTGCGGTTTGGATGGACGTGAGCAGATCAGTCATCGAAGGCCCTCCGGAACGAGAGGGCGATGATAGTGCAAAAGAATCGCGGTTTAGATGAAACCAGGATGTGAACCCGTTTCCCCAGTGGGAGCGAGCCTGCTCGCGAAGGCGTCGTGTCAGTCAACACGGATGTTGGATATGACGACCGCTTCGCGAGCAGGCTCGCTCCCACAGGGATTTATGCTGGGCCGTTACACGCGGAACTGATCCATCAATTTCATCTGCTGGCTCGCCAGGCTGTTGAGCTGGCTGCTGATCGCCGCCGACTCGGTGGCCTGCTCGGTCAGGGTTTCGGTCACGGTGCGAATCGCCGAGACGTTGCGGTTGACCTCTTCGGCCACGGCACTCTGTTCTTCGGCGGCACTGGCGATCTGCAGGTTCATGTCGCTGATCACCGTCACCGCGTCGCTGATCTTGCCCAGCGCATCAACGGCCTGACGAATCTGCCCGGCGTTGTTGTGCGCCTGGGTCTGGCTCGAGTGCATGGTCGCGACCACGCCACGGGTACCGGTCTGGATGCGCTCGATGACGATGCGGATTTCCTCCACCGAATCCTGCGTGCGCTTGGCGAGGTTGCGCACCTCGTCGGCGACCACGGCAAAACCGCGACCGCTTTCGCCAGCGCGGGCGGCTTCGATAGCAGCGTTGAGGGCCAGCAGGTTGGTCTGTTCGGCGATGCTGCGGATCACTTCCAGCACCGAGCCGATCTGCTCGCTGTTGACCGCCAGCGCTTCGACTTCGGTCACCGCTTTGCTGACTTCATCGGCCAACTGATTGATGTCGCGGGTGCTGCGCTCGATGATCGCCATACCGTCCTTCGCCGACTGATCGGCACCCTTGGCGGCGTTGGCCGCGTTCGAGGCACTGTTGGCGACGTCGTGCGCGGTGGCGCTCATTTCGTTGGAGGCGGTGGCGACCTGATCGATTTCGCGGAACTGCACCTGCATGCCTTCGCTGGTCTGGCGGGCAATTTCCGACGACTGATCAGCCGTGCCACGGGCTTCGGTGATGCTCTGTTTGATCTGCGCGATGGTCGGCTGAAGCTTGTCGAGGAAGCGGTTGAACCAGTTCACCAGTTCGCCCAGTTCGTCTTTCTTGCTGTAGTTCAGGCGCTGGGTCAGATCGCCTTCGCCGCTGGCAATGTTCTTCAGCATGTCGGCGACGCTGTTGATCGGACGGGTGACGCCGGAGGCGGTGAGCCAGATCAGCAGGAGGCCGACCAGACCGGCCACGCCCGCCACCAGCAGGGCAGTGATGACGCCGGTTTGTTGCGCGTCATCCAGCACCGCTTGCAGTTTCACCGAGTCGGCCAGCAGCACGTGCTCGGGCAGGTCGATGACCACGCCCCAGGCCCGCGAATTGCCGATCGGGTCGACCGGGTAAACCGCGCGAATCAGCTCGCCCTGTTGGAGAATTTTTGCCGTGCCGCTGCCGACCAGTTGCAATACATCCTTGCCGTCAGCGCCGAGGGTGTCGCTGATTTTTTTGCCCACTCGCGTCGCGTCGGCACTGTCGGCCGCCAGTACGCCGCTGCCGGAGACGATCAGCATGTGCCCGGCGTTGTTGAACAGGCTGCGCTGCGAGTCGACGGCGGCGGCTTGCAGGGCGTCGAGCGCAATGTCGACACCAACCACGCCGATCGCTTTGCCATCCACCAGCAGCGGCACGGAAATGGTCGTCATGAGCATTTCCTTGCCACCGACCGTGTCGGCATACGGGTCAAGCAGGCAGGTGCGTTTGTTGTCGCGAGGGCAGGTGTACCAACTGTTGTACGGCGTGCCGCTGACGCTGAGGGTGGTCTTGGTCAAGTCGTCCTCGACCATGATCGTATTCAGCGCGGCGCCGGCGGCACGGCTCCAGTACGAGGCGAAGCGCCCGGCTTCGTTGGACTGCCGCGCGGCATCGTTGGCGAATTCGCTGTCCTTGCCGTCGAGGCCGTTGGGTTCGAAGGCCAGCCAGATACCGAGGACTTTATCGTTGCGCTCGAAAGCGGTTTTCAGGCTCTGGTTCAACTCTTCACGAACAGCGCCGGCTTCGAGCGAACGCTTGGCCGCCATCGTCCGCAGATCCTTGATCTGGTCGGCGAGGGCGGTGACCACGAGCAGGCTTTCACCAAAGGTTTTCTGCACCCGCACCGCTTGCTCGGCGGCCTTGGCCTGCAGCAGGTTCTGCACGCTGGCGGTGAGCAACTGGTTGCTGGATTGACTGACCAGCGCGTCGTTCTGGTTGGTCTGGTAGATGTTCATGCTGACAATCAGCACCACCACTCCGAGCAGGCACAGGCCGGAGAGCAGGACGATTTTCAGGCGAATGGAAAGAGAGTCGAACATGGGGCGATCTCGCGAATGGAATAAACAGGTGGCTGGGCCTGAAGCCCGGTTTGCCAAATCCATTCAGCGCCATTCAATCCTCATCGGCGTCGCACGAAACGGCATGAGGCGCTCGCCGACGGACGGTCGCTGCTAAACGTTTGCGCAGGGGAAAGTGCTGAAAAGGCTTTAATTGCAGGGATGTTTCACTACCGCGACGGGCGTCTCCGGGCGCGACCAGATCCACAGGTTGCCCATGGCCATGCCGGCAATCGCCAGATAGATCGGCCAGCCGTGATCAAGCAGTACCAGCATCAAAGTGGCGCACAGCAGCATGCTGACGGTGGCGCTGATCTTGGCCTTGCGCGCGATCACCCTGCCGTTGCGCCAGTTACTGAGGATCGGCCCGAACAGGCGATGATTTTCCAGCCACGCACTCAAGCGCGGCGAACTGCGGGTCGCGGCCCACGCGGCAAGGAGGATGAACTCGGTGGTCGGCAGGCCGGGCACGACGATGGCGATCAGGCCAATGCCGAGGCTGACATAGGCCAGCACGCCGAACAGCAGACGGGCGAGTTTTGATGGGGCGGGTGCGGGCATGGGCTCAGCGGCGGCTTCTGAAGCGGAACGGGGATCTTACAGATTTGTGGTGAGCTCTGTGGGAGCGAGCCTGCTCGCGAAAGCGGTTGATCAGGCACATTGATGTTGAATGTGCTGCCGTCTTCGCGAGCAGGCTCGCTCCCACAAGTGATAAGAGTTGCTTCAGGCCACTTCGGCTTCTATGGCATAAGCCCGTTCCAGCAGCACGGTGAAGCGGTTGAATGCATCCAGCGCACCTTGCTCAACTTCCGCCTCTTCCTCTGCCGTGAACGGCAACGCATCGAGGGTGCGCACAAAGCTTTTCCAGCCCTCGGCGCGGCCACCTTGCGGTTCAGCCAAATGCCGGGCGCCAAAGGTTTCGCTCAGATCGAGCGCCACCGCGCGCTTGATCAGGAACGCCGCGCCGAGCTTGGAACCCTCCGACACGAAGATCCAGCCCAGCGCCCGCGCCTTGCTCGGGTTTTTCAGCGCGCCGGCCACCGGCGCCGGGACTTCGGTGTCGAGGTCGGCGAGGTCAGCCCTGGCCGCTTCGGCGCGGCAACGGGCTGGCAGATCCGGGACGATCGCGGTCAGTTCGGCATCGTTGTACAGCTCGACCAGTTCCGCCTGGAACAGGTATTGCGCAACGACGAAACGGGCGAAGCTGGCGCGGGTTTCGAATGGTGCGTGGGCTTTGACCAGGGCATCGAGTTTGCTGTGCGGCTCATGGGTGATCTGGTTCAGGCGTTGCGAACGCAGGGCTTTTTCCGGGGTAGTCATGGGGTGTCCTTGATAAATGAGGCGCTTGATAACAAGACGTACGGGCGGGCGCCGGACAGTAAAAAAACCTCACTGCGCGGCGAGAACTCGCGCAGTGAGGCCGGGCGGATCAGATGTCCCAGATCAGGTTGATCGCGAAGTTGCGCCCCGGTTGGGTCAGCCGATCAAGGTTGGCCGGTTGCGTCACCGACGCTTCGCCGACGCTGTCGTAACCGCGCACGTCATCCCATAGCCAGTATTTCTTGTCGGTCAGGTTGTAGACGCCGCCGCTGACGGTGACGTCGTCGGTCACCTTGTAATAGCCGGCCAGATCGAGAATGCCGAAGCCCGGGGTCTTGAACTGACTGCTGACGCCGTCCGGCGATTTGAAATTGCTGTCGTCGACGCGGTCCTTTTTCTTCACCACGGTCCAGCTCAGCAAACCGCCATAGGTGTCCTGGTCGTAACCGAGACCGAACACGCCGGTGAGCGGATTGACGCTGTTGATCGGCTCGCCGCTGTCGTTGTTGCGACCGTAGGCGTAGGCGATCGAGCCTTGGGTATACAGGCCTTGCGGCGCGCCGAACGCATCCAGGTTCAAGCGACCTTTGACTTCCGCACCCTTGATGGTGGCGCGCTTGATGTTGTTGCTCTGGAAGGTCAACTGATCGTCGCCCGGCTTGACCGCGTCCTCGTTGATGAAGTCGCGGTACTTGTTATAGAACACCGCGACGTCGAACGAACCCTGCTCGAAATTCCCGCGCAGGCCGGTTTCGAAGCCTTTGCTCTTTTCCGGCTCGAGGTCGGAGTTGGGCGCTACGGTGTAGCCGGTCGTGTTGTTCTCGAAACGCCCGTACAGCGATTTTGCCGTGGGCGTGCGGAAGCCTTCGGCGTACTGGCCGTACCAGGTGTAGTTTTCCGTCAACGCGTAGGTCAGGCCGAATTTCGGCGAGACTTTGTGCCAGGTCTTGTTCTTGTCGCTGACCGTGCCCTGGCCGTCGGCATTCACGGTGTTGAGGAATTCCTCGGTGATGTGCGGCTTGAGCTGGGTGTAGTCGTAGCGCAGGCCCGGCAGGAAGGTCCAGTCGTTCCAGCTGATCTGATCCTGAGCAAACAGGCTGTAGGTGTTGATGGTCGGATCGGGGAAATCAGAGGCCTTGGCCAGTACGTCCGCCGGACTCGTCGCGCCAATCGCCGTGCAGCCGCGACCGACGGCTACACAGGTGCCGTCGCCGCTGCGTGAGCCGGTGACTTTCTGCTGTTTGATCGTGGTGCCGTAAGTCAGCAGGTGATCGGTGTCACCGATGGCGAAAGCCTTGTCCAGTTGCGCGTCGAACACCCACTGTTTTTCTTCGTAGATCGTGTCGCGGGTACGCTGCACTTTACGGGTGATCGGGTAGTACAACTCTTCGGTGCTCTGGTCGGTCTTGGCGATCTGGTGATTGAGGCTCCACTTGACGTTATCGACCAGCAGGCTGCCGAGGGCGAACGCGTGTTCGATGCCGAAACGCTCGCGGGTGATGGTGTCGTTACCGGTGCGCCACTGGTACATGCCGCCGGGCAGGACGCTGCTCGGAATGGTCGGCGCGCCATTGAAGTACGGGCCGCCGTAGGCACTTTTCTGGTCGGTGTCGCGATCGTCCTTGTACTTTTCGTAGGTCAGGCCCAGACGCGAATCGTCGTTGTAATTCCAGCCGAGCTTGGCCAGAACGTTGGTTGCGCGCACGTCTTCCGGGTTGGCGGCGGTGCGTTCCAGACCGGTGCCGTTGTGGCTGCCAAAGGATTCGGTTTCATGACCGTCGCGTTGGCTGTAATGCAGCAGACCGTCGAACTCACCACTGCGGCCAGCGACGGTGGCGGATTTCAGCCAGCTGTCGTCGGCGGAGCTGTAACCGCTTTTCAGACGCGCGCCGACATCCTTGCCCGGTTTGATGATGTCGTCGGCGTCCAGCGTGTAATAGCTGACCGCGCCGCCGATGGCGTTGCTGCCGTACAGCACCGAGGCCGGGCCGCGCAGAATTTCCACACGCTTGACGATTTCCGGGTCGACGTAGTTGCGCTGGCTCTTGGCGTAGGGGCCGTTGAAGAAGCCGTTGGGGATCTCCACGCCATCGACTTGAGTCAGGATGCGGTCGCCGTCGATACCGCGAATGTTGTAGCCACTGATGCCGCCGCGCTGACCGGCACCGCCAACGGAAACGCCCGGTTCGTAGCGCACCAGATCCTTGATGGTGTTGACGTTGTTGCGGTCAAGCGCTTGGCGGTCCTGCACGCTGACCGTCGAGGGCACGCTGTTGACCGACTGTTCCTGGCGAGTGGCGCTGATGGTCACCTGATCGAGATTGAGCGTGCCGCTGCTGTTGCGTTTTTCCAGCACGACATTGTTGTTGCTCAGCTTGCGAAAGCTCAGGTTGGTCCCCACCAACAAGCGCTCGAGGGCTTTCTCCGGCGGCAGCGAACCGCGCACGCCCGGCGACGAAACGTTCTGCCCCAACTCTGCCGGCAAGCCGACCTGCCAACCGGTCACGGCGGTGAAGGCATTCAGTGCCGAAACCAGCGGTTGCTGGCCGATGGCGAAGGCGTAATCGCCCATGTTGCGTGTCGGTTGCTCGGCGGCGGCGAGCAGCGGCGCGGTGCCGGCCATGAGAATGGCCGCAGTCAGCAGCGACAGCACGCGGGAAGGGGAGGAAGTCTGGCGGGTAAGGCGTGAGGACATCGATAGCGCTCCGTGTCGCACGAATCTTTATAGGTGCTGATCGGCATGGTTAGATGCGAATCAATTGCATTGGCTATAACGAGACGTACTGTCGCTGGCTATCGAGTAAAAATAATTCTCATTCAGTTAAGGATCACCAGCGCCGGGAATTCCTGCAGGCGCGCCGAGGTGATGTGGGCGAGGGAGCGGACCACGTCGAGCGGCTGGTCGAGACGGTAATTGCCGGTGACGGCGACGTCGGCCAGGTGCTCGTTGTTGTTGATGATCCAGCCCGGGTAGTAGCGGCGCAGCTCGGCCAGCACCTGATTCAGCGGGCAGTTCTCGAACACCAGACGGCCTTCAACCCAGGCCAGATCGGCATTGGCGTCGAGCTTGGCCGGGCGATCAAAACCGTTGGGGCCGATGCGAATGCTTTCCCCGGCACGCAGGCGCACCCGGGCATCGTTGTGGGTGGCGCGCAGATCGACATCGCCACGTTGCACATTCACTTGCGCGACCCCGTCGAGGTAGCGCACGGCGAATGCGGTGTCGTGGACGCTGGCCGTTACCGGGCCTGCGTCGATCTCCAGCGGCTGATTGCGCCCGCTGGCGATCTCGAAAAACGCCTCGCCCTGAAACAAACGAGCCACACGCTGCTGGTCATTGATGGTGCTGGAAAACGCCGAGTTGGTATTGAGCAGGACCTTCGAGCCGTCCTCCAGTTGCAGTCGCTGACGCTCGCCGACCACGGTCAGGTGATCCGCTTGAATGCGCATCGGCAAATTACTGAAACTGAACAGCCCAAGGATCAGCACCGCAGCGGTGGCCAGCGGTTTCCAGTGTGGGCGCAAGCGTTTGAGGAAGGTGATTTTTACCGGTTTTGTCGCCAGAGCCTCGGCGCACAGTGCGACTTGCGGGCCTTCCCAGATGGCCTGGGCCTTGGCGAACGCCTCGGCATTCAACGGATCAGCCGCCAGCCAGGCATGAAATTGCCGGGTCTGTTCCTCATCCGGGCTGCCGAGCACGATGAGCCAGTCCAGCGCCTGGTCCATTGCAGCTGCAGCGTCCCGCGCCGAATCGGGCGAAGGCGAGCGGTGGGTGTCCGTCACGGTGGTTCCTCAGGGCTTCTGGCGAAGCAGTTTCTAGCTTCAAGCTGCAAGCTGCAAGCCGGATGCGTTACCGCTTTTTGTTTTTACTTGTAGCTTGCAGCTCAAAGCTTGCCGCTGCCGTTATGTCGTTCGGCAACACCGATGCAGATCGACATGATCAGTTTCAGTTCTTTCTGCACGGTGCTCAGCGACACGTTCAGTTCATTGGCGATTTCCTGATAACTGTGCCCGTGCAGGCGGCTGAGGATGAAGATCTGTTGCTGGCGCGGGCTGAGTTGGCTGAGGCTCACGTTCAAACGCTCCAGCAGTTGTTCGGCGTGGGCGGCGTCTTCGGCGCTGCTGGCCGGCGCGGCGATGCTCTGCACGACATCTTGCGGCACGTCGTCGACCATGGTCCGCGCATGAATCTTGCGCGCACGCAAATGGTCCAGCGCCAGATTGCGCGCGGTCTGGAAGACAAAGGGTTCAAGGTGATCGATGGCCCGTTCGCTCAACGCTCGGGTGACGCGCAGGTAGGTCTCCTGCAACAGGTCTTCAGCGGTGCTGTGATTGTTGACCATCCGTTCCAGCGTGCGCAGCAGGGAAGTGCGCTGGGCGAGGAAGACGTGGTTGAAGCGCGATTGACTCACGGGAGGACCTGATCCATTTCGAGCGAATGATAATGCTTATCATCTAGCTAGATGGTCAAGTGCTGATTTCGAATTGAAATCGGATCTCCTGTGGGAGCGAGCCTGCTCGCGAAGGCGTCGTGTCAGTCAATTCCATATCGACTGACAGACAGCTTTCGCGAGCAGGCTCGCTCCCACAGGGATTGGGGACCGGCCGGGATTATTCGGCGTTACACAACGCCAGGCAGTTATCCAGCATGCGGTTGGAGAAGCCCCATTCGTTGTCGTACCAGGCCAGCACTTTCAGCAACTTGCCGCTGACTTTGGTGTGGTTGGCGTCGAAGATCGACGACAGCGGGTTGTGGTTGAAGTCGCTGGAAACCAGCGGCAAGGTGTTGTAACCGAGAATCTTCGAATGCTGGCTCGCCGCTTTCAGCAGGGCGTTGACTTCGTCGGCACTGGCTTCTTTCTTCAGTTGCACGGTGAGGTCGACCAGCGACACATTGATCACCGGTACGCGCACAGCCATGCCGGTCAGTTTGCCCGCCAGTTCCGGCAGCACCAGGCCTACCGCTTCGGCTGCGCCGGTCTTGCTCGGAATCATGTTCTGCGTGGCCGAGCGGGCGCGGTACGGGTCGCTGTGATAGACGTCGGTGAGGTTCTGGTCGTTGGTGTAGGCGTGGATGGTGGTCATCAGGCCGCTCTCGATGCCCAGCTCACGATGCAGCACCTGCGCCACTGGCGCGAGGCAGTTGGTGGTGCACGAAGCGTTGGAAATGATCTGGTGCGACTGACGCAGAATGTCGTGGTTGACGCCATAAACGACGGTGGCGTCGGCGCCCTTGGCAGGGGCAGAAATGATCACCTTGCGGGCGCCGGCGCTGATATGCGCGGCGGCTTTGGCACGGTCGGTGAACAGACCGGTGCATTCGAACACTACGTCGATTTTTTCTGCGGCCCAGGGCAGGTCGGCCGGGTTGCGAATGGCGCTGACCGCGATGCGGTCGCCATTGACCGTCAGGCTTTCGTTATCGTGCGCCACTTCGGCGTCGAAAGTGCCGTGAACGGTGTCGTATTTGAGCAGATGGGCATTGATCGAACTGTCACCCAGATCGTTGATCGCGACGATCTGCAGGTCTTGACGATAGCCTTGGGTATACAGTGCGCGCAGGACATTACGGCCGATGCGGCCAAAACCATTGATTGCGATTCGAAGAGTCATGGAACAGCGCCGCCGTCGTTTTGTTGTTGGAATTACAAGATTATTCGCATAAAAATAGAAAACAAGCCTTTTTAGTGGCAATATTTTGTTTTATCTACAACGAGTGACCTGAATCAACTGGTCCGAATGGTCAAAAAAGCCGTCTGTCATTCCAACAACAACGGCGTTTGATCAGCATAGACAATCAGGTCGCCACATCCGTTAGCCTGGAGTTCTACACATGCATCCCCGCGTTCTTGAGGTCACCGAACGGCTTATCGCCCGCAGCCGCGCCACGCGTCAGGCTTACCTTGCATTGATTCGCGGCGCCGCCACCGACGGCCCGATGCGCGGCAAGCTGCAATGCGCCAACTTCGCCCACGGCGTGGCCGGTTGCGGCACTGAAGACAAGCACAGCCTGCGGATGATGAACTCGGCGAACATCGCCATTGTGTCTTCGTATAACGACATGCTCTCGGCGCACCAGCCGTACGAAGTTTTCCCCCAACAGATCAAGAACGCCCTGCGCGAAATCGGCTCGGTCGGTCAGTTCGCCGGCGGCACTCCGGCAATGTGCGACGGTGTGACCCAAGGCGAGCCGGGCATGGAACTGAGCCTGCCGAGCCGCGAAGTGATCGCGATGTCCACCGCCGTGGCGCTGTCGCACAACATGTTTGACGGCGCGCTGATGCTCGGCATCTGCGACAAGATCGTTCCGGGCCTGATGATGGGTTCGCTGCGTTTCGGTCATCTGCCGACCATTTTCGTACCGGGCGGGCCAATGGTGTCGGGGATTTCCAACAAGGAAAAAGCCGACGTCCGCCAGAAGTACGCCGAAGGCAAGGCGACCCGCGAAGAGCTGCTGGAATCGGAGATGAAGTCCTACCACAGCCCGGGCACCTGCACCTTCTACGGCACCGCCAACACCAACCAGTTGCTGATGGAAGTCATGGGCCTGCATTTGCCGGGCGCCTCTTTCGTCAACCCGAACACGCCGCTGCGCGACGCGCTCACCCGCGAAGCCGCGCATCAGGTCACGCGCCTGACCAAGCAGAACGGCAACTTCATGCCGATCGGCGAAATCGTCGACGAAAAGGCGCTGGTCAACTCCATCGTTGCCCTGCACGCCACCGGCGGCTCGACCAACCACACTCTGCACATGCCGGCCATCGCCATGGCCGCTGGCATTCAACTGACCTGGCAGGACATGGCCGACCTTTCCGAAGTCGTCCCGACCCTGAGCCACGTCTACCCGAACGGCAAAGCCGACATCAACCACTTCCAGGCAGCGGGCGGCATGTCGTTCCTGATCCGCGAACTGCTCGGCGCAGGCCTGCTGCATGAAGACGTCAACACCGTGCTCGGCCATGGCCTGAGCCAGTACACCAAGGAGCCGTTCCTCGATAACGGTGAGCTGGTCTGGCGCGAAGGCCCGACTGACAGTCTCGACGAAAACATTCTGCGTCCGGTGTCCCGTGCGTTCTCGCAGGAGGGCGGCTTGCGGGTGATGGAAGGCAACCTCGGTCGCGGCGTGATGAAGGTTTCTGCGGTTGCGCTGGAAAATCAGATCGTCGAAGCACCGGCGATGGTCTTCCAGGATCAACAAGACCTGGCGGACGCATTCAAGGCCGGTCTGCTGGAGAAGGATTTTGTCGCCGTGATGCGCTTTCAAGGGCCGCGCTCCAACGGCATGCCCGAGCTGCACAAGATGACGCCATTCCTCGGCGTACTGCAGGATCGCGGCTTCAAAGTCGCGCTGGTGACTGACGGGCGCATGTCCGGCGCCTCGGGGAAAATCCCGGCGGCGATTCACGTCAGCCCGGAAGCTTATGTCGGTGGCGCTTTGGCGCGAGTGCAAGAGGGCGATATCATCCGCGTCGATGGCGTCAAAGGCACCTTGGAACTGAAGGTCGACGCCGCCGAATTTGCAGCGCGCGAACCTGCCAAAGGCCTGTTGGGCAACAACATCGGCAGCGGCCGCGAGCTGTTTGGCTTCATGCGCATGGCCTTCAGCTCGGCGGAGCAGGGCGCCAGCGCCTTCACTTCTGCCCTGGAGACGCTTAATTGAAACTGGCTTTGGTCGGTGACATCGGAGGCACCAACGCGCGGTTCGCGTTGTGGCAAAACCAGCAACTGCAATCGGTTCAGGTGCTGGCCACGGCCGACTTCGCCAGCCCGGAAGAGGCAATCGCCTTGTACCTGAGCGGGCTCGGTCTGGCGCCGGGCTCGATCGGCTCGGTGTGCCTGTCGGTGGCAGGTCCGGTGAGCGGCGATGAGTTCAAGTTCACCAACAATCACTGGCGGCTCAGCCGCAGCGCGTTTTGCAAGACCTTGCAGGTCGAGCAGTTGTTGCTGACCAACGACTTCTCGGCGATGGCGCTGGGCATGACCCGCTTGCAGCCGGGCGAGTTCCGCGTGGTTTGCGAAGGCACGCCGGAGCCGTTGCGCCCGGCGGTGGTGATCGGCCCCGGCACTGGCCTGGGTGTCGGCACCTTGCTCGATCTCGGCGAAGGGCGCTTTGCCGCGTTGCCGGGCGAGGGCGGCCACGTCGACCTGCCGCTGAGCAGTCCACGCGAAACGCAACTGTGGCAACACATCTACAACGAAATCGGCCATGTCAGCGCGGAAACCGCGTTGAGCGGCGGCGGCCTGCCTCGACTGTACCGGGCGATCTGCGCGGTGGATGGTCATGAGCCTACGCTTGAAACGCCGGAAGCGATCACCGCCGCTGGCCTTGCCGGTGACCCGATCGCTTTGGAAGTGCTCGAGCAATTCTGCTGCTGGCTCGGCCGCGTTGCCGGCAACAACGTGCTCACCACCGGCGCGCGCGGCGGGGTGTTTATCGTTGGCGGGGTGATTCCACGCTTCGCCGATTTCTTCCTCGCCAGCGGCTTCGCCCGCTGCTTCGCCGACAAAGGCTGCATGAGCGATTACTTCAAAGGCATCCCGGTGTGGCTGGTGACCGCGCCGTATTCCGGCCTCGTTGGTGCCGGTGTGGCCCTGGACCAATCAATCCCGACCTGAAATGCAATCCAATTGTGGGAGCGAGCCTGCTCGCGAAAGCGGTGTGTCAGTCAACAGATCTGTTGAATGTTAAAACCGATTCGCGAGCAGGCTCGCTCCCACAAGGGTTTCTGTAGTGTTTGTTAGTTTGATGCTTAAGGCATAATCCGCCCAACTCCAACAACAAGGATGCCTTCGAAGTGAGCTCAGTCAACAAGTCGATATTGTTGGTCGATGACGACCAGGAAATACGCGAGTTGCTGGAAACCTACCTGACCCGCGCCGGGTTCCAGGTGCGGGCCACCGCCGATGGTGCCGGTTTTCGTCAGGCGCTCAACGAGGCGCCGAGCGATCTGGTGATCCTCGATGTCATGCTGCCCGACGAAGACGGCTTCAGCCTGTGCCGTTGGGTACGCCAGCACCCGCGTCAGGCACAGGTGCCAATCATCATGCTGACTGCCAGTTCCGACGAAGCCGACCGCGTGATCGGTCTGGAACTCGGCGCCGACGACTACCTTGGCAAACCGTTCAGCCCGCGCGAACTGCAAGCGCGGATCAAGGCCCTGCTGCGCCGCGCACAGTTCGCCCACGAACGCAGCGGCAGCGAAGTGCTGGTCTTCGACGACTGGCGCCTGGACACGGTCAGCCATCGGCTGTTCCACACTGACGGCGAGGAAGTGATCCTTTCCGGCGCCGATTTCGCTCTGCTGAAACTGTTCCTCGATCATCCGCAGCAAATCCTCGACCGCGACACCATCGGCAACGCCACCCGTGGCCGCGATCTGATGCCGCTCGATCGCATCGTCGACATGGCCGTCAGCCGTTTGCGTCAACGCTTGCGCGACACCGAAAAACCGCCACGGTTGATCCGCACCGTGCGCGGCAGCGGCTATCAGTTGGCAGCCAATGTGGTTGCCGGCAATGCTCACTGAGTCGCTGCGCAAATTCGCCAGTCGCATACCGGTGCCGCGCTCACTGCTCGGGCGGATGCTGCTGCTGACTCTGCTGGCGGTGCTGTTCGCGCAGACGCTGTCGAGCGTGATCTGGGTCTCGCAGTTGCGCGCTACCCAGCTCGAAGGCCTCGTCACCAGTGCCCGCAGCCTGGCGCATTCGATGACCGCCAGCGTCAGCTATTTCCGTTCCTTGCCAGTGGCCTATCGGCCGCTGGTGCTCGATCAATTGCGCAGCATGGGCGGCACCCGGTTTGTCGTGACGCTGAACGACAAGCCGCTGGGCATGGACGTGCTGCCGGTGACGCCGCGCAAGGCTGCGGTGATGCAAGCGGTGGACGAAGTGCTGCGCCAGTCTCTGGGCCATGACACGGATATTTCGGTGACCTTCGTCAGCCCCGAAGACCTGCGCATTTTCAACGCAGGGCTGAAACTTGATGAATTGCCGCGCTCCTGGGCGCACTACGCGTTGACGCTTGAACCGGTGAATCCGCCGGTGCTGGTCACGCAGATTCAAATGGCCCCGGGCGAGTGGCTGTACATCGCCTCGTTGCTGCCGGAGCCGTACACCAGTCTCGAAGAGCAAGGCCTGCCGGCGCAGCAGGTATGGTTTATCGTCCTCACCAGCGGCTTTCTGTTGTTGTTCATCGGCCTGCTGGTGCACTGGCAGAGCCGGCCGCTCAAGCGTCTGGCGCGGGCGGCGCGGGATCTGTCGCTGGGCGCCGACGTCGAGCCGGTGGCGGAGGGCGGTGGCAGTGAAGTGGTCGAAGTTGGCCGCGCGTTCAACACCATGCGCGAACGCATCAGCCGTTACCTGACCGAACGCAGCCAGTTGTTCAGCGCGATTTCCCACGACCTGCGCACGCCGATCACCCGCCTGCGTTTGCGCGTCGAGCTGCTCGAGGACGAACAGCTGCAAGCCAAGTTCGGCCGCGATCTGGATGAGCTGGAGCTGCTGGTCAAAGGCGCGTTGCAATGCGTGAAAGACACCGACATCCACGAGAACATCGAGCCGGTGGATCTCAATCATGTCCTCGATTGCCTGGTCGAGCCGTATCTGGCGCCGAACGGCAATGGCCGCGTCACTCAGCATGGCCGCGCACTGTCGGCGTATCCGGGCAAACCGCTGGCGCTCAAGCGCTGCATCGGCAACCTGATCGACAACGCCTTGAAGTACGGGCAGAACGCGCACCTGCACATCGATGACGATGACAGCGCGTTCGTTTTGCACGTCGACGACGAAGGGCCGGGTGTGCCGCAGCAGCGGCTGGAGCAAGTGTTCGAACCGCACTTCCGTTTGGCGGGACAGCAGCAGGGCTACGGATTGGGACTGGGCATTGCGCGCAACATCGCCCATAGCCATGGCGGCGAGGTGACGTTGCAGAACCTGCGTGAGGGTGGGTTGCGGGTGACGTTGCAGTTGCCTCGGTCTGTGGATTAGCCCCGAAAAGCCCCTCACCCTAGCCCTCTCCCAGAGGGAGAGGGGACCGATTGGGGGATGCTGCTGAGGTGCGCTGACCTGTAAATGCGGTGGTGAATCCATAATCGCCAATATTTTTCAGGTCGACGGAGGACGCAAGACACCTCGGTCGGCCCCCTCTCCCTCCGGGAGAGGGTTGGGGTGAGGGTGCTTTTGCTCTTCTCTTTTGTCACAAGCCAGTGACAATCCCCGTCCCCTTCGTTACAAGCCCGCCCCGGCCCGTTGTTTAGACTGCCCGCAGTCCTAACAACAAAAAAGGGTCACTCCATGGACACCTTTCACCCAGACTTCAGCAGTTGGCTGAATGCCCCTGTCCACCAGCAATGGCTTGCCGCCGAAGGCCTGCGTCTGCTGGATTTCGCCAAGGCATCACGACTGTCCGAAGGCTTCGGCAACCTCGACGAACGCGGCCGTTTGCCTGCGCACGCACAAGCCGAGACCATGAACACCGCGCGCATGACCCACAGCTTCGCCATGGCGCACATTCAGGGCCTGCCGGGATTTGCCGAACTGGTCGACCACGGTATCGCCGCGTTGCGCGGGCCGCTGCGTGACGCGCTGCACGGTGGCTGGTTTGCAGTTGCCGAACACCGCGACGACAACACCGGCAAGAACGCCTATCTGCACGCCTTTGTCGCACTCGCCGCCAGCTCCGCCGCGGTCGCGCAACGGCCCGGCGCCCAAGCCTTGCTCGATGACGCAATCGACATCATCGACACTTATTTCTGGAGCGAAGAAGAGGGCGCCATGCGCGAATTCTTCAACCGCGACTGGAGCGAAGAAGAAGCCTATCGCGGCGCCAACAGCAACATGCACGCGACCGAAGCATTCCTCGCGCTGGCCGATGTCACTGAAGATCCGCGCTGGCTGGTGCGCGCCCAGCGCATCGTCGAGCGGGTGATCCATGGCCACGCTGCGGCCAACGGTTACATGGTCATCGAACACTTCGATCGCGACTGGCAACCGCTGCGCGAATACAACCACGACAACCCCGCCGACGGTTTCCGTCCTTACGGCACCACGCCGGGCCACGGTTTCGAATGGGCGCGCTTGCTCCTGCATCTTGAAGCCGCGCGAGTGCAGGCCGGCATGCTCACGCCGGGCTGGCTGGCCCTCGATGCGCAAAAACTCTTCGAAAACAATTGCCGCCACGGCTGGAATGTCGATGGCGCGCCGGGCATCGTCTACACCCTCGACTGGGATAACCAGGCCGTGGTTCGCCATCGCCTGCACTGGACGCACGCCGAAGCCAGCGCCGCCGCCAGCGCCTTGCTCAAACGCACCGGCGATGCGCAATACGAAACCTGGTACCGACTGTTCTGGGAATTCTGTGAGACGAATTTCATCGATCGTTGCAACGGCAGTTGGCACCACGAACTCAATCCGCAGAATTTGCCGAGTGCCGATATCTGGCCGGGCAAGCCCGATCTGTATCACGCCTGGCAGGCTGTGCTGATTCCACGATTGCCGCTGGCGCCAAGCATGGCCACGGCTTTGGCGCAGTCGTCCCGGCCTGTTGCTGTGTAACCATGTCGTGACATTTACGCGTCCCTTCGTTACCTGCGAAGCGAAACGCTCTGTTTAAACTCCGTGCAGCGCAAGCACCAGACTTGCAATGCATAACAACAAGAAAGGTACATCTCGAATGAATGCGATTTCTCGCCTCGCTACTGTCATTTCTGTCGCCTCCCTGTTCCCGCTCGCAATCCTGCCGCTCAGTGTCTCCGCCGCCGATTCCAAAGGTTCGGTCGAAGTCGTGCACTGGTGGACTTCCGGTGGCGAAAAAGCCGCTGTCGATGTGCTCAAGGCCCAAGTCGAAAAAGACGGTTTCACCTGGAAGGACGGCGCTGTCGCCGGTGGTGGCGGTGCGACTGCCATGACCGTGCTGAAAAGCCGTGCCGTTGCCGGCAACCCGCCAGGCGTAGCGCAGATCAAAGGCCCGGACATCCAGGAATGGGCGTCGACCGGCCTGCTCGACACCGACGTTTTGAAAGACGTCGCCAAGTCGGAAAAGTGGGACAGCCTGCTCGACAAGAAAGTCTCCGATACCGTGAAGTACGACGGTGATTACGTGGCCGTGCCGGTGAACATTCACCGCGTGAACTGGCTGTGGATCAACCCGGAAGTCTTCAAGAAAGCCGGCATCACCAAGAATCCAACCACCCTCGAAGAGTTCTACGCGGCCGGCGACAAGCTGAAAGCGGCGGGCTTCATTCCGCTCGCTCACGGCGGTCAGCCTTGGCAGGACAGCACCGTGTTCGAAGCCGTGGTGCTCTCAGTCATGGGCGTGGATGGCTACAAGAAAGCCCTGGTCGATCTCGACAACAAAGCGCTGACCGGCCCGGAAATGGTCAAGGCGCTCACTGAGCTGAAGAAAGTCGCGACCTACATGGACGCGGACGGCAAAGGCCAGGACTGGAACCTCGAAGCGGCCAAGGTCATCAACGGCAAGGCCGGCATGCAGATCATGGGTGACTGGGCCAAGTCCGAATGGACCGCCGCCAAGAAAGTCGCCGGCAAGGACTACGAGTGCGTAGCGTTCCCGGGCACCGACAAGGCGTTCACCTACAACATCGACTCGCTGGCCGTGTTCAAGCAGAAGGACGCAGGCACTGCGGCCGGTCAGCAGGACATCGCCAAAGTCGTGCTGGGTGAGAACTTCCAGAAAGTCTTCAGCATCAACAAAGGCTCGATCCCGGTGCGCAACGACATGTTGAACAACATGGACAAGCTCGGCTTCGATTCCTGCGCGCAGACCGCTGCCAAGGACTTCCTCGCGGACGCCAAGTCCGGCGGCCTGCAACCAAGCATGGCGCACAACATGGCGACCACGCTGGCGGTGCAGGGCGCGTTCTTTGACGTAGTCACCAACTACATCAACGACCCGAAAGCCGACCCGGCCGATGCGGCGAAGAAACTCGGCGCGGCAGTTCAGTCGGCCAAGTAATGCTTGGCCCCTGTAGGAGTGAGCCTTTGTGGTGAGGGGATTCATCCCCGATGGGTTGCGAAGCGACCCCGGAAAGTTGCAGCGGTGCAGTGTCTGAAATACCGCATGTAATGATTTCGCGACTGCTGCGCAGTCGATCGGGGATAAATCCCCTCGCCACAGGGCTCACTCCTGCAAGGGAATGCTTTCGTAAACCCTTATTGTGGATTTCCCCATGAGTTCTGTTGCTGTGTTCAGCAAGGCCTCGCCGTTCGATGCATTGCAGCGCTGGCTACCGAAACTGGTGCTGGCGCCGAGCATGTTCATCGTGCTGGTGGGCTTCTATGGCTACATCCTGTGGACGTTCATTCTGTCGTTCACCACCTCGACCTTCCTGCCCAACTACAAGTGGGCCGGTCTGGCGCAATACGCGCGGTTGTTCGACAACGATCGCTGGTGGGTGGCGAGCAAGAACCTCGCCGTGTTCGGCGGCATGTTCATCGGCATTACCCTGGTGATCGGCGTGTTGCTGGCGGTGTTCCTCGACCAGCGCATCCGTCGCGAAGGCTTTATCCGCACCATTTACCTGTACCCGATGGCGCTCTCGATGATCGTCACCGGTACCGCATGGAAATGGCTGCTCAACCCGGGCATGGGCCTGGACAAATTGTTGCGTGACTGGGGCTGGGAAGGCTTCCGTCTGGACTGGCTGATCGACCCCGATCGCGTGGTCTACTGCCTGGTGATCGCCGCTGTGTGGCAAGCCTCGGGCTTCATCATGGCGATGTTCCTCGCCGGCCTGCGTGGCGTCGATCAATCGATCATCCGTGCCGCGCAGATCGACGGCGCGAGCATGCCGCGCATCTACTGGAAAGTCGTGCTGCCAAGCCTGCGTCCGGTGTTCTTCAGTGCGGTGATGATCCTCGCGCACATCGCGATCAAGAGCTTCGACCTGGTTGCGGCAATGACCGCCGGTGGTCCGGGTTATTCCTCCGACCTGCCAGCGATGTTCATGTATTCCTTCACCTTCAGTCGCGGCCAGATGGGCATGGGCTCGGCCAGTGCGATTCTGATGCTCGGTGCGATCCTCGCGATCATCGTGCCTTACCTGTACTCCGAGCTGAGGACCAAGCGTCATGACTAGTCTCGCTGCCAAACCTGCGATCAGCTTCAGTCGCATCGCGATCTATGCGGTGCTGATCCTCGCGGTGTTTCTGTATCTGGTGCCGCTGGTGGTGATGTTGCTGACCAGCTTCAAGACCCCGGAAGACATCAGCACCGGCAACCTGCTGAGCTGGCCGACCGTGGTCAGCGGCATCGGCTGGGTCAAGGCCTGGGCCACGGTTGACGGCTACTTCTGGAACTCGATCAAGATCACCGTACCGGCCGTAATCATCTCTACCGCCATCGGTGCGTTGAACGGTTACGTGCTGTCGATGTGGCGCTTCCGTGGTTCGCAGTTGTTCTTCGGTCTGCTGCTGTTCGGCTGCTTCCTGCCGTTCCAGACCGTGCTGCTGCCGGCCTCGTTCACCCTCGGCAAGATGGGCCTGGCGAGCACCACCACCGGCCTGGTCTTCGTGCACGTGGTCTACGGTCTGGCGTTCACCACGCTGTTCTTCCGCAACTACTACGTGAGCATTCCCGATGCGCTGGTCAAGGCTGCGCGTCTGGATGGGGCGGGTTTCTTCACGATTTTCCGCCGCATCATTCTGCCGATGTCGACGCCGATCATCATGGTCTGCCTGATATGGCAGTTCACCCAGATCTGGAACGACTTCCTGTTCGGTGTGGTGTTCTCCAGCGGTGATTCGCAACCGATCACCGTGGCGCTCAATAACCTGGTCAACACCAGCACCGGCGCCAAGGAATACAACGTGGATATGGCAGCGGCGATGATCGCCGGCCTGCCGACCCTGCTGGTCTATGTGGTCGCAGGCAAGTATTTCGTGCGCGGGCTGACGGCCGGCGCGGTCAAGGGGTAATCATGGCTACGCTTGAACTTCGCAACGTAAACAAGACCTACGGGGCCGGCCTGCCGGACACCCTGAAGAACATCGAACTGTCGATCAAGGACGGTGAATTCCTGATCCTCGTCGGCCCGTCGGGCTGCGGCAAATCGACCTTGATGAACTGCATCGCCGGTCTGGAAACCATCACCGGCGGCGCGATCATGATCGGTGATCAGGACGTCAGCGGCATGAGCCCCAAGGATCGCGACATCGCCATGGTGTTCCAGTCCTACGCGCTGTACCCGACCATGAGCGTGCGCGAGAACATCGAGTTCGGCCTGAAGATCCGCAAGATGCCGCAGGCGGCGATCGACGAAGAAGTCGCCCGCGTGGCCAAGCTGTTGCAGATCGAACACCTGCTCAATCGCAAACCGGGCCAGCTCTCCGGTGGTCAGCAACAGCGTGTGGCGATGGGCCGTGCCCTGGCGCGGCGGCCGAAGATCTACCTGTTCGACGAACCGCTGTCGAACCTCGACGCCAAGCTGCGCGTCGAGATGCGTACCGAAATGAAACTGATGCACCAGCGTCTGAAAACCACCACGGTCTACGTGACCCACGACCAGATCGAAGCGATGACCCTAGGCGACAAGGTTGCGGTGATGAAGGACGGCATCATTCAGCAGTTCGGCACGCCGAAAGACATCTACAACAACCCGGCCAACCTGTTCGTCGCAAGCTTCATCGGTTCGCCACCGATGAACTTCATCCCCCTGCGCTTGCAGCGCAAGGACGGTCGCCTGCTGGCGCTGCTCGACAGCGGTCAGGCGCGTTGTGAACTGCCGATGAGCATGCAGGACGCCGGTCTCGAAGACCGCGAAGTGATCCTCGGCCTGCGCCCGGAGCAGATCGTACTGGCGAATGGCGAGGGCAATGGTCTGCCGAGCATCCGTGCCGAAGTGCAGGTCACTGAACCGACCGGTCCGGACACGCTGGCGTTCGTCAATCTGAATGACACCAAGGTCTGCTGCCGACTGGCGCCGGACGTGGCACCGCAGGTGGGCGAAAGCCTGACGCTGCAGTTCGATCCATCGAAAGTGTTGTTGTTCGACGCCAATACCGGCGAGCGTCTGGGCGTTGCGGGCCAGGTGCAGACAGAGACCCGGTCGGCGAATGTGGCGCAGTTCAAAGGCCGCTGAAGTACAAAATGTGGGAGCGAGCCTGCTCGCGAAAGCGGTCTGACATCCAGCATTGATGTCGCCTGATACACCGCATTCGCGAGCAGGCTCGCTCCCACAGGGGGCAAGCAGTGCCCGGCCTGTCGAGCACTGCACTTTATGTAAACCGCGTTAGATAAAAACAGTTAATAACAATAAAGACGAGGATGTAGGGATGAAAAAGAAACACGTCAATGCCCGGTTGATCTGCCAGGTTTCTGCGGCAGCTGCACTGGTGCTGGCCGGTAATGCGATGGCGGCGGATGCGTTCAGCTCCGACTCCAAGTGGATGACCGGCGACTGGGGCGGCGAGCGCACCAAGCTGATCGAGCAGGGTATCGACATCAAGGCCGACTACGTTGGCGAGATGGGCGCCAACCTGAACGGCGGCTACAACGACGACAAGACTGCGCGTTACGCCGACCAGTTCGGTCTGGGCGTGGCCCTCGACCTGCAGAAGCTGTGGGGCTGGGACAACACCCAAGCGAAGATCCAGCTGACCAATCGTAACGGCTACAACATCTCCAACGACCGCGTTGGCGATCCGCGTGCCGGCACCCTCAGCTCCTCGCAGGAAGTCTACGGCCGTGGCCACATGGTGCGTCTGACCCAACTGTGGATTCAGCACCAGTTCTTCGACAACAAGCTCGACGTCAAGGCCGGTTACTTCGGCGAAGGCGAAGACTTCAACACCTTCCCGTGCGACTTCCAGAACCTGGCGTTCTGCGGTTCGCAAGTGGGTAACTGGGCGACCAACATCTGGTACAACTGGCCGGTCAGCCAGGCCGCGATCCGTGTGAAGTACAACATCAACGACGAGCTCTACGCGCAAATCGGTGCGTACAACCAGAACCCGTCGCAACTGGAACACGGCAACGGCTTCAAGCTCAGCGGCAGCGGTACCAAGGGTACGGTGCTGCCGGTTGAATTGGTCTGGTCGCCGAAGGTCAACAGCCTGCCGGGCGAATACCGCGTCGGTTACTACAAGAGCACGGCCGATGCCGACGACGTTCGCGAAGACGTCAACGGTCTCGATGCGGCAACCACCGGTGATGACTACAAGTCGCACAACAGCAAAAGCGGTTACTGGTTCGTTGCGCAACAGCAGCTCACCAGCCACAACGGTGATGCGACTCGCGGTCTGAACATCGCCGCCAACGCGACCTTCCACGACAAGGACACCAACTTCATCGACAACTACCAGTCGGTGATGTTTGTCTACAAAGGCCCGTTCGATGCGCGTCCGAAGGATGACATCGGTATCGGCGCGGCGCGTATCCACGTCAACAAGGACGTCAAGCGCAACGCTGAACTGCTGAACGCTGCCAACGGTGTGTCCGACTACGACAACGCCGCGTTCTCGCCGATTCGTGAAACCGAATACAACTACGAGCTCAACTACGGCATCCATGTCACCAACTGGCTGACCGTGCGTCCCAACCTGCAATACATCACCCATCCGGGCGGTGTGGATGAAGTCGATAACGCTTTGGTCGCTGGCCTGAAAATTCAGTCAACGTTCTAACGCGTCTGCGATAAGCTCCTCTCTATGTGCGCATTTTGCGGACAGCCAAGGCTGTCCGCTTTTTTTTGTGACACAGGTCAGATGTGTTGCTTGATGATTTTTTGTGGCGGAGAGCTTTTTGTGGCGAGGGGATTTATCCCCGCTGGGCTGCGAAGCGGCCCCAAATCCGATAAGCACAATCTGGCCGATACACCTCGGTGAATGGTTTTCAGGGCCGCTTCGCGACCCAGCGGGGATAAATCCCCTCGCCACAAAGTGCTATGCAAGGCTTTTGGATTGATAAGTACCCCATGATTTTCAGGACCGTAGCCAATGCATGAGCATCCGCTGCAACGCTTCTTCAAATCCCTGCGCGAGCGACCGGTGTTCGCCTGGGAGCGCTATCAGATGCGCGACGTGTTGGTGATCGATCATCCGCTGTGTCAGGCGGTGTTCAGTCGGCAGGGTGCGCAGTTGCTGCACTTTCAGCCGCGTGGGCAGAAGCCGTGGTTGTGGTGCGCGGCGAAGTGGCCGCATGTCGGCGCGATTCGCGGTGGCGTGCCGGTGTGCTGGCCGTGGTATGGCCGTCATCCGAGCGAAAACGCCTGGCCGTCCCATGGTTGGGCGCGACTGCTCGACTGGAAACTGCTCGACAGCAGCAGCGCCGAAGACGGCGTGCGCCTGCACTGGCAATTGCAGCTGTGCGATTGGCAGGTCGACCTGCACGCGCACCTGGGCGAACGCATGGAATTACGGCTGAGCACCGAGCATCAGGACGACATGCCGTGCCAGTTGAGCCAGGCTTTGCACGCTTACTGGCGTATAGGCGATGTTGGTGAGATAGCGCTGTCTGGGCTCGAAGGCGCTCAGGGTTATGACCAGTTGAATCGTCAGGTTTGCCAGCAGGAAGGCGAGTTGCGGGTCGATGGCGGCTGTCAGCGGGTGTTCCAGCATGACGGCGAATTGCAGCTCAAGGATCACGCCTGGCAGCGCGAGTTGTGCATCGATACCGGTGACAGCGGCGACACCGTCGTCTGGCATCCCGGCGCGCGGCCGTTACTGGGGGTAAGTTGGGACGAGATTTCCGAGTTCGTCTGCGTGGAAGCAGCGGCGGGTGGCACGGACAGCCTGCACCTGGCGCCGGGGGAGAAGGCGCATTTGAGTTTGCAGGCGTGGGCGGCGGCTTAGTGCGTCAAGTACACCGATACCCTCACCCTAGCCCTCTCCCAGAGGGAGAGGGGACCGAATGGGGGATGCTCAAGAATTACGCCGACGTGAAAGTGCAGTTCTGAATCCATAATCGACTGGATATTTCAGGTCAATGTACCGCGCAAGACACCTCGGTCGGCTCCCTCTCCCTCCGGGAGAGGGCTGGGGTGAGGGGGCTTTTGATCTTTAGTTGAATTCATCCCCAACCGGATACCGGCTGGCATTCAAACTCTCTTTGATCTTGCGCAGATGCGGCTGGAAATCCACGCCACGGCGTAGGGTCATTCCCGTTGCCAGCACATCCAGCACGGTCAACTGAATGATCCGCGAGGTCATCGGCATATAAATGTCGGTGTCTTCCGGCAGTGGAATGTTCAGGCTCAGGGTACTGGCTTTGGCCAGCGGTGAATTCTCCGCTGTCAGGCCCAAAACCGAAGCACCGTTCTCCCGGGCGATTCGCGCCACTTCCACCAGTTCGCGGGTACGCCCGGTGTAGGAAATGATCACGAACAGCTCGCCGGTGTGCGCCACCGAGGCAATCATCCGCTGCATCAGCACATCGGCGTGGGCAGTGACGGCGAGGTTGAAGCGGAAGAACTTGTGCTGCGCATCCAGCGCCACCGGGGCCGAAGCGCCGAGGCCGAAGAAGTGGATCTGCCGGGCCTGGATCAACAGGTCGACGGCGCGGCTGATCAGGTTCGGGTCGAGCGCCTGGCAAGCACTGTCCAGGGAAGCGATGGCGCTGCCGAAGATCTTCTGCGTGTACGCCTCGGGATTGTCATCGGCCTCGACCGCACGGCTGACATACGCCGCGCCACTGGCCAGGCTCTGGGCCAATTGCAGCTTGAGTTCGGGATAGCCGCTGACACCGAACGAGCGGCAGAAACGGTTGACCGTCGGTTCGCTCACCGAGGCGGCCTGGGCGAGGGCGGCGATGCTGAAGCGGGTGGCCTGCTGCGGGTTGAGCAGAATCACCTCGGCGACCTTACGTTCGGCCTTGTTCAGCTCTTCAAGGCGACTCTGGATCTGTTCCAGTAAATTTCGCACGCGGTCCATATGGAATTCCTGATTCACCGACGCAGAGTTGCGTCGGGCTATGCAAATTGGGCCTTTGATATGGCCCGTGACGGTGGCCTATCCTACTGATGCGTCCGGGCGACCACCACTCGGATTGAGTATTCTGCGAAAATGTTGTGGTTATTACTACATTTTCCCTTGAGTGATGCCTTGAAAAAAGGTATTTGTAGCTTAACTTGATAAAAGAACAAACATCATGCCTTCCATTACGGTTGAACCGTGCACCTTTGCCTTGTTCGGCGCGCTTGGCGATCTGGCCCTGCGCAAGCTGTTTCCTGCCCTGTATCACCTTGACGGTGCCGACCTGCTGCACGAGGACACGCGCATCATCGCGCTGGCCCGTGAGCCCGGCAGCGAGCAGCAGCACATGGCGTTCATCGCCGCCGAATTGCGCCGTTATGTCGGCAAAGAGCTGAACGAAACCGTGGCCGAGCGCTTCCTCGCGCGCCTGACCTATCTGCATGTCGACTTCCTCAAGGCTGAGGATTACGTGGCGCTGGCGGAACTGGCCGGCAGCAGCCAGCGCATGATTGCCTACTTCGCCACCCCGGCGGCGGTGTACGGCGCGATCTGCGAGAACCTCGAGAAAGTCGGTCTGGCCGAAAACACCCGTGTGGTCCTGGAAAAACCGATCGGCTCTGACCTGGAGTCCTCGCGCAAGGTCAACGACGCAGTAGCGCAGTTCTTCCCGGAAGACCGCACCTACCGCATCGACCACTATCTGGGCAAAGAGACCGTTCAGAACCTGATCGCCCTGCGTTTCGCCAACAGCCTGTTCGAAACCCAGTGGAACCAGAATTACATCTCCCACGTGGAAATTACCGTGGCCGAGAAGGTTGGCATCGAAGGCCGTTGGGGCTATTTCGACAAGGCCGGCCAGCTGCGCGACATGATCCAGAATCACCTGTTGCAGCTGCTCTGCCTGATTGCCATGGACCCGCCGGCCGACCTGTCCGCCGACAGCATCCGTGACGAAAAGGTAAAAGTGCTCAAGGCGCTGGCGCCGATCAGTCCGGAAGGCCTGACCACACAAGTGGTGCGCGGCCAGTACATCGCCGGCCACAGCGAAGGCAAATCCGTTCCGGGTTACCTCGAAGAACCGAATTCCAATACCCAGAGCGACACCGAAACCTTCGTCGCCCTGCGTGCCGACATCCGCAACTGGCGCTGGGCCGGCGTGCCGTTCTACCTGCGTACCGGCAAGCGCATGCCGCAGAAGCTGTCGCAGATCGTCATCCACTTCAAGGAACCGTCGCACTACATCTTCGCCCCGGAGCAACGCCTGCAGATCAGCAACAAACTGATCATCCGCCTGCAACCGGACGAAGGCATTTCCTTGCGCGTGATGACCAAAGAGCAGGGCCTGGACAAGGGCATGCAACTGCGCAGCGGGCCGCTGCAACTGAATTTCTCCGACACCTGGCGTAGCGCGCGGATCCCCGATGCCTACGAGCGGTTGTTGCTGGAAGTGATGAACGGCAATCAGAACCTGTTTGTCCGTAAAGATGAAATCGAAGCCGCGTGGAAGTGGTGTGACCAGCTGATTGCCGGGTGGAAGAAATCCGGCGACGCGCCCAAGCCTTATGCGGCCGGGTCGTGGGGGCCGATGAGCTCCATTGCTTTGATCACGCGGGACGGGAGGTCGTGGTATGGCGATATCTGATGTGCAACTGCCGACGGGTGTGACTGCCCGCGAATTCAACAGCCCGGTGCTGCTGGCTGAAGGCCTGGCGCTGAACGTTGCCAATCAACTGAGCGACGCCATTGCCGCGCGCGGCAACGCGGTGCTGGTGGTGTCCGGCGGGCGCAGCCCGGTAGCGTTTTTCCAGCACCTGGCCAAGCAGGAGCTGGACTGGTCGAAGGTCGTTGTGACCCTGGCCGACGAACGCTGGGTACCGGTGGAACATGCCGACAGCAATGCCGGCCTGCTCAAGCAGTATCTGCTTAAAGGCCCGGCAGCCAAGGCGCAGTTCCTCAGCCTCTACAGCGCGGCGGCCAACGTCGAGCAGGCTGCTGAACAGGCCGATCGTCTGCTCGGCGAACTGCCGCCGATCGACGTGCTGGTGCTGGGCATGGGCGATGACGGCCACACCGCATCGCTGTTCCCCGACAGCCCGAACCTCGCCGAAGCCCTGCAAGCCGATGGCACGCGCCGTTGCTGGCCGATGCTGGCGCCAAGCGTGCCGCGTCAGCGCCTGACCATGAGCCGCGCGCTGCTGGCCTCGGCCCGGCACAAGATTCTGTCGATTTCCGGTCAATCGAAACTGACCACCCTGAATGCCGCGCTGGCATCCGATGACGTTGCGGCCATGCCGGTGCGCGCGTTTCTGCAACCTACGTTAGAGATTTACTGGTGCCCATGAGCCAAGGAACAGCCGCTATGACAACCCCATCCCCGACCGTTTCCATGGCGGACAAAGTTGCCCTGATCGACAGTCTCTGCGCCAAGGCGCGGATCCTGCCGGTGATCACCATCGCTCGCGAACAGGACGTGCTGCCGCTGGCCGACGCCCTCGCCGCCGGTGGCCTGACTGCGCTGGAAGTGACCCTGCGTTCGCAGTTCGGCCTCAAGGCCATTCAGATCCTGCGCGAACAGCGCCCGGAACTGATGACCGGTGCCGGCACCGTGCTCGACCGCAACATGCTCGCAGCGGCGGAAGCGGCAGGCTCGCAGTTCATCGTCACCCCGGGCATCACCCGCGACCTGCTCGAAGCCAGCGTCGACAGCCCGATTCCGCTGTTGCCGGGCATCAGCAACGCCTCGGGGATCATGGAAGGCTACGGTCTGGGCTATCGCCGCTTCAAGCTGTTCCCGGCGGAAGTCAGCGGTGGCGTGGCGGCAATCAAGGCCCTCGGCGGCCCGTTCGGCGAAGTGAAATTCTGCCCGACTGGCGGCGTCGGCCCGGCCAATATCAAGAGCTACATGGCGCTGAAAAACGTCATGTGCGTGGGCGGTAGCTGGATGCTTGATCCGGAGTGGATCAAGAACGGCGACTGGTCCCGCATTCAGGAATGCACTGCCGAAGCCTTGGCGCTGCTGGACTGATCGTTACCCGACACTTCGTTGTGTGCTTTACGGCTTTATGGTGCGCTTGGTCGGCGCACCTTTTTTTTGCGCTGAAAAAAATTGCCGGTACATGCGGCGATACATAGTTACTGCACGCTGACTTTTTCACGGGGTTAATCTGCGTCCATCTTATGGAAGAGAGAACGCCTCATGGACGACCTTCAGTCTCTGACCCTTACGCCACAATCCCGTTATCAACCGAAGCAACTTCCCCTCGGCCGGCCCGCAGCTGAATCTCAAGTGCGCAATATCAGCCAAGGTGTCCAAGGCTTGCCGCTGGTCCTGCGTCTGTCGCTGGTCGATGCGATGACCAGCGAGCCGGTCATCGGCGCGCTGGTGCGCATTCAACAGCGTGTCGATGGCGACACCAGCCTGGGCGGCAGTCAATCGACCGACAGCCATGGCATCGTCCGTTTCACCAGTATCTATCCGGATCGGCCGGCGCACGGCGCTGCTTGCCTGAAGCTGAACGTATTCATCCCCGGCGACGAAGCAGGAGCGCAAGCTCACCACGAGGCCTGGGCCGGCACCTTGCACGTCCCAGGCCGCTGCGGCTGTGAAGGTGCCGCCGAGGAGGCCTTGCAGTTGGTATTGCAGCCGATCGCCGGCGCCGATCTTGAAGACGGTGCTTTCGCCTGCCAGACCCTCGGCATCGACACCTTCGCCGTGTCGTCGCAGCTTGGCCTTGAAGGCTACGAAAAAAACTCCGGAGCGCCGTTCTAGCGCAGTTGGTCCAGCGCCCGAACCAACTGCTCCATCTCGCCAGCCGTGGTGGTCAGCCCCGGGGTGATGCGAATGCACGGCCCGCACGCGGCGCCGGTGCGCACCACGGTGAACAGGTTGAATTCGCTGAGCAGACGCTCGGCCATGGCCTGCTGATCGGCATGCCGGGTGAAGCGCAGCGCGGTGATCCCGCAATACAGTTGCGGGTCGTCCGGCGTCAGCACCTCGATGCCCGGCAGGTGCCGGACCCGGCTGACCCACAGGTTGCGCAGGTAACTCAGGCGTGGGCTTTTGGCTGCGGCGCCGCCGAGCGCGTCGTGCTCTTCGAACACCAGCGGCAAGGTCATCAGTGCCGGGATGTTCGGCGTGCTGTACGAGGTCCGCGCGCGAATATCGCTGACCGGGTAATGCATCTCGCCCATGTCCGGATCGATGTCGGCCAGACGCTGCGGGGCGATATAGATAAAGCCGAGGGTCAGCGGTGCGCCGATCCATTTGTGCAGGTTGTAACCGGCGAAAGCGATGCCCAACGCTTGCAGGTCGAATTCAATCTGGCCGAGGGCGTGGGCACCGTCGAGGATGATGTCGACGCCATGCTCTTTGGCCAGCGCGGCGATGGCTTGCACGGGCATAACCAGACCGGTGCGATGGGTGACGTGGGTCAGGGCCATCAGTTTGAGTTTTGGATGGCGGACGAAAGCCTCGCGGTAGGTTTCGAGCAGGCTGTCGAAACTGGCGGGATGGTGGTGGGCAATTTCGATGACCTCCACGCCACGCTGCTTCGCCAGCCAGCGCATGGCGCCCTTGACCGTGTCGTACTCGAGGTCGCAGATCAGTACCTGATCACCCGGTTGCAGACGATTGTAATTGCGGATCAGCGATTGCAGGCCTTCGGTGGCATTGCGCGTCAGCGCCACGCTTTGCGCGCGCACGCCAATCAGTTCGGCCAGTTGCGCGCGGATCTCAAGGTTGTCGTGCTGTTCAAAGCGCTGGCGTGCATAAATCGAGTTGCTGGCGTTGATCAGCTCGATGTTGCGCTGGTACTCCTCGATCACTGTGCGCGACATGCGCCCGAAGTAACCGTTTTCCAGATTGACCGGGCCGGGCTGCACATCGTATCGGTCGGCAAAGGTTTGCCAGAAGGCTTCGTCACGGGCGCGGCGGGTGTTGTCAGGCATTGTCGGCAAGGCTCAAGAGGGAAGGGCGCGTCAGTGGCGCGGGGCGGGTTTGCCGTGTTTGGCGCGCAGCGGCTCGAGCAGGTCGGACAGGCCGTTGTGGTCGATCTCCTGCATCAGCGCCAGCAGGCCACCGAGTTCACCGTGGGGAAAGCCTTCACGGGCGAACCAGTTCAGATAGGGGCCGGGCAGGTCGGCAATGATTCGGCCTTTGTACTTGCCGAAGGGCATTTCGCGGGTAATCAGCAGTTCGAGTTTTTCCGGATTCATCAGCACGCTTCATCGATTCACATCACAGCCTGGAAAATACAGGCATTCTGCATGCAGGCCAAATGACAGATCATGCAAAAAACCAGCATACAGATGGTTCAATCTTTCGTAATTTGTTGAAAATAAAGGATTTTTGTCCGATCAAAAAGCTGGCACGCACACTGCAATATCCCTTGCATCTTCAACCCATCGCAAGGAATTGAAAAATGACCGATATGAAAAAAGAAGCCATTTCTGTACTCAACGACCTGATTGAAACCTGCAAGGACGGTCAGGAAGGGTTCAAGACTTGCGCTGAAGACATCAAGCACCCAGAACTGAAAACACTGTTCGTGCAGCGCTCCGCCGACTGCGCTACCGCAGCTGCCGAGCTGCAGGCTCAGGTGCGTTCGCTGGGCGGTGATCCAGAGACCTCGACTAGCGTTGCCGGTGACCTGCACCGTCGCTGGGTCGACGTGAAAGCCATGTTCACCGGCAAAGACGAAGAGGCTGTGCTGAACGAAGCCGAGCGCGGTGAAGACCATGCCCTGAAGGCTTACAAAGAAGCGCTGGAAAAAATCACCAAGCACAATCTGGTGGGTATTCGTGACCTGGTTGAGCGTCAGTACCACGGCGTACAACGCAACCACGACCAGGTGAAAGCCCTGCGTAACCAGGCTCGTGCCAACTCTTAAGCTGCACTGAAACAACTGTGGGAGCGAGCCTGCTCGCGAATTCGGTGTGTCATGCAATGTTGCTTTTGCTGACACGACCACTTCGCGAGCAGGCTCGCTCCCACTTTTATTTTGTGCGACTGATCAGCCGATACTGATCGCCGGCAATGTCGGCAACGTCACCGTCTGCTGTTTACGTGGCGCGAGAATCTCCGCTTCACCATCCACTACCAATTCATCACGCTGATTGAACACGCGAGTGGCAATGCGCACACGAAACTTCGGCAGCTTCTCGAGAATTTCCAGACGCACTGTCAGCGTGTCGCCGATCTTCACCGGCTTCTGAAAGCTCATCTGCTGACCGATATAAATGGTGCCCGGCCCAGGCAATTCACAGGCCACCGCTGCACTGATCAGCGCACCGCTGAACATGCCGTGGGCGATGCGTTCCTTGAACATGCTGGCGGCGGCAAACTCGGCGTCCAGATGCACCGGGTTGTGGTCGCCTGACATCGCGGCGAACAGCTGAATGTCGCGCTCTTCGACAGTCTTGCTGTAGCTGGCGGTCTGGCCGACTTCGAGGGCTTCGTAAGGGATGTTGGTAACCTGGGTCATCGGTTTCGATTCCTGTGACGGATTTCAGTCAATCCACAAAAAATTATTCGCTGCGCTGCGGGCGCCGGTGGCTCAGGGCTTGGTCGATCCAGGCGAGCACATCGGCGGTCACTTCGTCGCGATTACTTTCATTGAACAATTCGTGCCGGGCCTGCGGGTAGATCTTCAGTTGCAGGTGCTGGCTGCCGGCCCTGCGCAAGGCATTGGCCAGATCTGTCAGACGCTTGCCCTCGCTCACCGGATCACATTCGCCGCCAATCACTAGCAGCGGCAGGCCCGGATCGATCTGCGCGAGATTGGACGCTTTGCTGATTTGCTGCAAGCCGCCGAGCAGGTCGATCCACAGCTGATTGGTGCAGCGAAAGCCGCACAACGGGTCGGCGGCGTACTTGTCGACCTCGGCCGGATCGCGGCTCAGCCAGTCGAAACGGGTGCGCACCGGTTTGAATTTATTGTTGAACGAGCCGAACGACAGCCACTCGATCAACGCACTGCGGCCCTTGCCGCCCTGACGCAGTTTTTCCAGCCGGGCAATCTGCCGGGCGGCGCGATACAGCGCCACTGGCTGGTAATTCGAGCCACTGAGAATCGCCCCGTGCAGACTGGCACTGTGGTGCAACAAATAGCCTTGGGCGATGTAGCTGCCCATGCTGTGGCCGAGCAGGATGATCGGCACGCCGGGATGTTGCTGGCCGATATGCTGGTTGAGGCTGGCCAGATCGCCAACCACCTTGCACCAGCCATCGTCATCGGCGAAATGGCCAAGGGTGCCTTTGTCAGCGGTGCGACCATGGCCGCGCAGATCCGGTGCGTAAACACCATAGTCTTTGTCGCAAAACGTGTCAGCGAGCCGCGCATAGCGAGCGCTGTGTTCGGCCATGCCATGGGCGACGAGAATCACCGCTTTCAATGGCGTCGCTGGTAGCCAGCGGTTGACGTACAGGCGGCTGCGGTCACTCGCGTCCAGCCAGAAGGTGTCGTGGGTCATGGCGATTCCTTTGCTCAGCATCGCCACAGTGTATAGCGCGTCTGATCAGCTCATGCCACGGCAGGAAGATTCACGGGATCAATGAGGGCTTGCGTCATATTTGCCTCAATGGCCATAGCTGCTAGTGTCCGTGAAGCTCCGCTTTGTGCTTTTCGCCTTCCATGGACGAAGCAGAAACGACAGAAAGCGGCTCCCGGATCGGCTCAGGTAAAGAGGACAAGAACAATGCAACCTGATTTCTGGAATGACAAACGCCCGGCCGGCGTACCGCTGGACATCGACATGGGCGAGTTCAAGTCGGTCATCGAAGTGTTTGAGCGTTCCTGCAAGAAGTTCGCTGACCGCCCGGCGTTCAGCAGCATGGGCATCACCCTGACCTACGCCGAACTCGAACGCCAGAGCGCGGCGTTCGCCGGTTACCTGCAGGCCCATACCGATCTGGTGCCGGGGGATCGCATTGCGGTGCAGATGCCCAACGTCCTGCATTATCCGATTGCCGTGTTCGGCGCGCTGCGCGCCGGGCTGATCGTGGTCAATACCAACCCGTTGTACACGCCACGGGAAATGCGCCACCAGTTCAAGGATTCCGGCGCACGCGCACTGGTCTACCTGAATCTGTTCGGGCAAAAAGTCCAGGAAGTGCTGCCCGACACCGACATCCAATATTTGATCGAAGCGAAGATGGGCGACCTGATGCCCACCGCCAAAGGCTGGCTGGTCAACACCGTGGTCAGCAAAGTGAAGAAACTGGTTCCCGAGTATTCGCTGCCGCAAGCGACCTCGTTCAAAAGCGCGCTGCGCATGGGCCGCGGCCTGGGCATCAAACCGCTGAACGTCGGTCTCGATGACATCGCCGTGCTGCAATACACCGGCGGCACCACCGGCCTGGCCAAGGGCGCGATGCTCACCCACGGCAATCTGGTGGCGAACATGCAGCAGGTGCGCGCCTGCCTCGCCCAGCTCGGGCCGGACGGCCAGCCGCTATTGCGCGAGGGCCAGGAGGTGATGATCGCGCCGCTGCCGCTGTACCACATCTATGCCTTTACTGCGAATTGCATGTGCATGATGGTGTCCGGCAACCACAACGTGTTGATCTCCAATCCGCGCGACATCGCCGGCTTCATCAAGGAACTGAAGAACTGGCGTTTCTCGGCGCTGCTGGGTTTGAACACCTTGTTCGTTGCGCTGATGGATCACCCTGACTTCAAGACCTTGGATTTCTCCAGTCTGAAGCTGACCAACTCCGGCGGCACCGCGCTGGTCAAGGCCACCGCCGAGCGCTGGGAGCAGATGACCGGTTGCCGTATCACCGAAGGCTACGGCCTGACCGAAACCTCGCCAGTGGCCTGCACCAACCCTTACGGCGATCAGTCGCGGCTGGGCACTGTCGGCCTGCCGGTGCCGGGTACGCTGGTGAAAATCATCAACGATGACGGCGTCGAACAGCCGCTGGGCGAGCGCGGCGAGCTGTGCATCAAAGGCCCGCAGATCATGAAGGGCTACTGGAACAAACCCGAAGCCACCGCCGAAGTGCTGGATGCCGAAGGCTGGTTCAAGTCCGGCGACATCGCCGTGATCGACCCGGACGGTTTTGTGCGGATCGTCGATCGCAAGAAGGACATGATCATTGTCTCCGGCTTCAACGTGTACCCCAACGAAATCGAAGACGTAGTCATGGCCCACCCGAAAGTCGCCAACTGCGCGGTCATCGGCGTGCCGGACGAGCGTTCGGGAGAGGCGGTGAAGCTGTTTGTGGTAGCGCGGGAGAGCGGGGTCAGCCTGGAAGAGCTGAAGGCGTACTGCAAAGAGAATTTCACGGCCTACAAGGTGCCGAAACACATCGTGTTGCGTGAGTCGTTGCCGATGACGCCTGTAGGGAAAATTCTGCGGCGCGAGTTGCGGGATATCGCATAAAGGTTAGGAGCGAAAAGATCGCAGCCTTCGGCAGCTCCTACAGGAAACGCATTCCAAATGCAGGAGCTGCCGAAGGCTGCGATCTTTTGCTTTTACACCCCATGACTACGGGGCTTTCACAGGGTAATAGGATTTTTGCTCTAAAATGACCGCTGGCAAGTCTTGAGTCATCAATATGACTGTAGGGGCCTCTTTTGGCTCTGGTCGACCCTTGGCAAAGCTGCTACTCTCGGCGCGCTTTGTGACTTCTCGGCCTGTAAAACGCCGGATTCACCAATACAAAACACACACCAATAATAATCGCATCAAATGCGGTGAAGAATTCGCGTTGCTGAGGAGTGGGCTTCCATGATCGAAGACTTTTGGAAGGATAAGTACCCGGCTGGAATCGCAGCCGAGATCAATCCAGACGAGTATCCGAACATTCAGGCAGTGTTGAAGCAATCCTGCCAACGCTTCGCCAACAAACCGGCTTTCAGCAACCTCGGCAAGACAATCACCTACGGTGAGCTGTACGAGCTGTCCGGTGCCTTTGCCGCGTATCTGCAACAGCATACCGACTTGCAGCCCGGCGATCGAATCGCCGTGCAACTGCCCAACGTCCTGCAGTACCCGGTCGCGGTCTTCGGTGCCATTCGCGCCGGGCTGATCGTGGTCAACACCAACCCGCTGTACACCGCGCGGGAAATGGAACACCAATTCAACGACTCCGGCGCCAAAGCCCTGGTGTGCCTGGCGAACATGGCGCACCTGGCCGAAGCCGTGGTGCCGAAGACCGGCGTCAAGCACGTCATCGTCACCGAAGTCGCCGACCTGCTGCCGCCGATCAAGCGCCTGCTGATCAACAGCGTCATCAAGTACGTGAAGAAAATGGTCCCGGCCTATCACTTGCCCAAAGCCATCAAATTCAACGACGTCCTGAGCAAGGGCCACGGCCAGCCAGTGGCCGAAGCCAACCCGGACAGCGGCGATGTCGCAGTGCTGCAATACACCGGCGGCACCACCGGCGTGGCCAAGGGCGCGATGCTGACGCACCGCAACCTGGTCGCCAACATGCTGCAATGCAAGGCGCTGATGGGCTCCAACCTCAACGAAGGCTGCGAGATCCTGATCACGCCGCTGCCGCTGTATCACATCTACGCGTTCACCTTTCATTGCATGGCGATGATGCTGATCGGCAACCACAACATCCTGATCAGCAACCCGCGTGACCTGCCGGCGATGGTCAAGGAACTGTCGAAGTGGAAGTTCAGCGGTTTTGTCGGTCTGAACACGCTGTTCGTGGCGCTGTGCAACAACGAAGGTTTCCGCAAGCTGGATTTTTCCGCGCTGAAAGTTACCCTGTCCGGCGGCATGGCCCTGCAACTGGCCGCAGCCGAGCGCTGGAAAGCCGTGACCGGTTGCGCCATCTGCGAAGGCTACGGCATGACCGAAACAAGCCCGGTGGCCACGGTCAACCCGATCCAGCACATCCAGATCGGCACCATCGGCATTCCGGTGCCGTCGACCCTGTGCAAAGTCATCGACGATGCCGGTGTCGAACAGCCGCTGGGCGAAATCGGCGAGTTGTGCGTCAAAGGCCCGCAAGTGATGAAGGGTTACTGGCAGCGTCAGGAAGCCACCGATGAAATGCTCGACAGCGACGGCTGGCTGAAAACCGGTGACATCGCGCTGATCCAGCCGGACGGCTACATGCGCATCGTCGATCGCAAGAAGGACATGATTCTGGTGTCTGGCTTCAACGTCTATCCGAACGAACTGGAAGACGTGCTGGCGACTTTGCCCGGCGTGTTGCAGTGCGCGGCGATCGGTGTGCCGGACGAGAAATCGGGTGAGGCGATCAAGATTTTCATCGTTGCCAAACCGGGCGTGACCCTGACCAAAGAGCAGGTCATGGACCACATGCGCGCCAACGTCACCGGCTACAAGGTGCCGCGTTCGGTGGAATTCCGCGACGCACTGCCGACCACCAACGTCGGCAAGATCCTGCGCCGCGAGTTGCGGGATGAAGAGCTGAAGAAGATCAAGGCCAAGTCTGCCGCGTAAATAAAAAGCCCCGCAGATGCGGGGCTTTTTGTTGGTGCGTGACTTTAGACTTGTATCAACTGTGAAGCCGCCTTCGCGAGCAGGCTCGCTCCCACATTTGACCGTGTTGCAACTGGCGAACGCGGTTGAGTGTGGGAGCGAGCCTGCTCGCGAAGCTGTTACTGACGAAACGGTGCAAAGTTAACGTTGGTCCCCGCCGGTCGCATGTCCTGCAGGTACGAATCCTTGTCCGCACTCAATTCCAGGCTCAACGCCGCCTTGCGCTTGCCTTCATTGCGAATCACCAGGCCTTCGAGCTTTTCGCGCAGGAACACCGTGGGTACTTTCAGGTGCAGCAACTCATCGGTGGCCGGGGTGTGCAGCAGCAAGTGAATCCACTCGTACTGACCGATGGCCAAGCGCGACACCGGCAGGTCGAACCACCAGATATTGCGGTTGCGGTTCAGTTCGGCGAAGTGGCAGTTGTTGGTGCCGAGCACGGCGCCGCCCAGTTCCTGGTTGCGACGGGCGATGGCCTGGGTTTTATTGAGCTTCATGACATTCCTGCGAATCGGTGTGCCGGGCTCAGCGCCCGTAGGCTGAGCATTCTCGGGGCAACGCCGGCAAACATAAAGCGCAACCTGCATGCCTCGACGAAATGCCGGCAAAATAAATGAAACTCGGCGCAAAGCGCACCGGTCAATCGTTACGTAATGACTTTTCTTCCCTTTATGCTTCACGGAGAAACACCATGAGTAGCACAGGCGATAAAGTAAAAGGCATGGCCAACGAAGCCGTCGGCAATATCAAGCAAGGCGTCGGCAAAGCTACTGACAACGACAAGATGCGCGCCGAAGGCAAGGTTCAAGAGAAAAAGGGCGAAGCCCAGCAAGCGGTCGGCAACGCCAAGGACGCGGTGAAAAAAGGCGTCGACAAGGCGTAAGCGAGCCTTGAACGAATCACACGAGCGGCCATCCAAGGATGGCCGTTTTTGTATCAGAACCCTGCGGTCATCCGCCGAAGGATCGCCAAGTAGGCTACCTTGAGGTAAAAAACGGCCCCTGAGTCGCCACGACTTCAACCTTTTGCGGCGCAAGGAGACGCGAATGATATTTCCGGACATGAAAGGTCTGCCCCTGCACCGGGTGATGGTGCGCACGGTCACTGAGTTCGTCGATGACGAAATGTCGACCTACGCCTCGGCACTGGCCTACCAGATGCTGTTCTCGCTTTTCCCGTTCATTCTTTTCCTGATCGCCCTGATCGGTTTCCTGCACCTGCCGGATTTCTTCTCCTGGCTGCGTCTGCAATCCGAACTGGTGCTGCCGCCGCAGGCGCTGGAGCAGGTCAACCCGGTGATCGACCAGTTGCAGCAATCCAAGGGTGGCCTGCTGTCCATCGGTATCGTGATCGCCCTGTACACCGCGTCCGCCGGCGTGCGCCTGATGATGAGCGCGATGAATGCCGCCTACGACGTGGTCGAAGGCCGGCCGATCTGGAAGCGTTTTCCCCTGTCGATCGTCTACACCGTCGGCATCGCCGGCATGCTGCTGATCGCTGCTGCGCTGATGGTGCTCGGGCCGCAGGTGATGGGCTGGATTGCCGCACAAGTGGGGCTGGAATACTTCATCGTCACGGTGTGGACGATCGCCCGCTGGCCGGTGATCGTGATTCTGATGATGGTCGCGGTGGCGCTGATCTATTACGTGATGCCCGACGTCAAACAGGAATTCCGTTTCATCACCCCAGGTTCAGTGCTGGCCGTGGTGGTGTGGATCCTTGCCTCATTGGGTTTTGCCTTTTACGTGAAAACCTTCGCCAACTACAACGCGATGTATGGCAGCATCGGGGCGATCATCGTGCTCTTGCTGTATTTCTACATTTCCTCCGCAGTCCTGTTGCTCGGCGCGGAGATGAACGCGGTGATCGAGCACATGTCCGCCGAAGGCAAGGAAAAGGGCGAAAAAGCCCCTGGCGAGCCCGACGAATCCCCCAAACAACACGTCTCGGGCTTGGGCCGCGATCATTCGCTCAAGCCGGACACTGATGAAGCGCGACCATGATTCGTGAAATTCTCAAAATGGGTGACGAGCGCCTGCTGCGCATCGCCGCGCCGGTGCCACCGGAAATGTTCAACAGCGCCGAGCTCTGGCAATTGATCGACGACATGTTCCAGACCATGGAAAGCGTCGGCGGTGTTGGCCTCGCGGCGCCGCAGATCGGCGTCGATCTGCAACTGGTGATCTTCGGCTTCGAACACAGCGAGCGTTACCCGGATGCTGAAGCAGTGCCGCAGACGATCCTGATCAATCCGCTGATCACGCCGTTGAATCCGCTGATGGAAGAGGGCTTCGAAGGCTGTCTTTCGGTGCCGGGCCTGCGCGGCGCGGTGGATCGTTATCAGCAGATTCGCTACGAAGGCTTTGATCCGAAGGGCGAGCCGATCGTGCGCGTGGCCTCGGGGTTTCATGCACGGGTGGTGCAGCATGAATGCGATCACCTGATCGGCCGGCTGTATCCGTCGCGGATTACCGACTTCAGCAAGTTCGGCTTTACCGAAGTGCTTTTCCCGGATCTTGATCCCAACGCTGACGACTGATTGTCAGAACACCATCAACCCCTGTGGGAGCGAGCCTGCTCGCGAACGCGGAGTATCAGAACCAAATTCGGCGCTGACACACCGCATTCGCGAGCAGGCTCGCTCCCACAGGGTTTCAGCGTAAATCTGCGGGATTGAGCCCCATCGCAATCATCGGCTTGCTCCGCGCGTACCGGCTCAATCGCTCGGCCATCGCCTGCGGCAGCGGCGGATCGAAGCTGAACCCACGCCGCTCATAAAACCCGCGCAAATCCGGATGGCAAAACAGCCACACCGGCTCGTCCACCTGGGCAACCGCCGCTGCGATCAACTGCGCAGCTACACCTTGTTCCCGACACTGCGGATCGACAAACAACCCCGTCAGCCAGTGTCCGCCCGAGACTGGCCGCAGGCACAGCGCCGCAACGATCTCGCCGCGCCTTGCCACCCACAGCTGCGCCTCGCGCACGGCTTTCATCGACGACTGGTGGCTGCGGTAGAACTTGTTCATCAGCGGCCACAACGATTCGTCGAGCTGGCTGTAGTGGATGTCGGACATGATTCGGGCTGTCGCTGCGAAAAGCGCCGATTATAAAAGAACGCGCGCTTCGGGATAGGTGTATACCTGAACTCACACCCCTGTGAGTGGAGTACCGATCATGTCCAAAGGTATGGATTCAAAGAAAGCCGCGAAGAAGAAGCCGGCCAAGACCGCGATTGAAAAACGCGCGGAGAAGAAAGCCAAGAAGGTCGATATTTTCGGCCATTGATCAAACCATGCGGAAGCCCGGTTCACGGGCTCCCGCCTCGCTGGCGAAAACGTCCGTTTTCACCACACTGTTTCCCGCGCTGAACCGTTTCTTGTGCAAAAAGTGCCAGATACTGGCCGACTAGTGGCCTTGCGCCCGGCGTCGGGATGGCTATGCTTTGCAGGTAACTAACCATGTCGACCGTCATGCCACCAGGCCGACGGCACAGGTTGGTCCGTGATTCATGCTGCCAGAGTGCGCAATTCAAGGCACCGACACTGAACCAACAAGGAGCGTCACCAACATGGAAGTTCTTCACGTTAGGGCTGGCCCGAGTGCGGGCTATCAAGAAAAGGATGTCTTGATCAGAGCGTCGCTGCAGGGACCCTCCGATTGATCATCATTTATTACCTGACAACTTCCTCCTGTGGAGGAAGGCGTGTGCCTGTTCTGTGGAACGTAGTGGTGGATCTTGAAAGACCTGAACTTTCATCAAATCAAAAGAACGCGCGGAAGGTGATACAACCATGTTCAACCTACATCACAAGGCTGACCTGCGGGAAATCGAGCGTTTCAGCTGTGCGCTGACCGAGGCCAACGCGAAAATCGAAGCGATCAGCCGCTCGATGGCGATGATCGAGTTCACTCCGGACGGCATCGTTCTCGACGCCAACGAGAACTTCTGCAAGACCATGGGCTACAGCGCCGAAGAAGTGCGCGGCAAACACCATCGGATTTTCTGTGAAGAAAGCTTTTATCGCAGCGAGGACTACGCGAAGTTGTGGCGCGACCTGGCTCGTGGTGAACCGCTCAGCGGCACTTTTCTGCGCCTGAACAAGAGCGGCCGCGAGATCTGGCTCGAAGCCAGTTACATGCCGGTGTTCGGGCCAGACAAACAGGTCAGAAGTGTGATCAAGGTTGCGGCGGACATCACCGCGCGCATCAACAAAGAACATGAAGAAGAAGCCATGCTGGCAGCGATCGGCCGTTCCATGGCGGTGATCGAGTTCACTCCCGAAGGCAATGTCATCCGCGCCAACGACAACTTCCTGCAGACCATGCAGTACGCGCACCCTGAAATTGTCGGCCAGCACCACAGCCTGTTCTGTCACCGTGCCGAAGCCGAATCTGCGCAGTACAAGGCGTTCTGGGCTTCGCTCAATCGCGGCGAATATCACTCGCACCGTTTCGAGCGAAAGAACAAATCCGGCCAGATGGTTTATCTGGAAGCCTCGTATAACCCGCTGTTCGACGCCAAAGGCCGCCTGTACAAAGTGGTGAAGTTTGCCAGCGACATCACTCGGCAAATGACCACTCTGCAGAACGCTGCTGAATCGGCCCACAGCACCTCGGTACAAAACGACGCCTGCGCGCAAAAAGGCTCACAAGTCGTGCAGCAGACCGTGCAGATCATTCAGGACATTTCCCGCGATCTGAACGAAGCGGCGGTGAGCATCGATGCGGTCAGCAAACAGTCGGACATCATCGGCACCATCGTCCAGACCATTCGCGGCATTGCCGATCAGACCAACCTGCTGGCACTCAATGCCGCGATCGAAGCGGCGCGCGCCGGTGAGCATGGACGCGGTTTCGCGGTTGTCGCCGATGAGGTACGCAGCCTCGCCGCGCGCACCAGTCAGGCCACTCTGGAAATTGTCGACGTGGTGCGCAAGAACCACGACCTGTCGCTGAGCGCAGTGTCGAGCATGCAGTCGAGTCTGAGCCGAACCGGGCTGGGCGTGGAACTGGCCAACGAAGCGGGCGAGGTGATCCTGGAAATCCAGCAAGGCTCGCGGCATGTGGTGGATGCGATCAGCCAGTTCAATGAAACCCTGCAATTGAACTGAGCTGTTTCAACGTCACCAATAACCAATGTGGGAGCGAGCCTGCTCGCGAAAGCGTTATGTCAGCCAGCACATGCCTTTCTGACACGACGCCTTCGCGAGCAGGCTCGCTCCCACAGTTGAGTCCTGCGTTGGCCTTCAACGATGGGCAATATTTTCCAGTGCCAGATTACGCGTACGCGGGCCGAACCAGCCGATGGTCAGCATCACGATCAGCATGCTGCTGACGATAAACGCCAGTACCCCCGGCGTGCCGAAAGTATCCAGGAACATGCCGATCAGCAGACTGCTGAACACCGTCGACAAGCGACTGAACGAATAGCAGAACCCGACCGCGCGGGCGCGGATGTTGGTCGGGAACAGTTCGCTTTGATAGGAGTGATAACTGAAGCTCAGCCAGGCGTTGCAGAAGGTGATCATCACCCCGCAGAAGATCAGCCCGAACGCGCTGGTCTGCAGGGCGAACAGGGTGCCGAAGGTCATCGCGCCGAGGGCCGAGCCGACGATCTGCCATTTGTTTTCGAAGCGGTTGGCGAACTTCACGAACAGCAACGGCCCGAGCGGGTAGGCGAGGGTGATGATGAAGGCGTACATCAAACTGTGGGTGACGCTCACACCTTGCCCCGAAAGCAGCGCCGGCAACCAGTTGCCGAAACCGAAGAAACCGATCGCCTGAAAGATGTGGAAGACGATCAACATCAACGCGCGGCGGCGGTACGGCGGCTGCCAGATATCGGCGAAACGGCCCTTGCCTTCGACATCGACTGACACCGGTTCCGGCGCATCCAGCGCTTTTCCGTAATCCTTGGCGCAGCGCGCTTCGAGATGGTCGAGGATCCGGTTGGCCTCATCGAACCGACCGTGTTGCGCCAGCCAGCGCGGCGATTCCGGCAGACGCTTGCGCAGCCACCAGATAAACAGCGCAAACACCGCGCTGGCCAGCACCACCCAACGCCAGCCGGACACCCCGAACGGCGCTTGCGGCACCAGCCACCACGACATCAAGGCCACCGCCGGCACCGAGAGGAACTGCACGAAAAACGCAAAGGCGAACGCCGAGCTGCGCATGCGTTTAGGGACCAGTTCCGAGAGGTAGGCATCGATCGTCACCAATTCGATACCCAAGCCGATGCCGACCAGAAAACGCATGCCGATGATGCCCAGCGCTGAGGTCTGGATCCCCATCAGCACTGTCGCCACCGTGTACCAGATCAGCGCGAAGGTGAAGATTGCCCGGCGACCGAAACGATCCGCCAACGGACTGAGCAGGCTGGCGCCGAGGAACAGGCCGAGGAACGTCGCCGAGGCGAACGCCGCCTGATCGGAGAAACCGAACACGCCTTGCTTGCCCGTGGCGAACAAGCCGTCGCGAATCAGCCCGGGACTGATGTAGGCGGTCTGGAACAGATCGTAGAGTTCGAAAAATCCGCCGATCGACAGCAGCGCCACCAGACGCCAGATGGTAGCAACAGCGGGCAGCCGATCAATGCGGGCGGAAATTTCGGCGGCGCGTACCGGGTCGATGCCATCACTGGGCGCGGCGGCGGGAGCGTGAGCAGTCATAAGCTGATCCATTTTTTATTGATGGAAAAGCTTAGCCTGCTATCGGAATTGATGGATTGTGAATATCAGCGGTTTACCCGGTCAAACCGCTGATTTCTCGCAATATCTGCTTACGAATTAGCGATTTATGCCGCAGCGGCAGAATCCGGTAGCGCCGAGTTCGGCAAACCGAAGATCCGGTCGAACAGCCAGTTGAACACGAAGGTGTAGCACGGGATGAAAATGATCAGTGCCAGATCCAGCAGGAACGCCTGCACCAGACTGATGTTCATCCACCACGCGATCAACGGAATCAGAAACACGATCAGCGTCAGTTGAAAGCCGACCGCGTGGGCGATACGCCGTTTGACCGTACGGGTGCGCGAGATCTGGCGACTTTCCCAGCGCTCGAACAACGAGGTGTAAATGAAGTTCCAGGTCACGGCGATGCTGGTGATGATCACCGCCAGCGGCCCGGTGCTGCCCGGCGATGTGCCCGATAACAGTGCCAGACCAAGTGCCGAGAAGGTCATGCCGATCACTTCGTAGAGCGACACGTAGACCAGTTTGCGTTTCACGCCTTGCATGCAGATTTGCCTCTTTCTTGCCGAATGTTGGCCAGCAGGGCTGGCGAAGGCGGCGAAAGATAGCTTCAATAGACCTGACAGAAAAAGTCGGTAGCTTTCAGTTTTATTGATAGGTGAGGCATTTGAATTTCAGCAGCGACAGCATCGAATTGTTTCTCGCGGTGATCGAACGCGGCTCGTTTTCCGCTGCCGCACGGCAGTTGGGCAAGGTGCCGTCGGCTGTGAGCATGGGCATTGCCAATCTTGAAGCGGAACTCGGTTACCCGTTGTTCGACCGCAGCCACCGCGAGCCGCAACCCACGGCGATGGCGCAGTCGTTGGTGCCGCACGCGCGACTGATCGCCGAGCAGCTCAAGCAGTTGCAGGTGCACGCGGTGGAGCTGTCGCTGGGGCTGGAAAGCAGGTTGTCGATCGGCGTGATCGCGGACATTGATCGGCGGCGCTTGCTGGCAGCGATCAAGGTGATTGCCGAGCGGCATCCGTTGCTCGATATCGAAGTGCTGACTGCGCCACAGGATGATGTGCTGGCGATGTTGCACAGTGGCCGGGTCAGCGTGTGTCTGGCGTTCGCCGGTTTGAGCGTGAATGCGCTGGAGCGGTTTCAGTTTGTCGGCAGCGAACGCATGATCGCCACGCTGGCGGCGGACAGTCCGTTGTTGCGGGGGCGGGATGTGTTTCTCGAAGATCTGGTGCAAGTGCGGCAGATCATCGTCGCCAGCCGCGACTTGCCGATCAGCGAGACGCGGCCATTGGTGGCTGAATCTTACTGGCGTACGGACAATCTCGAGACGGCAATGGAAATGGTTGAAGCGGGATTGGGTTGGGGGAATTTTCCGCTGTCGGTGGTGCAGCCGTGGCTGGACGCGGGACGCTTGAAACGGCTGAATTTTCGCAACATCGAAAATGGCCTGGTGCTGCCGGTGCACGCGGTGTGGCTCAAGAGCCAGCCATTGCAGAAGGGTGCGCAGGCGTTGGTTGACCTGCTCAGCCATTGAATTTGGTAAAGATCCCCTGTGGGAGCGAGCCTGCTCGCGAAGGCCTCGTGTCAGCTGCATCAAAGCTGACTTACCCACCGCTTTCGCGAGCAGGCTCGCTCCCACAAGGGTTGTGTTGCAACTCAGCATTTGTGAAGGGTCAGGTACTCTCGCGAACCTTCAGCTCAAACCCCATATCCTCCATCGGCCGCGCCACTTTGTTACCCGCCATCAACGTGAGCATCTGCTCCGCCGCGCGCCGGCCGATCGCCTCACGGGGGGTGTTGATGCTGCTCAGGCGCGGCACCATGTGTTCGGACATCGGCAAGTCGTTGAAACCGAGGATCGCCACTTGCTCGGGAATTCTGATGCCATTGCGCAACGCTTCCAGCAGCGCACCCTGGGCCAGGTCATCGTTGCCAAAGAAGATCGCATCGACGTCCGGATGCGCCGCCAGCAATTGCAGGAACAGCTCGCCGCCCAAGCCCACCGACGAAGCACGCGGTGTCAGCACTTCCAGGTCCGGGTCGTAACGGCCTGCCTTCTGCAATGCTTTGCGGAAACCCTCACCGCGCAGCAAGGTGCGCTGGTCCAGCTGCGCGCCGATGTACGCCAGACGCTTGCGTCCACGAGACAGAAGATGTTCGGCGGCAGTTTCCCCGGCGCTCAACTGCGAGAAACCCACGCAATTGACTCCGGCAGCACTGTCCAGCTCCATCATGTACACGCAAGGAATGTTGCTGGCCTCGATCATCCGCCGCGAACTTTCCGTGCGATCAAAACCGGTCAGCAGAAAGCCGCGCGGCTGATAAGCCATGTAATTGCGCAGCAGGTTTTCTTCTTCATCGCGCGAATAGTGGAAGTTGCCGATCAGCACTTCGAAGCCCTTGGGCGTCAGCACCCGATGAATGGCTTCCAGCGTGTCGATGAACAGCAGGTTGGACAGCGACGGCACCAGTACCACCACCGAATGGCTCTGCGCCGAGGCCAGTGCGCGGGCGGCGGGGTTGACCACATAGTTGAGTTCGAGCGCGGCTTTCTGCACTTTTTCCACCAGTTCGGTGGCTACCGTGCTCACCCCGCGCAAGGCACGCGAGGCAGTGATCGGGCTGACGCCGGCCAGGCGGGCTACTTCGTTGAGGGTCGGACGGCCGGTGGTGCGGGTATTTTTATCGTTCTTGGGGGAGGTCATCGGGCGGCTTGCCAAACAAAAATCAAGGCACTAAGGTAGCGCTGTCCTGATGCAGCTGCAAATGCGTGAGCGCGGTCCTGCCTGATCAGTGCTCTTTGGCGTTAGGAACAAACCTGCTGCAACCCAAAAAAACGACAAGAAGGCGTCGGCAACTTCTGCCTGTGCACTAGAGTCATAGCTAGCAAAGGTAGCGCTGTCTGCGCGCTGAGGTGTTATATGAGTCATCCCATCACCGCCCTGGTCATCATGGGCGTTGCCGGTTGCGGCAAGACGTGCGTCAGCCAGGCCCTGTGCCAATTGAGCGGCGCCACTGCCATTGAAGGCGATACTTTCCATCCGGCCGCGAACATCGAAAAGATGAGCGCGGGGATCCCCCTGAACGACGAAGACCGCGCCGGCTGGCTCGACAGCCTGTGCGATGAACTGCGTCGCGTCGATGCCCAAGGCCAGCGCCCGGTGTTGACCTGCTCCGCCCTTAAACACAGCTATCGCGAACGTCTGCGCAGTGCCTTGCCGGGCCTGGGTTTCGTGTTTCTTGAATTGACTCCGGAAGTCGCCGCCGAGCGTGTATCGCACCGCCCGGGCCACTTCATGCCGGCGACGTTGATCGAAAGCCAGTTCGCCACGCTCGAATCGCCCAAGGGCGAGCCGCTGACCCTGGCGCTCAATGCCTCGATTCACAGCGTCGAAGAGCTGGCCCTGCAGGCTCACGTCTGGTGGCAGGCCAACGGCCTGAAACAGGCGATATGAGCATGTTGAAAAAGACAGCGCTGTCCTCCCGACTTCTGTTCAACCCGCTTTAATAACAACAACAATCCAGGAGACACCCCCCATGTTTGGCATGTCCCACGAGACGTTCCTGCTGCTCGATGCGGTGGTCACGGTAATCGGCCTGATTATCCTGATCACCAAGTTCAAGATTCACCCGTTCATTGCCCTGACCATCGCCGCCGCCTTCCTCGGCCTGACTTCCGGCATGCCGATCAATACCATCATCAAGGCGTTCCAGGACGGCTTCGGTGGCGTGCTCGGTTTCGTCGGCATCATCCTCGCCCTGGGCACCATGCTCGGCAAAATGATGGCCGAATCCGGCGGCGCCGATCAGATCGCCCAGACCCTGATCCGCGCCTTCGGCAAGGACAAGGTGCAGTGGGCGATGATGTTCGCTGCGTTCCTGGTGGGTATCCCGCTGTTCTTCGAAATCGGCTTCGTGCTGCTGATTCCGCTGGTATTCATCGTTGCGCGTCGCACTGGCGTATCGATCATCAAGATCGGTATCCCGCTGCTCGCCGGCCTCTCTGCGGTGCACGGTCTGGTACCGCCGCACCCAGGCCCGCTGCTGGCCATCGGCGTGTTCGGCGCTGACATCGGCAAGACCATTCTCTACGGTCTGATCGTCGCACTGCCGACCGCCATCATTGCCGGTCCGATCTTCGGTACCTTCATTGCCAAGCACATCCCGGGTCACCCGAATCAGGAGCTGGTCGATCAACTGGCCCGCGAAAACGATTCGGCCGACCTGCCGAGCTTCAGCATCACTCTGGTCACCGTGCTGTTGCCGGTGTTCCTGATGCTGCTGAAAACCTTCGCTGACGTGGCACTGCCGGACGGCAACTTCTTCCGCATCTGGATGGACATGATCGGCCACCCGATCTCCGCATTGCTGCTGGCGTTGCTGCTGTCGCTGTACACCTTTGGCTACAAGCAGGGCATCGGTTCCAACCAGATGCTCAAGTGGCTCGACGCGAGTCTGGCGCCAACCGCCGCGATCATTCTGATCATTGGTGCGGGCGGTGGCTTCAAGCAGATGCTGGTGACCAGCGGCGTGGGTGACGTGATCGGCCACATGGCGGTCAGCGCGCAGATTTCGCCGATCCTGCTGGCCTGGCTGGTAGCGGCGGTGATCCGTATCGCAACCGGTTCGGCCACTGTGGCGACCATCACTGGCGCCGGCATTGTGGTGCCGGTTGTCGGCATGATTCCGGGCGTCAACCGTGAGCTGCTGGTGCTGGCCACCGGCGCCGGTTCGCTGATCCTGTCCCACGTCAACGACGCCGGTTTCTGGCTGGTCAAGCAGTACTTCAACATGACCGTGGCCGAAACCTTCAAGACCTGGACCGCGATGGAAACCATTCTGTCGGTGGTGGGCCTGGGCTTTATCCTGCTGTTGTCGCTGTTCGTTTAAGCGGCAGTTTGCAGGCACAAAAAAACCGCAGCGATGCGGTTTTTTTGTGTCTTGATTTCACGGTTTGATCGTTCCCACGCTCCGCGTGGGAATGTAGCCCGGGACGCTCCGCGTCCCAAAGCGGACGCAGAGCGTCCATTGAGGCATTCCCACGCAGAGCGTGGGAACGATCAGACCGCTTTCGCGAGCAGGCTCGCTCCCACAGGGGGCAGGTGTCAGGCAGGAGATTTCGGATTGAAGCCATCCGCGCGGAACATCCCGCGAATCCCGCGCACGGCCTGACGAATCCGATCCTGGTTTTCGATCAGGGCGAAGCGCACGTGATCATCGCCGTATTCGCCAAAACCCACGCCCGGCGAAACGCAGACCTTGGCCTCGGCCAGCAGTTTCTTGGCGAACTCCAGCGAACCCAGATGCGCATACGCCTCGGGAATCTTCGCCCAGACGTACATCGACGCTTTCGGGTTCTCGACCATCCAGCCCAGCTCATGCAGGCCTTTGACCAGCACGTTGCGACGCTGACGATACTGCTCGGCGATGTCGCGCACGCATTGCTGATCACCTTCGAGCGCAGCAATCGCCGCCACTTGCAGCGGAGTGAAGGTGCCGTAGTCGTGGTAGCTCTTGATCCGCGCCAGAGCGCTGACAAGTTCCGGGTTGCCAACCATGAAACCGATGCGCCAGCCGGCCATGTTGTAGCTCTTGGACAGAGTGAAAAACTCCACCGCAATGTCCTTGGCCCCGGGCACCTGCATGATCGACGGCGCTTTCCAGCCGTCGTAGACGATGTCGGCGTAAGCCAGGTCGTGGATGACCAAAACGTCGTACTGCTTGGCGAGGGCGATCACCCGTTCGAAGAAGTCCAGCTCCACGCACTGCGCGGTCGGATTGGACGGGAAGCCGAGGATCATCATTTTTGGCTTGGGGATCGAACCGCGAATGGCGCGCTCCAGCTCATCGAAGAAATCCACCCCCGGCACCAGCGGCACCGAACGCACCTGGGCGCCGGCAATCACCGCACCGTAGATGTGAATCGGATAGCTCGGGTTCGGCACCAGCACCGTGTCGCCCTGGTCCAGGGTCGCGAGCATCAAATGCGCCAGGCCTTCCTTGGAGCCGATGGTGACGATGGCTTCGCTTTCCGGGTCGATATCGACTTCGTAGCGCTGCTTGTACCAGTTGGAAATCGCCCGGCGCAGGCGTGGAATGCCCTTGGACGTCGAGTAACCGTGGGTGTCCTCACGTTGGGCGACCTGCACCAGTTTTTCGACAATGTGCGGCGGCGTGGCGCCGTCGGGATTGCCCATGCTCAGGTCGATGATGTCTTCACCACGGCGGCGAGCGGCCATCTTCAGTTCGGCGGTGATGTTGAAAACGTAAGGGGGGAGTCGATCTATGCGCGCAAAGCGGCGCGGCGAACCTTGTTCGGCCATTGTTGCCTCGGATAACGTAAGCGCCCGGAACCGTCCGAGCGACGCTGGTCACTGCGGTGACCTGTGGCGGAAGATAAGGGCAGTGATGGCATACTGTCCAGCGCGGTTGTAAACATTTTTTTCAAGGAAAATCGGTCAATGGAATTCACCAGCGGCTTCTTGCTGAGCCTTTCGCTGTGCCTGGATATCGGCGTAGCCAACATCGCGATGATCACCCTGGCCATGCAGCGCGGCTACTTTCAGGGCTTCGCTCTGGGCCTGGGCACCTGCGTCGGCGACCTGATTTACGCGGTGCTGGCCTTGGCCGGCATGACTGTTTTGCTGCAATACGAAACCGTGCGCTGGGTGCTGTGGATTGGCGGTTCGGCGCTGCTGATCTACTTCGCGGCGAAGATGATTTATTCGGCGATCCACCACGAAGCGCTGCTGGCGGAAACGGCGGAAGTGGGGCAGAACTCCCATCGCAAGGAATTCTTTCGCGGCATCTTTCTCGCGATGTCGTCGCCGAGTGCGATTCTCTGGTTTGCTGCTGTCGGCGGTACGTTGATCGCCCGATCCGGTGGCGGTGGTCCGTTGAGTTCGGCGCTGTTTCTCGGTGGTTTTCTCTGCGCCGGGCTGCTCTGGTCGGCCGGTCTGTGCTTCGCCGCAAGCCACGGCGGCAAGCTGCTGGGCGACAAGCTGCTGCGCTACTCCTATCTGGCATCGGCGGCGATCTTCTGCTATTTCGCGGTGTACGTGATCGTTTCCGGCTACAACGAGTTTGTCGGCTCGGGCGCCGTCGAGCAGTTGCACTCGCTGTAAACGTGCGAAACGGGTCGGGCTTTCTATACTCCCAGCCGAATCCACTATTCCGTTCTGAGGAGTCGCGTCATGGATGAACAACAACGCGTCGAGATAGCCGAGCCTCGCTTCGAACACGGGCAATTTCTGCTGATTGCCGGTTTCGGCGGGCGATTCACTCAGGAGACCACCGAAGACATTCCCGCGTTGTGGGAAAAACTGATCCCGCACTTGGGGAAAATCCCCGCGCAAGTCAATGAAGTGACCTACGGCGTTTGCTGCAACGCGGACGGCGAGGGCGGTTTCGAATACATCGCCGGGGTGCAGATCGACAAGCTCGACGACCTGCCGGAAAAGTACCGCTGGGTTGAAATCCAGCCGCAGAAATATGCGGTGTTCGAGCACAAGGGGTCACTGGCGCAACTCCCTGACACTTTCCAGTACATCTGGAACACCTGGCTGCCGCAGTCCGGTTACGAAGCGGCGGACGCCCCGGAATTCGAGCGCTACAGCGAGGATTACAACCCGAAACTCAATACCGGCACCCTGGAAATCTGGCTGCCGATCAAGGCCTGAGCGGCGTGACAATCGAGGCGGAGCATGTCCGCCCCGGTGGTTCTGCTTTATGCTGGCGGGCCTTGTTTCCACAGATTCTCGAGTTGCCATGAACACCGTGATCCGCAACGTCAGCGCCGCCGACCTCGACCGCTGCTACGCCATCGAAACCATCGCCTACGAGGGCGACGAAGCCGCCACCCGCGAGAAGATCGCCACGCGCATTGCCACTTGGCCGGACGGCTTCATCGTCGCCGAGGTGGACGGCGTGGTCGCCGGTTTCATCAATTCCGGCGCGGCGTTCGACGTGCAGATGTCCGACGAAGCCTTCAAGGAATTGATCGGCCACGACCCGAAAGGCCCGAACGTGGTGATCATGTCGGTGGTGGTGCACCCGGATTACCAAGGGCAGGGCCTGGCCAAGCGCCTGCTCGGCGAATTCATCGAGCGCATGCGTGGGATGGACAAAGCGACAATTCATCTGATGTGCAAAGAGCAACACATTGCGGTGTACGCCGGGTTTGGCTTTGCTTACATCAAACCGTCGGAGTCCGACCACGGCGGCATGGCGTGGCACGAGATGATCCTGACCCTCTGAAGCCAACACCTATCGAAACTGCCTGATCGTTCCCACGCTCCGCGTGGTAATGCAGCCGGGGACGCTCCGCGTCCCAAAAGCGTGACGCAGAGCGTCACAAAGAGGCGTTCCCACGCGGAGCGTGGGAACGATCAGGGGATACTCAGAAGAACAGCCCCATCCGCCGCTCGTAACCGATCCGGCCCTTGTACGCCTCGCCGCTGTCGACATAGCCATGCTTGGCGTACAGCGCAATCGCCGCCTCGTTATCAGCGTCCACCGACAATTCCAGTCCTTTGATTTCCGGCCACGCTTCACGGGCGACAGCGGGCAGCGCTTGCAGGCAGGCCTTGCCATAACCCATGCCCTGCGCACGGCGATCGACCTGCAAGGCATGCAATGTGGCGCTGTGTTCGTCGGCCCAGTCGGGCAACACCGGCGGGCGCTTGAGCAGCAGAAACGCTACCGGTACGTCGTCCGCCAGCAGGGCAAAACCCTTTACGCCGGGGCCGGGTTTCGACAGCAGGGTGTGCAAGGCACCGTGGATGTCGCCGGAGAATTTGATCTGCTCGGGGTGGATTTCAATGGCCTCGACTTGCTGACGCTGTAAAGGGCTGAGGCTGTCGTAAGGCACGAGTTGGGCTGACACGGGAATTTCCTTTTTCCTACAAAGAGTGAGCCTCGGATTCTAGCGAGATTGTCGTCGGCGAAATTTTTTTGTTTGCCCTGTCGATCCGCGCATTGGGCAAACGACTAAGGGTGTCTTCACAACAAAAACCACGGAGAACACCATGAGCGCACAAAGCGAGATCCAGACTCTGATCAACACCTATCGCGAAGCGGTAATGGCCAAGGACGTCGAGAAAGTCATGGCCCTGTACGCCGACGACATCGTCTCGTTCGATGCGATCAAGGCCCTGCAATTCAAAGGCAAAGCGGCGTACCGCGCGCACTGGGTCGAGTGCATGGAAATGTGCCCCGGCCCGCACATCTTCGAGTTCCACGAAATCGCCATCGAAAGTGCCGACAACATCGCTTTCGCCCATTGGGTAGCCAACTGCGGCGGCACCAATGACAAAGGCGAAACCCAGAGTTGCTGGATGCGTGTCACCGCCTGTTACCGGCAAATCGGCGGGGCGTGGAAGATTGCCCACGAGCACTGGTCGGCACCGTTCGATCCGATGAGCGGCGCGACGCTGTTCGATGTGCAGCCCTGATCTTCAGCCATAGTTGATCCGTTCGAATCAGGAGATCGCCATGAAATATCTATGCCTGGTCTACAGCGATGAACGCCTGCTGCACACCTCGCCCGACAGCCCGGAGGACGCCGAATGCTGGGCCTACGCCGAGTCGATTCAGGGCAGCGGGCGGATGATCGCCGCTGAAGCGCTGGAATCGGTAGAGACCGCCACCACGGTACGCATGCGCAACGGCAAGGTGTCGATCACCGACGGGCCTTTCGCTGAAACCAAGGAGCAACTGGCCGGTTTTTACCTGATCGATGCCAAGGATCTCAACGAAGCGATTCAGGTGGCCGGCAACATTCCGGCAGCGCGGGTCGGCAGCGTTGAAGTGCGTCCGGTGCGGCAGTTGAATGTCTGACGTCAGGGCGCGGGTGGAGCAGGTCTACCGCGAGGATTCGCGGCGGATTCTGGCCACGCTGATCCGCCTGCTCGGTGATTTCGACCTCGCCGAAGAAGCCTTGCACGAGGCGTTCTTCGTCGCGGTCGAGCGCTGGCAGCGCGACGGCGTGCCGGACAACCCGCGCACCTGGCTGGTCTCGACCGGACGTTTCAAAGCCATCGATGTGCTGCGCCGGCGCGCCCGGTTCAAGGCGTCGCAACCGTTGCTGCTGGCACAACTCGATGAGCTGGAACAGGCTGACTGGAGTGGCGAAGACGTGGAAGACGATCGCTTGCGGCTGATCTTCACCTGCTGCCACCCGGCACTGGCGGCGGATGCGCAGGTGCCGCTGACCTTGCGCGAAGTCTGCGACCTCACCACCGAGGAAATCGCCCGTGCTTTTCTCTCGGCGCCGGCGGCGATTGCCCAGCGTATCGTCCGCGCGAAAGCGAAGATCCGCGACGCGAAAATCCCTTATCAAGTACCCACGCTGAACGAATTGCCCGAGCGCCTCGACAGCGTGTTGCGGGTGATTTATCTGGTGTTCAACGAGGGTTATTCGGCATCGGTCGGCACTGAGCTGACCCGCGAGGACCTGACGCGCGAAGCGATTCGCCTAGGGCGCTTGTTGATGGAGTTGCTGCCTGAGCCGGAAGTCATGGGTCTGCTGGCGCTGATGCTGCTGCACGAATCACGTCGACCGGCGCGCACTTCGCCGAGCGGTGAACTGGTATTGCTCGACGATCAGGATCGCTCGTTGTGGAATGCCGGGTTGATGGCCGAAGGCTGCGCGCTGGTCGAGAGCGCGCTGAGCACGCGGCGTTTCGGGCCATATTGTCTGCAAGCGGCGATTGCAGCGGTGCATGCGGAAGCGCCGTCAGCGGCGGAAACGGACTGGCAGCAGATTGTCGGTCTGTATGACGTGCTGCTGCGCGCGGTGCCGTCGCCGGTGATCGAGCTGAACCGCGCGGTGGCGGTGGCCAAACGGGATGGAGCGTTGGCCGGGTTGTTGTTGGTTGAAGGGATTTTGGCGCGTGGGGAGTTGCAGGATTACCACTTGGCGCATTCGGCGCGGGCGGAGTTTTGCCGGCAATTGGGCCGAGTGGAGCAGGCGCGGGCGGCGTATCAGCGGGCGCTGGAGCTGACGCGGCAGGAGCCGGAGCGGCGGTTTATTCGAGGACGGATCATGGCGCTGGAAATGCTCTGACCTTGGCGCTCTGGCGATTGTGGGCAGTCTGTGGATTGCCCTCACCCTAACCCTCTCCCAAAGGGAGAGGGGACTGATCGGGGGATATTGGAGGGATTCACCGACTTGAACGAATTGTCTTGAATCCATAATCGATAAGGTTTTTCAGGTCGATGCATAACGCCAGACACTTCGGTCGGCCCCCTCTCCCAAAGGGAGAGGGGGCTGATTGGGGATATTGGAGGGATTCACCGACTTGAACGAATTGTCTTGAATCCATAATCGATAAGGTTTTTCAGGTCGATGCATAACGCCAGACACTTCGGTCGG
>NZ_JBXAWD010000021.1:0-63131 GCF_057291535.1 Pseudomonas sp. 1L-E-NC-VB-C3 | reverse complement strand
GAGTGCTCAGGAAATGCGCCGAAATGATGTTGCTTTAGCGAATCCACAATCGACCCGATCTTTCAGGTCGATGTAGAACGCAAGACACCTCGGTCAGCCCCCTCTCCCTTTGGGAGAGGGCTGGGGTGAGGGGTAGCTTTTGACGTTACCGTTGTTTCAAGCGGTCAATGACCACGGCCAGCAACAGAATCGAACCACGAATCACATACTGATAAAACGTATCGATGTTCTTCAGGTTCATCGCATTCTCGATGATCGCCAGAATCAACACCCCGGCAATCACGTGGCGAATCATGCCGATGCCACCACTCAACGAAACTCCGCCCAGCACGCAAGCCGAGATCACTGTCAGTTCAAAACCCTGACCAATCATCGGCTGCCCGGAAGTCATCCGCGAGGCCAGAATCACCCCCGCCAGCGCACCGATCAAACCGTGCACGGCGAAGATGATGATCTTGGTCCGGTCGACGTTGACACCCGCCAGCAGCGCCGCTTCCTGGTTGCCACCGATGGCCATGGTGTTGCGCCCGTACGTGGTGTAGTTCAGCAGCCAGCCGAAAAACAGGAAGCAGACAATGGTGATCAGGATCGGCACCGGCACACCGAACAGCTGGCCGTTACCGAAGACGAAGAACGATTCCTGCGAAACACCGACCGCTTTGCCGTTGGCAAAAATGTAGGCCAGACCGCGAACGATCTGCATGGTCGCCAGCGTCGTGATCAAGGCATTGACGCGCAACTTGGCAATCACGATGCCGTTGATCAGCCCGACGATCAGGCCCATCACCAACGCCGCGCTGACCCCGAGAAATACACTGTTGGTGTCACGCATTACCACTGCCGCGACCACGCCGGCACAGGCGATCACTGAGCCGACCGAGAGGTCGAAGTGTCCGGATGCCAGGCAATAAAGCATGGTGCACGCGGCGATGCCGGTGGTGGAAATCGCCAGACCCAGGCCACGCATGTTCAGCGGCGAGAGGAAGTTGTCGATCAGCAGTGTGCAGGCGACAAAGATGCCGATCGCCGCCAGCAGCATGACCCAGTCATCGAGGAAGCGCCGCATGTCCAGCGGTTTGCGCTCGGTCGGCAGGGTTTCGTTTTGCGTAGTCATCATAGTCACCTCTCAGTTCGCCACGCCGTCAGCGCGGTGGCGTGGCAAAGCCAGTTGCAGCAGGTTGGATTCATTGGCCTGGTCGCGGCTGACTTCGCCGCGCAGGGCGCCTTCGCACAGCACCAGGATGCGGTCGGAAATGCCCATCACTTCCATCAGATCGCTGGACACCACGATCACCGAAATACCGTCGGCGGCGAGGTTATGAATGATCTGGTAGATCTCGGCCTTGGCGCCGATATCGATGCCACGGGTCGGTTCGTCGAGCAGCAGGACTTTCATCGGCATCGATAGCCAGCGGCCGAGAATGGCCTTCTGCTGATTGCCGCCGGAAAGGAACTTGATCTGCTGGCCAGCGTGCGGGGTTTTCACTTTCAGGGCCTTGATCTGCTTGTCAGCGTTGCCCTTTTCCCACAAGCCGCGGATCAGGCAGCCAAGCCCGGAATGCGCACCGCGGGCACTGATGTTGATGTTCTCGGCAACGCTGGCCAGGGGGATGATGCCTTCCTTCTTGCGATCTTCCGGGCAGAGCAGAATGCCGGCGGCAATCGCATCACGCGGCGAGCGCAGTTTCAGCTCATGGCCGCGCAATTCGAGGCGGCCGGCGGTGTTGCGCTCCAGGCCGCTGAGCAGGCGAAACAGCTCGGTGCGCCCTGCCCCGACCAGCCCGAACAGGCCAAGGATTTCGCCTTTGTGCGCTTCGAAACTGATCGGTTCGCGCAAGCCCGGACCGAGCAGGCCGTCGACCTTCAGCGCCACGGCACCGCGCGGGCGATGGCGATAATCGTAGATGTCCTGAATATCGCGGCCGACCATGCAGGTCACCAGTTGATCGTGGGTCAACTGGCTCATGTCGTCGAATGTACGTACGTAGCGGCCGTCCTTGAAGACGGTGACGGCGTCGCAAATGCGGAAGACTTCTTCCATGCGATGGGAAACGTAGAGCACCACTTTGCCTTCGTCGCGCAGGCGACCGATGATCGCCATCAAGCGATCGATCTCCCGCGCCGAGAGGCTGCTGGTCGGTTCGTCGAAAGCGATGACGTGAGCGCCGCGCGACAGCGCCTTGGCGATTTCCACCAGTTGCCGCTGACCCAGCGACAAGCGTCCGACCTTGGTTTGCGGATCGATTTCGTCCGCCAGACCCTTCAGGCAATTCAAGGCCTTCTGACGCAGCTCACCGCGATTGATCAAGCCGAAACTGGCCGGCAGATGGCCGAGAAACAGGTTCTCGGCCACGGTCATTTCCGGGACCAGATGCAGTTCCTGGTGAATCACCGCGACGCCGCTGCCGATGCTGTCGGCGGTGGACTTGAACGCCATCGCCTGCTCGCCGATCTGCAGCTCGCCGCTGCTCGGTATGTAAGCACCACCGAGAATCTTCAGCAGGGTCGATTTGCCCGCGCCGTTCTCGCCCATCAAGGCATGAACCTGGCCGGGATGGGCGACGAAGCTGATGCCGTCGAGCGCTTTCACGCCGGGAAAGGTCTTGCCGATCCCGTTGAAGCGCAGGCTGCCGCTGGCGCCGTGTTGTTCTTGTGTCTGTACTTGCGCGTGCATAAAGCCACCTCTTCACACCGAAAAACGGCCCGGCTGCCCGGGCCGTCGCTGCCTCAGTTCCACAAGCCGATTTTTTCCAGCTCTTGCTTGAAGTTTTCGCGGGTGATCAGGGTGACGTCATCCATGGCGGTGTACTTCGGCGGCTCTTTGCCGGCGGTGATCCACTCGTACATCATCTCGGCGGTCTTGTAGCCTTCGATGTGCGGACTTGGCAGCATCGAACCGAAGAAGCCGCTGTTAGGCTTTTTCAACTCGCCGATGGCGTCGGTGCCGTTGATGCCGATGCCGATCACGTTGCTCGCGGCAAAACCGGCCGCTTCGGTGGCGCGCACGCCGCCGAGCACGGTGTTGTCGTTCATGCCGCCGATGATCAGGTTCTTCGCCGCGCTCGGCAGTTTCACCAGCGCCGAGTTGGTGGCGTCCATGCTGCCCGGTACGTCGAGGGTTTTCAGTGCGGCGAAGAGGATGTGATCCTCGGGCATGCCGGCCTTCTTCAGCGCATCGACCGAACCGTCGGTGCGCTTCTTGCCGGTGTCGAGTTCGTTATAGGTGTTGACCACCGCGTAGGTGTCTTTCCAGTCCCAGTTACGCTTTTTCGCTTCGGCGGCCATGGCGGCGCCCTGCTTCTGGCCCACTTCAAACGCGGCCATGCCCAGGTACGGCACGTCTTCCATGAATTTGCCGTTGGCGTCGACGAAACGGTCATCGACGGCAATCACTTTCAAGTCGTTGATCTTGGCTTTGGCCATGATGGCAGGGCCGAGGGACACGTCAGGCGGGCAGATCACAAAACCCTTGGCGCCGTTGGCGGCGAGGCTGTCGATGGCCGAGAGGGTCTTCTCGCCATCCGGCACCGCGATCTTGATCAGTTCAAAGCCTTTGTCCTTGGCGGCTTTTTCGGCAAAAGCCCATTCGGTCTGGAACCACGGTTCTTCGGCCTGCTTTACCAGAAAACCGATCTTCACCGCGTCGGCGGCGAGCAGCGCACTGCTCAGGCTGAACGCAGTGACCGCCAGGGCAGTGCTGCACAGGGTACGAATCCCGAAACGACGTTTCATCAGATGACTCCTTGTTATTTTTTTTGAGCAAGGTTTGAAAAGCGTTGAAGCGTGTTCTCAGTGAAGCTGTTTGAAAATAGTCATATCGTATGATGATTGGATTTCAAGCGTAGTTCAGCGCTGGAAATCCGTTTTATTCAGTCGTGGTACATCACCGAGCGGCCGCCATCGATGGTGATGCACGAAGCATTGATAAACGGTGCCTCATCGCTGGCCAGAAACACCGCCGTCATCGCCACTTCGATCGGCTGGCCGATGCGCTTGGGCGGGTGCAGGTCAAAGGCGCGCTGCCGCTCGGCGTGCGGATCGGCAAAGCCATTCCAGTAATCAACGTTCAGCTGCGTTTCGATGTAGCCCGGCGCGATGGCGTTGACGCGAATGCCTTTGGCCGCGTATTCGATGCCGAGTGCACGGGTCAGGCCGAGCAAGCCGTGCTTGGCCACCGGGTACGGGAAGCAGCCAGGAATGATGTGGCTGGAATGGGTCGAGGCGATGTTGATGATGCTGCCCACGCCCTGCTCGATCATCTGCGGCAGCACGGCTTTGCAGCCATACCAGGCGCCGTCCAGATCGATGGCGAAGCAGCGGCGCCAGTCCTCTTCGGTCATCTGCAAAGGATCGCGGAACACATTGACCCCGGCGCAGTTGACCAGCACATCGATGCGGCCATGCAATTCCACGGCGCGTCGGGCCAGGGCATGCAGATCCTGCTGATTCGATACGTCGACCTTGAGCGCCTGCACGTCATGGCCCTGATCGCGCCAGTGAGCGGCGACCTGCTCGACCTTGTCGGCCTGGATGTCGCTGATGAGTAATCTGGCTTGCTGCGCGGCGAAGGCGGCGACAATCGCTTCGCCGATGCCCTGAGCGGCCCCGGTCAACAGCACGACCTTGTTTTTCAGACGCTCGCCTTTCGGCGGGGCCGACACTTGCGGCAATGTCAGCGCTTCAGCCATGGCTCAGGCCTCCCGCACGCAGGCGCAAAAAAACCGGCCATCGGTGGATGTCCGGTTCTGACGGCTGGGAAAAACAGACAGGCATGCGTCGTCAACGGCATTGAGCCGTGACGAAAGGCGGATCCCGCTGGCGCGGGCACCAAGAATTCGCTGCATCACTTCACCTGTTTTGTTCTTTTTAAGTGTGAGTGCGTGTTACTGCTGGAGCCGACTATAAACCCGACCGCCAAATAATCTCAATATATAATTTTGCATCCCATATTTTGGGATTTAACCAGCAAAACGCGTACAGAGTTTTCCTGCAACGTCGACGCGCATGCTCAGCACCGCGCCATCCAATGGATGATTCAGTGGACTCTTGGCGCTGGTGATGAATAAGGTTTTCAAGTCTTCGCCACCGAAAACGCAACTGGTCGGGCGACTGACCGGCAGATCGATTTTGCGATCCACCTGCCCGTCCGGCGTCAGGCGCAGCAGGCAACTGCCGTCCCAGCGTGCATTCCACACGTAGCCTTCGGCGTCCATCGCCGAGCCATCGGGACCACCGTGTTGATCGGACGAGTAGAACACCTGCGGCGCATCGAGACTGCCGTCGGTGCGGATGAAATATCGATTGAGCGTGCTGTCGAGACTTTCACCAAACAGCAGCGTGGTGCCGTCGTCGCTCCACAACAAGGTATTGGGAATGCCCAGGCCGAGCAGCAGCGGTGTGACGCGCTGATCGGGATCGATACGGAACAGGCCACCGGAACGGCGCACCAGCGGCAGATCCTCGCCGTGCTCGCCGATGTTGTTCTGCATGGTGCCCAACCACAACCGGCCCAAGGCATCGCAACGAGCTTCGTTGGGCCGGTTGCCCGGTTGCGGGTCGGCGACACAGAACAGCGTCAAACGTGGCTCGAGGCCGGGCGAATCGAGATCGAGCCGGTAGACACCACTGCTCAATGTCACCAGCGCATCGCCGCTGGCGCAGGGAATGAAGGCGGAGATGTGCTCGGGCATCTGCCAGATCTGCACGTTCTGGCCGATCAGGCGCAACGCTTGTTTACCGGCGATATCGACCCAGTACAACGCCTGGGTCGGCGCATCCCAGAACGGGCCTTCGCCGAGTTGCGCGCGGTGTTGGGTCAGGGCGGTGCAGGTCATCTGGAATCCTTCATGTTCTTGTTGTTTCCAATGTGGGAGCGAGCCTGCTCGCGAAGGCGGCGTGTCAGTCAATGATGATGTATCTGACCTGACGCATTCGCGAGCAGGCTCGCTCCCACAGGGAATTTTCGGTCTTAGCTGGCTTTGCGGTCCGCCATGACTTTCGGGTAAAAGCGTTTTATCGCCAGATCGGCATTGTCGATCAAGGTCATGCACGCCCACACGCCACGGGTCGAATCGCGCGCGGCGATGGCATCGGCCATGTCTTTATGGATCGGCAAGGTGCGGCGCAGTTCATCGGGGTCGGCGGCGGAGACTTCGAACGACACCGCCAGCAACGCACCGAGGGCCGGGACCATTTGTTCGATGAACTGATTATGGCTGGCGGCCAGAATGCATTCGTGGAAGGCCTGGTCGGCACGGTTGTAATCAACGCCGCTGTCGACTGCACGTTCCAGCGCATTGAAAGCCAGTTGTACCGCTTCGATCTGCTCCGGTGTCGCCCGCTCACAGGCCCAGCGCACCGCCATCGGCTCAATGGTGCGGCGCAAATCCAGCAGGTCATCGACGAAGTTTTCCGGCAACCCATTGCGCGATAGCCAACCGACCACCTGCGGATCGAACAGATTCCAGCGCCGTACTGGCAACACCCGCGTGCCGACCTTCGGTCCGACTTCGAGCATGCCTTTGGCGACGAGGGTTTTGATGGCTTCGCGAATCACTGTGCGGCTGACGCCAAGCTGCTCGCCCAGATCCGCCTCGACCTTGATGGTCTGCCCCGGCTTGACCTGACCGGCCGCAATCCAGCTGCCCAGCCAGTCAACGGTCGACGCATGAAAGCTGCTGGACATGTACACCTCAAGGCGAATCGCGATGGGTGCCTACGCTAATCATCATACGAATAACAGTCAACCGGATTTTTTTAAGCTTGCACAAACCATTGTGGGAGCGAGCCTGCTCGCGAAAGCGTCGTGTCAGTCAACATTGCTGGCGACTGATACACCGCGTTCGCGAGCAGGCTCGCTCCCACATTTTAATGTTGTGTCAGGGTTCCAGGCCGATGCGAAAGAACTCGCCGCCGCTCCACACGCCCAACCAGCGCTGACCATCGATCTCGCGGCTCACCGCCAGTTCCACCAACTGGTAAAACACATTGCGGTGAATCAGCGCTTCAAGGTTGCTGCGCACATGCACATAGGGCGCAGGCTCCTGAGTCTCAGGATCGATCTCGACACGCAGCGGATGCTCAGTCCCCGCTTCGGTGGTTTCCTCGACGTTGGTGGTAAAGCGCAAAACCTGCGCCTCGCCCTCCCCCTCCACGTCAACGGCAACCGCCACGAACGGCGCGTCATCGACCTTGATCCCGACCTTCTCGACCGGGGTGATCAGGAAATAATCATCGCCGTCGCGGCGGATGATGGTGGAGAACAGTTTGACCATCGGCTTGCGCCCGATCGGCGTACCCAGGTAGTACCAGGTGCCGTCACGGGCAATGCGCATGTCGATGTCGCCGCAGAAATCCGGGTTCCACAAATGCACCGGTGGCAGGCCTTTGGTCTTGGGGATCTGCCCCAGCAGGTCATTGGCTGTTTGCGGGTCACTCATGGCGTACTCCTTGATTACTGGTCGCCGATCCCCAGCAGGCTGCGTGCGTATTGCGCCAGCGGCGGACCGATGAGGTCTTCGGGTTTGGAATCATGGAACGTCAGTAAACCGCCACGACTCTTGATCCGTGCAGTATCAATCAAATACTGGGTGCTGGTCTCGATCAACATGATCTGAATCACGCCGCCATCGATACCGAGGCGATCCACGGCTTCCTGGTCCAGCCACTCATCGGAGTTGCCGATGCGGTCGTCTGCCTTGGCGAATCGTGTGTAGAGCAGATAATGCGCGCCGGCATCACGGGCTTCACCCATGGCCTGGTCGAGGCCTTCCGGCGCACGGGCGCGGCGGACCATCGGGAAGTATTCGACAAAGCCCTTGAAGGCTTCTTCGGCGACCACGTTCGGCCGTGGGTAGGAACCACCCGGTGGCGCGAACGCGCCCTGGGCGATAAAGATGAACGAGTCCGGCTGAATGCGGAGATTGTTCACCCGGCGGCTGTCGCTATGGTCCAGAAGCCCCGCATCGCTCATGTGATAGCGAGTGCCTTCGGCCATATCGCTGACATTCATGCAGCCACCAAGCGCCAAAACGGCCAGCAGCAAAACCAGGCTACGCATCCTATTCCTCCAGAAGCCGGTGTCGGAAAACCGGCGAATGGCCGTTGAATGCAGCTTTTGCGCCAGCTCGGCAAATTCAGTGATAGAGGCCTTCGCGAGCACTCTCGCTCCCACAGGGAAATGCATTCCATTTGTGGGAGCGAGCCTGCTCGCGAAAGCGGTTCTTCAACCGCCAATAATCTTCATGACAGTAGCGCCGCCAGAGAACGCCACCTCCTGCTTGTCACCCAACGCCTTGACCAGCAAACGTTGCAGCGCCGGCAACGCCTGGTGGCGCGGCTTGTCGAGCAGATCGCCGACATAGTGGCGGTTGCTCGACGACAGGCAGCCATGCAGCCAACCGGTCGACGAAAGGCGCAACCGCGAACAAGTGCGGCAGAACGGCACACTTTCGTTGGCGATCACCCCGAAATTGCCGCGACCGGGAATCGCATAGCGAACGGCCGTGGCGTCCACCGGTGCGTCGGTCTGGGCGTATTCATAACGTTCGCCGATCAGGCCGAGCAACTGCTCAAGGCTGACGAACTGCTGCAGGAAGGCATTGGAATCCTTGGCCAGATGGCCCATGCGCATCAGCTCGATGAAACGCAGTTCGAAGCCGCGCTCCAGACAGTAGTCGAGCAGCGGCATGACCTGATCGAGGTTCTGCCCGCGCAACGGCACCATGTTGACCTTGATCTTCATCCCGGCAGCAGCAGCCTGATCCATGCCATCGAGCACGCTGGCCAGATCGCCGCCACGGGCGATGCTGCGAAAAGCCGCGGCATCAAGAGTATCGAGGGAAACGTTGATCCGGCGCAGACCGGCATCGACCAGCAGCGGCAGTTTTTTCGCAAGGAGTTGACCGTTGGTGGTCAGGCTGATGTCGTCGAGGCCCATCTGGCCGACGGCAGTCATGAACGATTCGAGTTTGGGGCTGACCAGTGGCTCGCCGCCAGTGATGCGCAGGCGCTCGATGCCGGCCGCTTCGATCAGGTATTCGACGCCGCGCGCCATGGCTTCGGCCGACAGCTCATCCTGCGCAGCGACCAACCGCTTGCCGTTGGGCACGCAGTAGGTACAGGCGTAATTGCAGGCAGAGGTCAGGCTGATGCGCAGATTGCGAAAACGCCTGCCTTGACGGTCAACGATCATGAAACACTCCGGCGAAAGAAAATCGAGCAAGCAAAACTTGACTGAGAAATCAGGTTTTAGCAAGCCCTATGCCTGAGTATATTCCTGTGCTATTGCGCCATGTTGTGAAAACACGGCGCAATCAGCCCGCTGAATGACTTATGTGCTCGGCGTTTCCGGGTCGCGCTTGCGCTTGTTGCCCATGCGCACGCCGATGTCCATCAGGAACTGGAAGAAGCCTTCCTGATCTTCCAGCACGTTGCTCCAGAACGGCGAGTGATACAGCGCCACCGCGCCGTGCACCAACGCCCAGGATGCGCAGTAGTGGAAGTACGGCGGCACGTCTTCGAGCTTGCCTTCGCTGATGCGACCCTTGATCAGCAGGGTCAGGCGTTCGAAGTTCGAGGCACGGATCTTGTGCAGTTCCTCGACCATCTCCGGCACCTGATTGCCCTTGACCACTTTCTCTTCGAGACGGTCGAACAGGCGATAGCGCTGCGGGTCGCGCATGCGGAATTCGAAGTAGGCGCGGGACAGCGCTTCCTTGTCCTTGTCGACATCGGCCGAATGCAGCAGCTCGTTCAGATCGCGCTCGTAATCGAGCATCAGGCGCAAGTAGATCTCGGCCTTGGATTTGAAGTGCTTGTAGATCGTGCCTTTGCCGATACCCACGGCATCAGCAATCATCTCGACGGTGACACTGTCTTCACCCTGGTCGAGGAACAGCTTGAGCGCGGTATCGAGAATTTCCTGCTCGCGGCGACGAAATTCACGGACCTTACGAGGTTCTTTATGCATAAGAAAAAGGTCTGAAGGGTCAAAATTCGAAGCCGCGTATTATGCCTAACTTGCGCAAAAAAGCACGGTTCATCGACCAAATCTGTGTTTCTTGTTCATTTCGAGAACGAATCGGGTGCAATGAGAACTCAACTGAAGCAAACGTATTCCAAATTTGTTTAAAAACCCCGACCCGCTCACTGGACTGCACGCCAGACTGATCAATACTTGAACTGTCGGGCGACATCTCCCCCAAGTGTCGTGCCGGTAAAGGTACCAACGGACCGCGTGCCTTTGTTTTACTCCTAATGGTCTTAACCCGGATTCACCCCCCAGAACCCGGGTTTTTTTTGCCTGCGATTTGGCCTGCGGTCATACGGCAGATTTAACACTCGCCAGCGGGAACAAGCGCTTGAAGTTTTCCGTGGTCTGCTCGGCAAAGCGCTCGTAGTTCTCACCACGCAGCATCGCCAGAAACTCCGCCACTTCGCGCACGTACTGCGGCAGGTTCGGCTTGCCGCGATACGGAATCGGCGCCAGATACGGCGAATCGGTTTCCACCAGCAGGCGATCGGCCGGCACCTTGCTCGCCACGTCACGCAAGGCGTCGGCATTGCGGAACGTGACGATGCCCGACAGGGAAATGTAATAACCCATGTCCAGCGCCGCTTTGGCCATTTCCCAGTCCTCGGTGAAGCAATGCAACACACCGGCCTGGGGCAGCGCCGCTTCGCGCAGCAGTTGGAGGGTGTCGGCACGGGCGCCGCGAGTGTGGATGATCACCGGTTTGCCGGTCTGCTGCGCCGCTTGCAGATGCAGGCGAAACGACTCCTGCTGCAACTCGGCAGCTTCCGGCTCGTAGTGATAGTCGAGACCGGTTTCGCCGATCGCCACCACTTTCGGGTGATCGAGTTCGTGCAGCAGCCAGTCCAGCGCCGGTGCCGCGCCCGGCTGCACATCCAGTGGATGCACGCCGACCGAGCAATCGACATCGGCATAACGCTCGGCGAGGGCTTTGACGTCGGCGGCGTTGTCGGCGCTGACGCCAATGCACAAAAAGTGTCCGACCCCGCGCTCACGGGCCGCAGCGAGTGCGGCATCCAGCGAGCCGTCATGGGCGGCGAGGTCGAGACGGTCAAGGTGACAATGGGAATCTACGAGCATAAAAAGGACTGCAACTTACATCGTATGAGTGGGACGGTCGGATTTCAGCGCTCCGGCCAGATGAGTTTCGATGCGACTGCGCGCGGTGTCGTCGCCGTCGTTGAATTGCACACCGACACCGGCGGCGCGATTGCCTTGTGCGCCTTTGGGGGTGATCCAGGCGACTTTGCCGGCGACCGGAATTTTTTCCGCTTCATCCATCAGGTGCAACAGCATGAACACCTCGTCGCCCAACCGGTAGCTTTTGTTGGTCGGGATGAACAGTCCGCCATTCTTGATGAACGGCATGTAGGCGGCGTAGAGCACCGACTTGTCCTTGATGGTCAGGGACAAGATGCCGTTACGCGGCCCCGGGCTGACAGGTTCAATCATGTTCACCTCCACTGCTGATCTTCAGAGTCTAGGTACACATTCTTATCTTTGACCAGGCAATCCCACCCATTGCACCAACAATGCTTCCAGCAACAGGGCCGGATTGAGGTTGGCCTTGCTCAGCACTTTCTGTCGCTGGGCGAGAATCCAATCCTGAATATCCAGCACTTTACCCTGCGGGCTTTTCTGGGCCAGGTACTGCACGACCTTTCGCATATCGGCCAGGCCGAGACCGGCTTCGTCCTGAGTCAGTTGATAGCGCAGGATCAGGCTCGACCAGTCGTAGAACCAGTCGAACAGACGCAGCATCGGAATGCTTTTCCACTCTTCCGCCAGTTGCGTCGGCGATTGCTGGCCCTTGAGCAACTTCTTCACGCCTTCGACCACTTGCGCGCGCTGTTCACGCACACCTTGCGATTGCAGGCTGACCGCCATCAGCGGCGACCCGGCGGCGAGGGTCAGCAGTTCGACGCGCTCTTCCTCCGCGCAATCCGGCAGCGCCTGGGCCAGCCATTGCAGGCTCATCGCCTCGCCCGGCAGCGGGCAGGCCTGCTGCACGCAACGGCTCTTGATGGTTGGCAACAAACGGCTCGGCTGATGGCTGACCAATAGCAGCACGGTATCGCCGGACGGCTCTTCAAGGCTTTTGAGCAAGGCGTTGGCAGCGTTGATGTTCATCGACTCGACCGGCTCGATCAACACCACTTTGCGCCCGCCGAGCTGCGCGGTCTGCACGACGAAACTGACCAGATCACGAACCTGATCGACCTTGATCGCCTTGTCCGCCTCTTCCGGCTCCAGGATGTAATTGTCCGGATGACTGCCGGCCTTGAGCAGCAAGCAGGATTTGCACTCGCCGCACGCCTCAGGCGTCGGACGCTGGCACAGCAGGCTCGCCATCAGGCGTTCGGCCAGCGCACGCTTGCCGATCCCGGCCGGACCGTGCAGCAGATACGCGTGGGCATGCTGACTGCGTCCGGCCAGTTGCTGCCAGAGGCTGTCCTGCCATGGATAGGCCTCAGCCACGGGCCAGCTCCAGCAAATTCGGTAGCAAGGTGTCCAGCGATTGCTGGACCTTGGCCAATGGCTGACCGGCATCGATGCGCACGTAGCGCGACGGGTCGGCTTCGGCGCGTTTCAGGAACGCATTGCGCACGTTCTCGAAAAACGCCCGGCCTTCGAGTTCGAAACGGTCCAGGCGACCACGGGCACTGGCGCGGGCCAGGCCGATTTCAACGGGCAGGTCGAAAATCAAGGTCAGATCGGGCCGCAAGTCGCCCTGCACAAAAGTTTCCAGCGTAGCAATGCGCTCCAGTGACAAACCACGACCGCCGCCCTGATAGGCGTATGTCGAGTCGGTGAAACGATCACACAGCACCACAGCGCCACGGGCCAGCGCCGGGCGAATCACCTCGGCCAGATGCTGGGCGCGCGCGGCGAACATCAGCAACAGCTCGGCGTCCGGGTGCATCACTTCGTCGGCCGGGGTCAGCAACACGTCACGAATCCGCTCGGCCAGCGGCGTACCGCCAGGCTCACGGGTGAGCAGCACTTCGATACCGGCGGCGCGCAGGCGCTCGGCGAGGTATTCGCGATTGGTGCTCTTGCCCGCGCCTTCCGGGCCTTCCAGGGTAATAAACAAGCCAGTCACAGGCAGTCCTTCATCAAAGTCATTGCGCGTTCTGCGGTGCAGCGGCGTCCGGTTCCGGGGCTGGCGCAGGTTCTTGCGGCGGCACTTGCGGCAGCGCCTCGGGCGCGGTGTTCGGCGAGGCCGCCGGAATCGCCTCATCGGTGGCCGGCGCGGTTACTGGTGCCGGGCTGGAACGGTAATCGGCACGACGCTTGAGCTGGTATTCGCGCACTGCGTTGTTGTGCGCATCCAGATCATCGGAGAACACATGGCTGCCATCGCCACGGGCGACGAAATACAGGCTGCTGCCTTCCACCGGGTTGAGCGCAGCATGAATCGCTTCGCGCCCGACCATCGCAATCGGCGTCGGCGGCAAGCCGGGAATCACGTAGGTGTTGTAAGGCGTCGGCTCTTTCAAATGTGCGCGGGTCAGTTTGCCGGTGTAGCGATCACCGAGGCCATAAATCACCGTCGGATCGGTCTGCAACTGCATCCCCAGCGCCATGCGCCGTACAAAGACGCCGGCAATCTGCCCGCGCTCCTGCGGAACGCCAGTCTCTTTCTCGACCAGCGAGGCCATGATCAGCGCTTGATAAGGTTCGCTGTAAGGCACATCGGCAGAACGCTGCGCCCACTCTTTGGCGAGCACTTCATCGAGACGATCAAAGGCCTTTTTCAGCAGCTCGGCATCGGACATGCCGCGCACGAAGCGATAGGTATCCGGGAAAAACCGACCTTCCGGGAACAAGCCTTTGTGGCCGATCTTCGCCATCACGTCGCTGTCGCTCAGGCCATTGAGGGTCTGCTCGAGCTTGTCGTCCTTGGCCAGGGCGGCGCGCACTTGATGAAAAGTCCAGCCTTCGACCAGGGTCAGGCTGTACTGAACCACGTCGCCACGCTTCCACGAGTCGATCAGACCGTTGACGGTCATGCCCGGCTGCATGCGGTACTCGCCGCTGTGAATCGGTGTGCCGGCGAGATTGAAGCGCCAGTAGACGCGCAGCCAGAACGCGTCCTTGATGACGCCATCGGTTTCGAGTTCAAGGAAGGTACGGGTCGGTGTAGAGCCTTTCGGCACATCCAGCAGTTGTTCCTGCGGGATGTTCAGGGGCTGTTCCAGCGCCGAATGAATTTTCCAGGCGCTGGCGCCCAACAGCAGCCCTGCCAGAACCAGTCCGGTTTCCAGCAGCAGCAAAAGTTTACGTCTCACGAATCAAGCATCCAGTAGCGCGCGGGCAATGGTTTGCAGTTTACGGGTGAGCGGGCCAACCGGCCAGCTCAGTGCAGCACAGGCGCGTACCGGCCAGACGCCATAAACGCTGTTGCAGACAAACACTTCATCAGCCCATTGCAGCTGTTCGAGGCTGATATCGGCGATTTGCGTGGGGATGGCCAGCGACTCGGCCTGAAACAATATTTCCGCGCGCATCACCCCAGCGACGCCGCAGCGCTTCAAGTCGGGCGTGATCAAGCCACCGTCGCGCACCAGGAAAATATTGCTGTACACACCTTCGACGACGCGCCCGGCCTGATCGAGCATCAAGCCTTCGGCATGCTCGCTGTCCTGCCATTCGGCGCGGGCGAGCACCTGTTCCAGTCGATTCAGATGTTTGAGCCCGGCCAACAACGGCTGCGTAGATAAACGCGTGTTGCAGGGAAACAGGCGGATGCCGTGCTCGGCATGGGCAGCGGGATACGCTGCCGGCGGATTGCCTTGCAGGATGCGTCGGCCCTGCGCCGCAGGATCGGGCGCATAACCACGCAAGCCGTCACCCCGAGTGAGGATAAGCTTGAGCACGCCCTCGCCCATCGCAGCGGCATAGCCGAGCAGCTCATGGCGAACCAGCTCGAGATCGGTCGCAATGGCCAGACGCGCGCAGCCATCAGCCAGGCGCGTCAGGTGCCGATCCAGCAGGACGGGCTGACCACTGCGCACGGCAATGGTCTCGAATAGACCATCGCCGTAAGCCAGGCCGCGATCTTTCAGCGACAGCACGTCAGCCGGTTGACCGTCGACCCAGCTGTCCATCAGCCGGCGAACCGGCGAAACGCCAGAGTGCCGTTGGTGCCGCCAAAACCGAAGGAGTTGGACAGCACGACATCGATGTCCATGTTGCGCGCGGTGTGCGCAACGAAATCGAGATCGCAGCCTTCGTCCGGTTCATCAAGGTTGATGGTCGGCGGTGCCACCTGGCTGTTGATCGCCAGCACGCTGAAAATCGCTTCGACCGCGCCCGCCGCACCCAACAGGTGGCCGGTCATCGACTTGGTCGAGCTGACGGCCAGCTTGTAGGCGTGATCGCCGAACACCGACTTGATCGCATTGGCTTCGGCAAGGTCGCCGGCCGGGGTCGAGGTGCCGTGGGCGTTGATGTACTGCACTTGATCGACATTGATCTTCGCGTCGCGCAGGGCATTGGTGATGCAGCGCGCGGCACCGGCGCCATCGGCGGGTGGCGAGGTCATGTGGAACGCATCGCCACTGGTGCCGAAACCGATCAGCTCGGCGTAGATCGTGGCGCCACGGGCCTTGGCGTGCTCCAGCTCTTCGAGAACCAGAGCGCCAGCACCATCGGACAGAACGAAGCCGTCGCGGCCCTTGTCCCACGGACGGCTGGCGCGGGTTGGCTCGTCGTTGCGGGTCGACAGCGCACGGGATGCGCCGAAGCCGCCCATGCCCAGACCGCAAGCGGCCATTTCCGCGCCGCCGGCAATCATCACGTCAGCTTCGTCGTACATGATGTTGCGCGCCGCCATGCCGATGCAGTGCGTACCGGTGGTGCACGCGGTGGCGATGGCGTAGTTGGGTCCCTGTGCGCCCAGATGGATCGACAGGAAGCCGGAAATCATATTGATGATCGAGCCAGGCACAAAGAACGGCGAGATCCGTCGCGGACCGGTCTCGTGCAGGGTGCGGCTGGTCTCTTCGATGTTGGTCAGACCGCCAATCCCCGAACCCATGGCCACGCCAATGCGTTCACGGTTGGCATCGGTGACTTCCAGACCGGCGTTGCGCACGGCTTGAAAGCCTGCGGCGAGGCCGTACTGAATGAACAGGTCGAGCTTGCGCGCTTCCTTGACCGACAGGTATTCCTCGACATTGAAGCCTTTGACCGAACCACCGAAGCGGGTCGAATAGGCAGAAAGGTCGGTGTGTTCGATCAGACCAATGCCACTGCGGCCAGCCAGAATGCCCTGCCAACTGCTCGGCACATCCGTGCCCAGTGGCGACAACATACCCATACCGGTGACTACGACGCGTCTACGCGACACAGCACTCTCCTTTTTCAAATGACGACTTTGCATCAGGCCTAAAGAAAAAACCGCACGCCATGATGGCAGTGCGGTTTTTCCATGACAGCAAGCAACGATTACAAACTATTACGCCTGGTGGCTGGTAACGTAGTCGATTGCAGCTTGTACAGTAGTGATCTTTTCAGCTTCTTCGTCAGGGATTTCGGTCTCGAATTCCTCTTCCAGAGCCATCACCAGCTCAACGGTGTCAAGGGAGTCGGCACCCAGGTCTTCTACGAAGGAAGCGGTGTTGACCACTTCTTCTTCTTTAACACCCAGTTGCTCGGCAACGATTTTCTTGACGCGCTCTTCGATGGTGCTCATACCTTGTTTTCACTCCTAATGGACAAATTCAGGCAGCTGGCCAGTGGGTAAGTGTATAGAAAGCCTTTTCAGTTTTTCAACTGAAAGCTTCACTCCTCAAACCCTGCGGCCCTCTGCCTATAAATAGATTGCAGCTTTATAACGGATTTTAGACAGCTCGTATGACATTTTTTTGAAGCAATCCGTCACATTTTACTTACATGTACATCCCACCGTTCACCGGGATTGTAGCCCCGGTAACGTATGCCGCACCGTCGGATGCAAGAAAAGCGACCACGGACGCGATCTCTTGAGCTTGCCCCAGACGACCCAGCGGAATCTGCGTCTGCAAGGCTTCACGCTGTGCTTCAGGCAGCTCGCGGGTCATATCGGTGTCGATGAACCCTGGGGTTACCGAGTTGACCGTAATCGAACGCGAACCGACTTCACGCGCCATCGCCCGGCTGAAACCTTCCAGACCGGCCTTGGCGGCTGCATAGTTTACTTGGCCGGCGTTGCCCATGGCACCCACCACCGAGCCAATACTGATAATTCGACCCCAGCGCGCCTTGGTCATGCCACGCAAAACGCCCTTGGACAGGCGATACAGACTGTTCAAGTTGGTATCGATCACGTCGTACCACTCGTCGTCTTTCATGCGCATCATCAGGTTATCGCGGGTGATACCGGCATTATTGACCAGAATCGCCACCGGCGCACCGAACTGCTCCTGAATGCCTGCCAGCACGGCGCTGACCGATTCGTCGCTGGTGACATTGAGTTCGAAACCGGCGCCCTGGATACCGTTTTCCTTCAGGGTCGCGGCAATGCGCTCGGCGCCCGACGCGGAGGTCGCGGTGCCGACAACGATGGCGCCCTGACGACCCAGTTCCAGCGCGATGGCCTGGCCGATGCCGCGGCTTGCACCGGTAACCAGTGCAACTTTACCTTGCAGACTCATGCAAGTTTCTCCTGATTCAGGCCTGCGCTGCGCGAGCGGCAGCGAAGGCGTCTGGGGTATTGAGATTGGAAGTCGAAACGCCTTCGGCGCAACGCTTGTTCAGGCCAGCGAGGACTTTGCCCGGGCCGCATTCGACCAGATTGGTCGCGCCCTTGGCGGCCAAAGTCTGCACCGATTCAACCCAGCGCACTGGCTTGTAGAGCTGTTCGAGCAGATCGCGCTTGAGGGTTTCCAGATCGGCTGGCACTTGTGCGCTGACGTTCTGCACCACCGGGATCTGCGGCGCCTGCCAGTCGATGGCGGCGATGGATTCGGCGAAACGCTCGGCAGCCGGACGCATCAGCTCGCAGTGCGACGGCACGCTCACCGGCAATGGCATGGCGCGCTTGGCACCACGGGCCTTGCAACCCTCGATGGCTCGCTCGACGGCCGCCTTGGCACCGGCGATCACCACTTGGCCCGGCGAGTTGAAATTCACTGCGCTGACGACTTCGCCTTGCGCCGCTTCGGCGCAGGCAGCCAGCACGTCGGCATCTTCCAGGCCGAGGATCGCGGCCATGCCGCCTTGCCCGGCCGGCACCGCTTCCTGCATCAACTGGCCACGGCGCTCGACGAGCTTGACCGCGTCAGCCAGGGTCAGGCTGCCGGCGGCAACCAGCGCGCTGTATTCACCCAGGCTGTGGCCGGCGACAAACGCCGGACGCGCGCCGCCTTCGGCCAGCCACAGACGCCACAGGGCGATCGAAGCGGTCAGAATGACTGGTTGGGTTTTGTCGGTTTGATTGAGCAGCTCTTCCGGACCCTGTTGGGTCAGTGCCCACAGGTCGTAGCCCAGCGCAGCAGAGGCTTCTTGAAAGGTTTCGAGGATCAGCGGATGTTGCGCGCCCAGCTCGGCCAGCATGCCGAGGGACTGCGAACCCTGTCCTGGAAAGACGAATGCGAGGGAAGCAGACATGTAACAAGCCCCTAATGATCTTGTCGTCGGAAAATAACGCCCTGTTGGGGACGCCAGAAACTGACAGTTTGGATGGCCCTTTGAACCGGGCGGTCACATTTAAGCATTGTCCGACGAAAACGCCTAAGACAACAGCTCCTCCAGACGACCGTGGAGACGCTCGGGGAGGTTCTCTTGAATCTCGATCAGCGCCCGTTGAATGGCACTCTGAAAGCCCTGTACCCCGGCCGATCCGTGGCTTTTCACGACGATGCCCTGCAAGCCGAGAAAGCTTGCGCCATTATGCCGCGCCGGGGCCAGGTCGGCCTGCAGACGCTTCATCAACGGCAGCGCGAGAGCGCCGACAGCGCGCGAAGCGAAGTTTTTCTTGAACAAAGCCTCGATCCGCGCAGCAATCATCGTCGCCAGACCTTCGCTGGACTTGAGCAGGATGTTGCCGACGAAGCCGTCACACACCACCACATCGGCCTCACCGCGATACAAGCCGTCGCCTTCGATAAAACCGATGTAGTTGATCCCGCGCGCAGCCTGCAACAGCGTGGCGGCCAGTTTGACCTGCTGATTACCCTTGATGTCTTCGGTGCCGATATTCAGCAGTGCCACACGCGGACGGGCGATACCCAGGGTCTGTGCAGCGACCGAGCCCATCACCGCAAACTGCAACAGGTGCTCGGCACTGCAATCGACGTTGGCACCCAGATCGAGCAGCTGGCAATAACCGGTCTGCGTCGGAATCGCCGCGACCATGGCCGGACGATCAATGCCGGGCAATGTCTTCAGCACGAATCGTGACAAGGCCATCAACGCACCGGTATTGCCGGCGCTGACACAGGCCTGCACCTTGCCATCGCGCAGCAGTTCAAGGGCTACACGCATCGACGAATCCGGCTTGCCACGCAGGGCTTGGGCGGGTTTTTCGTCCATGGTGATGACTTCGCTCGCCGCGACAATCGTCAGGCGCGCGCGATCGGCAGCCGACTGGCCGTGGATCAGTTCTTCAAGAAGGGAGGGTTGACCGACGAGGGTCAGGTGCAGCGAGGGTGTAGCAGACAGGCAAGCGAGACTGGCCTGAACAATGCTGCGGGGACCGAAGTCCCCGCCCATTGCGTCAATCGCGATGACTTGAGCAGACAAGTGATTACTCGTCAGCGCCCTTGTCGATCACTTTACGGCCACGGTAAACGCCTTCTGGCGATACGTGGTGACGCAGGTGAACTTCACCAGTGGTTTTTTCTACAGACAGGGTGCTAGCCTCGAGAGCGTCGTGCGAACGGCGCATGTCACGGGCAGAGCGGGATTTTTTGTTCTGCTGAACAGCCATAATTGATTAACTCCTAAACGTTTGGGTCACGCTTTAACTGCGCCAATACACTGAACGGGTTGGACCGCGTTACCTCGTCCTCGCTCGGTTCGGGCTCATCTGCTCCCGCCGGCTGCTGGCATTCTTCCGGATGATGAGCAGGCACAATGGGCAAGGCGAGCAGAAGCTCCTCCTCGATCAGTGACTGCAGATCCAATGGATCTTCGCCCAGTTCCAGCACGTCATAACCTTTCGGCAACGACTGGGTATTCGCACCCTCCTTCACCACCGCGTAACTGCATTCGCTGTGGATCGGCAGGGTGACCAGCTCAAGACAACGCTGGCAAACCATTTTGACTTCGGTGTCGATAAAGCTGTGGATGACCACAGACTTACGTTCATCTCGTTCAAAAACGAATTTGGCCTGCACCGTACCGACATCGTCGGAAAGCGGGTCGCAGAGTCTCTTCAAATCGGCCAGCAGCAGTTCACCTTGAAGGGTGGTGCCACGGTCAGCCAATTTGCGCGGGTCAACGTGAGGTGGAATCGGGTCATTCAACATAGGCGCAGCATTATAGGGATGCACCCAACCATGTCAAAGGAAATTGTGCCCTGTCCGTCACTTGCGCGCCTCCGCTAGAATCCGCACCTGCCTCAGGAGACGTCCATGCTGCCTTTATTACTCGCTTCAAGCTCGACTTATCGCCGCGAATTGCTCGCCCGCCTGCACCTGCCGTTCGTCTGCAGCTCGCCGGACATCGACGAAAGCCACCGCCCGGGCGAATCCGCGATCGATCTGGTCAAACGCCTCGCTGAGGAAAAAGCCCGCGCCCTGGCGGACAGCCACCTTGCTCATCTGATCATTGGCTCGGATCAGGTTGCCGTCCTCGGCGAACAGATCATCGGCAAGCCGCACACCTTCGAGAAGGCTCGCGAGCAATTGATGGCGGCCAGCGGCGCGAGCGTGACCTTCCTGACCGGCCTGGCGCTGCTCAACAGCCAGACCGGGCAATGCCAGGTCGACTGCGTGCCGTTTACCGTGCACATGCGCCAGCTGGATCAGGCACGCATCGAGCGCTATCTGCGCATCGAGCAGCCGTACGACTGCGCCGGCAGCTTCAAGGCCGAGGGACTCGGCGTAAGCCTGTTTCAATCGACCGAAGGCCCGGATGCCACCAGCCTGATCGGCCTGCCGCTGATTCGCCTGATCGATATGTTGTTGGTCGAGGGTGTGCAAATCCCTTAAAAGCAAAAGATCGCAGCCTTCGGCAGCTCCTACACCGATTGTGCAAGAGCTGCCGTTGACCTGCGATCTTCTGACCTTGAAACGATTTACCGCAACGAAGGCCCGTGAAACCCCATCCACATCGCCAACTGCTCGGCCACGCTGGCGCCGAGCTTTTTCGAGAAGCGATCGAACGGCGATTCCTGCACGGTGAAGTCCACCAGCTCCTTCTCGCCAATCACATCACGCGCCACCGAACTGGCATTGCCCAAGCCATCGATCAGGCCTAGCGGCAGCGCCTGCTCACCCGACCAGACCAGCCCGGAAAACAGCTCCGGATGCTCTTTGTCCTTCAGACGATCGCCACGGCCCTGCTTGACGCTGTTGATGAACTGCTTGTGCGTGGTGTCCAGCACGCTTTGCCAGAATGCGGTTTCTTCAGGCTTTTGCGGCTGGAACGGATCCAGGAATGCCTTGTGCTCGCCCGAGGTATAGGTGCGGCGCTCAACCCCGAGTTTTTCCATGGTGCCAACGAAACCGTAACCCGCCGCCGTCACGCCGATCGAGCCGACCAGACTGGCCTTGTCGGCATAGATCTGATCCGCCGCGCTGGCGATGTAATAGGCGCCCGAAGCACCAAGATCGGAAATCACTGCGTAGAGCTTGATCTCCGGATGCAACCCACGCAGACGCTTGATCTCGTCATAGACATAGCCAGACTGCACCGGACTGCCGCCCGGGCTATTGATGCGCAGGACCACGCCCTTGACCTTTTTGTCTTCGAACGCCGCACGCAGGCTGCCAACGATATTGTCGGCGCTGGCCGGCTCCTTGTCGGCGATTACGCCGTCGATCTCGATCAACGCCGTGTAGTTCGGGCCGCGGGTGGCGGTTTTTTCCATGTCCATCAGCGGCGTGAACAGCAGCAGCGCAACAAACAGATAAACAAACGTCAGCAGCTTGAAGAAAATCCCCCAGCGCCGCGAACGGCGTTGTTCCTGCACGCCGGCCAGCAAAGTCTTTTCCAACAGCTTCCAGCTTTTCGCGTCACCGTCGTCGGCACTTGCCTTGGCCGGTGCTTTCCATTCGTCGGTCATGCCATCTACCCCAGCAAAAACGTATTAAGCCTGCTGACCCAGCCAGGCGTGCAATTCAGAAAAACGGTCGATCGACAGGCGCGGCTCGAACTGTTGCAGGGACTCGATCGATTGCGCGCCGTAACTGACCGCCACCGAATCCATCCCCGCGTTGCGTGCCATCAGCAGATCGAACGACGAATCGCCGACCATCAACGCCTGCTCCGGACGTACGCCGCAGTGGCTGACGATCTGCTCAAGCATCAGAGGGTGTGGCTTGCTGGCAGTTTCATCGGCGGCGCGGGTGATATCGAAATAATCTTCCCAGCCATTGGCCTTGAGCACCCGATCCAGCCCGCGACGGTTCTTGCCCGTCGCTACCGCCAGGTGATAACCCTGCTCGCGAAACGATGCCATCGACTCGACCACGCCCTCGAACAGCGGCGACGGCACGGCTTCGGCAGCGATGTAGTGATCGGCGTAGTACTCGCGAAACGCGAGCATTTCTGCGTCGCTGATTTCGGGATATAGGGTGCGAATCGCTTCCGGCAAGCCAAGACCGATGATGCCTTTGACAGCGAAGTCATCGCGCAGCTCGAAACCGGAACGCCCGGACGCGGAGTGCATGGCCTCGACGATCCGATGGATGGAATCGGCGAGGGTACCGTCCCAGTCGAAAATCAGCAGTTTGTAATCAGATGGGCGCACTCAATCGCTCCACGGTCTTGGCCCACATTTCATCGACGGGCGCTTGCAGATTCAGCTTGCCGCCGTCGGGCAGCGGCACGGTCAGCATGTAGGCGTGCAGGAACAGGCGCTTACCACCCAGATCGCGGATTTCCTTGGTGAAATCCTCGTCGCCATACTTACTGTCACCGGCAATGCAATGGCCAGCATGCAAGGTGTGCACGCGAATCTGGTGGGTACGACCGGTAACCGGTTTCGCCTCGACCATGGTGGCAAAATCGCCGAAGCGGCGCAGCACCTTGAACAGCGTCAGGGCTTCTTTGCCTTCATCGTTAACTTCGACCATGCGCTCGCCGGAGCGCAGATTGCTCTTGAGCAACGGTGCACGAACCTGCTTGATCGAGGTTGCCCAGTTGCCACGGACCAGCGCCATGTAGCGCTTGTCGACGCCATCGCCGCGCAACTGCTCGTGCAGGTGGCGCAACATGCTGCGCTTCTTGGCGATCATCAGCAGGCCGGAGGTGTCACGGTCAAGACGGTGAACCAGCTCCAGTTCCTTGGCGTCGGGACGCAACTGACGAAAGGCTTCGATCACGCCGAAATTCAGCCCGCTGCCGCCATGCACCGCAATGCCGGCGGGCTTGTTGATCACGATCAGGGCCTTGTCTTCGAAGACAATCGAGGCTTCCAGGCGCTGCAACAGCCCCTGGGCCAGCGGCACCGGTTCGTCGCGCTCAGGCACGCGAACCGGCGGCACGCGCACGATGTCGCCGGCCTGGAGCTTGTATTCGGGCTTGATCCGACCTTTGTTCACGCGCACTTCGCCTTTGCGCAAAATGCGGTAAATCAAGGTCTTGGGCACGCCCTTGAGCCGGGCGAGGAGAAAGTTGTCGATTCGTTGGCCGGCATACTCCGGCGAGACTTCAAGCAGTTGAACGCCTGGAGTCGAAGGGGCAGTAGTTGTCATGCCGCGGATGATAACAATTTTTATGGAATTGAAGCACTTAATCATTGCTGCTATAGTCGCGAACGCCGCCAAAAGCGGCCTGGACAGCGGAACCACGGTCAAAGACCGGCCCTGACCAACGCAATTCACCAGGGCGCGAGGCCGTCCTACGGGGCTTTCGCTACGTAACGGTGGAGTTTGCGGTTGTAACGAGCGCAGGTGACATGAGGCCTGAATTACACCGCCGGGCAGAGTTCTGACTCGCCAGGCAGGCGACATTCGAGGCCAGTTCACAAAGTGCAGTCGACTGCGAATGACCCCGAGCGATTGCTTCGGAAACATCGCCTGAATTAGCCATGATGCGTGACCTCCCCTTTCGGAGCTCACGGTAAATGCCAACCCGCTGCGGATTCTGCGCGCGGCAGCACCCGAATTATCAGGGATACGTGTAGGGTGGAGATGCACAACCGCCGGACTGTGTAGCAACAAGCTTTGATCAAGACGCTTCATCTCGTCCACAGCCGCTGGTTGATTCCTCCTCCTGACTGAGTGCTTAAGTAGCCACAGCAAGCAGGACGCGTACGTCGCGGTATCGGCCCAATTGGCCGCACATCGCTGGACACGGGAATGGCCAACCACTCCCGACGCACCTGACACCGACCGTGAGAAGTCGTGTGTGCCGAACGCCGTTTCCGGCAGCCCGGAAACCGACGGTACTACATGAAAAGAATGCTGATTAACGCAACTCAACCCGAAGAGTTGCGTGTTGCACTGGTAGATGGCCAACGCCTCTACGACCTGGACATCGAATCCGGTGCACGCGAGCAGAAAAAGGCCAACATCTATAAAGGCCGTATCACTCGCATCGAACCAAGCCTTGAGGCTGCCTTTGTCGATTTCGGCTCCGAGCGCCACGGCTTCCTGCCCCTCAAAGAAATCTCCCGCGAATACTTCAAGAAAGCCCCAGAAGGCCGCGTCAACATCAAGGACGTCCTGAGCGAAGGCCAGGAAGTCATCGTTCAGGTCGAGAAAGAAGAACGTGGGAACAAGGGCGCCGCCCTGACCACCTTCATCAGCCTGGCCGGTCGTTACCTCGTACTGATGCCGAACAACCCGCGTGCCGGCGGCATCTCCCGTCGCATCGAAGGCGAAGAACGCAACGAACTGCGTGAAGCGCTGAACGGTCTGGTTGCTCCGGCCGACATGGGTCTGATCGTGCGCACTGCCGGCCTGGGCCGCAGCAGCGAAGAAATGCAGTGGGACCTCGACTACCTGCTGCAACTGTGGACCGCCATCAAAGAAGCCTCGCTGGATCGCTCCGCGCCATTCCTGATTTACCAGGAAAGCAACGTGATCATCCGCGCCATCCGCGATTACCTGCGCCAGGACATCGGCGAAGTGCTGATCGACAGCGTTGAAGCCCAGGACGAAGCCCTGACCTTCATCCGCCAGGTGATGCCGCAGTACGCCAGCAAGATCAAGCTGTACGAAGACAGCGTGCCACTGTTCAACCGTTTCCAGATCGAAAGCCAGATCGAGACCGCGTTCCAGCGCGTCGTCGAACTGCCTTCCGGCGGCTCCATCGTCATCGATCCGACCGAAGCCCTGGTGTCCATCGACATCAACTCGGCGCGCGCCACCAAAGGCAGCGATATCGAAGAAACCGCGCTGCAGACCAACCTTGAAGCCGCCGAAGAAATCGCCCGTCAGTTGCGCCTGCGCGACATCGGCGGCCTGATCGTCATCGACTTCATCGACATGACCCCGGCCAAGAACCAGCGCGCCGTGGAAGAGAAAGTCCGCGAATGCCTGGAAGCTGACCGCGCCCGTGTGCAGATCGGCCGCATCTCGCGTTTCGGTCTGCTGGAAATGTCCCGTCAGCGCCTGCGTCCATCGCTGGGCGAAAGCAGCGGCATCGTCTGCCCGCGTTGCAACGGCACCGGCATCATCCGTGACGTTGAATCGCTGTCGCTGGCCATCCTGCGCCTGATCGAAGAAGAAGCCCTGAAAGACCGCACCGCCGAAGTTCGCGCGCAAGTGCCGATCCCGGTCGCCGCGTTCCTGCTCAACGAAAAACGCAACTCGATCACCAAGATCGAACTGCGCACCCGTGCCCGCATCGTCATTCTGCCGAACGATCACCTCGAGACGCCGCACTTCGAAGTTCAGCGCCTGCGTGACGACAGCCCGGAAGCCGCGACCAACCAGTCCAGCTACGAAATCGCTGCCGCCGCTGCCGAAGTCGAAGAAGTCCAGCCAGCCGCTGCGACCCGCACTCTGGTTCGCCAGGAAGCTGCGGTGAAAACTGCGCCGGCCCGTGCCAACGCACCGGTGCCGACTGAAGTTGCACCTGCCGCACCAGCTCCAGCACCAGTTGCCGCGCCTGAGCCAAGCCTGTTCAAGGGTCTGGTGAAGTCGCTGGTCAGCCTGTTCGCCACCAAGGAAGAGCCAGCCGCACCGGTCGCTGTCGCGAAACCGGCTGCCACCGAGCGTCCTGCCCGCAACGAAGAGCGTCGCAACGGTCGTCAGCAGAGCCGCAACCGCAACGGTCGCCGCGATGAAGAACGCAAGCCGCGCGAAGAACGTGCTCCACGTGAAGAGCGCGCACCACGCGAGCCGCGCGAAGAGCGCCAGCCACGCGAAGCCCGCGAGCCGCGTGAAACCCGCAGCGAAGCGCCGGTAGCCCGCGAAGAGCGCGCACCACGTGCCCCGCGTGAAGAACGTGCACCGCGTGCACCGCGTGAAGATCGCAAGCCGCGTGGCGAGCGTGAAGAACGCGTACGTGAACTGCGCGAGCCACTGGACGCCGTGCCAGCCGCAGCCGCTGCTGTTGCTGCCGTGACCGCTGAAGAGCGTCCGGCCCGTCAGCCACGCGAAGAACGCGCCCCGCGTCCGCCGCGTGAAGAGCGTCAACCGCGTGCCGAGCAGGCCGCTGCTGCCGTTGCTGAAGAAGAAGTGAACAGCAACAACGAAGAGCAACTGCCGGAAGACGGTCAGGACAACGCCGAAGGCGATCGTCCACGTCGTCGCTCCCGTGGCCAGCGTCGTCGCAGCAACCGTCGCGAGCGTCAACGTGATGCCAACGGCAATGTGATCGAAGGTTCGGAAGAATCCGAGTCCGCTGAAAACGCTGGCGAGCCAAGCACTGCCGATCTGGCCGCTGGCCTGGCTGTCACCGCTGCCGTTGCCAGCAGCACCATCAGCGCTCCGGCAGAAGCCGAAGCTCACGAGCAGGCTGAACGCGCCACTGCCGCCACACTGGAAACCGCTCCAGTCGAAGCGCCGGTTGTCGAAGCCACCACTCCAGTGGAAGTGACTGCTGCACCGGAAATCGAAGTCGCCCCGGTCCGCGAAGCTCAGCCTCAGGTTGAAGCGCCTGCCGAACCGGAAGCTGTCGTTGAAGCGCCAGTTGCTGAATCCGAACCAGCGACCGAAACCGTCAGCGAAAACGTGACCAAAACCGTGCGTGAAGTTCGCGAAGAGCAGACTGCGTTCAACTGGGTTGCCGAGCCAGCCGTCACCGAAGCTCCAGCGCCAGTCGCTGAAGCCGAAGTACCGCAGGCCATGGTTTCCGAACCAGTAGTTGCAGCAGCAGAACCGGCGCCGACACCAGTAGTTGAAGCTCCGGTTGCCGAAGCTCAGGTTGAAGAAGCACCAGCCGCAGTCGAAGCGCCAGCCCCTGTGGTTGAAGCTCCGGCTCCGGTCAGCGCCCTGACGCCAAACGGCCGCGCGCCAAACGACCCGCGTGAAGTGCGTCGTCGCAAGCGTGAAGCCGAGCGTTTGCAGAAGGAAGCCGAACTGGCTGCCGCTGCAGCGCCAGTGGCTGCCGAACCAGCCGCTGCGGCTGAAGTGATCGAGGCAGCCCCTGCCCCGGTCGCGGAAGAAGCATCGGTTGAAGCGGTGATCGCTGAAGCACCACGCTCCGTTCAGGACGCGGTTGAACAGCGCGAAGAAGCCCAGGAAAAAGAGCACGAGCCTAAACCACTCGTGTAATTCCTGAAGCCATTAAAAAGCCCCGCCCGGTGAAAGCCTGGCGGGGCTTTTTATTGCCTGAAATACCAGCATCATCCACAACCTTTGTGGGAGCGAGCCTGCTCGCGAATGCGCTGGGTCAGACAATATTCATGTAACTGAACCAGCGCATTCGCGAGCAGGCTCGCTCCCACAAGGAATTTCAACACGGCTCAGGGCTGAGGAAATACCAGAGATTCAGGCACATCGATATCCCACAACATCCCCGGGTCATCTACCGCCACCTCAACCACCCTACCCTGCGCAAACAACGGCCGTGCGCCACGATCGCCGGTCAGCGCCTGCAACTGCGCGCCAAACGAGCGGCCAAACCCCACCGGATGGCCAAACTCGCCACCCAGCACCGGCACGCTCACCGCATCATCAGCCATCGCCGCGACCACTCTCTCGATACTCGAAGGCAAGATAAACGGCATATCGCCGAGAACAATCAGCCAGCCATTCGCGTCAGGACAAGCAGCAACACCTGCGGCAATGCTGTCGCCCATGCCGGTCGACTCGATTGACACCACGTCGCAGCCATATGCCTGGGCCATGCGCATCGCCTGTGGTCGCGCTTCGGTGGTGACCAGTACGCGCTTGTCGAGACTGGCCGGCAGGTTCACCAGCACCTGCTCGATTACCGAGCGCACCGCGCCGTCACGCCCGGTGCAATCAGCGAGCAATTTGTCTTTGTCGGGACCGGCGATCTGGCGAAAGCGTTTGCCCTCGCCTGCTGCCAGCACGATCACTGCGATGGATTGGCTCATGCACCCTCCAGCGTTTTTTTCTGCTTCAACTCCACACCGTTCTTGATCGCGACAATTTCCGCCAGCAAGGACAAAGCGATCTCTGCCGGCGAATGACTACCGATGTGCAGGCCGATCGGCCCGTGCAAGCGATCAATCGACGCTTGCGACAAGCCTAGCTGAGCGAGGTTTTCCCGGCGCTTCTGGCTGTTGACCCGCGAACCGAGCGCGCCGACGTAAAACGCCGGCGAGTCGAGCGCGGTGAGCAAAGCCATGTCATCCAGGCGTGGATCGTGAGTCAAGGCGACAATCGCCGTGCGCTCGTCGGTCTGGATGTTCAGCACAGCTTCATCCGGCATGCCGGGGACGAAACGGCCATGCTGCTCTTCCCAGCCGTAAACGAACTCGGTGCGCGGATCGCAGATCAGCACTTCGAAATCCAGCAGCCGCGCCATGTCGGCGACGTAGCGCGACAGCTGCCCGGCACCGATCAGCAACAAGCGCCAGCGCGGGCCGTAAATCGCTCGCAGAGTCTTGCCGTCGAACACCAGCGAATCGGACTTGCTCGCCGGAGCCAGCCGCACCTCGCCGGTTTCGATGTTCAGTTCTCGGGCGACGATTTCATGGTTTTCGCAACGCTGCAGCAGCTCGGCGACCCACGCCGGGTCACCGACGCGCTCTTCGGTCAGGCGCAGGGTGCCGCCGCAAGGCAGGCCGAAACGCGCGGCCTCTTCGCGGGTCACGCCGTAGGTAATCATCTGCACTGGCGGACCATCGGTGGCAATGCGGCCGTCGTGCAGCCGCGCGATCAGGTCATCTTCGACACAGCCGCCTGACACCGAACCGATCACCACGCCGTCCTCGCGCAAGGCGAGCATGGCGCCGGGCGAGCGCGGCGCGGTGCCCCAGGTCTGCACCACGCTGAACAGCACCACCCGCTGCCCGGCACGGCGCCACTCGAGGACGCTGCGCAGGACGTTGAGATCGACGCTGTCCATTTACGCCTCCGCCTTCTGCCAGCCTTGCAACTGATACCGCACCGGCAGATTGCGGATGCGCTTGCCGGTGGCGGCGAAGATCGCATTGCACAGCGCCGGAGCAATCGGCGGCACGCCCGGTTCACCAACGCCACCCAGCGGCACGTCACCCGGCGGCGTGACCAGATGCACCGCGACTTCCTTGGGCGCCAGCGACATGCGCGCGACCTCGTACATATGGAAGTTGTCCTGCTGGACTTTGCCGTCCTTGAAGCTGATCTCACCGAGCACAGCGTTGCCCAGGCCCATGACGCACGCACCTTCGAACTGCGAACGGATGCGCTCAGGGTTGATCTGCGGCCCGCAGTCCACGGCGATGTCGGCCTTGTGCACGATCAGTGAACCGTCATCCTTGACCTCGACTTCGATCACCGCCGCGACATAGGTGACGAAGCTGTAATGCACTGCCAGACCGAGGCCACGACCCTTGGGCAGTTTGCGTCCCCATCCGGCTGCCTTGGCGGCGGTTTCCAGCACGGTGCGCATGCGCCCGGTGTCGATCGGATAACGCTCGGGCGATTCGCCGTAGTTCCACTCTTCGCTCAAGGTGCGAGGATCGATCTGCCGGTCCGGGCCGAGCAATTTGATCTGGTACTTGAGCGGATCCTCCCCGGCCTTGTGCGCCAGTTCATCGACGAAACTCTGAATCGCGAAGCCGTGGGGAATGTTCGACACCGAGCGATACCAGCCGACCCGCGTGTGTACCTTGGCTTCGGGGTTTTCCAGGCGCACGTTGGGAATCGCGTAGGCCATGTTGGTAAAGCCCATGCCCAGCTCGAACGCCGCCTCATGGTTCATGTCCGGCGCAAACAACGCGGTGATGCTCGGCGCCACGGTACGATGCAGCCAGCCGGACGGCATGCCGTTCTTGTCGATGCCCGCCTTCAGATATTCCGCCGACACGGTGTGGAAATACGAGTTGTGGATGTCGTCTTCGCGCGTCCACTGCACCCGTACAGCCTTGCCCGGAAATTCCTTGGCGAGAATCGCCGCTTCGACGACGAAGTCCGGTTTCGACTTGCGACCGAAACCACCGCCCAGCAATGTCACGTTGACGGTGACCTTTTCGAACGGCACGCCAAGACGCTCGGCGATGCGCTCACGGGTGACCTGCGGTGCCTGACTCGGCGCCCAGGCTTCGCAGACGCCGTCCTTGTAACGGGCGATAGCAACCATCGGTTCCATCGGCGCCTGCGCCAGGTGCGGCAGGTAATACGACGCTTCGAGAGTGCTGGCAGCGCCGCTCAAGGCCTTGTCGATATCACCGGTGTTGCGCACCACTTTGCCGGCCTTCAGCGACGCGGCTTCAAGCTCTTTGCGATAGGCAATCGAGTCATAACTGGCATTCGGGCCGTCATCCCACTCGATCTTCAGCGCCTCGCGGCCCTTGATCGCCGCCCAGGTATTGCTGGCCACAACCGCGACGCCGCCTAGTGGCTGGAACTCCGACGGCAATGGCCGGCCTTCGATCTGCATGACTTTTAGCACGCCAGGGACTTTCAGTGCGGCGCTGTCATCGAGGCTTTTGACCTTGCCTCCATAAACCGCCGGGCGAGCGATGGTGGCGTAGAGCATGCCATCGAAATGCACATCGGCGCCGTACACTGCGCGGCCATTGACGATATCGGCACCGTCGATGGCCTTGGTGCCTTCCTTGCCGATGTAGCGAAATTCCGACGGCTGCTTGAGACGCAGGCTGTCACGCGCCGGTACTGCCAGCGCACTGGCCGCAGCGGCGAGTTCGCCGTAACCCAATTCACGGCCGGACGGTTTGTGAATGACCTTGTGCAGTTGCGCATGGCATTCGCCAACCGGCACTTTCCACTGCGCAGCAGCGGCCTGTTCAAGCATGGTCCGCGCGGCGGCGCCGCATCGACGCATCGGCTCGTACCAGTGACGCATGCTGCGCGAACCATCGGTGTCCTGGTTGCCGAAGCGCACTTCGTCGCCCGGCGCCTGCTGCACTTTGACCTGCGCCCAATCGGCCTCAAGCTCATCGGCAACCACCATACTCAGGCTGGTGCGCACGCCCTGGCCCATTTCCGAACGGTTGCACACCACGGTGACGCTGCCATCGGCAGCAATGCTCACGTAGACCTTGGGATCGTCGATCCAGCCATTGGGCATGCCATCGGCGCCAAACTTCTTCGGCGCGTCATCGGCCAGCGCATCCTGCCAGCCCCAGCTCGCGGCGAGGACCAGCGCGCTGGTGGCGCCGACGCCTTTGAGAAAACCACGGCGGCTGAGGTTGCTCAGGGCGAAATCATTCGGGACGCGGCTCATGCCTTCACCCCCTTCAGTTGAGTGGAGGCCTGGCGGATCGCGGTTTTGATCCGGTTGTAAGTACCGCAGCGGCAGATGTTGCCCACCATGGCTTCTTCGATCTGCTCGTCGCTCGGGTTCGGATTGGTTTTCAGCAGAGCGGTGGCCGACATGATCTGCCCGCCCTGGCAATAACCGCATTGAGCCACAGCGCTGTCGAGCCAGGCTTGCTGCACGACCTTGCCTACCGGGTCGGCGTGGAGATTATCGATGGTGGTGACGTTCTGGCCGATCACCGAGCCGATCGGCGTGATGCAACTGCGTGCCGGCAAGCCGTCGATATGGATGGTGCAGGCGCCGCACAGGCCCATGCCGCAACCGAATTTGGTGCCGTTGTAACCGGCGACGTCACGAATCGCCCACAACAGCGGCATGTCTTCGGTGACATCGAGGGAGTGGTCTTGACCGTTGAGTTTCAGGGTAATCATGGGCACGCCCGCATATTTTTTAGTGGTTATGGGGTCGAGCAATCTGCCGCCGGAAAATCAGCGGTGGGTTCGCGCAGATCGACTCAGGCTAATCAGGCTCTCTTGCGCCGACGGGAACGTCTGCACCGGGCCTTTGGGTGGAGCAAATGGTAGGTATCGTTAGGTCGCTAAGTTAACCCAGCATTAACAAAAAAGCCCTGCACTTTTTTCATCAGTGCAGGGCTTTGGATGGCGTCAGGCAAGCGTAGCCTCAATACCGATTGGGCTCCATTTCCAGTTCGACATGGAAGCGCTCGGCGATGTCTTTCTGGATACGTTGCGCCAGGTCGAGCAGTTGCGGGCCGGTGGCCGTGCCGTAGTTGACCAGCACCAGCGCCTGCAACTTGTGCACGCCGGCATCGCCATCGCGAAAACCCTTCCAGCCGGCGCGTTCGATCAGCCAGCCAGCGGCCAGTTTCATCTGCCCGTCCGCTTGCGGGTAAGCCACCAGATCCGGGTGCTGCGCTTTGATCTGCGTGACCACAGCGGCAGGCACCAGCGGATTCTTGAAGAAGCTGCCGGCATTGCCGAGCACCGCCGGGTCCGGCAGTTTTTCGCTGCGGATGCTGCAGATGGCGCGGCTGACATCGGTGGGCGTCGGCTGCTCGATGCCCTGCTCGCTCAGGCGCTGGCGCACCGGACCGTATTCCAGATGCAGGTGCGCTGCGCGATCAAGCTTGAAGCGCACCCGCAGAATCAGCCAACGTCCCGGCTGCTGCTTGAACAGGCTGTCGCGGTAGCCGAAATTGCAGTCTTCCAGACTGAAATCACGCAGCTCGCCGCTCTCGCGGTCCAGCGCGGTCAGGCCAGCAAACACGTCCTTGATCTCGACGCCATAGGCGCCGATGTTCTGCATCGGCGCGGCGCCGACGGTGCCGGGAATCAGGCTGAGGTTTTCCAGCCCGGCAAAACCCTGGGCCAGCGTGTGCTGCACGAACGGATGCCACGGTTCGCCCGCTTCCGCCTCGACCACCACGCGACTGCCATCATCGCTGAGCACGCGGATGCCGCGCGTGACCATGCGCAGCACCAACGCCGGAATATCCGCCGTCAGCAGCAAGTTGCTACCGCCGCCGATCACCAGTAACGGCACGTCATGGGAAGCGGCATAGGCCAGCGCTTCGCGGACATCGTCATCGCTGTGGGCTTCGGCAAACAGCTGCGCGCGCACATCGACGCCGAACGTATTGAAGGCCTGCAACGATACTTGCGGTTGCACCTGCAAACTCATAAACGACCCTTCACTTCGATCAGCAACTGGTCGCAGGCCGCTTCTATCAGATCCAGCACCTGCTCGAAACCCTGATCGCCGTCGTAATACGGGTCCGGCACTTCATCGACCAGCCCGGCATAACGACGCAGGAACAGATCCAGCTCGGCCCTGCCGGTGGATGGCTGCAAAGCCTTGAGGTTGCGCAGGTTGCTGTTGTCCATGGCGAGGATCAGGTCGTAGCTGGCGAAGTCGGCCCGACTGACCTGCTGCGCGCGTTGCGTCGACAGGTCATAACCGCGCAGTTTCGCCGCCGCCTGGCTGCGCTTGTCCGGCGGGTTGCCGACGTGCCAGTCACCGGTGCCGGCGGAGGCCACTTCGACCACATCCGCCAGCCCGGCTTCACGCAACTTGTGGCGCAACACGCCTTCGGCGGTGGGCGAACGGCATATGTTGCCCAGGCACACAAACAGAACGCGCATCAGGCCCCCAGCAGGCGACGAACCCGCTCAAGGTCTTCGACGGTGTCGACACCGGTCGGCGGCGCGATCAGCGCGTCGGCAACATGAATGCGCACGCCGTGCCACAGGGCACGCAGTTGCTCGAGGGATTCGGTATTTTCCAGCCAGCACGGCCCCCAGCTCACGAAGTCGTGGAGGAACCCGGCGCGATAGGCATAAATACCGATGTGGCGGCGATAGGGCACGCCTTCCGGCAGTTGCTCGCGGCTCTTGGCAAATGCATCGCGAGCCCAAGGCAAGGTGGCGCGACTGAAAGTCAGCGCGAGGCCGTTGATGTCGCTGGCGACCTTGACCACGTTGGGGTTGAACAGGGTTTCCACGTCTTCGATCGGCTCAGCCAGCGTGGCCATGCGCGCTTCGGTGTGAGCGGCCAGGTTAGCGGCGACCTGATCAATCACGCTTGGCGGAATCAGCGGCTCATCGCCCTGGACGTTGACCACGATCGCATCAGGCGCAAGACCGAGTTTCGCTGCGACCTCGGCCAGACGATCGGTGCCGGAATTGTGATCTTCACGGGTCAGCACCACTTCGGCGCCAAAGCTTTTGCACGCCTCGACGATGCGCGCGTCATCGGTGGCAACCACGACGCGGGTCGCACTGCTTTTGCTCGCCTGTTCCCAGACATGCTGGATCATCGGCTTGCCGGCAATATCCAGCAACGGCTTGCCCGGCAGACGGGTCGAGGCGAACCGCGATGGGATGACAACGGTGAAGGCTGTGGTCATTTATCCAGGCGCTCGTCGGTGGTCAGGGTGCGCGCTTCGCTTTCCAGCATCACCGGGATGCCGTCGCGGATCGGGTACGCCAGACCAGCGCCCTTGCTGATCAGCTCGGTCTTGTCGGCACTGAGCTTGAGCGGGCCTTTGCACACGGGGCAAGCGAGGATGTCGAGCAATTTGGTGTCCATGAACATTCCCAGAAATAAAAGAGTTAAGGCAGCAGACGATCCGGCAGCAGGCGCATCAGCTGAGTGTCGAACCAGGCCACGAAGGCTGGCGACGGCACGGCATCGACCGCCAGATACCACCAGTCGGCAGCAGCAAAGGCACGGCACTTCACCGCGTCCTTTTCGGTCATCACCAACGGCAATGACGGGGTGAAATTCAACGCCTGCACGCTGTACTCGGCGTGGTCGGCAAACGCATGCGGGACTGGCCGCCAGTCTAGCGCTTCGAGGGTATTGAAGAAACGTTGTGGATTGCCGATACCGGCCACCGCGTGCAGCGCTTGCCCGGGCGGGAAATGCTCCAGTGACTGACGTTCGCCGCTGCGCAGATTGACCAGGGCCGTGGGTTGCAGGCGGAAGGCGAAACCATCGTCGCGATCATCAAGGGCACCGTTGAACAGCACGCCATCGACACTTTGCAGGCGCTCGACCGGCTCACGCAACGGCCCGGCCGGCAGACAGCGCTGATTGCCCAGTCCGCGCGCGGCATCGATCAGCACCAGTTCCAGATCCCGCGCGAGGCGATAATGCTGCATGCCGTCGTCAGACAGAATCAGGTCCAGCGGCTCACTGGCAATCAAGGCTTTGACGGCGGCGCTGCGATCAGGGTCGATCATCAGCGGCACACCAGTGCGCTGGACGATCAGCAGCGGCTCGTCACCGGCAACCTCGGCGCTGTGCTCGGCCTCGACCCGCCACGGCAGGTGCGGCGGTTTGGCGCCGTAACCGCGGCTGACCACGCCGACGCGCAGTCCACGGCGTCGGCAATGTTCGATCAGCCAGAGAATCATCGGCGTCTTGCCGGTGCCACCGACGGTGATATTGCCGACCACGATCAGCGGCACGGGCGATTGGTAGATCTCTCCGTCACCGTCGAGAAAGCGCTGACGCTTGTTGATCACCACGCGGCGATACAGCATTTCCAGCGGCCGCAGCAGCGTCAGGGCCGGGTGCCCCTGATACCACGCGGCGAGCAGGCGATCGGACAGGCTCATCAGGATTTCGGCGCCGCCTCGACCGTGGTCATGCGCAGATGGCTGAAACCGAGCTTGCCGGCCGCGTCCATGGCAGTGATCACCGATTGATGCTGGGCCTTGCCATCGGCACTGATCGACAACGGCATGTTGGTGTCGCCGTTGGATTCTTTCTGCATGGCTTCCATCAGCGTCGGCAGATCATTTTTCGGCAGAATCTTGTTGTTCACCGAGAACACGCCTTCGGCACTGATCGCGACGTCCAGCTGTTTGACCTGCTGATCTTCGGCGGGCGAACCGCTGACCGCTTCCGGCAGATCCACGCGCAGCTGGGTTTCCCGAGTGAAAGTGGTAGTGACCACGAAAAACAGCAGCAGGATAAACACCACGTCGATCAGCGACGCGAGGTTGATGTCCACGGTTTCCCGGGGCTTTCGACGGAATTTCACGCTTTGCCCTCGGCCAGATCGACATCACGGTCGCCCTGCACCACTTCCACCAGTTTGATCGCTTCCTGCTCCATACCGACCACCAGCTCGTCGATACGACGTTGCAGGAAGCGGTGGAAGAACACCGCCGGAATACCGACCATCAGGCCCGCTGCGGTCGTGATCAGCGCTTTGGAAATACCGCCGGCCAGTACCGAAGCATTGGTGGTCATGCCGGAACCGGTGAAGGCACTGAAAATGTCGATCATGCCCAGCACGGTGCCGAGCAGGCCGAGCAATGGCGCCATGGCGGCGATGGTGCCGAGGGCGTTGATGTAGCGTTCGAGTTCATGAATGACCCGCGCAGCAGCCTCTTCGATGCACTCTTTCATGATCTCGCGACCATGCTTGGAATTGGCCAGGCCTGCGGCGAGGATTTCCCCCAGCGGCGAGTTGGCGCGCAACTCCTTGAGTTTTTCCTTGTTGAGCTGCTTGTCCTTGATCCAGACCCAGACCTGACCCAGCAGATGCTCGGGGGTGACGCGACTGGCGCGTAGTGTCCACAGGCGCTCGGCGACGATCGCCATGGCCGCGATGGAACTCAGAATGATCGGCAACATCATCCAGCCGCCGGATTTGACCAATTCCCACACAGTGACAGTCCCCTCGAAAAAGTGCGCCACTTTACCATACCGATCCGCGATTAAGACCCGCCGCCCCGACGACCGTGAGGTGGCACCTATGCTGGCACCGATCAACGGCCCGGGACCGGCGGATCGCGCCAGAAACGCCGCTGTTGCCGCATCGTCCACGGCGGTTTGAAGCTGCCCAGTTGCAGATGAATGGCACCTTGTTCGGCGCTGTCGTAGATGCGCAGGCCCTGTTTGCGATAGCGCGCCAGCACGGTGGGATGCGGATGACCGAAGGAGTTGCCGTGGCCACGGGAGATCAGCACTGATTCCGGCTGCAAGGCTTTCAACAGCGCCATCGACGATGAACTGCGACTGCCGTGATGTGGCGATTGCAGCCACTGCGTCGGCACGGCCAGTGGGCTGTCGAGCAGAACGCGCTCGGCGTGAATGTCGATGTCGCCGGTGAGCAGCAGGCGTTCACCGTTGGCTTCGATCTGCAATACACAGGAGCGCTGGTTGCTGTCATCGGCCGCCGACCATTGCCAGAGCTGGAACTGCACGCCATCCCACTGCCACTGTTCGCCACTTGCGCAGGCTTCGGCGTTCAGCTCCGGCGGCAGGTTTGGCGGATCGCCGCTGACCACGCGGTGCACGTTCAATCCACGCATGACCGCCCGGGCGCCGCCAGCGTGATCGGCGTCAGCGTGGCTGAGCAGCATCAGGTCGAGCTGTTGCACGTTGAGTTTGCGTAACGCTGGCAACACCACTCGCTCGCCGATATCGAAATCGCCGAAGCGCGGGCCGGCGTCATAGAGAAGCGCGTGATGGCGGGTGCGAACAAGGATGGCCAAGCCTTGGCCGACGTCGATTTGCCAGACATCGGCTCGCCTTTCTTCTATTCGCTCTTGAGGCGGCCATATCAAAAGCAACATCAGCGGCCAGCCCAATGGACGCATCGGCACGCCACGGGGAAACAGCAATAAAATCGCGCCAAGGCTGCCCAGGATCAACGCCCAGAGTGGAATGGCGGCTGGTATCCACGCCGGCCATTGCCCGGCAATCAGCGCCAGCCCGATAAACAGCCAGTCGATCAAACCACCGGCCAGCCACAACAGTCCTTCGCCAACATAAGGCACGGGCAGCAATAGCGTGCCGAGCAATGCCGGCGGCAGCACCACGAGGCTGACCCACGGAACGGCCAGCAGATTGGCTACAGGCCCGCTGACGCTGATGGGCAAGCTCAGCGCCAGCAACACCGGACACAAGCCGATCGCGATCAGCCACTGCGCGCGCGTCCAGGTCTGCCACCACCGCCAGGCCCCAAGCCGCCCGCCGAAGGTGAAAATCAGTACTGCAACGGCTGCGAAGGACAGCCAGAAACCTGGACGCAAACTGGCCAGCGGATCGAACAACAGCACGCCATTGAACGCCAGCAATAACGGCCACCACGCGCCGAGATGGCGAAAACGCAGGCGCCACAACAATACCAGCGCCACCATCACGCAGGCGCGCTGCACCGGCACATCGAACCCGGCGAGCAAGCCGTAACCCAGCGCCGCCGCGAATGCCAGGCCACACGCCCACGGCAACCAGGGCCAGCGCAACGGCCAGATTCCGAAACGCGCCAGCCCGGCAACCAGCAGATACATCACTGCGGCGAGCAAACCGATGTGCTGGCCGGAGATCACCAGCAGATGCACGGTGCCGGTGTCTTGCAGTACCTGCCAATCCTCGCCACTGAGCCCAGAGCCATCACCGAGCACCAGCGCTGCCAGCGCGCCCTCGCGTCCTTGCGCATCCACCGCCAGCAGGCGTTGGCGAACGCCGTCGCGCCATGCATGCCGGGCCTCAGCCAGGCGCTGGCCATCCTTGATCGTGCCGGTTGCGCCGATCCGTTGCGCGAGCAGCCAGGCCTCGTAGTCGAAGGCGTGCGGGTTGAGCAGGCCACCCGGGCGCTTCAACTTCACCGCCAGGCGCCAGCGTTCGCCGCTGTTGACCGGCGGCCCGGCGTACCAGGCCAGGCGCAGCAGCGATGGCAGTTTTTCGTGGCGTGAGCGCGCATCAGCCAGCTCGAAACGCACCACGCCATCGCTGTGCTGCGGTAAGCCGACCACGCGCCCTTCAAGCCAACGGGTTTCGCCGTCCAGGCTCGGTGGCAAGCGGTCATTTAGCGCCCACTGCGCGCCAACGCAGGCCCAGGTAAAGCCAAACAGCAAAAATGCCAGTGGAAAGCTGCGAAACGGCAGCAACATCAGCGCCACCATTGGCAGCACCAGCAACCAACCGACCGGCGGCAAGGCCGGCAAAAAAACCGGGGCCAGCAGACCGACTGCCAGCGCCATCATCCCTGTGCGCATATGCCCGTCCTTGAGAGTCCCCCCACTAGGCATAGCCGGTCTGCGGCACCACCGTCGTCAACAATTGTCACAAAGTCTGAATGGGCGGTTCGTAGAATCCAGACATACTTGCCGCCTTAACCGACCGAGAAGCCCTATGCCCCGGCGCTTATTCAAACGTTACATGCCCGACCCGACGAGCATCAGGGAACACAAATCCTTACGCTTTCTCGGCACGTTGCTGCATGACCCTAACCTCTGGCATCTCAACCGCCACTCGGTCGCCCGGGCGATGGCGGTCGGCCTGTTTGCGGCATTCCTGCCGATCCCGGCACAGATGCTGGTAGCGGCGGCATTGGCGGTGATGGTGCGCGGCAATATGCCAATCGCGGTGAGCCTGGTCTGGCTGACCAATCCGATCACCATGCCGGCGGTGTTTTTCTGCACCTACCAGGCCGGGGCGTTCCTGATGGATGTGCCGGCGCGGCATCTGCCGGACGAGTTGACCTGGGAATGGATCAGCGGTGAGCTGTCGACATTGTGGCAGCCGTTTTTATTGGGCTCGGTGGTTGTCGGCCTGGTGCTGGGCGTTCTCGCGTACTTTCTGGTGATGCTGTACTGGCGCTGGTGGGTGGCGCGGCAATGGCGGCGGCGCAAGCAAAGTCGGCAGAAATGAATGCAAAACGGCCTCCGCGATGGGAGGCCGTTTTTTGTTGTGTCTGGGCTGGCCCATTCGCGAGCAGGCTCGCTCCCACAGAGAACATCATTCCAATGTGGGAGCGAGCCTGCTCGCGAAGAAGGTGACACGGTCGGGATCAGGTGCGCATTCCGCGTCCACTTACGAGCAACCGCGCACAGCCGAGATAAAGCACCACGGTCGCCACCAGCATGAAGGTGATGGCGATGCCGATACGGATATCCGAGACGCCAAGGATGCCGTAGCGGAAGGCGTTGACCATGTGCAGCACCGGGTTGGCCAGCGACACGGTCTGCCAGAACGGTGGCAGCAAAGTGATCGAGTAGAACACGCCGCCAAGGTAAGTCAGCGGGGTCAGCACAAAGGTCGGAATGATCGAAATATCATCGAAGTTGCGCGCAAACACCGCGTTGATAAAGCCCAGCAGCGAGAAGATTGTCGCGGTCAGCACCACCACCAGGATGGTCACGCCGAGATGATGCACCTGCAAATCTGTGAAGAACAGCGACAGAATCGTCACGATCAGACCCACCGCCAGACCGCGCAATACCCCACCAATGGTGAAGCCGATCAGGATCGTGTGCGGTGACACCGGCGAGACCATCAGCTCTTCGATCGAGCGCTGGAACTTGCTGCCGAAAAAGCTCGAGACCACGTTGCCGTAGGAGTTGGTGATCACTGACATCATGATCAGACCCGGCACGATGTACTCCATGTAGGTGAAGCCACCCATGTCGCCGATCTGTCGGCCGATCAGGTTGCCGAAAATCACGAAGTACAGAACCATGGTGATCGCCGGCGGCAGCAACGTCTGCGGCCAGATCCGCATGAAGCGTTTGACCTCGCGGTAGACGATGGTTTGCAGGGCGACGAGGTTGGGACCGAACTCGGAACTCATACCGCCACCTTCGACAGATTTTTCTCCACCAGGGACACGAACAACTCCTCAAGGCGATTGGTTTTGTTGCGCAGGCTCAGCACTTCGATGTTCTGCTGCGCCAACTGGGTGAACAGCGCCGTGATACCCATGGATTTGTCGACCTGCACCTCCAGGGTGTGGCCGTCGAGCAATCGGGCCGGGTAGCCGAGCAATTGCGGCGCAACGTGCAAGTAGTGTTTCAGGTCGAGCAAAAAGGTTTCCACGTGCAACTGGCCCAGCAACTGTTTCATGCTGGTGTTTTCGACGATGGTGCCGTGGTCGATGATGCCGATGTTGCGGCACAGCTGCTCGGCCTCTTCCAGATAATGCGTGGTCAGAATGATGGTGATGCCTTTCTGGTTCAGCTCGGTGAGGAAGGTCCACATCGAACGGCGCAGCTCGATGTCGACGCCCGCAGTCGGTTCATCAAGAATAAGCAGACGCGGTTCGTGCACCAGTGCACGAGCGATCATCAAACGACGTTTCATGCCGCCGGACAGTGAACGCGACGGCACATCGCGCTTGTCCCACAGGCCGAGCTGGGTCAGGTACTGCTCGGCGCGTTCCTTGGCGACTTTCGCCGGAATGCCATAGTAGCCGGCCTGGGTTACGACGATGTCGAAGGTCTTTTCGAACTGGTTGAAGTTGAATTCCTGCGGCACCACGCCGATCGAGCGCTTGAGCGCCGCCGGGTTCTTGTCCAGGTCATTGCCGAAAATATTCACGGTGCCGCTGGTCTTGTTGACCAGGGTCGAGAGGATGCCGATGGTTGTGGATTTGCCGGCGCCGTTGGGGCCGAGCAAGGCGAAAAAATCACCTTCGGCGACGTCCAGATCGATACCACTCAAGGCCTGGAACCCGTTGCCGTAGGTTTTGGTTAGCTGCCGGATGGACAGAGCGGAACTCATATCGGATTTACGCACCAAGAAGGAAGGAAAGAAGTAAATAAGGGCGGGCGGCGAGGGAAACAACCGCGGCGCAAGTTCGCAATGGTGCTTGCCGCCGCCGCACAAGTACAGTCAAGTGTGTCGATAGTAATTATCAAGTCAACGCGGTCATGACCGCTTTCTGATAGGCCACACGCTGCTTCAAACGTTCATACCAGGCTTGGAGATGTGGTTGCGGGGCGCGCTCGATGGGCATTTCGAACCAGGCATAAATGAAGCTGCCCAGCGGGATGTCGCCCATGCCGATGTCATTGCCGGAGAGATAAGGCTGGCTGATCAGGGCATGGTCGGCCATGTTCAGCAATTCATCGCATTCCTTGATCGCGGCGTTGATCGCCTTCCAGTCCTGCTTCTCGGAGGGCGTGCGCAGCACACCCCAGAACACCGTGCGAAACGGCCCGGCGAAACTCGACGTGGTCCAGTCCATCCACTTGTCCGCCGTGGCGCGGGCTTGCGCATCCGCCGGATACCAAGCGCTGCCCGGGGCGTGCTTGGCCAGCAGATAGCGAACGATGGCGTTGGATTCCCACAGCACGAAACCGTCATCCTCGATCACCGGCACCCGGCCATTGGGGTTCATCGCGCGGTACTCGGGCGTATCGACCAAACCGAACGCGCCGCCGGCATCGATGGCCTCGTAAGCCAGGCCCAACTCTTCGGCAGCCCACAAGGGCTTTCTGACGTTCGATGAATTTTTTCGTCCCCAGATCTTCAGCATGACCGCCTCTTTGCAAGTGAGTGGACGGCCAGCATACGCCGGATCAGGTGCGACTCAAATCCGCCTGCATATCGCCCAGCAGCACCGGCAGTTGCTCACTGAACAGATGCGGATAGCACTTTTGCAGGTGCTCGAAGAAGAACGTTTCCGGCACATCGGTGAACTGGCCGTGATCGAGCAGATATTCCATCAACTGCGCGCCATCACGGTTGAACGGGTGGAAAACGCTGTCGTTGACCCCGTCGAATTCCAGCGCTGCGACGTTGAACAGCTCGCACAGTTGCTGGTTGAACGCCGGCGTCGCCTTGACCCAGCGGCCGTCGAGAAACAGCTCGGTGTAGCCATGCATAGCGAACACGTCGCTTTTCAGCAGCTCGAGCAAACGCGGCGTCGACAAATGATTGCGCACATCGGCCAGACCGATGCGCGCCGGAATCCCGCAATGCCGGGCACAACCGGCGAGCAGCGTAGCTTTCGGCACGCAATAACTCTCCCCCGCCGCCAGTGCGTAACTGCCGCGCAAGGTTTGCGGATCACGGCTGAAGGTGTAGGGGTTGTAGCGCACTGCCTCACGCACGGCGTAATACAGACTGATCGCCTGCTCACGCGGATGGTTACTGGCGCCGCGATGCTGCTCGGCGAACTCCACCACCGCCGGGTGGTCACTATCGATGAAGCGGCCGGGGCTCAGATACTCGTGCATGACGGCAATCTCCTGGGTAAGCCACGAGTCTAGCGACAGCCTGAGCACAGAGATAACGACGTTTCGGCCAAACCTGAAAGCAAAGCTGCGCAGCAACGAACGATTTCCCACACGTGTTGCCCACCGAACCTACGAAAACCATCCGGGGTTTCCCACGATTTCAATCACCATGCTCTGACCACCCTTGTTTGCAGATGCCGTCTAAGCTCTGGAGGGTCGATTTGCCTTGGTTCACGGAGGACTGAATATGCTGTTGTTGTGGATACTGGTTTTGATCGTCGGCGTGGCGTATCTCGCCCATCGACGCATCGCCCCGCTGCCCGCGTTGGGCATCGTTGCGGCCTATCTCGTCGCCATGGGGATTTTCAGTCACGCGCCGGGCTGGCTGCTGTTTGTCTTCTGGGTCTTGTTGGCGGTGGTCGCCGCGCCATTGTTGCTGCCTGACCTGCGCCGCAAGCACTTCACCGCGCCGCTGTTCAACTGGTTCCAGAAAACCCTGCCGCCCATGTCACAGACCGAACGCGACGCGATCGATGCTGGCACCGTATGGTGGGACGGCGAGCTGTTCAGCGGCCGTCCGGACTGGGACAAACTGCTGTCCTATCCAAAAGTGCAACTGAGCGAAGAAGAACAAGCCTTCATCGACGGCCCGACCGAAGAACTCTGCGCAATGGTCAGCGACTGGCAGATCGGCCAGTCCATGGACCTGCCGCCCGAGGCCTGGACGCACATCAAGGAACATGGCTTTTTCGCCCTGATCATTCCCAAGGAATACGGCGGCAAAGGCTTCTCGGCCTACGCTCACTCACAAGTGGCAATGAAACTGGCGACACGCAGCGGCGACCTCGCCTCCACCGTGATGGTGCCCAACTCCCTCGGCCCTGCCGAACTATTGCTGCATTACGGCACCGACGAACAACGTAATCACTACCTGCCGCGCCTGGCCCGTGGCGACGATATTCCGTGCTTCGCCCTCACCGGCCCGCTGGCCGGTTCCGACGCCGGCGCGATGCCCGACACCGGGATCATCTGCAAAGGCCAGTGGGAAGGACAGGAAGTCATCGGCCTGCGCCTGAACTGGGAAAAGCGCTACATCACCCTCGGCCCGGTAGCAACTCTGCTTGGCCTGGCATTCAAGGCTTATGACCCGGATCACCTGCTCGGTGAAGAAGAAGACCTCGGCATCAGCCTGGCGCTGATCCCGACCGATACCGCAGGTGTGGAAATCGGTCGTCGTCACCTGCCGCTGGGCGCCGCGTTCATGAACGGCCCGAACTCCGGCAAGGACGTGTTCATTCCGCTGGACTACCTCATCGGTGGTGAGGAAATGCTCGGCAAAGGCTGGATGATGCTGATGAACTGCCTGTCCGTCGGGCGTTCGATCTCGCTGCCAGCCGTGGGCACCGGCGCGGCCAAGTTCACCAGTCTGGTCACTGGCCAATACGCGCAGATTCGCGAGCAATTCAATGTACCGCTGTCCGCTTTCGAGGGCATTCAGGAAGCCATGGCGCGCATCGGCGGTAACGCGTGGATGATGGACGCCGCCCGCATGCTCACCGCCAACGCGGTGGACCTGGGTGAAAAACCATCGGTGCTGTCGGCGATCCTCAAATACCACCTCACCGAACGCGGCCGCGAATGCATCAGCCACGCCATGGATGTGCACGGCGGCAAAGCCATCATCATGGGGCCGAACAACTACCTCGGCCGCAGCTGGAACGGCGCGCCGATCTTCATCACCGTCGAAGGCGCGAACATCCTGTCGCGCAACCTGATGATCTTCGGTCAGGGCGCGATCCGTTGCCATCCGTTCGTACTCAAGGAAATGGCCCTGGCGGGTCGCGAGGACAAGGATCAGGCGCTCAAGGAATTCGACGGTCTGTTGCTCAAGCACATCGGTTTCGCCGTCAGCAATGCCGCCAGCACACTGGTGCTGAACCTCGGCCTTGGCCATTTCGAACATGCGCCGGGTGACAGGATCAGCCAAGGCTACTTCCGCGCGCTCAACCGTCAGGCCGCCGCATTCGCCATGCTCGCCGACTTCAGCATGATGCTCCTGGGCGGCGAACTGAAACGCCGCGAACGCCTGTCGGCGCGCCTCGGCGACGTGCTGAGCAACCTGTATCTGGCCTCTGCGGCGCTCAAGCGTTATCACGACCTGGATTCGCCGGCGTACATGGAGCCGCTGTTCCGCTGGGCCATGGAAGAAAGCCTCGGCCAGTCGGAGCGTGCGCTGGATGAACTGCTGAGCAACTTCCCGAACAAAGTCTTCGGCTGCCTGCTGCGGGTCATCGTCTTCCCGTTCGGGCGCCGTCACAAAGGCCCATCGGACAAACTCGGCGCCGAAGTCGCTGCGGTCATCGGTCGCGCCAAAGGCGATCCGGCCCTCGAAGAATTGCTCGCCGGCTGCTACCGCCCGCAATCGGCGGACGATGCCGTGGGCGCGCTGCAACACGCCAGCGACCTGCTCAATGCCGCGCAACCGCTGCACAAAAAACTCCACACCGCGTTGAAAAGCGGCCAGGTGAAACCGGCTGCCGGCGAACACGCCATCGATGCCGCGCTGGAAGCCGGCGTGCTGCAAGCCGTCGAAGCGCAAAGCCTGCGCGACGCCGAAGCGGCCCGCCGCAAGGTGATCGACGTCGACGATTTCGCCAAAGAAGAACTGACCCAGGCAGAGGGCAAAGTCCGCTGAACCCGGTTTATGTGAAAAAACGGCGCGAGGGCTTTATACTCCCGCGCCCGTTTTGCTCTTGAGGACTTATCTCGTGTCCAACGTCGTTGCCGATCATCTCGTGTTGCTCGACCACCTGCGCAGTATCCTGGTCGCCGTAGGTGAGGCCGAACAAGTGCCCGAAGAAAGCCATGCCCTGTTCCTCGAGCGCTTCGACGAACTGCTGGCCTCCCTGCCGATCGACCCTATCGAAAGCCAATACCTGGGCCAGGACATCCTCACCCAAGTCATCAGCCGCTACCCGCAAATCGCCCACCTGATCCCACGCGACCTGCTGTGGTTCTTCGCCGGCGACTGCCTGCACTACCTCTCCGACGAAGAAATCGACCTCTACCAGGCCCTCGAAGAACGCCGCTACGAAGCCGAACAGAACGACGAACCGTTTGACTGGAACCAGGAAAAACAACTGCTGGCCATGTCGGCGCAGGACAGCAAGCACTGATATTCGAACACTACTGAAAAGGCCCGCATGGAGATTCCATGCGGGCCTTTTTTTCAAGATCAAAAGCCCCTCACCCTAGCCCTCTCCCGGAGGGAGAGGGGACTGACCGCGCTGTTTGGATGAGGTACGTCGACCTGAATTACCGAGTCGAATGCAGATTACGAACAACCTACAAACCGGCCCCCTCTCCCTCGGGATAGGGCTGGGCGGGCGGCGTTCCGATGAGGGGCGAATCCAATACAAAACCCAAGCCAATTGCACGCTTTTCACCACTCAAAACAATGAGCGCAAGCTCGAGTACCGCTTTTGATCTTGATTCACAGGCGACGTCGGAAGGCTGAGCGGAGGGATTGATCCGGGCGTGGGAGCGCAGCGACCGTCTGGCGCAGCCAGACACAGCGGAAGGAGGTGCAGCGAAGCAAACCGTAGCCGCTGCGCCCGGATCGATCCCGCAGCGAAGGAACCCGAGCCTGCGAGGGCCGAACGCAGGAGCAAGCCTTTTGGGTTACCTTTTTGGCGTTTGAAAAAGGTGACCCGCCGTAAGGGCGGAACCGTAATCCGCAACACCCGCAGAAACGGATATACATCCAAAACCCCAAGAGCATGGTCGGCCCAAAGGCCGCCAAGCCCCCCCACAAAGAACCTCAAAGCAACCCCTCACTCTCCGGCAGCTCATACGCCACAGCCGCATTGCTCCCACCGGCAGATTTCCCGGGCCTACCCAACGTCGGCTCCTTCTGCAAACACTCCACCAGATAATCAATGAACACCCGCAATTTCGGCGGCAGATACCGCGTCGGCGAATGCAGCAGCCACAACCCACCGTGATAAGAGGCAAGAAACGTCCAGTCCGGCAACACCTGCACAATCAACTTCTGCTCCAACGCATAACGCGCCGTGAAATACGGCAGACTGCCAATCCCGATGTGCTGCAACACCGCCCCCAACCGCACACCCGTGTGATTGGCGGCATAACGCCCACGCACCCCGACCGTGACAGCTTTACTGCCCTTCTTGAACTTCCAGCGCGCATCGCTCGGCGTTTCGCCCAGATAAATACAACTGTGATTGAGCAAATCATGAGGATGCGTCGGCGTGCCATGTTCGGCCAGGTATTGCGGCGTGGCGCAAAGCAAATGATCGATGGTCAGCAACTGCCGCCCGACCAGACCGGCCGGTGGACGATCAGTGATGCGAATTGCCAGATCGACATGATCATCGATCAGATCGACCTGACGATCTTCCAGCAGCAACTCCACATCAACCTTGGGATAGCGGCGCAGAAACTCCGGCATGTGCGGATGAATCACAAAACGCCCCACTGCTTTCGGTACGCTGACCCGCACCAGGCCTTCGGCTTCGTGGGTGAACTGACCGCTTATTTCCATCACCGACCTGGCCGCACTGACCATTTCCTGGCAACGCTTGAACACCTCCTCACCGCCATCGCTCAAGCGAAGTTTGCGTGTGGTGCGTTGCAGCAAGCGCGTGGCCAACGCCTTTTCCAATCGGGAAATGCTGCGGCTGACCGCTGAGGGAGACGACCCCATCTGCCGCGCCGCTTCGGAGAAGCTGCCGGTCTCGACAACCTTGACGAAAATCGCCATTTCACCCAGCAGCGGCAGCGGAAGATTGATGCTCACAACGCACAAGTCCTTTGATGTTCGAATGGATTATCACGTTATTGCACGATTCATATAATAAAAACAGAACTTCGATCAGGGCATGGAATATGACGCTTCGCCTGTTTTTTCACAGTGACGACCTCAAGGCGAATGTCGAAGTCCTCGACTGCACACCCCACGAGAACGAATTCGCCGTAGTGCTGCGCGCCACCCTGTTTCACCCCCAGGGCGGCGGTCAGCCTTGCGACACCGGCTGGATCGGTGAAAGCCGGGTGTCGCGCGTGGTGCAGGAACCTGAGCGCATTGTGCATTTCGTCGACCGCCCGCTGCCGCTGGGCATGACCGTCATCCGTATCGATGAAGAGCGCCGCCGCTTCAATACGCGCATGCACTCGGCCGGGCACCTGATCGGTCATTTCATTCAGGCCATGGGCTGGATGCCGATCAAGGCGCACCACTGGCCGGACGAAGGCCGGGTGCAATTCAAGCCGGGCGATGGCGCTGAAGAAGTCGATGCGCCAACCGTACAAACCGGTATCGAGCAGTGGATCGAACATGATCTGCCGCGCCTGACCTCGCTGCGCGAAGGCGCGCGGGAAATCAGTTTCGGTGAGCTGCCAGCCTATGGCTGCGGTGGCACCCACGTACGTAGCCTGAAGGATCTGGGCACAGTCACGATCGCGTCGCTTTCGCAGAAGAAGGGCACGCTGTCCGTCCACTACTGCGTGGATTGAGCATTTCGGACGTTGCCATCGCGCAACGTCCGACGCCGGGGAACCGCACTCGCCGGTTCCGTTGACTCTCGATAGATGGACCTAAAACAAATGATGCTAGACGTCGAGCGTCTCGATGAGACGTGCATAAAAAAACTGGCCAACGAAGAAGTCCTCGCCATCCGCGTCAAACGCTTTCTGCCCGAGCCGCTGGCGATCGAAATTGGCGACAAGATCCTCGCCCCGGGCTTTGAAGGCTACATCAACGCACCGAGCATCGGCCGCATCGGCATGGCCTTTTACGAGGCGGAAAACCAGCCGCTGCTGATCGAGGATTACTTCGAACGCGCCACCCGCAACATCGACGAACTGCGCCAGCGCTGCGCGCCCTACTCTTCGCCGATCGACACGTTGCGCTGCATGCTCGACGAATCCTGGCCCGCCGGCGCGCATCTGGAAAATCTCTACGGGCGCAAGATGTATGTCGGCTTGTCGCGGGTGGTCAAACCCGGCGTGTGCTTTCTTGCTCATCACGACATCTTCGCCAAAGACGCCCCGGACAGTTTTCAGGCGCGCAGTCTCGAGGCGCAATTTGCCTGCAACGTCTACCTGAACATGCCCACCGAAGGCGGCGCGCTGCAGATGTGGGAAGACGACATCACTCCGGACCAATTCGACGAAATGCGTGGCGACAGCTACGGCATCGAGCCGTCGCTACTGGGGCCGCCCACCCTCGAAGTACGACCGCAGCCCGGCGATTTCATCATGTTCAATTCGCGGCGCATGCACTCGGTAACCCCGGGCGTAGCGGATCCGCGTTTGAGCCTGTCGTTCTTTGTCGGCTATCGCGGCAATGCCTCCCCTCTGACTTTCTGGAGCTGACATGTTTTCCAATTACCTGGGCGAGTTTCTCGCATTGGCCACCATCCACTTTCTCGCCGTGGTTGCGCCCGGTCCGGACTTCGCCGTGACCATCCGCCAAAGCGTGCGCTTCGGTCGCCTCGTCGGCATCTGCACCGCGCTGGGCATCGGCGCGGGGATTTCCGTGCATGTGCTGTATACCCTGCTCGGCGTCGGCGCCCTGATGCACACCACGCCGTGGCTGCTGACTGTGGCCAAAGTGGTCGGTGGGGCTTACATCCTCTATCTGGGCGTCAGCCTGATCCGCAGCAAACCGAAGAGCAGCGTCGAAGGTGAAAAAACCGCCGATGAGCCGCTGGTTGAACAGTCACTGTTCAAGGCATTCAGCACCGGTTTTCTGACCAACGCGACCAACCCCAAGGCCACGCTGTTTTTCCTGGCCATCTTCACCACGATCATCAGCGCCAGCACACCGCTGCAGATCCAGGCGTTCTACGGATTGTGGATGTGCTTCGTCAACGCGCTGTGGTTTGTGATCGTCGCGCTGTTTTTCTCCAGCAATAAAGTGCGCCTGCTGTTCATGCGCCTTGGACACTGGTTCGAGCGCAGCATGGGCGTCATCCTCATTCTATTTGCCGGCCGCCTGATGCTGTCGATGTAACCCACACAAAAAAGTCCCGGCCATCACCCGCCGGGACTTTTTCATTTGTGCGTCTCTTTTGCATTTCTGTGCGACAGATCAAGTTTGTGACTCCCTTTCCCAGCGCTCGCAGTGTTAGGTTTACAAAATGTTTCTGTCACAAGCGTCAGAAATACTTTCCCAATCCTTTGCAAAGGAATGCCTGTTCCATGGTCTTTTCCCTGAAAAAACTGGCCGCCGCCACTCTGGTCATGGCCAGCCTCACCGCGTTTACCAGCGCCGCACAAGCCAACATCACTGCCGAGCAAAGTGCAGCGATCCTGAAATCCTTTGACGGCAAGAGCTTGACGGATTTCCGCAGCTTCCTTGGCAGCCTGGCGAAAAGCGACCTGGCCAAAACGGATAATCTCACCCCGTCCATCAGCGCCTTCCTCGACAACAAGACCCTGAACGCCGAACAGCAGAATGAAATTCACCGTCTGCTGGGCATTTATACCCGCGTGAAATATGGCAAGGCCGCGCTGGAAACCCTGCGCCAACTCGTCGAGATCCCGACCTTCCGCAAGGACGGCGTGGAGCAACACGACAACCCGGAATTCATCAAGATTGCCGGCGAGATCCAGAAACTCGCCGAATCCTTCGGTTTGAAATTCCGCAACATCGATAACCGTGTCTACGAAATCTCTCTGGATGGCAAAGGCGACGAAGTCGTTGGCATTCATGCCCACGCCGATGTGGTGCCGGTAACGCCGGAAAACTGGGTGCTGAAAGATGGCACCAAACTCGACCCGTTCAAAGTCACGCTGATTGGCGATCGCATGTACGGTCGTGGCACAGAGGATGACAAGAATGCGATCGTCGTGGCGCTGTACGCCATGAAAGTGATCAAGGACGAGAAACTGCCACTGGCGCGTAACTTCAAGCTGCTGGTCGACACCACCGAAGAAACCAGCGGCGACGCCATTCCCTATTACTTCGAGCGCAACCCGACGCCGAACTACAATATGGCGCTGGACGGCGGTTATCCGGTAGTGATCGCCGAAAAAGGTTACGGCACCGTCATGGCCAACTTTGCCAAACGCAAAGGCGAAGGCAACGGCGCGGAAATCGTTTCGATGACCGGCGGCAAGGCGACCAACCAGATTCCGTCCGCGTCGGTGGCCACGCTGGTAACCGACAAGCCTGCCAAGCTCGCCGCCAGTCTGCAAAAAGCCGGCGACGCCTACGCCAAAGCCAACGGCGGCGACTTCGAAGTCGCGGCAAAGGTTGATGGCAAAAACGTCAAACTGACCGTGACGGGGGTTTCTGCGCACTCCTCCGAACCAGAGTCCGGCGTCAACCCGGTCGCGCGGATGCTGAGCTTCATCAACAGCCTGGACGGCAAAGTCGCGCTCAAGCACAACCAGTTCACCGATGCCGCACGTTATGCCGATGACAACTGGGGCCTGGATTATCTGGGCAAAAAACTTGGCGTGGGCTTCTCCGATTCGTTCATGGGACCACTGACCACCTCGCTGACCTACGTCGGCGAGGACGACAAAGCCTTCAAACTGGCGGTGAACCTGCGGGTGCCGAAGGGTAAATCCCCGGAAAAGCTCAAGGCTGAGATCGCTGAGAAACTGGACGCCTGGAGCAAGAAGACTCACGTTGCCGTGGCGTTCGACTACTCAGTGGCCGAACCGATGTATCGCAACCCCGAGGGTGAGTGGGTCAAGGCGCTGCTTGCCGTAGCCAGCGAAAACCTCGGCATGAAGTCGGAATTCGGTACTTCCGCTGGCGCGACTTCGGTTCACGAATTGCCGAACGGTGTGCAATTCGGCCTGGCGCGACCGGAAGCCAAATACACCGGCCACACCGATGGCGAATTCAAGACCGTCGACCAGTTCCTGCTGGATCTGCAGATCGTCACGGAAATGATGGGGCGTGTCGGGCAGTTGCCGAAGCTGTAAGCACGGCCTGAGCCCGATCATTGATGACCGGGCTCAAAATAAAAAAGGACCTGTGAAAAGGTCCTTTTTTATTGCCGCCACAAAACGCGTACAAACAAAAACGCCGATCATCACTGATCGGCGTTTTTGTGAAATTGGAGCGGGAAACGAGACTCGAACTCGCGACCCCGACCTTGGCAAGGTCGTGCTCTACCAACTGAGCTATTCCCGCAAATGGCGTCCCCTAGGGGACTCGAACCCCTGTTACCGCCGTGAAAGGGCGGTGTCCTAGGCCACTAGACGAAGGGGACACGCTACCCGGAACACATGGTGTGTGTTTCGGTGTCCAGATCCGCATCCGAAGATTTGGTTCTGGTTTCACTCAGCACCGCCCGAAAGCACTGCTGTTTAAAATTGGAGCGGGAAACGAGACTCGAACTCGCGACCCCGACCTTGGCAAGGTCGTGCTCTACCAACTGAGCTATTCCCGCATTGGCGTCCCCTAGGGGACTCGAACCCCTGTTACCGCCGTGAAAGGGCGGTGTCCTAGGCCACTAGACGAAGGGGACACACTACAACATTCACTCCCTGCCGCGTTTCGCTGTGTGCTTTACGCTGCAAGTGGCGCGCATTCTATGGATGGATTGAGGGGTCGTCAACCCCTTGATATAAATTTATTTAAATCAATGACTTCGACCTGGATTACGGGCCGCGTAGGGCTTTTCCGTCGTCCGAAACCTGACGCCTATATTCCGCCACTCGCCAAGACGTTATAGTCCACCGCACAGTGATGGCAATCTGCACATCAAGCGCCAGCATTCATCTATACCGCTGGCGGCCGATACAGATTGCAGCAGCCGATCAAACCCGTCGAGCGGCGCTAGGCGCCTAAATGTCCAGCCACTACACTCGCATGCGAACCCTATAAAGAGGTCTTACCGGTGACACCACTCATGATCACCCTGCTAGTCGTAGCCGGGATCGCAATTCTGATCGCCATTGGCTACATGAACCATGTGGTGGAAAACAACAAACTGGAGAAGGCCCGCACCAAAGTCGAACTCAACGACCGCCTGCGCCGCTGCGGCGAACTGACCGAAACCTTCCCCGGCCAGTTCATGACCCCGGCGCTCAAGTTGCTGCTGACCCGCCTGGAACTCAACGTCTGCCAGCGCCTGCTCAATCTGGAAAAAACCAGCGCAACCACCAAGGCCCGCATCACCGAACTCAGCGCCCTCGTTGCCCAAGGCGAATCGATCCCGGTGAACAACCCGCCCGCGCCGATCCTGACCGAAGCCAAAGCCAAAGACGTGCGCTTCCTCCTCGAAGCCCTGCATGGCCAGATCACTCGCGCGGCCCACGACGGCTTCCTGCCACCGAACGAAGCCAAACAATGGATTCGCGAAGTGCGCCACATCCTCGTGCTGCTGCACATCGAATTCTTCAACAACCTCGGTCAACAGTCCCTGCAACAAAACCAACCCGGCCAGGCCCGCCTCGCCTTCGAACGCGGCGTGCAATATCTGCGCAAACAGCAGGACCCGCAGATGTACGCGGAGCAACTGCAATACCTGGAAAAACTCCTCGCCCGAGCGAACGCCCAGGTCATGGACAAGATTGCCCCGGTGGAAGGTGAAGAAAACCAACTGACCGCCGGTTTGAAGGATGTCGAAGCCGATGCGGACTGGAAGAAAAAAGTGATTTACGACTGAGGCGGGAATGCTGGAAGAGAAGCCACCGTTATTGGTGGCTTTTTTGTGGGCGACTTGAAAGAGAATGTGAATTGAAGGCCGCTTTCGCGAGCAGGCTCGCTCCCACATTGGGAAGCAGTGTTCTCAGGTAAAAATCGGTCGGCTGTCAGGCCGCCTTCGCTGGCAAGCCAGCTCCCACAGAACAGCAAAAGCAAACCCGGGCCATCCCCACGCGGCGAAGCCGAGAGCCTGGTCGGCCCAAGGGCCGCCAAGGCTCAAAGCCGAAAATGCCCAACCATCGAGCGCAACTCGCCGCCCAACTGCGCCAGCTCAACACTCGAAGCCGCATTCCCGCGCATCGCCACGGAAGAGTGATCCGCACTCGCACGAATCTGCGTAACACTGCGATTGATCTCCTCCGCCACCGAACTCTGCTCCTCCGCCGCCGCCGCGATCTGCTGATTCATCTGCTGAATCAACGACACCGCCGCGGCAATACTCCCCAGCGCACTCTCGGTCTGCAACGCATCACTGACCGCCAGCTTCACCAGTTCGCCACTGCTGCGAATCTGCTGCACCGAAGACTGCGCCGCCGCGCGCAAGGCACTGACCAAGCGCTCGATCTCCTCGGTCGATTGCTGCGTGCGCCGTGCCAGCGCACGAACCTCATCGGCCACCACCGCAAACCCCCTGCCCTGCTCCCCGGCCCGCGCGGCTTCGATTGCCGCGTTCAGCGCCAACAGATTGGTCTGCTCGGCCACGCTCTTGATCACCTCCAGCACCGTGCCGATATTCTGAATCTCGGCACTGAGGCTCTCGATGCTGGAACTGGCCGAGGTCGCCGAATCCGCCAACTGCTCGATCCGCGCCATGCTTTGACGCACCACCTGCTGGCCGCTCTCGACCTTGTCATCCGCCGTCTGCGCCGCGAGAGCTGCTTCTTCGGCATTGCGCGCGACGTCATGCACGGTGGCGGTCATCTGGTTCATGGCGGTGGCGACCTGCTCGGTTTCCTCCTTCTGGCTGTTGACCTCCAGATTGGTCTGCTCGGTCACTGCCGACAGCGATTGCGCGGAACCGGCCAAGCGCTCGATGCCGGCCTGCAAGCCGCTGACAATCGTGCCGAGACCGGCAGCCATCTGCTGCATGGCCAACATCAATTGCCCCATTTCATCGCGGCGCGTCACCTCGACCTTCGCCGTCAGATCACCCGCAGCAATCTGCTGCGCCACGCGAATCACACTGCGCAGCGGCGCCACGATCAGGCGCGTGATCACCCACGCGGCGAGCAATCCGACCAACAAGGCCAGCGCCGAAGAGCCAATGATCAACACCGTGTTCTTTTTCAGCTCCGCCTGCATCGAAGCATCTTCGGCGACATAGGCCTGATTGACCCGGTCCACCACCTGCGCAGCGCGCTGATGCAGTTGCTCGTACACAGTTTTTTCTTGCGCCAGCAAACCGGTGTATTCAGCCAGTTTCTCGTTGAATCCGGCGATATGCCCCGACACTTCGTTGAGCACAGTCAGATAGCCCTCGTCCTTGACCGTGGTTTTCAGCGCCTCGGCCTGCTCCTGCGCTTGCGCGGCCTGCTCGATGTTGCCTTGGCCGGCATTGTCGGCATCGCCCTTGCGGCTTTGATCCAGCCGCACCCGCGCTTCGTTCATCGCCTGCAGCATCAGTCGCGAGACCTGACTGACCTGATTCGCCTGTTCGATGAACTGGGCGCCGTCCTTGCCCTCGGTGTCTTTCAACGTATAGGCGCCATCATCGGCCAGCCCGCTCTGCAACACGTCGAGGTTATTGGCCACGCTGGACACCGACCAACTGGCCATCTCCAGCGCGAGGTCCTTGGCCTGGCTCAGCGAGACGAATTCATCGAAGGCCTTGCGATACGCGCCCAGCGCTTGCTCGACATCGCTCATCACCGGCACATTGGCCGGGGAATGTGCCTTGAGCTCGCCGGCTAGAACAACCAGCCCATCGACGCCTTCGCGCAAGGCATCGGCGGTTTTCGGATTGCCGCGCAGGGCGTATTCCTGCTCGAGCAGGCGCACCTTGAGCAGGCCGCTGTTGAGCGCGGACATCTGCTTCAAGCCGTCGAAACGCAGACTGATGGTTTGCAGCGACCAGACGCCGATCGCCGCCACCAACGCAGTCAGCAACAAGACGAGCACAAATCCGATACCCAGTTTTTTCGCCATACCGAGGTTGGCAAAACGTCCTTGCACGGCCGAAATCATTGCGCGTAGTCCCCTGCCAAAGTCTGTTGCCGAAGATTCGCAACGGGCTCGAACCAGCACAAGACTCTGGCGTCGGAATAATGGCAAAAAGCTACGCCCGCGTCGTTTTCAGAATGCTGGAGGTCGATCCGCGCAGGTATTGCGAAAAAACTGCCGCGCCCGTGGGTCGCAGGCACAGGCCACATTGATGCGCTGCCAGTCACCGCACTCACCGCTGGGACTGAAGGCGTCCGCTGCTGACAACTCCAGCCCGCATTGCTGGGCCTGCCTGCGCACCGACGTCTGGTCGCGCAAGCGTGCCCGCGCCCAGATGAACAGCCCGCCAACCGGCTTGCCGAACACTTCCCACTCGGCGTCTTCCAGTGCCTGCAAGGCCGCCGCGCGATCGGCATTCAAGCGCTGACGCTGGCGCTGCACCAGTTTGCGATAGGCGCCGGTCGCCATCAGTCTGGCCAATACCGCCTCGGCCAGCCTCGAACAGCCCAGGCCGCTGATCATCTTGACCTCCGCCAGGCGCTTCAGCAGTTCGCTGTCCGCCAGGACAAAACCGACCCGCAACGAGCTGCTCAGTGTCTTGGAGAAGCTGCCGACATAAATGACCCGGCCGCCATGGTCCAGCGCCGCCAACCGCGTACCGTTGCCGGTGTGCAGATCAGCATAGACGTCATCTTCGATCACGCGCAGGTCGTAGGTCTTGCTCAACTGCACGATACGCTGGGCCACCGCAGGCGTCAGGCAACTGCCGGTGGGATTGTGGTGATGACTGCCGATGAACAGGGCGCCGGGACGAAACTGACGCAGCACCGACTCGAGCATGTCGATGTCCGGCCCGCTCGGCGTACGACGAACTTCGAGCATCTGTACGCCGTGCAGACGCAACAGGTCAAACAACGGTGCATAACCGGGCGTTTCCACCACCACGCAATCGCCAGCCTTGAACAGGGTGCGCACGATCAGATCGAGCGCATGACTGGCACCGCTGGTGCTCATCAGCCGGGTATTGCAGGCGTCGATATTCAGCAGTTTCAGACGCTTGGCAATTTGCTCGCGCAACGCTGGCAGCCCCAGTGGCGAGCTGTAGTTGAACAGGCTGGCCATGTCGGTGCGTGCCACCTCGCGCAGCGCGTAGCTGAGGTCGTCGGGCTCACGCCAACTCGGCGGCAAGCCTCCTTGCCCCAAAATCAAGCGACTCGTTGCGGCGTCCACCTCATCACGCCATGCGGGGCGGCCCTCGCACGCTGCCCATTCCGAGTCCGCTTCGCGCAATGCCGGCGAGGCCGCGACGATGAATCCCGCGCCCTGGCGCGTGGTCAATACGCCTTGCGAGACCAGGCGCTCGCAGGCTTCGACAACGCACGACTGGCTGAGCAGATTCCCCCGGGCGATTTGCCGTACGGAGGGTAACCGGGTGGCCGGCGGGATGCCGCTTTGCACAATCCAGTCAGTCATTCCGTCGACGATCTGCTGCACGACCGGCACCATTGCCTGTCGGTCAATTCTCAGTTCCATGAGCTCGCAAACTCCTGTCAGTTTTGCTGGCAGCAGTAAATCACAGCCGCACCGCCGAGGCTGTGCGACAACACCGCCAAATGCGCCAGTTCTAACGGTTTGATACACATTGTTTAACGGTATTCACAGGGACCGACCGCGAGGTAAAAAAAACCCGCACGCAGGCGGGTTCTTTGTATTTCGGCAACTTTCAGAACGCTGTCACGCCGCCGTCCACCGCCAATGAGTGCCCAGTGGTGAACGCTGCGCCATCGCTGCACAGATACAGCACCGCGCTGGCGATTTCCTCGACCTTGCCAATGCGCCCGACCGGGTGCATGGCGTTGGCGAACTCGGCCTTCTTCGGGTCGGCTTCATAGGCACGGCGGAACATGTCCGTATCGATCACTGCCGGGCACACTGCGTTGACGCGGATTTTCTTCTTCGCGTATTCGATCGCCGCCGATTTGGTCAGGCCGATCACCGCATGTTTCGACGCCGCGTAGATGCTCATCTTCGGCGCCGCACCCAGCCCGGCCACCGACGCCGTGTTGACGATCGCGCCACCGCCCTGCGCCAACAGCAGCGGCAACTGATACTTCATGCACAGCCAGACGCCTTTGACGTTGACGCCCATGATCGCGTCGAATTCGTCCAGCGTACCGTCGGCGAGTTTGCCCTTCTCGATTTCGATCCCGGCGTTGTTGAAGGCATAGTCGAGACGACCGTAGGTATTGATCACCTCATCCATCAGATTTTTCACATCGCTTTCCAATGTCACGTCGCAGCGCACGAAGGACGCTTCGCCACCGGCTGTACGAATCAGCGCCACCGTGCCTTCGCCGCCGGCCGCGTCCAGGTCAGCCACCACCACTTTCAGGCCCTCGGCGGCAAACGCCAGGGCTGTCGCGCGGCCGATGCCGTGGGCGGCCCCCGTGATTACAACCACCTGACCGGAAAACGTCATGCTCATGGGTATGTCCTCGAACGCAAAAACTGGAAGATGTTGGCGTCGCAGCATAGCCAAGGGCAGCGAAAGCGCGTCAGCACTATGCAATCGCTGTTTACAGGCCCATGCGCCGCAGTGATAAAACCCGCCCCGTAACCATCACTGCACTGGATCGACTCGCATTCGCCGTATCAGCCAACCTTGCGACATCGGCGTTGAAGAGCTATCAACAAGGCTTCATTCCATTCGAGTGCCTGTCATGACCAACCAGACCAATCGCCAGTTCCTGCTCGCCAAACGCCCGGTGGGCGCCGCGACCCGCGAGACTTTCACTTATCAGGAAGTTCCGGTCGGCGAGCCACAGGCGGGACAGATCCTGGTGAAAAACGAATACCTGTCCCTCGACCCGGCCATGCGTGGCTGGATGAACGAAGGCAAGTCCTACATCCCGCCGGTCGGTCTCGGTGAGGTCATGCGCGCACTGGGCGTGGGAAAAGTCATCGCCTCGAACAATCCTGGCTTCGCCGTCGGCGATTACGTCAATGGCGCCCTCGGTGTGCAGGATTATTTCCTCGGCGAGCCGCGCGGTTTCTACAAGGTCGACCCGAAACTCGCGCCATTGCCACGCTATCTGTCTGCACTGGGCATGACCGGTATGACCGCCTACTTCGCCTTGCTCGACGTAGGCGCACCGAAAGCCGGTGACACCGTGGTGCTGTCCGGCGCCGCAGGTGCGGTGGGCAGCGTGGCCGGGCAGATCGCCAAAATCAAAGGCTGCCGCGTCGTTGGCATTGCCGGCGGGGCCGACAAGTGCAAATTCCTCATCGACGAATTGGGCTTCGACGGCGCCATTGATTACAAGGCCGAAGACGTCGTGGCCGGTCTGAAGCGCGAATGCCCGAAGGGCGTGGACGTGTATTTCGATAACGTCGGCGGCGACATTCTCGACGCGGTGCTGAGCCGCTTGAACATGAAGGCGCGAGTGGTGATCTGCGGCGCCATCAGCCAGTACAACAATAAAGAAGCGGTCAAAGGTCCGGCCAATTACCTGTCACTGCTGGTCAATCGCGCGCGCATGGAAGGTTTTGTGGTGATGGACTACGCCGCGCAGTTCGCCAGCGCCGCGCAGGAGATGGCCGGCTGGATGGCCAACGGGCAGCTCAAGAGCAAGGAAGATGTGGTTGATGGGCTGGAGACGTTCCCCGAGACGCTGATGAAACTGTTCAACGGCGAGAACTTTGGCAAGTTGGTTCTGAAGGTTTAAGGCCAGCCTGAAACCAATGTGGGAGCGAGCCTGCTCGCGAAAGCGGTGGATCAGTCGGTAATGATGCCGACTGACACTCCCTCTTCGCGAGCAGGCTCGCTCCCACAGTTGGATCTTCAATAAGCTTTAGGCAATTTCGGCTACGACTGCGGCCAACGCCTGCGCCGGATCTGTCGCCTGGCTGATCGGACGGCCGATCACCAGATAATCGGAACCGGCATCCAGCGCCTGACGCGGGGTCAGAATGCGCCGTTGATCATCCTGCGCGCTGCCCGCCGGACGAATCCCCGGGGTCACCAGTTGCAGCGACGGGTGCGCGGTTTTCAGCGCCGACGCTTCCAGCGCCGAACACACCAGACCGTCCATCCCGGCCTTCTCGGCCAGGGCCGCCAGCCGCAGCACTTGCTCCTGCGGTTCGATGTCCAGACCGATACCCGCCAGATCCTCGCGCTCCATGCTGGTCAGCACGGTCACACCGATCAACAGCGGTTGCGGGCCGCTGCGCTTGTCCAGCTCTTCACGGCAGGCGGCCATCATGCGCAGACCGCCCGAGCAGTGCACGTTGACCATCCACACACCCATCTCGGCAGCGGCTTTCACAGCCATCGCAGTGGTGTTGGGGATGTCGTGGAATTTGAGATCCAGAAACACTTCAAAACCCTTGTCACGCAGGGTGCCGACGATTTCCGCCGCGCAACTGGTGAACAGTTCCTTGCCCACTTTGACCCGGCACAGTTTCGGGTCCAACTGGTCGGCCAGCTTCAGTGCGGCGTCACGGGTGGGGAAATCCAGGGCGACGATGATAGGAGTCTGGCAGGCGGACATGGATGGGCTCTCAGGCTGGTCGAAAACGGCGCGCATTGTAGCGGAACCGGCGGCGGCGCGGCACCCGATGATCGGTAAATCGTCGCGCTGGCGGTTATCAGCTTAGCCGGCGCGGCTATTGTGTCGACTCCGATACACAACCGACACGCCCGCAACAAGCATTCGGGCTAGCCTCGCCCGGCGCAACACGTCCTTACAACAGCACTTCCCGCCCCCCGGCCGGACGCCTATGCTGAAACCACCCCTGGTAGTGAACAGCCCCATGCCCAACGCCCCGACAACCGTGACGGATGAAAGCAAAGACGACAAGCGCTGGAGCATCCGCGCGCTGATCGTCGACGATGACGTGCCGATCCGCGAGCTGATGATCGATTACCTCGCCCGTTTCAACATTCACGCCAGCGGCGTCACCGACGGCGCGGCGATGCGCCAGGCGCTGCAGGGCGAACATTTCGACGTCATCGTCCTCGACCTGATGCTGCCCGGCGAAGACGGCCTGTCGCTGTGTCGCTGGCTGCGCGCCGAATCGGACATCCCGATCCTGATGCTCACCGCCCGCTGCGAACCCACCGACCGCATCATCGGCCTGGAACTGGGCGCCGACGATTACATGGCCAAACCGTTCGAACCACGCGAACTGGTCGCCCGCATCCAGACCATCCTGCGCCGCGTGCGCGACGACCGCACTGACCAGCGCGCCAACATTCGCTTCGACAACTGGCGCCTCAACAGCGTCCTGCGCCAAGTGGTCGCCGACAACGGCCTGGTAGTGCCCTTGTCCAATGCCGAATTCCGCCTGCTCTGGGTCTTCATCGAACGCCCGCGCCGCGTGCTCAGCCGCGAACAACTGCTTGACGCCGCTCGCGGTCGCTCGATCGAAGCCTTTGACCGCAGCATCGACCTGCTGGTCTCGCGCTTGCGGCAAAAACTCGGCGACGACCCGAAAGCCCCGCAGTTGATCAAGACCGTGCGCGGCGAGGGTTACCTGTTCGACGCGCGGGACATCGGCTGATGAAGGCGCGCTTCGACACCCTGTTCGGTCGCCTGTTCGGGGTGCTGTTCGCGGCGATTGTCCTGGCGCACCTGCTGGCCTTCGCCTGGTTCAGGCTCTACGGCCCTCCTCCGCCCCCACCACCGCCCGAGTTCTCAGCGAACATCAACGGCCAACCGCCCATGCGCGACGCCGCTTATCCACCGAGACAAGCGCGCCCCTGGTTCGGTGGCCCGGTGGTGCCGCTGACCTTTCAATTCATCACGCTGATGATCGCCGCCTGGTACGGTGCCAAACTGCTCACCCGGCCGATCCAGCGCCTGAGCGACGCCGCCGAGCGCCTGAGCGAAGACCTCGACAGCGCCCCCCTCGACGAATCCGGCCCGCGCGAAGCCCGGCAAGCGGCGCACACCTTCAACCTCATGCAACGGCGCATCCGCGAACAGGTCCAGCAACGCGCGCGCATGCTCGGCGCCGTCTCCCACGACCTGCGCACGCCACTGTCACGGCTGAAACTGCGTCTGGAAAACATCAGCGACGACAAGCTGCAAAGCCAGATGCGCCAGGACCTGGACGACATGATCGGCATGCTCGACGCCACCCTCACCTATCTGCACGAACAACGCACCAGCGAAGCCTTGCAGTTGCTGGACGTGCAGGCGCTGGTCGAATCGCTGTGCGAAAACGCCCAGGACCAAGGCGCCGATGTACAGGTCAGCGGCCACTGCACGCCTTTGCCAGTGCAACCGATGGCGCTGCGTTCGTGCATCAACAACCTGCTGGACAACGCGCTGCGCTACGCCGGACAGGCACGGATTGAACTGCTGGAACAGCGTGAAGAGCTGCTGATTCGGGTGATTGATCACGGACCGGGGATTGCTGAAGAACAGCGGGAAGCCGTGTTTGAACCGTTCTACCGACTGGAAGGATCGCGCAACCGCAACTCCGGCGGCGTAGGGCTAGGCATGACCATCGCCCGCGAAGCCGCGCAGCGGCTGGGTGGGCAGTTGGATCTGGAAGAAACGCCGGGTGGCGGGCTGACTGCCATTGTCCGCTTGCCACGGGGCTGAGGCTCAGCCGGCTTGAAGTGTGAGCGAGCCTGCTCGCGAAAGCGTCTGATGATTCAATGCCTTGGTTGAATGTATCGGCCTCTTCGCGAGCAGGCTCGCTCCCACAATGAAACTGATTGTATTCGGTAGATATTGGCTGGATGTGAGGGCGCTATCGCTGGCAAGCCAGCTCCCACAGGGATCGAGTG
>NZ_JBXAWD010000020.1:0-91059 GCF_057291535.1 Pseudomonas sp. 1L-E-NC-VB-C3 | reverse complement strand
TACGCAGCCGAGCGGGGATGAATCCCCTCGCCACAAGGATGCTGTTCACATCCTCATGATGTGTCTGTGCGAGTGATGGACTCCCTGTGGCTAGCAGATTTGTCAGTCTTGCAGGAACTCCCTGTGGCGAGGGAATTCATCCCCGCTGGGCTGCAAAGCAGCCCCAAAACCTGCCAGCACGGTTCCTACAGGCACACCGAGTCTGAGGAAGTTGCGACTGCTACGCAGCCGAGCGGGGATAAATCCCCTCGCCACAAGGATGCTGTTCACATCCCCATGATGTGTCTGTGCGAGCGATGGACAGATTTATCTGTCTTGCAGGGACTCCCTGTGGCGAGGGGATTTATCCCCGCTGGGCCGCGAAGCAGCCCCAAAACCTGCCGCCACGGTATCTACAGGCACACGGCATGTGAGCCAGTTGCGCCTGCTACGCAGCCGAGCGGGGATAAATCCCCTCGCCACAATAGATGCACTTATTCCAGAGAGCTGTTGCGCTCAGAGCCAGCAGGTATCCCAAAGCGGGTAATCACCGAGGCTATCGACCAGCCCGGCTCGCAAGGGATTATTGATGATATAGCGGGCGATGGGCTCCAGGTCCTCGCCGTCACGGATCGCTCGGTCATGGTAGCCGGTTTGCCACAGCGGTCCGTGACGTCCGGTTTTTCTGTTAACCGCATGCGTACAGCGAGCCTTTACACCGCCAATGACTTCACCAAGTGAGCCGCGTTGCAATTGCATCAGCCAATGAAAGTGGTCAGGCATGACAACCCAGGCGATGGATTGCGCGACTCCTTGCTCATGAGCCCGGCGCAGTTCTGCAACCAGTAATCGGCCTGTCCGCCAATCTGCAAATACAGGCTGGCGTTCGTGGATGACAGAGGTGATGAAGTAGGCACGACCGTTTTCCGAGAAACGACCTTGGCGCAGGCGGTGGGAATTGGGGCGGACTGGCATGTGAGCTTCCTTGCATGTGCTCCTGGCTTTTTCAAAGGTTAGTGGTTGGCCGCTCCGGTCGGCGCTGCAACTGTTGAGCGAAATTTCTGAATCCGCCGGGCGATTTATCCGTGATCAAGCGCGAGGGGAGACATCGCGCAGTGAATCAAATGCACCGGGGCTGGAACATGACGCTGCACCATGTCTGTGCAATACTTCGCGGCTTTTTCAGTGGCGACTTTTCCTACGTAATGCAGGTAATGCCTCTCCGCAGAACCCACTATTGCCGAGAGTTGTCGCTGAATGTTGTGACTTTTAGAGTGAAAAATCCTGCCCTGAGCTTTTTATACTGCACGCCCCGCTGATCTTTCAGGCCTGCCCTGCAAGACGCGTCTGCCCACGAAGCCGACGCGGTTTCCTGCCCAGCCAAGGCCTATCGGCCGACGCTTCGAAACCCGGTGGTCATATCCAATAACAAGACGAGGTTGTACCCCTATGCCAGTTGGCAATCCTCTGCCGCACGGCGACACCGCTTCGGGCGGTCCGCTCAAACGTGAACTCGGCGAACGGCATATCCGCCTGATGGCGCTCGGTGCCTGTATCGGCGTCGGTCTGTTTCTCGGTTCGGCCAAAGCCATCCAGATGGCCGGTCCGGCGATCATGCTCTCTTACATCCTTGGCGGTCTGGCGATCCTGGTGATCATGCGCGCCCTCGGTGAAATGGCCGTGCATAACCCGGTCGCCGGTTCGTTCAGCCGCTACGCGCAGGATTATCTCGGTCCGCTGGCCGGCTTTCTCACCGGCTGGAACTACTGGTTTCTGTGGCTGGTGACCTGCGTCGCGGAAATCACCGCCGTGGCCGTGTACATGGGCATCTGGTTCCCCGATGTGCCACGCTGGATCTGGGCCTTGGCAGCGCTGATCAGCATGGGCTCGATCAACCTGATCGCAGTAAAAGCCTTCGGCGAATTCGAATTCTGGTTCGCCCTGATCAAGATCGTCACCATCATCGCCATGGTCATTGGCGGCGTCGGCATCATCGCCTTCGGTTTCGGTAACGATGGCGTGGCGCTGGGCATTTCCAACCTGTGGGCGCACGGCGGTTTCATGCCCAACGGCGTGACCGGTGTGCTGATGTCACTGCAAATGGTCATGTTCGCCTACCTCGGCGTCGAGATGATCGGCCTCACCGCCGGCGAAGCGAAAAACCCACAGAAGACCATTCCCGATGCGATCGGCTCGGTGTTCTGGCGGATCCTGCTGTTCTACGTCGGCGCGCTGTTCGTCATCCTGTCGATCTACCCGTGGAATGAAATCGGCACCCAGGGCAGCCCCTTCGTGATGACCTTCGAGCGTCTGGGCATCAAGACCGCTGCGGGCATCATCAACTTCGTGGTGATTACTGCGGCGCTGTCGTCGTGCAACGGTGGCATCTTCAGCACCGGGCGCATGCTCTACAGTCTGGCGCAGAACGGCCAGGCCCCGGCGGGCTTCGCCAAGACTTCGAACAACGGTGTGCCACGCCGGGCACTGCTGCTGTCGATCGCGGTGTTGCTGCTGGGCGTAATGCTCAACTATCTGGTACCGGAAAAAGTCTTCGTCTGGGTCACCTCGATCGCCACCTTCGGTGCGATCTGGACCTGGGTGATGATCCTCCTCGCCCAGCTGAAATTCCGCAAAGGCCTGAGCGCCAGCGAACGTGCCGGGCTCAAGTACAAGATGTGGCTGTACCCGGTCAGCTCGTACTTCGCGCTGGCGTTTCTGGTACTGGTGGTCGGCCTGATGGCGTACTTCCCGGACACCCGCGTGGCGCTGTATGTGGGACCGGCGTTTCTTGTGCTGCTGACGGTGTTGTTTTACGTGTTCAAGTTGCAGCCGACGCAAGTGACGCAAGGTTCGGTGCGTTCGGTTTCTTGAACCTTAAGTGCGTAAACAACGAAGCCCTGATCGAGAGATCGGGGCTTTTGGGTTTTATGGGCAAGGCGATTAACGGTCAACGCCTTAAAATCGCACGGGAAGAGCTATTGACACGTGAGTACGACAAGATGACCGCTGGTCGGATAAAGCCCTCGACCTGTAATTTCTGACAGTAGACCGTCTTCAAGCTCTGGCCTAGTTTGGAGGTCCGTCCTCTGGCAGCGGCTGGCCCTCACCATGAAAGGATTCTCTGCAACCACCGCCATCGGAGTGGCCGATGCGCTCATCCATTGGCAGATATTTTTCGTGCTCTGTCAGGCGGCCGCCCTGAGTCAGGCGGCCAGCAACTTTGCGGCGTTCTGCGTAGCTGCTGCGCTCTCTTTCTATCTGAACATGCTTTATATCTTTGAAAGGGAAACGCCGGTATTTCCCTATCTGATGTTCATCGGCCTGATGGGCGGCGTGAGTTTTGGCGTGGGTGTCATTGGGGATGTCTGGCGCTTGTCGGGGCTTGTGACGGTCGCTTCGTTTTCGCTGGTGAATATTGTTTTAGGGTACTGCGTTTTCCGCTTTGTCCTTTTTCCAGGGCGACGGGCATGAACGTCTCTCCGCCTGACGTACTGCCGATGTCAGCGTCCTGCGCTGCTTCAATGCCCTTCGTAGTTGATCTGGACGGTACCCTCGTCAAATCTGATCTGCTGTTCGAATGCGTGATGTCCTTTGTCCGCAGCAAACCATTGCACTGCCTGAAACTCTTTCCCTGGCTCTGGCACGGCAAGGCGTATCTGAAAGATCGACTGGCAATGACATCGGACGTCGATCTCGCGACTTTGCCCTATGATCCCGACGTACTCCGGATGATCGAGGAACAGCGCAACGCCGGTCGGAAAATTGTTCTCGCCACAGCCAGTCATTACACATTGGCAGTGCGGATCGCCGAGCATCTGCAGGTGTTTGATGACGTTCTGGGTTCAACCCTCGAGCAGAACCTTTCGGGAACGAACAAACGTGATGCGCTGGTGGCGTTATATGGGGAGAAAAGTTTCGATTACATCGGCAATTCGCTGGACGATCTGCCGATCTGGCGGTCGGCCAGGCAAGCTTATATCGTCAATCCGCTAGCGGGAGTCCAACGTGCCGCCCGGCATCTGGATAACGTAGTCCAGGTGGTTCACTCTCGCGTTACGTATTTCAGAAGTTTGTACAAAGCCTTGCGCATTCATCAATGGATGAAGAATGTGCTGATTTTCGTTCCCCTGCTTGCAGCGCATCAAGTGGCCAACCCGCTGCTATTGGGGCGCGGCTTGCTGGCCTTCATGCTTTTCGGCTTGTGTGCATCCAGCGTCTATCTTCTGAACGACTTGCTCGACCTGAACGATGATCGCAGGCACCCGAGCAAACGCAATCGACCCTTCGCCAATGGTTCGTTATCCATCCAGTCCGGTCTGCTGATTTTCCCCCTGCTGTTGTCAGTGTCGTTCATCGGCGCGTGGTTGTGGCTGCCTCACCCATTCATTGCCGTGCTGGCCTGCTATTACGGCCTGACGCTGGTGTATTCGCTGGTGCTCAAGAGGTTGATGGCGCTGGATGTCATCGCTTTGGCGCTGCTTTACACCTTGCGCATCATTGCCGGTGGCGCCGCTTTCGGGCTCGACCTGACGGGGTGGATGCTGGCTTTTTCCATGTTCATGTTTTTGAGCCTCGCGCTGGTCAAGCGCTATGCCGAGCTGTTGCTGGCGCTGCACGGCGGCATCACCGGTAAGACCGGCGGCCGCGACTACTTTCCTGCGGACCTGGCAATGCTCTCCTCTTTGGGGGCCGCATCCGGTTATCTCGCTGTCCTGGTGCTGGCGCTTTACATCCATGACAGCGCAACTACCGAGTTGTATGCATATCCCCGATGGCTCTGGTTTGCCTGCCCATTGATGCTGTTCTGGATCACTCGTATCTGGCTGCTGACGCATCGCGGCCGCATGAATGAGGATCCGGTGGTTTTCGCACTGCGTGATCGCTTGAGTCTGGTGATGGGAACAGTGTTCTGTCTGATTTTCTGGGTGGCGGCATGATGGCCTCGCTGGCTTCCTGGGGAAACTATCCCTATGCCCCGCAGAGTGGTCGTCCCTGCCACTGGCAAGCGGATATCGGACCGCAGTGGCAGCAGTTGATCGAATCACACGGGACAACTTTGCCGTTTGGCAATGGGCGCAGCTATGGCGATAGCTGCATGGCCGCAAGCGATCATGTGCTGCAATTACGTCCCCTGAACCGCTTCATCGAAGCCGACTGGGAAAAGGGTGAGATCTGCGCTGAGGCCGGCGTGACACTGGGCGAGATTTTACAACTCGCCATTCCCCGTGGCTGGTTTTTGCCCGTCACACCCGGTACGCGGCATGTAACGCTGGGTGGGGCGGTGGCCAATGACGTCCACGGGAAAAATCACCATCGCTGCGGCACGTTTGCCCATTCGCTGGTGTGTTTCGGGCTGCACCGTTCCATGCAATCGCCGATGGTGTGCTCGGCGACGCTAAACCCACAGTGGTTTGCCGCCACCATCGGCGGGCTCGGCCTGACGGGCGTGATTACCTGGGTGCGCATTCGTCTGCGCAAAATCCAGTCCAGCCTGATCGACAGCATACGGGTGCGTTTTGACTGTCTGGATGACTTTTTTGCCCTGTCGGCCGACATGGATGCGCGGCATGAATACAGCGTCGCGTGGATCGATTGCCTGGCCAAGGGCAATGCGCTAGGGCGCGGATGCTACACGGCTGGGGATCATTGCGAGGCGGGGCCCCTTGAGGTCGCTGCACCACGTTCTCTGTCTGTCCCGATCCGCCCTCCGGTATCGCTAATCAATTCGCTCACCTTGAAACTGTTCAACTATCACTACTGGAAACGGCAGCCAACGAACGGACAACATCAAAAGGTTGCCTACAGCTCGTTCTTCTATCCGTTGGACCGTATCGAAAACTGGAATCGCATCTACGGACGCAGAGGTTTCCAGCAATTTCAGTGCGTATTGCCGGCCTCGGTTGCAGCCGTGGCACTGGCCGAATTACTCAAGTCGATTGCGCGTAGCGGCAGTGGCTCCTTCCTCGCGGTGCTCAAGCGTTGTGGCGACATTCCTTCGCCGGGATGGCTTTCCTTTCCTATGCCCGGTACTTCATTGGCGCTGGACTTTCCACACGACATAGATCTGCCGAAAAAACTTCTGCCGCGTCTCGACGCCATCGTGCGGGAAGCAGGCGGTCGTTTGTATCCAGCCAAGGACGCTCACATGAGCGGCAGCGATTTTCGCCAGGCCTATCCCGCCTGGGAGCAGTTGGAAGCGATGCGCGATCCGACCCTGATGTCCCGTTTCTGGCAGCGAGTCACTCGATGAAAAAAATACTGATTGTGGGCGCCACCTCGGCGATTGCCTGCGCTTGCGCACGATTGTGGGCGGCTGATCGCAGCGAATTGTTCCTGGTCGGCAGGGATGCGCAAAAACTCCAGCAAACCAGCGTCGATCTTCAGGCTCGAGGTGCCAGAGCCGTGACCACGTACGTCATGGACGCCAGTGATATCGCCGCACATCCGGTCATGTACGAGAAATGCCTGGCGACGTTGCAGACGGTGGATATCTGTCTGATTGCCTATGGCTCGCTGCCAGATCAGTACGCGTGCGAACAACACGTTGAACAGGCTATGGAGCAGTTCGCCAATAACGGCAGTTCAATGATCGCGCTGTTGACGCTGTTGGCAAATCGCATGGTTGTCCAGCAGCACGGCACGCTGGCGGTCATTTCCTCGGTTGCCGGGGATCGAGGACGACCTTCCAATTACCTGTACGGCGCGGCAAAGGCGGCCGTTTCCACGTTCTGCGAAGGCTTGCGGGTACGCTTGTTCAAAGCGGGTGTGCATGTGATCACGATAAAGCCTGGGTTAGTCGACACGCCCATGACGCGAGGGTTGGCGCTGCCCTCCGTGCTTGTAGGGCAACCGGATACGGTTGCCCGGCGAATAGTCAGAGGGATCAATCGACAGGTGGCGGTGCTGTATGTGCCCGGCTTTTGGGCGGTGATCATGTGGCTGATTCGGGTGATGCCGCAGCCGCTGTTCAAGAGGCTGAACCTGTGAATCAGACACTGATGTTATCCGGGTGGCGTTACCGCGTTTTGATCGGCTCGGTGATCTGCTCCGCCCTCGCTTATCTCGCTGTTTCCCTGTGGGGTGGGTGGTCGGCGGTGAGCGCGGCGGTCAGTCGAGTGGGTTGGTGGCAGTGCGGGCAAATCGTCTGCGTGGTTTTGCTTGGATACGGTCTGCGTTTTTTGCGTTGGCAGGGTTATCTGTCTGCCTTGGGTCACCGGTTGCCTTGGCGGGCGAGCTTGAACATCTACCTGGCCGGATTCGCCCTGACGACGACTCCCGGCAAGGCCGGGGAGGCGTTGCGCGGTGTTTTGCTCAAACGTTTGGAGGTGCCTTACGCACAGAGCTTTGCCGCGCTGTTCAGTGAGCGGCTTGCGGACCTGCTGGCGATGGTGGGCCTGGCATTGTTCGGCTTGAGCGCGCATCCGGAATGGTTGTCGATGATCATTGCCAGTTTCGTCCTCTTGGTATGCGGTACATCGATGATGTTTTCGCCAAGCCTTGTCAGCGCGATTGATCGTCGCACTGAGCAACGGCACGACAGATTCTCGCGGTTGCTGGGGCATGCCGTTCAGGTATTGCGTCAGTCGCGCCGCTGTCATTCCCCTCGTCGCTTCATGGGCGCAACGCTATTGAGCCTGCTGGCCTGGGGGCTTGAAGCATTGGCGTTTTACTGGATTTTGCAGGCGATGGGCGCGGACGTGGGCCTAACGTTGGCGATCTTTATTTATGCGGTGGCCATGTTGGCGGGGGCTCTGAGTTTCATGCCGGGCGGTTTGGGCAGTGCCGAAGCAGCGATGCTAGCGCTGCTGGTTTCAGGCGGAGTCGGGTTGGCAGATGCGATCGCGGCGACGGTTTTGTTACGGCTGGTAACGTTGTGGTTGGCGGTCGGGGTGGGAATGCTTGCACTTTTATGGAAGAGGTCGGTAGCCGGTTTTGATCATGGCTGAGTAACTACTGAGGAGATGACAATGGACACTGCGTCGCGAAAGTACAAATTGGCAATGTACCTGTGTCTGATTGGCGCAATTGGATTTGGCCTGTATGTAAGGTTGCGCAACATCGATGCTACTGGCCTGTGGCTGGATGAGGCCTTCAGTGTATCGGTAAGCGATCCGCAAAATGGATTCTTTGACGTGTATCGAACTACATTGAGTGACGTTCATCCTCCCTTTTATCAGATTTTACTGTGGACTTATTATCAGGCTGTCGGGTTTGGCGAACACACAGGGCGGTATCTCTCTGCGGTAATCGGCGTGCTGTTGATTCCCTCTGTATTCCTCCTCGGGCGCAAATTGTTTGATGAACAAGTAGGGCTCATCGTTGCGTGGTTGGCAGCGGTCAATAGTTTCTTGGTTCAGTATTCGCAAGAGACTCGCTCTTATGCGCTTCTGTCGTTGCTTACCGTTTTGTCTTTTGTGATCTTCTTGCGCTGCTTAAGTCGAGGCAGAGGGCAGGATTTTTTTTGCTATTGGCTGACTTCCGCCGCGCTGATAAATACTCATTACTTCGGTTATCTGCCGGTCTTTGCTCAAGTGCTTGTGTTGCTTCACATGATCTTGCGCAGCGAGGTCCACAGCCAAGTTATATACAGGTTCATTTGCGCCGGATTTTTTGCCGCATTAACCGTAATTCCTGGTTTATCGTACGCTGAGAGTAGCTTTTCACGGGATTTCTGGATTCAACCACCCGAAACTGTTTTTTTCTTCAAGGTTTTCCTGTTGTATTTCGGAGATACGTTTCTGGCCGCTTTGCTCGCTGTAATTTTAATTTCAGGGCTGGCGTCGATGGCTCAAAATCCTGAAAGCGCAATTGCTTGCAGGCTGATTGTGTTCTGGGGGGTAGTAGGAATTGTGGTGCCCTATGTCTGTTCTGTTTACTTACGCCCGGTGACAACTCAACGCAATTTTATTTTTCTTCTGCCCGCCGTATTGCTGGTGGCTGCGTACGCAGTTGGCAATATAAGAGATGTGCCAGTAAAAGTGTTAATGCTGGTGGTATTGATGACATTTTCTGCTACGCCTTTATTCAGGGATATCAGTTATCTGAGGGATCCTGAAAATCCGTACTCACGCGAGACGCACATGAGAGATATCGTCATCTCTGTAATGAATAAGTCAAACGTGTTGCCAATCTATTCGCTTGATGCGATTCAGTTTGGTGTCTATTTCAAGTTGCTGGGATCTCCGCTGCTTGTTAGTAATTTAGAGAAGCTGAAAACTGATTTGTCGTTGCCCAGTCACCCGAAAGAATTTTATGTTCTGGAGACGAACTATGGTCCTGGTTTTGCTCAGGGAATCAAAAATCTAGAAAGGTACGAAGCAAAAATTATCGATAAGGAAGAAATAGGTCATGTGCGATTATTCAAGATCCGTACATTTGAACCATGATCGGTAGCGGTGGGCATTCCGAATGGAAATGCACACCTTTGAGCAGTTACGCAGCGACGACCTCGCTCGGCTCAAAACTATCCGCCCGCGCCATCTGCCACATCCGCGAATAGAACTCGCCATTCACTTCGCCGGTGAGCAATTCCCCCGGTTTCAAAAACACGTGCAACTGCGAGAACAGTTTGATCTCGGTCGCCGACATGCGTCGTACCAGATGCTTGGCCGACAGTTGCGACGGATGCTCAAGCCCGGCCGCCGCGAGCATTTCCGCCAGTGCTTTGAGCGTGCTGCGATGGAAGTTGTAGACGCGCTGGGCTTTGTCCGGTACCACCAGAGCGCGTTGGCGCAAGGCGTCCTGGGTGGCAACGCCGGTCGGGCATTTGTTGGTGTGGCACGACTGCGACTGGATGCAGCCGATGGCGAACATGAAGCCGCGCGCGGAGTTGGCCCAGTCAGCGCCGATTGCCAGCACGCTGGCGATGTCGAAGGCGCTGACGATCTTGCCGCTGGCGCCGAGTTTGATCTTGTCGCGCAGGTTGAGGCCGACCAGCGTGTTGTGCACGAACAGCAGACCTTCGCGCATCGGCACGCCGATGTGGTCGGTGAACTCGACAGGGGCGGCGCCAGTGCCGCCTTCCTTGCCATCGACGACGATGAAATCGGGAAGGATGCCGGTTTCCAGCATGGCCTTGGCAATGCCCATGAACTCCCACGGATGGCCGAGGCAGAATTTGAAGCCCACCGGTTTGCCACCGGACAATTCGCGCAGTTGCTGGATGAACTGCATCATCTCGATCGGCGTTGAAAACGCACTGTGGCGCGACGGCGAGACGCAGTCTTCGCCCATCAGGATGCCGCGTGTTTCCGCAATCTCCCTGGTGACCTTATGCTTGGGCAAGATCCCGCCATGGCCGGGTTTGGCGCCCTGGCTCATCTTGATTTCGATCATGCGCACTTGCGGATTCTGCGCCTGCACGGCGAAGCGCTCAGGGTCGAAACGGCCGTCGCTGGTGCGGCAGCCGAAGTAGCCGCTGCCCAGTTCCCAAGTCAGATCACCACCGTGTTCGCGGTGATACGGGCTGATGCTGCCTTCGCCTGTGTCGTGGGCGAAGTTGCCGAGTTTGGCGCCCTGGTTCAAGGCGCGGATGGCGTTGGCACTGAGCGAGCCGAAGCTCATTGCCGAGATATTAAAGATCGATGCCGAGTACGGCTGCGTGCACTGCGGACCGCCGACAATGACGCGGAAACCGTTCGGGTCACTCAACGGCGCCGGGCGCATCGAATGGCCGATGAATTCGAAGCCGGACTGGTAGACGTCGATCAGCGTGCCGAACGGTTTGTCGGCAGTTTCGTTTTTCGCTCGCGAGTACACCAGCGAACGCTGCGCGCGGGAGAAGGGCAGGGCATCGCTGTCGGACTCGAGCAGGTACTGGCGAATCTCCGGGCGGATGCCTTCGACCAGATAACGGATGTTGCCCAGAATCGGATAATTGCGGCGCACTGCATGGCGCGTCTGCAACAGGTCGAACACGCCGAGCAGGCTCAGCACAGCGGTGGCGGCGGTGATCGGCCACAGCCAGTCATGTTCGAGAAAGGGCAGGCTGGCGAGGGTGAAAATCACGCAGACGGCAAAGAAGGCGTAGCGGCTCAGCAGCGACAGGCTCATACGGTTTCCTTGGTTCGGATTGTTTGTGGCTGGCAGGCATATTGCGCCAACGACGGAACCGTGAACAGGCAGACGTCCCTCTCCTCGCTTACATCGGAGCCGTCTCGCTTACGATGCCAGTTGACTTGGCTGTTGAACGCGAGAAGCAGCCATGCAGCAATACTGGTGGGCAAACTTGTGGCATTGACGAACGCCTTCGCGAGCAAGCTCGCACAAGGAATTGCAGTGAAAGGTAGAAGCGAACTTGCACGCGAAATCGACGATTACCTTTTTGTTTATGCCGCGACCGATTCCTGAGGCGTTTGCCGTTTCTGGTCATGTTTGTGCTTGGCCCTGGCCATATCGTTGATGCAGTAATTGATGTGATAGAAGGCGAACAGGACTGAATACAAGCGGTTCATTCGCGGTTCGAAGTTGTGTTGGGTCAGCGTGTAGGCGCGCAAGGCTCTGCGAACTCGAAAGCACCAAGCAATGGCGATGAGCTGGGCAATGACCGTCATCGCATACCCCGTGGCTATGAACCGCGGATCAGATACGGTGAAAAAGATCCCTCCGATACCACAGAGCGCCAGATAAACGACCAGACCGGTCTGGCTCAGTGTCTTGATTTGAGTGACCTCCTCAACCACGGTTGTTGTTTTGTGCAGCCATACAACCGAGTAGAGACCCATGGTGACTACGGTCAGGAGAATGAAATGGAGCGTCTTGAGATTGTTCTTTTCCTTGAGCGTCGAAATGTCAGACATGCAGCGTTTTCCCTCTTAGGCGATGTAGCGAATGGCTGCCGGGCAGCGATGAATAACGCTACCAAATTCGCGAGTGGGAAATTTCCGAGCCTTTTGGCGGACTTGTCGTCAGAGTCAGGCTGATCACGGATGCTTCTTGTAGGGATCTTCTGATGACGCAGGCGCGTCGGGCGTGGGATCCTGCGATCTTTTCGCACAAGGCATTTTTCGACTCATGACGCCGACATCCGCCGTTTCGCCCTGCATCATCCATATCGCCGCCGCGCTGTTGCTCAACGCCCAAGGCCAGACTCTGCTGGTGCGCAAGCGCGGCACCACGGCCTTCATGCAACCGGGTGGCAAGATCGAAGCGCACGAGTTGCCAGTACACGCATTGGCCCGTGAACTGGAAGAAGAACTCGGGCTGCAGATCGACCCGGCGCAAGCGATTTTCCTCAACAGTTTTTCCGCCCCCGCCGCCAACGAGCCGGGCTTCATCGTGCATGCGGAGATCTTTCAACTGACCATCGATAGCGACGTCTGCCCGGCGGCGGAAATCGAAGAGGTGATCTGGGTCGATCCGGCCACTGATCCGGCGCTCGAGCTGGCGCCATTGACACGCGAGCACATCCTGCCGTTCTATCGCCGTTCACTGACTGCATTCGCCTGATCATTCCCGCAAAGGACTTTGCCATGATCCCGTTGCAAGACCTGCTGATCTTCGCCGCCGCCGCATTGCTGATGGTGCTGACGCCGGGGCCGAACATGATCTACCTGATCTCGCGTTCGATCTGTCAGGGACGCCGCGCGGGGGTGACTTCGTTGCTTGGCGTGGTCGGCGGGTTCTTCGTGCATATGTTCGCCGCGGCGGCGGGTTTGACGGCGGTGTTTCTCGCCGTGCCGATGGCTTATGAAGTGTTGAAATGGGCCGGTGCGCTGTACCTGCTGTGGCTGGCCTGGCAAGCGCTGAAACCCGGCGCGCGTTCGCCGTTCGAAGCGCAGCAATTGCCGCCGGACTCGTCGCGCAAGCTGATCACCATGGGCTTTCTCACCAGCGCCCTGAACCCGAAAATCGCCGTGTTCTATCTGTCGGTGTTCCCGCAATTTATCAGCCCTGAGCACGGCTCGGTGTTCACCCAAAGCATCGTCCTCGGCCTGACGCAGATCAGCGTCAGCTTCAGCGTCAATCTGTTGATCGCGCTGTTCGCCGCAGGCATCGCCTCATGGTTTGTGCGCAACCCGACGTGGCTGGTGATGCAGCGTTATTTCATGGGCATGGTCCTCGGTGGCCTCGCCGTACGGCTGATGCTCGAACAACGTCGGACCGCCTGACATGTGGATCGAACGGCTGGACGCCAGCCATGCCCTGGCTTACCGCGAACTGATGCTGCAAGCCTACGACCGGCATCCGCAGGCGTTCACCTCCAGCGTGCGCGAACGCGCGGTGATGCCATTGAGTTGGCGGGAAGGGCGCCTGACCAGCAAGCTCGATGTGGTGCTGGGGGCATTCGATGCCGGGACGTTGGCCGGGATTGTCGGCCTGGCCTTTGAACCGCGCGAGAAGGCACGACACAAGGCCACGCTGTTCGGCATGTATGTCTCGGCGGATTTTCGTCGCAAGGGGCTGGGCTTTGATCTGGTGCAGGCGGCACTGGTCGAAGCGCAAAAGCATCCGGCGCTGAAGCTGCTGCAGCTCACTGTCACCGCCGGCAATGACGCGGCTTTTCAGTTGTACCAGCGTTGCGGCTTCATTCAGTTCGGCCTCGAGCCACTCGCCGTGCGGGTGGGCGAAGACTACTTCGACAAGATCCACATGTGGCGCCAGCTCTGACACACCACGACAATCCTTGTGGGAGCGAGCCTGCTCGCGAAGGCGTCCGTCCAGCCGACATCATCGCTGAATCATCCACCGCTTTCGCGAGCAGGCTCGCTCCCACAGGGGGAACTCTTGCTCGGAAAAATCAGCGTACGGCACTGACCCCATCGAGGGTCGAGAACGAGGTGTCCTTGGCGGTCAGCAGGAAATCGCGCATGTACGGCGCGTCGAGCATGTCCGTGCGAATCGCCGCGTACAGCGTCGCGAACAAGCCTTTCTCACCCAACCGTTTGCCCTTCACATAGCCGCGCGAGCTGTATTCATGCAGCGCCCAGTGCGGCATCCCGCAGACGCCACGGCCGCTGGCGACCAGTTGCATCATCATCACCGTCAGTTCCGAAGTGCGCACCAGCGCAGGTTCGATGTCGGCCGGTTCGAGGAAGCGGGTGAAGATGTCCAGACGATCACGCTCGACCGGGTAGGTGATCAGCGTTTCGGTCAACAAATCTTCGGGAACGATGTACGGCTTGCTCGCCAGCGCATGCTGATTGGCCACCGCGAGCATGGCTTCGTAAGTGAACAGCGGCACGTAAGTGATGCCGGCAATTTCCAGCGGATCGGAGGTCACCACCAGATCCAGATCGCCGCGCGCCAGTGCCGGCAGTGGGGCGAAAGCGAAACCCGAAGCCAGGTCCAGCTCGACCTCCGGCCAGGCATCGCGGAACTGGTCGATGGTCGGCATCAGCCACTGGAAGCAGCTGTGGCATTCGATCGCCATGTGCAGACGCCCGGCGGTGCCACCGGCCAGCCGACCGATGTCCCGTTCAGCGGCGCGCAACAGCGGCAGGGTGGCGTCGGCCAGTTGCAGCAGGCGCAAACCGGCGCTGGTGAAGCGCACCGGTTTGGTCTTGCGCACGAACAACTGCATGCCCATGCGCTCTTCCAGCTCTTTGAATTGATGCGATAGAGCGGATTGCGTCAGATGCAGGCGATCAGCGGCATCCACCAGGCTGTCGGCTTCGCGCAGGGCGTGCAGGGTTTTCAGATGTCGGATTTCAAGCACCGGCGGGGCTCCATGAAGAAAACTTGTGACGAATGCGGGGAAGGTGAGTTTGTCTCATGACGGTGGCTTTGTCGATCTGGCGGCCAGGATCCGGCGGGGTAATCGACAGACGACCGCTCGGCACTCTTCATCAAACTGTCATGCAACTGTGGCAGCGCGCTCGCACGAACTTCATCAGACTCGCGCTCTACTGGGGTGCTGCGTTTTGGTGTTTTTCATGTTCAAGAGAGTTTTTTCAGTCGCGGCCGCGTTGGCCGCGCTTTTGTTCGGGGCCGGCTCGTTTGCAGCCGGGCGCTGTGATGTCAACGTGCCGACCGAGCACGCCGAGCTGGCGCAGGTCAGTCTTGCCTATCAAAGTATCGGCCGTGCATCAGACCCGGCGCTGTTGCTGGTCATGGGCCTGGGTGGGCAGTTGATCCACTGGCCGGACGAAGTCGTGGTCGCGCTGTGTCAGCAGGGTTTCCGGGTGATCCGTTATGACAACCGCGACGTCGGATTGTCGACCTGGCGGCAGGCGCCGATCGAGGCCAACCTGACCTTCGAAGTGCTGCGTTACAAGCTCGGTTTACCGGTCTCGGCCCCGTACAGCCTGACTGACATGGCCGACGATGCGCTGGGTTTGATGACGGCGCTGAAGGTTGAGCAATTCCACGTGCTGGGCGCGAGCATGGGCGGGATGATCGCCCAGCACATGGCGGCAATGGCGCCGCAGCGGGTGGAAAGCCTGACCCTGATCATGACCACTTCCGGCGCTGAAGGCCTGCCGGCACCGAGTGCGGCGCTGGTGCAATTGCTCTCGCGCCGAGGTGCGCCGAATCGCGAAGTGGCACTGGAGCAACAGGCCGATCTGCTCGCGGCACTCGGTAGCCCGGCGGTGACGGATGATCGACAGGCCTTGCTGCAACAGGCGGCGGCATCCTACGACCGCGCGTTCAACCCCGAAGGCGTCAAGCGCCAGATCATGGCAATCCTTGCCGAACCGAGCCGGGTGGCATTGCTCAATCAGCTGCGCGTACCGACCCTGGTGGTGCACGGCACGGCAGATCCGCTGCTGCCGGTGATGCACGGCGTGCATCTGGCGGCGCACATTCAGGGCAGTCAGTTGAAACTGATTCCGGGACTGGCGCATCGCTTTCAGGAGGCGTTCAAGGAGCCGTTGCTGGCGGCGGTGCTGCCGTATTTGCAGGCGCATCGCGAGGACACTTCGCATTGGGCTCGGGTCGATCCGCCGGCGCCGAACAATCTGCTGTAAGAGTGCGCCAGCATCCTGTCGCCAAAAAAATATCAATGTGCCACTATTGTTTGCCGCGTTGTTGCCGATAAGGCGCAGGAACGTTTTCAGACATAGGGACTTGATCCATGATTTTTCGCGCTACACGTCAATGGGCCGCGCTGGCTCTGCTCGCCGTACTGACTCTCACCGGCTGCGCCCATGTGCAACCGCCCGTGGCCCTGGACAAACAGTTCTGGGATGCCAAAGAGCCGACCATCGGTGTGGCCATTACCGTCGTACCGTCGCCGGTGCTGGCGCTGACCGGCAATCAGGGCATCCTCGATTACGCCATCAATGCCGGCGTCAACAGCAAGCTCAGCGCCAATGTCGAGACCTGGCAGGTGCGCGACCTGGAAACCCTGCCCGACGCCATCGTCGCCAAGCTGCAAGCCAAGGGCTACAAGGCCAAGCGCATTGATGAAAAGGTCGATCTGAAGACCTTCAAGGAAGTCGATTTCCGCGAGGGCTACATGACCAAGGACCTGTCGCCGATGAAAGCTGCCCACGGCATCGACCGTCTGTTGCTGGTGTCGATCTATGCCACCGGTGCCACCCGCAGCTACTACAGCATCGTGCCCACCAGCGTGCCGATGGCCCAGGTCGGCGGCCAGGGCATGGTGATCGATCTGTCGGACAACAAACTCTTGTGGTACCAGCCATTCGCCGCTGTGCAAGCCGCGCAAGGCGAGTGGGACGAGCCGTCCTACACCAACCTGTCCAACGCGTTTTATCAGGCGATGGATAACAGCCGTCAGCAAATGATCGCCCCGTTCGCGCAATGAAACGTCTGGCGCTGACCCTCGCGGCGATCTCGCTGCTGGCGTTGCCTGGCTGTGCGCAGAAACCGGCACCTGAGGCCGGTTTCAAGGATCAGGCGGCCATGAGCTATGTGCAGGCACACGGACTGAAGGTCGACGTGCAACTGCCGGCGGAGTTTGTCGGCGCCAGCACGGTGATCGACAGCAAGGCGGCAGTGAACGCGGCGAATTCCAGTTACACGCTGGTGTCGAGCTCCGGTGCGGGCGCCGGGCTGGCGGGCATTCTGGTGGCCAGTCTGATCAACACGCAAATGGGTTCCGGTACGTTACAGCGCGATGCCGAAAAAGCCGCGCTGAACGAATCGCGGCCGCTGGCCGACCTGCTCGCCGGCGTGCCGTTGCAGGAGCGCTTGCAACAGCGTTTTCAGGCGGCGTCGCAAGTCTCCGGATTCAAGCAGGGGGCAGGTGCGGTCACGGCACGGTTGCTGATCGAACCGAAGCTGATGCTGACGCCCGATCGCGGCAGTTTCGTGCTGGTCAATCAGGTGCAATTACAGGATATCGCCGGCTCGCCGCTGTACCGCATGCGCATCGAAGTGGCCAGTCAGCCGATCCGTCGTTGCGGCAAGCAATGCATCGATGACGGCGCCCTTGACCTGGCCAAGGTCACCGCCGTGCTGGATGAATGTATTGATGAATCCATGCGCGTGTTGAGCGCCGATCTGATGCAACCGACGCCACCGCCGGCCGCGCAGGAAACCCTGCGTTACGTGCTCGACGGCCAGCGCGTGGTCGAGCGCGGTTATCAACTGGCGCAGAACGGCAACTACTGGCGCTACCGCAATCTCTACGGTGCGGTGAAGTCAGTGCCAGTGCCGTTCGAGGATGCTCTGTCGTCCGCGCAACTGGCCAGAGTCTACGGTCGCTAGAGGCTGATGCACGTGGGTTCAGGCATGCAGCCGGACCCACACGCTCACCAATACCGTTGCCGCCATCAGCCACGCCACCGCCGCCACGGCCAGCGATGCTTCCAGGCGCATGCGGTCGACCATCACATACAGCGTCGCCAGATACACGAAGTAGGGAATGATCGACCACATGCCGAAGACGATCGTGGTCTTCAGATCGTCGACCGAACGGCCCTTGCCAACGATGTAGTGCGCAATCAGGGCAAAGGTCGGGAACAGCGGCACCAGACCGGCGATGTAGTAGTTTCTGGTCTTCGACAGCGCAGCGAGGATCAGCACGACTGCGGCGCCGATAGCGGCTTTGAGAATCAGATCCATCAGTGGCTCAGCCCGTACTTTTTGACTTTATCGAACAGCGTGGTCTTGGCCATGCCCAATTCCTGGCTGGCCTGGGTCAGGTTGCCGCCGCTGCGTTGCAAGGCGTCGACCAGCAGATTGCGCTCGAACGCTTCCACCGCTTCGGCAAACGCCAGACCCTGGCCGGCGCTGGCCCCGGATTTCTTGAAGGCCGGCAGGCCGAGGGCGAAGCGTTCGGCGACGTTGCGCAGTTCGCGCACGTTGCCCGGCCAGTCGTGGCTCATCAGGTTCGACAGGGTCTGGTTGTCCAGCTCCGGCAGCGCGCGGTCGAAGCGCAGCGCCGATTGCTGGGTGAAATGCTCGAACAGTTGCAGGATGTCTTCGCGGCGTTCGCGCAGCGGTGGCAATTCCAGGGTCACGACGTTGAGGCGGTAGTACAAGTCGCTGCGAAATTCCCCGGCCTTGCTCGACTCATCGAGGTCGGATTTGGTCGCCGCGATCACCCGGCAATCCACCGCCACGCTCTGGTTTGAGCCGAGGCGTTCAAGGGTGCGTTCCTGCAGTACGCGCAGCAACTTGATCTGCAACGGCAGCGGCATGCTTTCCACTTCATCGAGGAACAGCGTGCCGCCGTCGGCGTGCTCGATCTTGCCGATGCGCCGTTTGCCGGCGCCGGTGAAGGCGTTGGCTTCGTGGCCGAAGATTTCGCTTTCAAAAAGGTTTTCCGGCAGGCCGCCGCAGTTCAGCGCGACGAACTGTTTGCTGTGGCGCCGACTGAAATCGTGCAGGCAACGAGCGACCAGTTCCTTGCCGGTGCCGGTCTCGCCTTCGATCAAGACGTTGGCCGAGGTGTCGGCGACGTTGGCGATCAGCTCGCGCAGGTTCTGCATCGCCGGTGAGCGGCCGATAATCCGCCCTTCCAGCGAATCGCGTTCGGCCAGTTGCCGACGTAGCGATGACACTTCACGGGCGAGGCTGCGTTGCTCCAGCGCCCGCCGCGCGACATCGACCAGGCGTTCCGGCGAGAACGGTTTTTCCATGAAGTCGTAGGCGCCTTTTTGCATCGCGCCGACAGCCATGGAAATGTCGCCGTGGCCGGTGATCAGCACCACCGGCAGGCTGCGATCACGCTGCTTGAGGCGGGTGAGCAATTCCAGGCCATCGATGCCCGGCAGGCGGATATCGCTGATGACGATGCCGGCAAAGTTGTCGCCGACCTGCGCCAGCGCCTCTTCGGCACTGCCGACGCCGATGCACGGAATGTCTTCGAGGGTCAGCGCCTGTTGGCAGCCGAGCAGCACATGGGGGTCGTCTTCGACAATCAGCACACTGAGTTCGGGGTTCATATTGGCTCGGCAGAAAGAGGGCTTACCAACGGTAAACTGAGGACGAAAGTGGTGCCACCGCCGGCCGGGTGTTCGACACCCAGGTGCCCGCCGGTGGCGGCGGCGAGGCTGGCGGACAGGGTCAGGCCCAGTCCCAGGCCTTGCTCGCCGGGTTTGGTGGTGAAGAACGGTTCGAACAGATGCTTGCGCGCTTCGGCGTCGATGCCGTGGCCGTTGTCGCGCACCCGCAAGCGGTACTTGCCGTTGAATTCTTCACCCTCCAGCCACAGCTGCGGCTGCGGTTGCGCGTGCATGGCGTCGAGGGCGTTGCCGATCAGGTTGACGAGGATCTGTTCGAGACGGGTCTGATCGATCAGCAATTGCACATCGGCAAACTGCCGGTGAATCTGCAGCGCTGTGTTTTCCACGCGCGCGCCGAGCACTTGCAACGCGGCGTCGACGGCTTTGCCGAGACTGGCCTGACCCTTGTTGTCGCCGCGCCGGGCGAACGAACGCAGGCTGGCGGTGATCCGGCCCATGCGGTCGATCAGGTCGTTGATGGTCTTGAGGTTGGTGCTGGCGACGTCGAGCTGGCCGCGCTCGAGAAAGCGCACGGTGTTGCCCGACAGCGTGCGCATGGCCGCCAGGGGCTGGTTCAATTCATGGGCAATGCTGGTCGACATCTGACCGATAGCCGCGAGTTTGCCGGCCTGAACCAGTTCATCCTGGGCGCGGCGCAACGTCTCCTCGGCCTGACGGCGCTCGCGGATCTGACTCTTCAGCCGTTCGTTGCTGGCGCGCAGATCGGCGGTGCGTTCGGTAATCCGACGCTCCAGTTGGCTGTTGGCTTCCTGCAGCGCTTCGCGGGCGGCGAGGCGGGTGGCGAGGACTTTGCGCCGCTCGTTCCAGGCAATCAGCAGGAAGGCGAACAGGGCAAACGCCACCGCCACCAGAATGCCTTGGTTGATGGCTTCGCGGCGCAGGTCCTGCAATGGCGTGAGCAGGGTGAAATTCCACGGCGTGTCGCTCAGCAGTCGGGTTTGCGCCAGATAACTGATGTCGTCTTCGTCGGGCTGCAATTCGCTGTTGGCCGGGAAGGTCAGTTTCTCCACGCCTTCGGCCAATGTCTCGCGGGCCAGCGGTTGCAGTTCGTTGAGCGGGAACCAGTAGTACTGCAGGCTGCGGGCGAGTTTTTCCTTGACCTCATCGCTGAGCGGGATCACCGATTTCAGCCGCCTGGCCGGATCGCTGGAGAGAATGATGATGCCGTTCTCATCGCTGACGAACGCTTCCAGTCGCGCCCGCTGCCAGCGTTCTTCCATGGCTTCCAGACGCACCTTGACCACCGCGACACCGATGATCTTGCCGTGCTCTTCGAGGCCGTGGGCGAGGTAGTAACCGGGTTCGCCATTGGTGCTGCCGATGCCGTAGAAGCGCCCGGGCTGGCCGCGCACGGCGTCTTTGAAATAGGCGCGGAAGGACAGGTCTTCACCCAGATAACTGTCGACATCGCGCCAGTTGCTGGTGGCCATGACCCGGCCGGTGGTGTCCATGACGTAGATGGCCCGGCTGCGGCTGCGGCGGTTCAGGCCTTCGAGGTAGTCGTTGACCGTCTGCCGGTGTTCCGGGGTCGGGTCGGCCAGCAACTGCGGCACACTGGTTTCGAGTTCCAGCAGGCTGGGCAGGTAGGTGTATTTGCTGATCTCGCTTTCGACCGCGCGGGCGTGCAGTTCCAACTGACGCTGACCGTTCTCGCCGAGGCTGCGGATGCCGAAGTGTTCACTGGTCCAGAAGCCGATAAAACCCAGTCCGACCATCAGGGCGATGATCAGCGGCGGCAGGAACAGATGACGGATCAGACGGGGCTTCACGGCAAGTGATGGCTCTGCAGCGCGATAAAGAGTGGGGTCGCATTTCATCACAGATGCCTTGGGTCAACCACAACACTTGTTTGTGCCTGTGGCGAGGGGATTTATCCCCGTTGGGCCGCGAAGCGGCCCCAAAACCATCACTGCGGTTTAACTGAAAGACCGCATGCACAGGGTTTACGACTGCTGCGCAGCCGGACGGGGATAAATCCCCTCGCCACAGGGGATCTCATTGTCAGGCTGCCCGCACCCCACAGACAGGGTGCGGGTGTGTTGCTTTTAGTGCTGCAGGATTTTCTCGAGGAAGTGCTGCGCGCGTTCGGAGCGGGCGCTGATGTCGCCGAAGAATTCCTCTTTCGGGCAGTCCTCGATGATCTTGCCCTGATCCATGAAGATCACCCGGTCGGCCACTTTACGGGCGAAGCCCATTTCGTGGGTCACGCACATCATGGTCATGCCTTCGTGAGCCAGTTGCACCATCACGTCGAGCACTTCGTTGACCATTTCCGGATCGAGCGCCGAGGTCGGTTCGTCGAACAGCATGACGATCGGGTCCATCGCCAGCGCACGGGCAATCGCCACACGCTGTTGCTGACCACCGGACAGTTGCCCCGGATGCTTGTGGGCGTGCGCCGACAGGCCGACGCGCTCAAGCAACTGCAGACCTTTTTTGGTCGCCTCTTCCTTGCTGCGGCCGAGCACCTTGATCTGCGCGATGGTCAGGTTTTCGGTGATGGTCAGGTGCGGGAAAAGCTCGAAATGCTGGAACACCATGCCCACGCGCGAACGCAGTTTCGGCAGGTTGGTTTTCGGGTCGGCGATCGACGTGCCGTCAACCACGACATCACCTTTCTGGAACGGCTCCAGGGCGTTGACGCATTTGATCAGCGTCGACTTGCCGGAACCCGACGGGCCGCAGACCACGATCACTTCGCCTTTCTTGACCTCGGTGCTGCAATCAGTCAGCACCTGGAAGTCCCCATACCACTTGTTGATGTTTTTGATAGAGATCATACGGCGAACCTTTTTTGCAGACGCTTGACCAACCGCGAGGCGGCGAAGCTGATGATGAAGTACACGAGACCGGCGAAAATCAGGAACTCATTGGAGCGGCCGATGATGTCGCCGCTGGCACGCGAGGCGTTGAGGAAATCCACCAGGCCCACGGTGTAGACCAGCGAGGTGTCCTGGAACAGGATGATGCTCTGCTGCAGCAGCAGCGGGGTCATCTTGCGGAACGCCTGCGGCAGGATGATCAGGCGCATCATCTGCCCGTAGTTCATGCCCAGTGCCTGAGCAGCACCCATCTGGCCCTTGGAAATCGACTGCACACCGGCCCGGACGATTTCGCAGAAGTACGCCGCTTCGAACATCATGAACGCCACGACGCACGAGGTGAACGCGCCGATCGGCGTGTCTTCGCCGGTGATCCAGCGCAGCACGAACGGCACCGCCAGGTAGAACCAGGTGATCACCAGCAGCAGCGGGATCGAGCGGAAATAGTTGACGTAGGCGCCAGCGATGCTCGACAGCAGCTTGTTGTGCGACAGACGGCACAGCGCGAGGATCGTGCCGAGAATCATCCCGCCGATCACGCCCATGGCCATCAGCTTGAGGGTCATCACCATGCCGTTCCACAAACCGGGAATGGCCGGGACGATGCCACTGAAATCGAATTCCATTATTTACCCCCCACGGAGATCAGGCCGGGCACCGCGACTTTCTTCTCGACCAGGCGCATCAGCAGCATCAGGCTCATGTTGAGGGTGAAATAGATCAGGGTCGCCAGGGTGAACGCTTCGAACAGGTTGGCCGAGAACTCGGCGGTCTGTTTGGTCTGCGCCAGCAATTCCATCAAACCGATCAAGGACGCCACGGAGGAGTTCTTGAACACGTTGAGGAATTCCGAGGTGAGCGGCGGAATGATGATCCGGTAGGCCTGGGGCAGCAGCACGTTCCAGTAGATCTGCGGCAGCTTGAAACCCATCGCGCGGGCGGCGGATTCCTGACCCCGAGGCAGTGCCTGGATACCGGTGCGCACTTGCTCGCAGACACGGGCGGCGGTGAACAGACCGAGGCAGACGACAACGCTCAGGTAGGCCGAGGTGGTCGGATTGAGGTCCTGCTTGTACCACTCCTGCAGATCCGGCGGCAGCAGATCGGGCACCAGGAAGTACCAGATGAACAGCTGCACCAGCAGCGGCACGTTACGGAACAGCTCGACGTAGCAGGTCGCGATGCCCGATACGATGCGATTCGGCACGGTGCGCATGATGCCCAGCAGCGAGCCGAGCAGCAGGGCGATGATCCACGCCACGACGGCGATGGCGATGGTCCAGCCCAGACCGGAGATGAACCAGTCGAGATAGGTCTCGCTGCCCACACCGGTGGACTTGAAGAACACGCCCCAGTCCCAGTTGTAATTCATTAGGGTCTCCCCTCGATTCGATCGATGTACAAGTGCCCGCCTGGGGAACTCCGTTCCCTCCCCAGTCTTTTTTCAAAGACCGGGCACACGCGATCGGCTCGACAGCCACCGGTTCGAGTGTTTCCAGAAAAATGCCAGCAGGGAGTGACCATCCCCTGAAAAGGCAGGCGCCTCCTCAGGGGATAAGGTTAGTCAGAAAATCAGGACTTCTTGTCGTCAGCCGCTTTGTCGGTCGGATTGGCGATCAGGGTCTTGAGCTCGTCGCTCATCGGGAAGTTCAGGTTCAGGCCTTTTGGCGGAATCGGCTGCATGAACCACTTCTCGTAGATCTTGTTGATTTCGCCCGAAGCGTAAGTGGCCTTGATCGCGTCATCCACAGCCTTTTTGAACGGCTCGTCGCCTTTGCGCATCATGCAGCCGTAGATTTCGTACGACTGTGGCGTGCCGGTCACTTCCCAATCGGCGGCTTTCTTGGCCTTGGCGGCTTCGCCGGCCAGCAGTGCGTCATCCATCATGAAGGCAACGGCACGGCCCGATTCCAGCATCTGGAAGGACTCGCCGTGGTCTTTGGCGGAGATGACGTTCATGCCCATCTGCTTGTCGGCGTTCATCGCCTTGAGGATGCGCTCGGAGGTGGTGCCGGCGGTGGTTACGACGTTCTTGCCTTTCAGATCGTCGAAATCCTTGTACCTGGAGTCTTTCTTGGACAGCAGACGGGTACCGATTTCGAAGATGCCGACGGAGAAGTCGACCTGCTGCTGACGCTCGACGTTGTTGGTGGTCGAACCGCACTCGACGTCCACGGTGCCGTTCTGCACCAGCGGGATACGGGTCTGCGAGGTGACGAGGTTGTATTTGACTTGCAGGTTCGGCAGGTCGAGGTCTTTCTTGATCGCTTCGACGATCTTCAGCTGGATATCGTGCGAGTAGCCGACCGGCTTGCCGGACGCATCAGCGATGTAGGAGAACGGAATGGAGGCGTCACGGTGGCCCAGGGTGATGACACCGGACTCTTTGATCTTCTTCAGGGTGCCGGTGAGTTCGGCGGCGAAAACTGGCGTGCTGATCAGAGCGGCAGCAATGGCTGCGCCCAGGATATGGGGAACGATGCGCATCAAATTTTCCTCGACATTGTTTTTTTTATGGAGCCAGTTTGTCGGCCCTTTTTGTGCTTCGAATGCCTGACGGCTCCTGAAGTGCTGGCACAGCAGGCATTCGTCGAGAGAGTGTAGAGCATGACTCGTGCCAGAGCAGTCGAACTCAGTTAAGCGGTTGTTTTATAACGTTATTAAAGTTTTATGGCGGTAATTTTATGAACGCATGATCCGGTTAACCGAATCGACTGTGGAGTCGCGTTCGGAAAACCGAATATCTTGTGGCCTGGTCTCAGACTTGCCGGCTCAGTGGCGTTTCATGCAAATACACCCACTTCACCCCTTCAGGTTGTCCGCTCAGGATCGCCACTGCGACCCGCGAGTGTTGAGCGCCGTCCAAGCGTTGGGTTTCGACGTAGCTCACAGCCAGCATGTCGTCCTCCTGCCACACCGTGTGCAAATCGCTGATCTCGATATCGAGTCCCGCCTTGGCGCCTACGGCTCCTTTGAACAGTTGTTCTACTTCGACGCGGGTCAATGCGTCCCCCGAAATACCAACCATGCTGAAATCCTCAGCAAATGCCTGCATCAACGGCTCGATGCTCGCGGCGCCAGCGCCGTCGGCATCAGTGAATACCCGAAGGATCAGCTCGTGGACGTGGTGGATACTGTGTTCGGCTTGTTCGATCAGATCGTATGTCATGGGCGTTCCTTTGCGCAGGGCAGTTGATTCATCTGCAGCAACGGCAGCAGCCCGACCAGCGCGGCAATCGCGAAGGTCGCTTGATAGGCCGGCGTGGTGCCGAGCGGCGGGAGCAGCACGTTGAAGATCATCAGAAACAGTGCGGCGCCGAGGCTGAAAGACATCTGCCGATTGATGTTCCAGATGACACTGGCCTTGTGCGTATCGCCGCCGGTGAAGTCCATCAGTGAGGTAGTTTGCGCGGTATTGGCACCGATGCCACCGCCAATGCCCATCAGGCTGTAGGCGATCATGATGAGCCAAAGATCAGTTGGCGCATTGACCAGCACCAGGGTGGCGATGCCGGCGCTGTGCAACAGCATGCCGAGGGTGAACAGGCGTCTGGCGCCGATCCGGTTGTAGACGCGACCGCAAAGGATCATTGCGATGAACGCACCGATGGCATAGAGGATCATGAACATTCCGGTCAGCCGGGCGCTGAAGTGCAGGGTGTTCTGCAAAAAGAAAATACTCATCAGGTTGACACCGGTGAACACCCCCGGAATTGCGTAATAGATGAAGATCGAGGTGCTGAGTTTTCTGCTCCTGAGCAGGCTCAAGTCGATGATCGCGTTACTGCAGCGGCGGTAATGCAGCAGATACAGCGCGATGAATGTCAGGCCCGCGATGACAAAACCCAGCGCTGCCAGCGGTGGGTAATCGCCGCCGTACAGCGACATACCCATCAGCAAACTGGCGAGCACCGCGCTGACCAGCAACAGGCCTTTGATGTCCGGACGCTGAAGCTCGGCGGGTTTGCCTTCCCTGATCCACCACCACGACAGCCCGGCGGCAAGCAGCGAAAACGGGAGGGTGCTGTAGAACACCCAGCGCCAGGAGCTGATGTCGACAATGAGGCCGCCGACGGTGGGTGACATCGCCGGGGCAATCAGGGCAACGGCCATGATCAGCGTGGATATTTTCGCGCGTTGCTCGCCATGAAAAAGATTGAACGTCAGTGCCTGTCCGACCGGGATCAACAAGCCGCCGCCGATGCCCTGAACGAAGCGCCAGATCACCAGTTCATGGAAGCTGTCGGCCTGGCCGCACAGCCACACCGAGCCACTGAATACCAGCATTGAAGCGGTGAGGATTTCACGACTGCCAAAACGCGCGGCCAGCCAGGTGCTCAGCGCAATGATCAACGTCAGTCCGAGGATGTACGCGTTGGCGACCCACGCCACCGAAGCGCTGCTGACCTGCAAGGTAGCTGACAGACTGGGCAGCGCCACCGCCGACATGAAGATGTTGATGCAATCGATAAAGAAGCCGAGCAGGAAAATCGACGCGACTTTATAGCGGTAACTCATGGTGTTTCCCCTTTGTCGTCGAGCATAGGGGCGATAGACTCCGATCGTCGATGCAATGGAGCTGAACACAATGTTTGAAGGGATTGAACCGTGACTCAGGGCGCTCTGCACACGCACTTGAACCGGGTGCAGACGTTTCTGGCGATTGCCGAACTGGGTTCTTTTACCAAGGCTGCCAGCCATCTGAATCTCAGCCGGGCCATGGTCAGTCTGCACATCAAGGCCCTGGAGGCAGCGTTGTCGACCAGCCTGTTGCTGCGCAACAGTCGTGCCGTGACCCTGACCGAGGCTGGGCAAAGCTTTTACAACGAATTCAAAACCATCGTTGCCGATATCGACACAGCGTTTGACAGGGTATTGCACCGCACAAACCGCGTTTCGGGAACGCTGCGGATCAGTTCCACCAGTGAATACGGCGAGCGATTCATCCTGCCGCTGATTCCGCTGTTCGCCGAGCGTTATCCCGACATCCGCCTGTGCTACGACTTCAACTCCTCGCTCAATGATCTGCTTGCCGACCGGCTCGATCTGGTGGTTCGCCTGGGCAACCTGGCGGACTCGGCTTTCAAGAGCCGGAAACTGGCCGACTATGAAATTGTGCTGGTGGCTACTGAAGGGTTTCTGCTCCGCTACCCGGTAAAAACACCGCAGGATCTCAATGCCGTGCCGTGGATTGCCAACAGCAATCTGTTGGCGCCGACGCAGTGGGTTTTACGCGATGGTGTGGGGGAAGCAGTCGAAATCAATGGTAGCCGTCATTTCCAATCGAATTCATCGACTGCGATTCGTTCGATGACCTTGTCGTCGCTGGGCGTGTCGGTGCTGCCGGCGTGGATGGTTGAAGACGATAGGGCCCGTGGGCATCTGGTACGTGTGCTGCCGGAATACTCGCTGCCCTCACAGCCGATCAGCCTGGTGTTTGCGGACACGCCGCACCTGCCGCCCAAGTCGCGGGTGTTTATCGATTTTCTTTTGGCACATTTAGGGTCGTGAGGGAGTGGAGCCGGGCCTTGCGGGCATAGCAAAAAGCCCCTGAATCTTGCGATTCAGGGGCTTTCGTTCAAACGATAGGGCGAAGATCAAGCCGCCTCGATCTTCCGGCTCTGCTCAACCTTGCCCAGATACGTCGACAGCGTCTGCTGTTCCTCCGCTGTGGTGAACAAGCCTAGCTTGGTGCGGCGCCACAGGATGTCGTGCGCCGTAGTGGCCCACTCTTCGCTGCACAGGTAATCGACTTCGCGGGTGTAGAGCCCGCCGCCGATGTGCTCACCCATGTCGGCCAGGCTTTCCACGCCTTCAAGCATGCGCCAGGTGCGGCTGCCGTAGGTGACGGCCCAGCGCCGGGCGATTTCGGTCGGGACGAAATCGAACTTGTCGCGAATCCGCGCGCTCAGGGCCTCTGGCGTGGTCATGTCTTCGCCGCCGGGCAGGGTGGCGGTCGCGGTCCAGCTCGGGCGCATCTGGGTGAAGAACGGCATCAACTGCGCCATCGCCGACTCGGCGAGCTTGCGGTAAGTGGTCAGCTTGCCGCCGAACACCGACAGTAGCGGTGCTTCTTCGGCGTTGCCCGACAGCGCCAGAGTGTAATCGCGGGTGACCGCAGACGGGTTGTCGGATTCGTCGTTGCACAGCGGCCGAACGCCCGAGTAGCTGTGCAGGATGTCTTCGCGGCTGAGCTGCTTCTTGAAGTGGGCGTTGACCACTTTCAGCACGTAATCGGTTTCGCCTTCGGTGATCGCTACTTTCGCCGGGTCGCCGGTGTATTCGCGGTCGGTAGTGCCGATCAGAGTGAAGTGGTTCAGGTACGGAATAGTGAAAACGATGCGCTGATCTTCGTTTTGCAGAATATGCGCATGTTCGCCTTCGTACAGTTTCGGCACGATGATGTGGCTGCCCTGGATCAGACGGATGCCATACGGCGATTCCATCTTCAGGTCGTCACGGATGAACTTGGCCACCCATGGGCCGGCGGCGTTGACCAGTGCTTTGGCGGTGATCGAAAACAAACTGCCGTCGGCGCGCTCCAGATGCAGATGCCACAGACCTTTGGTGCGGCGGGCACTGACACAGCGGGTCTGGGTATGCACATGCGCGCCTTTTTCACGGGCGGCCATGGCGTTCAGGACCACGAGGCGGGCGTCATCGACCCAGCAATCGGAGTATTCGAAGCCTTTCTTGATTTCGCTTTTCAGCGCGCTGTCGGCGCCGAACTTCAGGCTTTTCGAACCTGGCAGCTTTTCGCGTTTGCCAAGGTTGTCGTAGAGGAACAGGCCGGCACGAATCATCCACGCCGGACGCAGGTGCGGGCGGTGTGGCAGTACGAAACGCATCGGTTTGACGATATGCGGCGCCTTGGCCAGCAACACTTCACGCTCGGCGAGCGCTTCACGCACCAGACGGAATTCGTAATGTTCCAGATAGCGCAGGCCACCGTGGATCAGCTTGCTGCTGGCCGACGAGGTGTGGCTGGCCAGGTCGTCTTTTTCGCAAAGGAACACCGAAAGACCGCGACCGGCGGCATCCGCTGCGATCCCCACGCCGTTGATCCCGCCGCCAATCACGGCAATGTCATAGATCTCGGAGAGAGGGGGCGTACGCAAGGTAGAGGTGGACATCGGCTGGCCTCGGTTCTTTTGATTTTGTATTGGAAATCGAACATAAATGTTCATTTGCGAAAATGGTAGCCCATAAACACGCGCGCAGCCAGTCGCGTTCGATTGAAAAAACTCATCGAAGGGCCGAGAAAGGAAAATATCCGAACATTAAAAGCAAAAGATCGCAGCCTTCGGCAGCTCCTACAGGAGGAATGCATTCCAGATGCAGGAGCTGCCGAAGGCTGCGATCTTTTGATGCCTGGAAGCGTTAAACGACTTCCAGACGAATTTTGTGCTGACTCAGCAATTGCGCCAGCGCCGGTACCGGCTGCTGATCGGTGACAAGGCAATCGATCAGGCTGATCGGCCCCAGTCGAATCATCGCATTACGCCCGAACTTGCTTGAGTCCGCCGCGAGAATCACCTGTCGCGCGTTGGCGATGATCGCCTGGCTGACCCGGACCTCCTGATAGTCGAAGTCGAGCAGGCTGCCGTCCTCATCGATCCCGCTGATCCCGACCAAGGCGAAATCGACCTTGAACTGATTGATGAAGTCCACACTCGCCTGACCGACCACACCACCGTCGCGGCGCACGTTGCCGCCGGTCAGCAGCACATCGAAATCATCCTTGGCGCTGAGCATCGAGGCGACGTGCAGGTTGTTGGTGATGATCTTCAGGTGACTGTGATTGAGCAGGGCGCGAGCGATCGATTCGGTGGTGGTACCGATATTGATGAACAGCGAGGCGTGATCGGGGATCTGCGCGGCAATGGCTTCACCGATGCGTTGCTTTTCATCACGCATCTGATCGGCACGCATGGCATACGCGGTGTTTTCGACACTGGAATCGTAAGCGGCGCCACCGTGGTAGCGACGCAGCAGATTGGCTTCCGCGAGCTGGTTGATGTCGCGGCGGATTGTTTGCGGGGTGACAACGAACAGCGTGGCCATTTCCTCGATGCTCACATAGCCGCGTTCGCGGACCAGCTCGAGGATTTGCTGCTGACGGGGAGGCAGATTCATGGGGCTTCCTTTGGGCTGCCGTGCAAAATTTGCCCATGATGCCGCAGGAATCCGCTCCCGACCAGTTAGATACCTATGTGTAACTCAAGGCTGGCTTATTCAGCGTCCTCACGCGCCCAGTCACGGGTGCGGCTGACGGCTTTTTTCCAGCCTTTGTAGAGTTTCTCTTTCTCGGTTTCGTCAAGGCTCGGTTCGAACTCGCGCTCGATCACTGCCTTGCCGCGCAGTTCTTCCAGGCTGCCCCAGAAACCGCAGGCCAGGCCGGCCAGATAAGCCGCGCCGAGTGCGGTGGTTTCGCGCATTTGCGGGCGTTCGACCTGGGTGCCGAGGATGTCGGCCTGGAACTGCATGAGGAAGTTGTTCGCCACCGCACCGCCGTCCACGCGCAGGGCTTTGAGGCGTTCGCCGGAATCCTGTTGCATGGCGTCGAGTACGTCGCGGGTCTGGTAGGCGATCGACTCCAGCGCGGCGCGGATGATGTGATCCACGCGGACGCCGCGCGTCAGGCCGAACAGTGCGCCACGGGCATACGGGTCCCAGTACGGCGCGCCGAGACCGGTGAACGCCGGCACCAGATACACACCGTTGCTGTCCTTGACCTTGTTGGCAAAGTATTCGGTGTCGTGGGCGTCGTTGACGATTTTCAGTTCATCACGCAGCCATTGCACGGTCGAACCGCCGTTGAACACGGCGCCTTCCAGAGCATAAGCCACTTCGCCGCGCGGGCCGCAGGCGATGGTGGTGAGCATGCCGTGCTGGGATTTCACCGCTTTGTCGCCGGTGTTCATCAGCAGGAAGCAACCGGTGCCGTAGGTGTTTTTCGCCTGGCCCGGCTCGACGCACATCTGCCCGAACAGTGCCGCTTGCTGGTCGCCGGCGATGCCGCCGATGGCGATGCCGCTCTTGGTGCGACCGTAGATTTCCGAGGACGCTTTGACTTCCGGGAGCATCTCGCGCGGGATGTCGAGGATCTCCAGCATCTTCGAGTCCCACTCCAGCGAGTGAATGTTGAAGAGCATGGTGCGCGAGGCGTTGGTGTAGTCGGTGACGTGCACCTTGCCGCCGGTGAATTTCCAGATCAGCCAGCTATCGACGGTGCCGAACAGCAGCTCGCCGTTGCGCGCACGCTCGCGGCTGCCTTCGACGTTGTCGAGGATCCACTTCAGTTTGGTGCCGGAGAAGTACGGGTCGGTGACCAGGCCGGTGGTGTCGCGGATGTAGTCTTCGTGGCCATCGCGCTTGAGCTGCTGGCAGATCTCGGTGCTGCGGCGGCACTGCCAGACGATCGCGTTATACACGGGGCGGCCGGTGGTCTTGTCCCAGACCACGGTGGTTTCACGCTGGTTGGTGATACCGATCGCGGCAACCTGGTCGTGGTGCAGGCCGGCTTGGGCCAGCGCTTCAACCATCACCGCGCTCTGGGTGGCGAAGATTTCCATCGGGTCGTGCTCGACCCAACCGGCCTGCGGGTAATGCTGAACGAATTCGCGCTGCGCGGTGCAGACTACGTTCGCGTCGCGGTCGAAGATGATCGCGCGCGAACTGGTCGTACCCTGATCAAGGGCAATGATGTAGTTCTTGTTCTGAATGTCGGTCATGTCGATTGCCTTGGACGAAAAAAACGAGAGTGGGCCGTGGCGCCGGCTCGGATGGGCAGGAGCCGGCGCCGACTGTTTCAAGAAGTTCTTGGTTTGCCGTCAATGGCCGGTTCTGCATCCTTTGTAGCAGGTGTGGCGCCGGTCAGGTGACGGGCGATGAGCCCGCGATACCCGGCAGCGCCGAGGCAGGCACCGACAATCGGTGCAAAAATCGGAATCAGGAAATACGGAATATCACGACCACCGGTGAAGGAAATTTCACCCCAACCGGTAAAGAAAGTCATCAGTTTCGGACCGAAGTCACGCGCAGGGTTCATCGCGAAACCGGTCAGCGGACCCATCGCACTGCCGATCACGGCAATCAGCAGACCGATCAGCAGCGGCGCCATGGGGCCTCGTGGCAGGCCGTTGTTGTCATCGGTCAGGGCCATGATCACGCCCATCAGGATCGCGGTGATGATCATCTCGACCAGAAAGGCCTGGGCCGTCGACAGCACCGGGTTCGGGTAGGTGGAGAACACCGAGGCCAATTCCAGGCTGGCAGCCGAGCCACGAACCATCTGGTGGGTTTGTTCGTAATCGAAGAACAGATTGCTGTAGAGCGTGTAGACCAGCAATGCGCCGCAGAAGGCGCCGGCAATCTGCGAAAGGATGTAGAACGGCAGTTTGCGCTTTTCGAAGTCAGCGAAGATTGCCAGAGCAATGCTCACGGCCGGGTTCAGGTGCGCGCCGGAAACCCCGGCGGTGAGGTAGATCGCCATGCTCACGCCGACGCCCCAGATGATGCTGATCTCCCACAGGCCGAAGCTGGCACCTGCGACTTTGAGCGCGGCGACACAACCGGTGCCGAAGAAGATCAGAAGGGCGGTGCCCAGGAATTCGGCCATGCATTGGCCGGAAAGCGATGGTTGCGGTAAAGCAGCTGTCATTGAAAACCTCGGTTCTTTTTCTTGTGTGGCGCCTTGCCAACGGAGCAGGGCGCGATCTTCACCGGGTCGGAATCCCCATTCGGTTCCCGGGTTACTGCTGGGTACTGCGCGAAGCATAATTCTTACATTATTCAGATTCGAAAAAATATAGACAAGAAACAAACCTGTCAAAGGTCGAAAGTGAACTGTCGGTCACAATAAAACTATTCGCCGTGTGAATGATCAGCGCCGCGAACTGCTTGAATGCAGCGCGAAGCCACGGGATTCGCGGCTTGGAATAGAGCCTTTTGCCCAACGATGACCTAGAATCCGCCGCAGGTTTTTTCAAAGATTGCCGAACCCGGAGCTGCCATGACCCCAGCGTTGGACTTGTTGAAAAAAGTTCGTGCCGAACATCGCGTGCACAGTTACGAACATGATCCGAAGGCCGCGTCCTACGGGCTGGAGGCGGCGGAGAAGCTCGAGCTCGCACCGGCGCAAGTGTTCAAAACCTTGCTGGCCGCCAGTGAAAAAGGCGAACTGCTGGTGGCTGTGGTGCCGGTCGTCGGAACGCTCGACCTCAAAGGGCTGGCCCATGCCGCTGGAGTGAAAAAAGCCGAAATGGCTGATCCCGCTGCCGCGCAACGCTCCACCGGCTACCTGTTGGGCGGCATCAGCCCGCTCGGGCAGAAGAAACGCCTGCGCACCTTCATCGACAGTTCCGCTCAGGGGTTCGCGACTATTTATGTGAGTGCCGGGCGGCGAGGACTGGAAGTGGAATTGGCACCGGCGGTGCTGGCCGAGCACACCCAGGCGCAGTTCGCCGATATCGGCCGGGCTTAAAATGCGCGCCAGCTGTATGAAGAAAAAATTGCGCTTCTGTCACTGGCACTGATCCGGGCCGCCGTTGCATGCTCGGTCGACCAATTCAGGGAGAAAATCATGCAGCTTGCGTTTCATCAGGTCGACGCGTTCAGTGATCGGCCGTTCAGTGGCAACCCTGCGATGGTCTATCGGCTCGACAGCTGGCTGGCCGATGACTTGATGCAGAAAATCGCCGCCGAACACAACCTGGCGGAGACTGCGTTTCTGGTGCGCGAAGGGCAGGCCTGGCATATCCGCTGGTTCACCCCGACCACCGAAGTGCCGCTGTGCGGGCATGCGACCCTGGCCAGCGCGTTTGTACTGTTCGAAATCTATAAGGAAAGCGCCGAGCGCATCGACTTCATCTGCAAGTCCGGGCCGCTGAGTGTCAGCCGCGAAGGCGACCGGCTGTGGCTGGATTTCCCGACCATCGTGCCTTCGGAAATCGGCGTGACGCTGGATGTCGAGCGGGCGCTGGGTGTCGAGGCTGTTGATGTGCTCGGCTCCAACGAACTGTTCGTGGTGCTGGAATCGGAGCAGGCCGTGCTCGACTGCAAACCGGACATGGCGGCGCTGGCGAAACTGCCATGGCTGGGTGCAATCGTCACCGCGCGTGGCAACCAGCATGATTTCGTCTCGCGCTATTTCGCCCCGGCGATCGGTATCAATGAAGATCCGGTGACCGGTTCGACGCATTGCAGCCTGATTCCGTACTGGTCCAAGCGTCTGGGCAAAACGAATCTGACCGCGTGCCAGCGCTCGGCGCGGGGCGGCGAGTTGTTTTGTCGGCTGGAAGGTGAGCGGGTGAAGATTGGCGGCAATGCGACGCTGGTGGCCAGCGGTACCCTGTTTTTAGGCTGAGGCAATACCAACTGTGGGAGCGAGCCTGCTCGCGAAAGCGCTCTTTCAGTCAACATCTTCGGCGACTGAAACACCGCATTCGCGAGCAGGCTCGCTCCCACAATTTTTATCCAGTGCGGATCAAAGGCTGGTGCTGAACCGACGGACGCCGTTTTCCACCGCCGGAATCTGCGCCGCGGTGCTGCCGGATGCCTGGAACAGCACCAGGTGATCCGCCGCTACGCGAATCCCGACCTGCGCCCCAACCAGATGATCGGCGTGGCTGGGGAAGATCGATTCCAGCTGCGCGCCGGTCGGCAGTTGCAGGCGATACAAGGTCGCCGCGCCGAGGAATGTCTTGCCGACAATCTGCGCCTTCAACGCACTGTCCGGTGCATAAACAATGTCATCCGGACGCAACAGCACATCCACCGCACCGCCAATCGGCCAGGTGTAAGCACGGTTGCCGCGCAGTTCACCCAGCTCGGTCTGCACCGATTCCGGGGTGACGAGCTGACCGCGAATGAAATAACCCTGACCGATGAAACTGGCGACATAAGGCGTCGCCGGTTCGTGGTAGAGGTTGTAGGGCGTATCCCACTGTTCCAGCCGACCTTCCTTGAACACGCCAACATGATCGCTGACGGCGAAAGCTTCTTCCTGATCGTGGGTGACCAGAATCGCACTGGTGCCACGAGCCTTGAGAATGTCGCGCACCTCATGGCTGAGCTTGCGGCGCAGTTCGCCATCGAGATTGGAAAACGGCTCGTCGAGCAGCAGCAACTGCGGCTCCGGCGCCAAGGCACGGGCGAGGGCGACGCGCTGTTGCTGGCCGCCGGACAATTCGTGGGGGAAGCGCTTGTCGAGGTTTTTCAGGTTGACCAGTTCCAGCAGCTCTTCGACCACGCGCGCCTTGTTCGGGTGCTTGCGAATGCCGAAAGCGATGTTGTCGGCCACGCTCAGGTGCGGGAACAGCGCGTAGTCCTGAAACACCATGCCGATCCGGCGTTTCTCCGGCGCCAGGGTAAAACCGGCGCTGGACAGGGTTTCGCCACCGAGGGTGATTTCGCCTTCATGCACCGGTTCGAAACCGGCGATTGCGCGCAGGGTGGTGGTCTTGCCGCAGCCGGACGAGCCGAGCAGGCAGCCGATGTCGCCGGCGTTGAGGTGCAGATTGAGGTTCTGCACCACGCGTTGATCTTGATAGCCGCAAGCGAGGTTGCGCAGGTTCAGCAGTAATTCATGGCTCATGCGTGGTGATATGCCGGTTCGACGAGGAACTCGAGCAGGGCCTTCTGTGCGTGGAGACGGTTTTCTGCCTGATCCCAGGCGACGGAGCGCGGATCATCGAGCAGGTCGAGACTGATTTCTTCGCCACGGTGCGCCGGCAGGCAGTGCATGAACAGCACGTCCTCGGCAGCGAGGTCGAGCAAGGCACGGTTGACCTGAAACGGCGCGAACAGCTTGAGGCGCTTGGCAGTTTCCTCTTCCTGACCCATCGAAGTCCAGACGTCGGTGCTGACCAGATGCGCGCCACGCACGGCGTCTTGCGGATCGCGGACGATGGTCACGCGATCACCAGCCTGGGCGACGAATTGCGGGTTCGGCTCGTAGCCTTCCGGGCAGGCAACGCGCAACTGGAAGTCGAACTGGATCGCCGCTTCTATATAGCTGTTGCACATGTTGTTGCCGTCACCGATCCAGGCCACGGTCTTGCCCTGGATCGAGCCACGGTGTTCGAGGAAGGTCTGCATGTCGGCGAGCAACTGGCACGGGTGCAGATCATCGGACAGGCCGTTGATCACCGGCACGCGCGAGTTGGCGGCGAATTCGGTGAGGGTGCTGTGGGCGAAGGTGCGGATCATCACCGCATCGAGCATGCTCGACATGACGATGGCGCAATCGCTGATCGGCTCGCCACGGCCCAGTTGGGTGTCGCGCGGGGACAGGAAGATTGCCTGGCCGCCGAGCTGGATCATGCCGGCCTCGAAGGAGATCCGGGTACGGGTCGAGGATTTTTCGAAAATCATCCCCAGCACGCGGTTTTTCAGAGGCTCGAACAGTACGCCGCGGTTACGCAGGTCCTTGAGCTCAACGCCTCGACGGATCACGCTGACCAGCTCTTCGGGCGTGCAATCCATCAGGGAGAGAAAGTGCCTTGCGCTCATCATTGACTACCTTTTTGCTACAGACCGCAGATGCTCAAAGCCTTGTTTAACGGAACAACGGGCGAGACCTGCGGCGTAAGCCGCACGGGGCGACGAAATAGGGGAAGGCGCGATATTGACACTAAATGTCGCGTTTTTCCAATAGGGTACTTTTTCAGCGGGATTCGGAGCGCGGACCGAGCATTTCGATCACGCATGTTGAAGCCGGATTCAGTACAGCGGTGAGCCTCTTTGTACACTGGCGCCGCCGGGCTTGGCAATGCGCCGCGACGGCAACGCAGCGGTCCTGGTCGGTTTACGAACGCGGCGCCACCGATTCGCTTGGTCGGATGTTCAGACTGAAACATTTGCTAAAGCAAAGTGCTGGGTTATAAATAAGTTTCGAGCGACGCAGGAAGCCTCCGCATGGAATCGAAAGAACAACTGTTAATGGAGCTGCTGGGCCACACGGCTCGCTCCCTGACCCATCTCACCGCGTCAGTCACCTCGATGTCTTTCGAGTTGCTGCGCAGTGACGACGAAGTGGTCAAATCCGCCGGCCGACACATGATCGATCGCATGGCCACCATCAGCGCCGGGCTCGATGAGCACTGGCGGTTGATCGGCGAGCTCACCGGCGTCCACGTCGCCCACGAGCAGATCGAAACCATCCAGGAAATCCAGCTGGCCGCACCGCCGCAGTTGCCTTCGAACTGATCGCGACGGTTTATCGGCTGCCCTGATAACCATCGATTCACGAGACGAACGTCGCTGGCGCCTGCTCCGCGCACGGGCCATAGTTTTGTTCCCGCGGGCGTGATCGCCTGCCCCCGAACAAGACAGAGACTGGCCATGACCAAGACTCTTCACCACCGTGCGTGCCACCTGTGCGAAGCCATTTGCGGGCTGACCATCGAAACTACGGAAACCGATGGCGATGTCGCGATCACCTCGATCAAGGGCGATGCCCTCGACACCTTCAGCCGCGGCCATATCTGCCCGAAAGCCGTGGCCCTGCAAGATATTCAGAACGATCCCGACCGGCTGCGTCAGCCAATGCGCCGCGTCGGCAGCGAATGGCTGCCGATCGAATGGGACGAGGCGTTTGCGCTGGTGGCCGAGAAACTCGCGGCGATTCAGGAACGTCACGGCCAGAACGCCGTTGCGGTGTATCAGGGCAATCCGAGCGTGCACAACTACGGCCTGATGACCCACAGCAATTACTTCCTGGGGTTGCTGAAAACCCGCAATCGTTATTCGGCCACTTCAGTCGATCAATTGCCGCATCACCTCAGCAGCTATCTGATGTACGGCCACGGCTTGCTGTTGCCAATTCCGGACATCGATCACACCGATTTCATGCTGATTCTCGGCGGCAATCCGCTGGCGTCCAACGGCAGCATCATGACCGTGCCGGATGTCGAGAAACGCCTGAAGGCTATTCAGGCACGTGGCGGCAAAGTGGTGGTAGTCGATCCGCGCCGCAGCGAAACCGCAGCGATGGCTGATCAGCACGTGTTCGTCCGCCCGGGCGGCGACGCGGCGCTGTTATTCGGCATGCTCAATACGCTGTTCAGCGAAGGCCTGACCCGCGACAGCCATTTGCCGGTCGATGGCCTCGACGAGGTGCGCAGCGCCGTGGCTGCGTTTAGTGCCGAAGCGATGAGCCCGCTCTGCGCGGTGCCTGCCGAGCAGATCCGCCAACTCGCCCGCGACTTCGCTGCCGCGCCAAGCGCCGTCTGCTATGGACGCATGGGCGTCTCGACCCAGGCCTTCGGCACCTTGTGTCATTGGGTGGTGCAGTTGATCAACCTGGTCACGGGCAACCTCGACCGCGTTGGCGGTGCCCTGTGCACCGAGCCAGCGGTGGACCTGGTGGCGTCGACCTCGGGCGGGCATTTCAACAAATGGCAGAGCCGCGTTTCCGGGCGTCCTGAATACGGCGGCGAGTTGCCGGTCTCGGCGCTGGCCGAAGAAATGCTCACCGAGGGCGAGGGGCAGATCCGCGCGCTGATCACCGTGGCCGGCAACCCGGTGTTGTCGACACCCAACGGCCGGCAACTGGAACAGGCGCTGGACGGCCTCGACTTCATGCTCAGCATCGACCTGTACATCAACGAAACCACGCGCTATGCCGATCTGATCCTGCCGTCGACCTCGGCGCTGGAAAACGATCACTACGACACCACGTTCAACCTGTTTGCGGTGCGTAACGTGACCCGCTTCAATCGCGCGATCCTCGCCAAGCCCGAGGGTGCGCTGCACGACTGGGAGATCTTCGTCGGTTTGGCCAAGGCCTTCGCCGAGAAAACCGGCAAGGAGCTGAAACCGACGATGCCGCCGGCGAAGATGATCGACATGGGCCTGCGCATGGGCCGCTACGGCGATGCGTCCGAGCACAAGTTGTCGTTGGCGACGCTGTTCGATCATCCGCATGGCGTGGATCTGGGTGCGCTGAAGCCGAATCTGGCATCACGTCTGAAAACGCCGAATCAGCGTATCCAGGCCGCACCGCCGGAAATTCTCGCTGACCTCGCTCGCTTTGCCGCGTTGCAGGCGCCGGCTGCCGATGAGTTGTTGATGATCGGCCGCCGCCATGTGCGCAGCAACAATTCGTGGATGCACAACTTCCATCGACTGGTGAAGGGCAAGCCGCGGCATCAGTTGCTGATGCACCCGGATGATCTGGCCAGCCGTGGCCTGGCCGACGGGCAACGGGTTCGGGTGAGTTCGCGGGTCGGGCAGATCGAGGTGGAAGTGCTCGCCAGTCTCGACATGATGAAAGGCGTGGTCAGCCTGCCCCACGGTTGGGGCCACGCGCGCCCGGGCGTGCAGATGGCGATCGCCAGCGGCCAGCCGGGGTCGAGCGCCAACGACCTGACCGACGAGTGCCAGCTTGACGAACTGTCGGGCAACGCGGCGTTGAACGGTGTGCCGGTGACAGTGGCGGCGGCTTGAGCGGGTCTGTCGGGGAGACCGAGCATGGCGCTCGGGATTCCGTTACAATGCGCCACCGTGCCGACCTCTGAGTCGGAAAGTTCAGCCGAGGTGCTCCATGGATATCATCGAAACGATTAAAGAGCAGATTGCCAACAACACCATTCTGCTTTACATGAAAGGCTCGCCGAATGCCCCGCAGTGCGGCTTCTCCGCAAAAGCTGCGCAAGCCGTGATGGCCTGTGGTGAAAAGTTCGCGTACGTGGACATCCTGCAGAACCCGGAAATCCGCGCCAACCTGCCAAAGTACGCCAACTGGCCGACTTTCCCGCAACTGTGGGTCGGCGGTGAGCTGGTCGGCGGCAGCGACATCATGACCGAGATGGCTGCAGACGGTTCGCTGCAAAGCACCATCAAGGCGGCTGTCGAAGCGGCAGCGGCGAACAAGTCCGAAGCCTGATTCTACGTTCATAGAGTTTCGCTCGACGACGCGTCTCCCGAAGGAGCTGTCGAGTGAAACGAGGCTGCGATCTTTTGATCTTCGGCCAACAAAAAGCCCCGCACCTCGAAAGAGGGCGGGGCTTTTTGTTGGTTATATGAGTTGACTGAGTATCAAGGCTGAAATCGATAAAGATCGCCGCCTCGTTTCACTCGACAGCTCCTACTCTTCGCCCATCTGCGACTGCAGATAGTTTTCCAGGCCGATCTTGTCGATCAGGCCGAGCTGGGTTTCCAGCCAGTCGATGTGTTCTTCTTCCGACTCGAGAATGTCTTCGAGCAGTTCACGGCTGCCGAAGTCGCCAACGGTTTCGCAATGGGCGATGGCGGCTTTCAGGTCGGCGTGGCCGGTCTTTTCGATGCGCAGGTCGCATTCGAGCATTTCGCGGGTGTGTTCGCCGATGTGCAGCTTGCCCAGGTCCTGAACGTTCGGCAGGCCTTCAAGGAACAGGATGCGCTTGATCAGCTTGTCCGCGTGTTTCATCTCGTCGATGGATTCGTGATATTCGTGCTTGCCGAGCTTGTTCAGACCCCAATCTTCATACATGCGCGCATGCAGGAAGTACTGATTGATCGCGACCAGCTCATTGGCAAGGATCTTGTTGAGATGCTGGATGACTGTAATGTCGCCTTTCATGATCGGAGTCCTGCCCTGTATTAACTGTATATAAGGCGGAGTTTGAGCTTGGTGTTTATAAGTGTCAAACCTAAGTTATTGAATAATAAATGAAAATTAATCGGAATAAGAATGTTTGTGTTCCGCGTCTGGACGCTAAGCAATTGATTTTCAGGCATAAAAAAACCGGACGCGAAGTCCGGTTCTTTGAAATGGGGGCATTTACGCAGCAGTAAATTCTACAGGGTAAGGGATCGCGGCCTGGGCGGTTTGCAGCTTGGTCAGGGTTTCGCGGACCACTTCCTTGGCAAGGCAGGCGCATTTGCCGCACTGGCTGGCGACGCCGGTGGCCTGGCGAACTTCTTTGTAGCTGCAGCAACCTTCATAGATCGCTTCGCGGATCTGTCCGTCGGTGACGCCAGTGCAGAGGCAAACATACATAAGTAAGAACCGTCGCTGGTTGTGACTCAATTGCGATGGATCTTAATGTTAACGAGAATGATTGTCAAAGTGCTTTCGGAACGCTTCCCAGCCAATTTCCCAGCGACTGACGAACGGTATTTTCCAAATGCGCGTCTGACCCCATGAATACGCAGTGGATAACCGAACAGGGAAAATCCGTTACGGACAGGCCAAACACGCAGTGTATGATGGTCGTCCCTTGCGAAGAGGGTTCGTGTCACAGGGCTGTCGCCTGAGGGTGACAGGCTGGCCCGGACCCTGAACTTCAAGTTTCTACACCAGGAGATATCAATGAGCGTACTCGTAGGCAAACAAGCCCCAGACTTCACCGTCCCGGCCGTACTCGGCAATGGCGAGATCGTTGACAGCTTCACCCTGTCCTCGGCCATCAAAGGCAAATACGGCCTGGTGTTCTTCTACCCGCTGGACTTCACCTTCGTCTGCCCGTCCGAGCTGATCGCTCTGGACAACCGCATGGCTGACTTCAAGGCGCGCAACGTTGAAGTGATCGCTGTGTCGATCGACTCGCACTTCACCCACAACGCCTGGCGCAACACTCCAGTGAACAATGGCGGCATCGGCCAGGTGAAATACACCATGGCTGCCGACATGAAGCACGACATCGCCAAGGCTTACGACGTTGAATCCGAAGGCGGCGTGGCTTTCCGTGGCGCGTTCCTGATCGACGACAAAGGCGTGGTTCGCTCGCAGATCATCAACGACCTGCCGCTGGGCCGTAACATGGAAGAGCTGATCCGTCTGGTCGACGCGCTGCAATTCCACGAAGAGCACGGCGAAGTCTGCCCGGCCAACTGGAAGAAAGGCGACAAAGGCATGAACGCTTCGCCAGAAGGCGTTGCGGCTTACCTGACCGAAAACGCTGCTGCCCTGTAAGGCGCAACGTCGAGGTACAAAAAAACCGGCCCATGTGGCCGGTTTTTTTATGCGCGGGATTTGTTCGCCGAGGATCAGTCGTCGAAGTCTTCCCAGCCGCCCATCTGTTTCCAGCGATTGACGATGCCGCAGAACAGCTCAGCGGTCTTTTCGGTGTCGTAGCGCGCCGAGTGCGCCTCACGACCGTCGAAATCGATGCCGGCGGCCTGACAGGCTTTCGCCAGCACTGTCTGACCGTACGCCAGACCCGCCAGAGTCGCCGTGTCGAAACTGGAGAACGGGTGGAACGGGTTGCGCTTCATGTCCAGCCGCGCGACTGCTGCGTTGAGAAAGCCCAGATCGAAGCTGCTGTTGTGCCCGACCAGAATCGCCCGTTTGCAACCGTTGGCTTTGAGGGCCTTGCGGATGCCACGGAAAATATCGGTCAGCGCGGTTTCTTCACTGACGGCCATGCGCAGCGGATGATCAAGCTTGATCCCGGTGAATTCCAGCGCTGCCGCTTCAACGTTCGCACCTTCGAATGGCTCGACGCGGAAGAAGTAGGTGTGATCCGGGTAGACGAAACCCTTTTCATCCATGGCGATGGTGGTCGCGGCAATCTCCAGCAGGGCATCGGTGGCTGCGTTGAAGCCACCGGTTTCTACGTCGACGACAACCGGCAGGTAGCCGCGAAAACGCGCTGCCATCGGGTGACGGGAACCGCCGCCACCACCTTGACCGTCCAGCTCATCGTCGAAATGCTCTTCACTCACGCGTGTTCCTCCAGCAGGCGCCAGCGCAGTTTTTCACCGGCGCGCAGCGGGATAACGGTCAGCTCGCCAAATGGCAGGCTGGTTGGGGCGGTCCATTCTTCGCGAACCAGGGTGATGCGATCGGTGTTTGCCGGCAGGCCGTAGAAACGCGGGCCGTTGAGGCTGGCGAAGGCTTCGAGCTTGTCCAGCGCATTACGCTGTTCAAACGCTTCGGCATACATCTCGATGGCGGCGTAGGCGGTGTAGCAACCGGCGCAACCGCAGGCGGCTTCCTTGGCGTGCAGGGCGTGGGGCGCCGAGTCGGTGCCGAGGAAGAACTTGGCGCTGCCGCTGGTGGCGGCATCGAGCAAGGCTTCCTGATGGGTGTTGCGCTTGAGGATCGGCAAGCAATAGAAGTGTGGCCGAATCCCGCCCACCAGCATGTGGTTACGGTTGTACAACAGGTGGTGCGCGGTGATGGTCGCGCCGACGTTGGCCGAAGCCTCGTTGACGAATTGCACGGCGTCACCGGTGGTGATGTGCTCGAACACCACTTTCAGCGTCGGGAAGCGCTCGACCACGCGGCGCATGTGCTCATCGATGAAGATTTTTTCGCGGTCGAACACATCGACGTCGCCACGGGTGACTTCACCGTGGATCAACAGCGGCATGCCGACTTCGGCCATGGCTTCGAGCGCCGGGAAGATCTTGTCGATGCTGGTCACGCCGGAATCGGAATTGGTGGTCGCGCCGGCCGGGTAAAGCTTGGCGGCGTAGACGAAACCGCTGGCCTTGGCCTGACGAATTTCTTCCGGTTGGGTGCGGTCGGTGAGGTACAGCACCATCAACGGCTCGAACTGACTGCCGGCCGGGCGGGCAGCGAGAATGCGCTGACGATAGCCGTCGGCTTCAGCGGCGTTGCGCACCGGCGGTACCAGGTTCGGCATGATGATCGCGCGCCCGAAGGTGCGGGCCACATCGGCAACGGTATTGGTCAACACGGCACCATCGCGAAGATGAATGTGCCAGTCGTCGGGACGCAGCAGGGTCAGGCGGTCGGACATGAGGGGATTCCAGGCGGGTCAAACTGAGGCGAATGCTACCGGAAAAGACTCTTGCAGGCACCCGCTATCAAGTTTTGCCACAAGCGTCCGATATCCCGAAGGTATGCCGTAAACATTGTGTGAATCGGTGTTTGTGTTTCACAAGCCAATGGAGCCTCCCGTGCGCCAGCGTTATTTAGCCCTGCTCAGTGTGTTTGCCAGCCTTCCCGCGATGGCGCTGACTTACCAGACCCGTCTGGAGAACATTGAGTGGACGGTCGCCGGCGACCAGTTCGAATGCCGCCTGACGCAACCGATCACTGATTTCGGCTCGGGCGAGTTCGTGCGCAAGGCCGGTGAGCAGGCGATCTTTCGCCTGAACGCCTACAACGCCATGCTTGGTGGCGGCTCGGCGACGTTGCTCGCTGCCGCTGCACCGTGGCAGCCGGGGCGCGGCGATATCAATCTGGGCTCGGTACGGCTGGGCAGTGGCAATGTGTTGTTCAACAGCTCGCAATCCCAGGCCGGTGGGCTGATCAGCGGTCTGCTGGACGGCCGTAGCCCGGTAGTTCGCCGTGCGTCTGGCGATGGCCGGGTGTCGGAAGTGCGTTTGCTGCCGGTGAAATTCAGCAAGGCGTTCAACGACTATCAAGGCTGCGTGGCGAAATTGCTGCCGCAGAATTTCGACCAGATCAAGCAGTCGCAGATAGGTTTTCCCGGCGAAGGCGTTGAGCTGGACCCGGCTGCCAAGGCCAAGCTGCAAGTGATGCTCGAATACATGAAGGCCGACCCGACGGTGAACCACATTGACCTCGACGGCCATTCCGACAACAGCGGCAATCGTCTGACCAACCGCGAATTGTCGCGCCGCCGCGCGCTGGCGGTAGTCGATTTCTTCAAGGCCAACGGCATTCAGGAATCGCAGATCACCGTGCGTTTCCACGGCGAGCAGTATCCGATCGTGCCGAACACCAGCAAGGCCAATCGTGCGAAGAATCGCCGGGTCAACGTGAAACTGTCGCGTGTGGCACCGACCACAGCTCCTGCGCCAGCGCCGCAAGCGAGTACGCCAGCCACCGCCGCAACGACTTCCTGACTCGCCGGTCATCGTCGCGCTCTCGACAGATTCTGTCGCTTTGTCGTCTTAAGCTGTCGCGCCTCTGTAAATTATCGCGTTTGAGCGGTAGACTCCCCGGCTTTCCGTAGAACCCCGTGGAGTGATGGCATGGCGGACGTAAACAAGGTCGTTCTGGCGTATTCCGGCGGCCTGGACACTTCGGTGATCCTCAAGTGGCTGCAGGATACTTATAACTGTGAAGTGGTGACTTTCACCGCCGATCTCGGTCAAGGCGAAGAGGTCGAGCCGGCCCGCGCCAAGGCTCAGGCCATGGGCGTCAAAGAAATCTACATCGACGATCTGCGCGAAGAGTTCGTGCGTGATTTCGTGTTCCCGATGTTCCGCGCCAACACCGTTTACGAAGGCGAGTACCTGCTGGGTACTTCCATCGCCCGTCCGCTGATCGCCAAGCGCCTGATCGAAATCGCCAACGAAACCGGCGCCGACGCCATTTCCCATGGCGCCACCGGCAAGGGCAACGACCAGGTGCGCTTCGAACTGGGCGCCTACGCGCTCAAGCCAGGCGTGAAAGTGATCGCCCCTTGGCGCGAGTGGGACCTGCTGTCGCGCGAAAAGCTGATGGACTACGCCGAGAAGCACGCGATCCCGATCGAACGCCACGGCAAGAAAAAATCCCCGTACTCGATGGACGCCAACCTGCTGCACATCTCCTATGAAGGCGGCGTGCTGGAAGACACCTGGACCGAGCACGAAGAAGACATGTGGCGCTGGACCGTCTCCCCGGAGAAGGCTCCCGACACCCCGCAATACCTGGAACTGACTTACCGCAACGGCGACATCGTCGCGCTGGACGGCGTCGAAATGACCCCGGCCACCGTACTGGCGACGCTGAACAAGATCGGCGGCGAGCACGGCATCGGTCGTCTCGACATCGTCGAAAACCGTTATGTCGGCATGAAGTCCCGTGGCTGCTACGAGACCCCGGGTGGCACCATCATGCTGCGCGCTCACCGCGCCATCGAATCGATCACTCTGGACCGCGAAGTCGCTCACCTCAAAGACGAGCTGATGCCCAAGTACGCCAGCCTGATCTACACCGGCTACTGGTGGAGCCCTGAGCGTCTGATGCTGCAACAGATGATCGACGCTTCGCAGGTCAACGTGAACGGCGTAGTGCGCCTGAAGCTGTACAAGGGCAACGTCATCGTCACCGGCCGCAAGTCCGACGATTCGCTGTTCGACGCCAACATCGCCACCTTCGAAGAAGATGGCGGTGCTTACAATCAGGCGGATGCGGCGGGCTTCATCAAGCTCAACGCGCTGCGCATGCGCATTGCTGCCAACAAGGGCCGCAAGTTGTTCTGAGTGGCTCAGACCGACGCGCAATAAAAATGGCGGCCTGTTGAGGGCCGCCTTTTTTTCATCTTTTTTTTCTGGTTCATCAGGCTCCCTCGTGTATCTGCGCGCAGTCTTGACCCGGTTCAGCTGGTTCGTCCCAGTAATGTCACCGTCTGCGAACACAGGTTATATACGATGCACAGTGTGGCTCCTGAGCCTTTCTTGGCCTGCCTGATCTGTTGCAATGCGGAGTGGGCAAGCGCGTCCGACGCATGATTACAAAGAAATACGAGAACCCGCGCGTGCTTTTTATCGACGCCTTTTAGCGTTTCGAAGATGGCATCGAATTCCTTCGCTGCATCAACTTCTCTTGCGTCAATGATGTTCAGTTCACTTACCCAGGGTGACAGCTTGATATTCTGCATAACCGGATGGGATGGGTCGCGTGGACCGAGCGGTGGGTCCGGCGCGTTGTGAACTCTGCAGGGAATCGGCACTCGGCCTGGCCCGGTTTTACCCGACACGATGCAACTGGTCAGCTCAAAAGCACAACGCTCGCCTGCTTCGCGAAAGGATTCGTCCCTCTGGTTATTTTGAGTGGTTTTCAAAAAGCTTTTGTCTTTGCCGAAGTCTGAAGGCGAGTAAAGCGAGCGATGATTGAAGTTGAGAGTGATAAAGAACAGGAATAACAAGTAAAAGGGGAAACTGATCAGAAACCAGACGTAAATTTCCCGGTCCTTGTTATCGAGAAATGGTAACGATACCGCCGCCGAGGTTTCCGAAAGAATTGCAAATATGGCGATGACTGTCATGGGGTTGGTGATTTTGTTTTTTATCTTTAGCATTGTTCTGCTTCTACATGGTTTGTCTAGTTTAAGTTGGTTGTTTCAGCGATAGTAAAGGCGCTTGTGTAAGTGCGCGGCTGTTAACTAAAGTTTTATAGAATCAACGATGTTGTGTCGAACAGGTGGTTGTGTCGGTTCGTTACGTCGTATGTCCCAGTGCTTGCCCAAGGCCAATTTGACAGGTAAATCATCGTGTATGAAGGTTCGTAATTGCGCCTGTTGAAGTTTTCCAACGACCCACCATGGCGTAGGACTCGACTGCATGAAGATCAAACTCCGCCGGTGTATGAAAGATCGGAAGGCGGTTGCAATGGGGCAAGGGCAGCGAATTTGTGGGAATTATCCTCAATGCCTGTAGGGAATGTCTCTGGATGCAAATGCGTGTAAAAGTTGCCATGCCTTGAAGCAAGTGACTGGGATATCGTGCGTGTTCTAAAAATTCGAACAGCGAAAACTGGACTTGCCCATGAATAAAGTGCTGATCGTGGATGACCACCCCGTCATTCGACTTGCGGTACGTATGCTGATGGAACGGCATGGCTACGAAGTCATTGCAGAAACGGATAATGGCGTTGATGCACTACAAATTGCTCGTGAACAAATACCCGATCTTGTCATCCTGGATATTGGAATACCCAAACTCGACGGACTGGAAGTTATTGCGCGCCTGACCTCCACTGCCATGCCGGTGAAAGTGCTGGTGCTGACTTCCCAGGCTCCCGGCCATTTTTCAATGCGTTGCATGCAATCGGGCGCAGCGGGTTACGTGTGCAAACAGCAGGATCTGACCGAATTGCTCAGTGCGATCAAGGCAGTACTGTCCGGCTACAGTTATTTTCCCAATCAGGCGCTGCACACCGTGCGCACCAGTCTGGGCAATGCGAGTGAAGCGGACATGGTTGATCGTCTGTCCGGGCGGGAAATGATGGTGTTGCAGCAGTTGGCGCGCGGCAAGACCAACAAGGAAATCGCCGATGGCATGTTTTTAAGCAACAAGACTGTGAGTACCTACAAGACTCGCCTGTTGCTGAAACTCAATGCGCGCTCTCTGGTTGATCTGATCGAGCTGGCGCAGCGCAACGGCCTGGTTTGAACGATTCGACAGCTGAGAACGTCATGGGCCGATCAAGCTCGGTTGTCGCAGAAAATGAAAAGCCTCCGTCTAGGGAGGCCTTCAGATATCACAGATCATAATCGTAGTCAGCCAATTGCCTTTGCAGTCGGCGCTCCTCAAGCAGGTTGTCGATTGTGCGACGCTTGCTAAGGTTGGTCTTGGCCACTTCAACCACCGGTTCGACCTCATCGGCGTCGGTGGCAATAAGATCCTCTTCTACATCCAGTTGCTCTGTGTCGGTACTCATGAAGTCAACTCCCGGCTAAGACTGCCTTTGGCGCTCCTTATATCGACATTACTGCGGCGGGTAAAAAAGATTTTTTCAATCGATGGATGCGAAAAACCGATGACCGCTCAATCGTCAGAAGTTTTATGTTTGTATTCGCATAGATCTTCGATGCGGCAGCTGCCGCAGCGCGGTTTACGCGCCAGGCAAACATAACGACCGTGCAAAATCAGCCAGTGATGAGAGTCGAGCAGGAATTCTTTCGGTACAAACTTCATCAACTTCATTTCTACTTCCACCACATTTTTCCCCGGCGCGATGCCGGTGCGATTGCTGACGCGAAAAATGTGCGTGTCGACCGCCATGGTCAATTGGCGGAAAGCGGTGTTGAGCACCACGTTGGCGGTCTTGCGCCCGACGCCCGGCAAGGCTTCCAGTTCTTCCCGGGTTTGCGGGACTTCACCGCCATGACGCTCAACCAGCAAACGGCAGGTTTCAATGACGTTTTTCGCCTTGCTGTTGTAGAGGCCAATGGTCTTGATGTACTCGGACAGCCCCTCGACACCCAGCGCATGAATCGCGGCGGGTGTATTGGCGACGGGAAAGAGTTTGGCAGTCGCCTTGTTGACGCCGACATCGGTGGACTGCGCCGAAAGAATCACCGCAATCAGCAGCTCGAACGGCGAAGAGTAGGCCAGTTCGGTTTTCGGCTCGGGATTGTCTTCGTGCAGTCGGCGAAATATCTCAAGACGTTTTGCAGCATTCATGGGCGATGCGTTTCCTTGATGACAGAATTGCGGCGTGTCCACGCCTGACGGGCGGCGAGAAGCAGGCCCAGTAAAACCAAAGCGCCGGGAACCAGCGTAATCAGACGCAGCCCTTCGGGGAATAAAACCAGACCTGGCCAATGCTCCGAAAGGCCTCGGCCAAGGCTGCCATAACCGATAATCTCGCGCAGCCCGCCGACTACCAGCATGAGCGCGCCGAACATTGCGCAGCGTTTGAAGCTGACAGCGACGGGCTCGCGGAAGGCACCGTGGTATTCAAACACGACGCAGTGCAAGGCGATCAGCCCTATGTAGAGCTCAGACGTCTGCTGCCATGGCAAAAACCAGCGTTGCGCCACAATATCCGCGCAACTGGTCAACGTCGCGGCGATTATCAGGCTGGCGAGCAATGCACGGGTGCCCGTGAGGCGCTCGCGCAGCGGCGACATGCAGACGGCAAATACACCGAGTACCGCGCTGAGCATCAAGGTTATCCCCAGTGCAGCGCTGAATGTTGGTGTGGCGCCCAGTAGGGGCACCAGCATCAATAAATTCACCGTGCGCTTCATGGGCCAGTCCCCAACAGCAGCGCCCGATGCTCATCGAAATAACGCAGTGCGTCATGAATTGCGTCAATGGCGGCACGGGAGGTAATGGTCGCGCCAGCGATTTGATCGAACTGCCCCTGATCCTTTTTCAGCGCCCAGCCGGCGTCTGTCGGCTCAGTACGGGATTTGCCGATGAAGGCCTGAAGCCAGGCATTCGGCCATTCACCGATGTAACCACCCAATCCTGGCGTTTCGCGCTGCTCAAGGGTTTTCACGCCTAAAAGTTTGCCATTAGCATCAATGGCAATCAGCAGTTCCAGAGTACCTGCGTAACCTTCTCTGCGACTGCGCAACAGCACCGCGACTGTCTGACCGGAGCGGGTCGCTCGATAGCCGCCCGACAGCGTGCTATGGCGCAAAGCAGGCTCGGCGAGCGTCAGCGGTAGCTCCAGCGGCTGATTGTCGTAGAGCGCGGCAGGCATGACATCAAGCAATTTGCGGCTGTCGAGCAAGCGCTGCTCGCTGGCAATCTGCGGTGCACTGCTGCGCTGCAACACGTATGTCGCACTCATGCCAACGAGTGCCAGCAGCACCACCGTCGCGACACTCGCTGAGCGGTTCACGCGTTCACCTTCGACTGGCGGCTGAGGGCGAAGCGTTCGAGTGCCGGCACCAGAAGATTCATCAGCAATACCGCAAACGCGACGCCGTCCGGGTAACCACCCCACGTGCGAATCAGATAAGTCAGCAGGCCGACGCCAACACCGAACAGCAGGCGGGCAAGGGCGCTTTTCGCGCCGGACACCGGCTCGGTCACAATAAAAAATGCACCGAGCATGGTCGCGCCGCTGAGCAGGTGAAACAGCGGCGAACCATGGGAATCCGACCCCGAGCCGTTCCAGCACAACAGGCTGATGACGAACAGACTGGCGAGCATCCCCACCGGTGCGTGCCAGGAAAAGATCCGCCGCTGCAACAGCCACAGGCCGCCGAGCAGAAACGCCAGATTCACCCATTCCACACCGCGCCCGCCGAAACGGCCGAAGGCCGGGTTGCTGGCGAACAGCTCCTGCATGGTCAGGCTTTTATTGATGCGCAAACTGTCGAGTGCCGTGGCTTGCACCCAAGCGTCCGGCGCCTGCGCTGGACTGAAAACCTGTTGCAGCGCCGCAAGAGAATCCAGGCCATGAGCGGGCCAATGGGTCATCGCTTGCGGGAACAGCACTATGCTCAGGACAAAGCCAAGCATCGCCGGGTTGAACGGGTTTTTGCCGACGCCGCCATACAGATGTTTGCCGAACAACAGACCTGAAGCGGTCGCAATGACCGTCAGCCACCAAGGGCAATAAGCCGGCAGCGCGGCGGTCAGCAACATCGCACTGACCAGCGCGCTGCCATCAAGCATTGCCGCTTGCACCGCTTGCACCGCTTGCCGACGCAGACAGGCGACGCCCGCTTCGACGAGCAAAGCACTGACAACCGCCAGGGAAAGGTTGATCAACACGCCCCAGCCATACAGCCAGAATAAAGCGAGCAGACCCGGCACAGCGGCCAGCAGCACGGTGTTCATCGCCTGTTGCAGGCGATCGTCCACTGGCTCAAGGGGCGGCATGGTCTTGCACCCTGCGCTCGGCGTCACTCACGGCTTGCTCCAGTGCTGCGATCTGCTCCGGCGCAGCCTCCGCTGCCTGAGCCTTTTTCAACTCGGCGCGGCGCATGGCCAACTGGATCTTGGCTCGCTTCAGTTCGGCGTCGTTGGTCGGTGCGGGAACGGCGGGAATCACCGGTTGGCTGCTTTCCAGATTCGCCAGCGCCTGCTCGGCGGCTTCGAATTGTTGCTGCAGGACGATCAATTGCGACTGCTGCTCGAACGTCGGCGGGTGACCGAAGGCTTTCAGCGATTTGTGCAGTTGCGCTCGACTCATCGCCACATCGACCTTGGCCTTCTTCAGTGCCGCATCAGCGTTCGCGGCTTTTTGCGCACGCACCCGCTCCAGCGCAGCCTGCACCGGGTCGGCGGTCGATACTTGCGGTTGTGCCGCACGCGCGGCTCGCGCTTCACGTTCAGCCTGCTTTTGCTGTTCTTCATGCAGCAAGCGCTGGTTGCGTCGCTCGAAACGCTGGCGCGCATGGTCACGCTTTTCAGCGCGGGCGCGCTGTTCTTCGAGATCGAATGCGAGACCGCCAACCACTGGGATCGTGTTCGCAGGCAAAGGATGCATTTCGATGCAGTCGACCGGGCACGGCGCAACGCACAGATCACAACCGGTGCACTCGTCGATCAGCACCGTGTGCATGAGTTTTGCCGCGCCGACGATGGCGTCGACCGGGCAGGCCTGAATGCACTTGGTGCAGCCGATGCATTCGGCCTCGCGGATAAAGGCGATTTGCGGCGGTGCCGGGCCACGGCTGATGTCCAGTTCCAGGACCGGTATTTTCAACAGTTCGGCCAGGGCGACGATGGTCTCCTCGCCGCCCGGCGGGCACTTGTTGATCGGCTCGCCGTCAACAATGCCTTGCGCATAGGGTTTGCATCCGGGATGGCCGCACTTGCCGCATTGGGTCTGCGGCAGCAGGGCATCGATGCGTTGAATCAGACTCATGTTTTGATCAATCCACTGAATCCGAGAAAAATCACTGCGACCAGTCCGGCGCTGATCAGATCGATCGGCAGGCCGCGAAAGGGCAGGGGAATATCGTTGTCGACCGTGCGCTCGCGCAGGTCGCAGAACACGCTCAGCACCAGCCAGAAACCCAGCCCTGCACCCAAACTCAAAGCTGTCGCGTGCAGCAGGCCATGATCGTTTTGCGCATTGATCAAGGCCAGCCCGAGTACCCCGGCATTGCCCAGCAGCAGCGGCCACAATCCAGCGAACGGCCAATCGGGCAGGCCGCGCGCCAGCAGTTTCAGCAGCGGCGCGATCAACAACACACTCAATGGCAGAAACACGAACAGGCGCAGCGCTTCAAGCTGCAACGGCACCAATATCCACTGCCAGATCGCCTGACCGATAACGCCGACCACCACCATCAGGCACAACGTCGCCAACCCCAGCGCATGGACCTGGCGTCGGCTGCCCGCCAGCAGCGGAGCGACGCCCAGCGGCCAGTGCAACACGAAGTTGTTGAGCAGCGCAGCACTGATCAGCGTTAACACGAGTTCGGTCATGGTTCTGCCAGCGAAACGGGCGGGTGTCTCTTAAGGGTAGGCACTATCGGGCCAGATATGAAAAATCCCACCGGCATGCAGAGCACGTCGGTGGGATCGTTTTGCGGCAACCTCTTACTTGATGCGCTGACCCGGCTTGGCGCCGCTGTCCGGGCTCAGCAGGTAGATCTCTTCGCCGCCGGGACCGGCTGCCATCACCATGCCTTCGGAAATACCGAACTTCATTTTCCGTGGCTTGAGGTTGGCAATCATCATGGTCAGGCGACCGTCGAGCTTGGACGGGTCCGGATACGCGCTCTTGATCCCGGAGAACACGTTGCGTTGTTCGTCACCGATGTCGAGGGTCAGGCGCAGCAGCTTGTCGGCGCCTTCGACGTGTTCGGCCTTGACGATCAAAGCAACGCGCAAATCGATGGCGGCAAAGGCGTCGAAATCGATTTCCGGCGACAGCGGATCCTTGGCCAGTTCGCCGTTGCCCGCAGGCTTGGCTTCGCCGGTGTCGGTCTGGCTGGCGGTCAGGTCTTCTTTCGATGCGTCGGTCATGGCTTGCACTTTTACCGGGTCGATGCGGGTCATCAACGGTTTGAATTCGTTGAGCTGGTGATTGGCCAGCAGGGTGGTGTGGTCATTCCAGGTCAGCGGCGCAACGTTGAGGAACGCCTCGGCATCTGCGGCCAGCAGCGGCAGTACCGGTTTGAGGAAGATCACCAACTGGCGGAACAGGTTGATGCCGGTGGCGCAGATCGCCTGGACTTCATCCTGCTTGCCTTCCTGCTTGTTCAGCGACCACGGCGCCTTGTCGGCGATCCACGCATTGGCACGGTCAGCCAGGGCCATGGTTTCACGCATGGCGCGGGCGAAGTCGCGGGCCTCGTAGGCGTCGGCAATGCTCGGCGCGGCGGCGAGGAAAGCCTCGGTCAGCTCCGGCGCGGCATTGTTGCCGACCAGCAGGCCGCCGTTGCCCTTGTGGATAAACCCGGCGCAACGGCTGGCGATGTTGACCACTTTGCCGACCAGGTCGGAGTTGACCTTCTGCACGAAGTCTTCGAGGTTCAGGTCGAGGTCGTCGACGCCACGGCCAAGCTTGGCCGCGTAGTAGTAGCGCAGGTATTCCGGCGACAGATGATCCAGATAAGTGCGGGCCTTGATGAAGGTGCCGCGCGACTTGGACATTTTCTGGCCGTTGACGGTCAGGTAGCCGTGCACGTTGATGCCGGTCGGCTTGCGGTAGCCGGCGCCTTCGAGCATGGCTGGCCAGAACAGCGCGTGGAAATTGACGATGTCCTTGCCGATGAAGTGATACAGCTCGGCGGTCGAGTCCTTGCCCCAGAACGCGTCGAAGTCCAGCTCCGGCGTACGGTTGCAGAGGTTCTTGAAGCTGGCCATGTAACCGATCGGCGCATCCAGCCAGACGTAGAAATACTTGCCCGGCTCGCCCGGGATCTCGAAGCCGAAGTACGGCGCATCGCGGGAAATGTCCCACTGCTGCAGGCCGGCATCCAGCCATTCGGCGATCTTGTTGGCCACGGCGTCCTGCAGGGTGCCGCTGCGGGTCCAGGCCTGAAGCATTTCCTGGAAATCCGGCAGCTTGAAGAAGAAGTGCTGGGAATCCTTGAGCACCGGGGTGGCGCCGGAGATGGCCGACTTCGGATCCTTCAGATCGGTCGGCGCGTAGGTCGCACCGCATTTTTCGCAGTTGTCACCGTACTGGTCTTCAGTGCCGCATTTCGGGCAGGTGCCCTTGATGAAGCGGTCGGCCAGGAACATTTTCTTTTCCGGGTCGAAATACTGGGTGATCGAGCGCTGGGCGATATGCCCGGCGTCACGCAGCTTGAGGTAGATCTGGCTCGACAGCTCACGGTTTTCTTCGGCGTGAGTGGAGTGGAAATTGTCGAAATCGACAAGGAAGTCGGCAAAGTCGGCGCTGTGTTCAGCCTGCACGTTGGCGATCAGTTGTTCCGGGGTGATGCCTTCCTTTTCCGCGCGCAGCATGATCGCCGAACCGTGGGCGTCGTCGGCGCAGACATAAATGCATTGGTTGCCGCGATGCTTCTGGAAGCGCACCCACATATCGGTCTGGATGTATTCCAGCATGTGGCCAAGGTGAATCGAACCATTGGCGTAGGGCAGGGCGCTGGTGACGAGGATCTTGCGTGGCTCGGACATGGGGCTTCGCTACTTGATGAAACGGAGGTCGGCCACTATAAAGCGCCGGCGCATATTTTTCACCCCTGCGCCACTGGGTACTTTGAGAGCTCTTGTGGCGAGGGGATTTATCCCCGCTGGGTGGCGAAGCCGCCCCAAAACCGCAAACTTCGATGCATCAGACAGTCCGAGTGCAATGGCTTTACGACTGCTGCGCAGCCGAACGGGGATAAATCCCCTCACCACAGTGGCTTTTCAGCGCAAGTAATCTGTTCGCCTCAAATCGGTGTCCAGCGTACGATAGCCGCCATTCTTTCCAGTCTTGTTATCGGAGTTGCCCATGAGCGCCGTCACTCGCGCAGCGGTGGAAGCCGTCCTCAGCCAATACACCGACCCTTACCTGAACCAGGACCCGGTCAGCGCCGGTTGCGTGAAAAACATCGAGATCATCGGTGACCGCGTCAATGTGCAGCTGGAAATCGGCTACGCCGCCGGACTGTTCAAGAGCGGTTGGGCGCAATTGCTGCAACTGGCCATCGAAAACCTCGACGGCGTGGTCATCGCCCGTGTCGAGGTCACCAGCGTGATCGCCGCGCACAAGGCCCAGGCGCAGATTCCCGGGCTGGCCAACGTCAAGAACGTCGTCGCCGTCGCTTCCGGCAAGGGCGGCGTGGGCAAATCCACCACCGCTGCCAATCTCGCGCTGGCGCTGGCCCGGGAAGGTGCCAAAGTCGGCATCCTCGACGCCGATATCTACGGCCCGAGCCAGGGCATCATGTTCGGCATTCCCGAGCGCACCCGTCCTGAGGTCAAGGATCAGAAGTGGTTTGTGCCGCTCAAGGCTCACGGCGTGGAAGTCATGTCGATGGCCTTCCTGACCGACGACAACACGCCGATGGTCTGGCGCGGGCCGATGGTTTCCGGGGCGCTGCTGCAACTGGTCACGCAAACCGCGTGGGGCGATCTGGATTATCTGGTCATCGACATGCCACCAGGCACCGGCGACATTCAACTGACTCTGGCGCAGAAAGTCCCGGTGGCGGGTGCGGTGATCGTCACCACGCCGCAGGATCTGGCACTGCTCGACGCACGCAAAGGCGTGGAAATGTTCCGCAAGGTCAACATTCCGGTGCTGGGCGTGGTGGAAAACATGGCCGTGCACATCTGCTCGAACTGCGGGCATGCCGAGCATCTGTTCGGTGAAGGTGGTGGCGAGAAACTGGCGACCCAGTACGGCGTCGAACTGCTGGCCTCGCTGCCGCTGTCGATGCTGATCCGCGAACAGGCCGATGGCGGCAAGCCAACCGTGATCGCCGAGCCGGACAGCCAGATCGCCATGGTCTATCAGGAACTGGCCCGCCACGTCGGCGCGCGCATTGTCTTGCAGGAAGCGGCCACGCCGGCGATGCCGAATATCACCATCAGCGACGATTGATCCATCGGCAGCGCTGAAAAACCTGTGGGAGCGAGCCTGCTCGCGAAAGCGGTGTGTCATCCAACTCATCAGTTGCCTGATACGACGCCTTCGCGAGCAGGCTCGCTCCCACATTGGCTTGTGTAATGGGACTTAGATACGCAACCCGCCATCCATCTCCAGAATCCGCCCGGTGTAGTAGTCGTTCTCGAAGATATACGCCGCCGAATGGGCGATCTCTTCGGGCTTGCCCATGCGCTTGAGCGGAATCCCCAACGTCATCTTCTCCAGCGCTTCCGGCTTCATGCCCAAAGTCATTTCGGTTTCGATGAAGCCCGGTGCGATGCCCGCGACGCGAATGCCGTAACGCGCCAGCTCCTTCGCCCAGGTCACGGTCGCCGCTGCGACGCCGGCCTTGGCTGCGGAGTAGTTGGTCTGCCCGACGTTGCCTGCGCGGGAGATCGACGAAATATTGATGATCGCGCCGCTGTTCTTCAGCTCGACCATCTTCGCTGCGACTTCACGGGTGCAGAGAAACACGCCGGTCAGGTTGACGTCGATCACCGCCTGCCACTGCGCCAGGCTCATCTTGGTCATCTCGCCGTCCTTGACCTTCAACAGCAGACCATCGCGCAGAATCCCGGCGTTGTTGATCAGGCCGTGGATGGCGCCGAAGTCTGCGGCCACTTGCGCGACCATGTGCTCGACCTGTTCTTCATTGGCGACGTTGCACAGGTAGCTGCGCGCTTCGACACCTTTGGCTTTGCAGGCGGCCACGGCGTCGTCGAGTTTTTCCTGATTCAGATCGACCAGGGCCAGCTTCGCGCCCTTGCCGGCGAAATACTCGGCCATGGAACGGCCCAAACCCTGGCAACCGCCGGTGATAATGATTACTTTGTCGTTGAGTTGCATTCGCATGTCCCGCTGGCAGGTCTGAGTTGTTTTTGTTGTCGGCAACGCTCGATCGGCACCGGTCAGGCCTGGTAGCACACGAACATTTGCCCGATGCGCGCCGGTTACTTTTCGCTGCGCGCCTGTCCGTTTTCTAGACGGAACCCATTTAAGGAGTCACAAATTGAGCGCTGAAGTGGCGAAGAATGCCCGAGAATTGCTTCTCAAGGAATACCGTGGAGTGCTGTCGACCCACTCCAAATCGATGCCGGGTTTTCCCTTTGGCTCGGTTGTGCCGTATTGCCTGGACGAGCAGGGCCGGCCGCTGATCCTGATCAGCCGCATCGCCCAGCACACGCATAACCTGCAGAAAGATCCGAAGTGTTCGATGCTGGTGGGCGAGCGCGAGGCCGACGATGTACAGGCGGTCGGGCGGCTGACTTATCTGGCCGAAGCGCAGAAGCTCGCAGAACCGGCAGCGATTGAGGCTGCCGCCGAACGCTACTACCGCTATTTCCCCGACTCGCAGAATTATCACCAGGCCCACGATTTCGATTTCTGGGTGCTCGATCCGGTGCGCCATCGCTACATCGGCGGGTTTGGCGCGATTCACTGGATCGACGATCTGACCCTGGCCAACCCGTTCGCCGGCAAGGCTGAAATCAGCATGGTCGAGCACATGAACAGCGACCATGCCAAAGCCATCGCCCATTACGTCGAGCTGGCCGGGCTGCCCAACAGCACGCCGGCGCAACTGGCCGGCATCGACAGCGAGGGCATGCACCTGCGCATCGGTCAGGCCGTCTACTGGTTGCCCTTCGCGGCGCCATGTAATACGCCGACACAAGTGCGCGAGGCCTTGGTTTCTCTGGCTCACGCCCAGTCCTGGCCGAAAAAAGCGCAAAGTTAAGCTTGAATTCACGCAAGGGCGACGTCATCTAGGGCTTACTGCAAGGCATTTCTTGCGTTGAGGAAACTTTGATGCGCCCTTTTCTGTTGCTCTTTCTGCTGTTTCCAGTGCTGGAGCTGTTCGTATTCGTCAAAGTGGCAGGCTCTATCGGGTTCTTCCCGGCCCTGCTGCTGATCATTCTCGGCTCGATGTTCGGTGTGTTCGTGCTGCGCGTCGCCGGTCTGGCCACCGCATTGCGTGCCCGGGAAAGCCTGAATCGCGGCGAGTTGCCCGCGCAGACCATGCTCGAAGGCCTGATGCTGGCACTGGCCGGTGGCCTGTTGATCATTCCCGGCTTCATCAGTGACGTCGTCGGTCTGGTGATGCTGTTGCCGGTCACCCGTCGTCTGCTGGCGAACAAGATGCGCCAGCGCGCCGAAGATCAGGCCATGCGTCAGCGCGCCTTCGCCGACGACCTGCAACCCCGTGGCGGCCCGGCCCCGCGCGAGCCGCTCGGTCGAGAGCCGAATGTGATCGAAGGCGAGTTCGAACACCGCGACAACAAGTGATATCAGCATCGACACGGCACCCTCGGGTGCCGTGCTCGTTTATGGCGCTTTTTTACTGGGTGGCGATGAAAAATTTTTTCCGCCAGCCCTTGTAATCGGCTTGTACGCCCCTATGTATCGGTCACCGAAAGGTTTCCGGTATTCAAACCGGACAGACTTGCGCGGTTCGCTCGACGGACCGCAACCGGCGCAGGCCGGATTCGTTAAACCCGCCGGGACTACACCGGCCGATGAAAACCACAATTAGGAGAGATCGACAATGAAGCTTCGTCCTCTGCATGACCGCGTCGTCATCCGTCGCAGCGAAGAAGAAAAGAAAACCGCTGGCGGTATCGTCCTGCCAGGTTCGGCTGCTGAAAAAGCCAACCACGGTGTGATTCTCGCTGTAGGCCCGGGCAAAGCTCTGGAAAACGGTGAAGTGCGTGCACTGTCCGTGAAGGAAGGCGACAAGGTTGTGTTCGGTCCTTACTCCGGCAGCAACACTGTGAAAGTCGATGGCGAAGACCTGCTGGTAATGAGCGAGAACGAAATTCTCGCGGTTATCGAAGGCTGATACTCCCGTTCATTTTCCCGTTACTACAAAGTATTTAAGGAATATCGATCATGGCTGCTAAAGAAGTTAAGTTCGGCGATGCCGCCCGCACCAAGATGCTCAAAGGCGTCAACGTTCTGGCTGACGCGGTAAAAGCGACCCTGGGCCCGAAAGGCCGTAACGTGGTTATCGAGAAGAGCTTCGGCGCTCCGACCATCACCAAGGACGGCGTTTCCGTCGCCAAAGAAATCGAACTGGATGACCGCTTCGAAAACATGGGCGCGCAGCTGGTCAAAGACGTTGCCTCCCGTGCCAACGATGACGCTGGTGACGGCACTACCACCGCTACCGTTCTGGCTCAGTCGATCGTCAACGAAGGCCTGAAAGCCGTCGCTGCCGGCATGAACCCGATGGACCTGAAGCGCGGCATCGACAAGGCGACCATCGCCATTGTCAAAGAGCTCAAAGCCCTGTCCAAGCCATGCGCTGACTTCAAAGCCATCGCTCAGGTCGGCACCATCTCGGCCAACTCCGACAACTCCATCGGCGACATCATTGCCGAAGCCATGGAAAAAGTCGGTAAAGAAGGCGTGATCACCGTTGAAGAAGGCTCGGGCCTGGAAAACGAACTGTCGGTTGTAGAAGGCATGCAGTTCGACCGTGGCTACCTGTCGCCATACTTCGTCAACAAGCCGGACACCATGGTTGCCGAGCTCGACGGCCCGCTGATCCTGCTGGTCGACAAGAAGATCTCGAACATCCGCGAAATGCTGCCAGTGCTGGAAGCCGTTGCCAAAGCCGGCCGTCCACTGCTGATCGTGGCCGAAGACGTTGAAGGCGAAGCCCTGGCGACTCTGGTTGTGAACAACATGCGTGGCATCGTCAAAGTCGCTGCCGTCAAGGCACCGGGCTTCGGCGACCGTCGCAAGGCCATGCTGCAGGACATCGCTGTTCTGACCGGCGGTACCGTTATCTCCGAAGAGATCGGTCTGAGCCTGGAAAGCACCACCCTGGAGCACCTGGGTAACGCCAAGCGCGTAACCCTGTCCAAGGAAAACACCATCATCGTTGACGGTGCTGGCGTGCAGGCAGACATCGAAGGCCGTATCGCCCAGATCCGTGCCCAGGTTGCCGAAACTTCCTCGGACTACGACCGTGAAAAACTGCAAGAGCGTCTGGCCAAGCTGTCCGGCGGCGTTGCAGTGATCAAGGTTGGCGCTGGTTCCGAAGTTGAAATGAAAGAGAAGAAAGCCCGCGTTGAAGACGCCCTGCACGCAACCCGCGCAGCCGTTGAAGAAGGCGTGGTACCTGGCGGTGGCGTGGCGCTGATCCGTGCTCTGGAAGCACTGACCGAGCTGACCGGCGACAACGCTGACCAGAACGTCGGTATCGCTGTGCTGCGTCGCGCTGTTGAAGCGCCGCTGCGTCAGATCGCTGCCAACTCCGGTGACGAGCCAAGCGTCGTCGTCAACGAAGTGAAGAACGGCAAAGGTAACTTCGGTTACAACGCTGCTTCCGGCGAATACGGCGACATGATCGAAATGGGTATCCTGGACCCAACCAAGGTAACCCGTTCGGCTCTGCAAGCTGCAGCTTCGATCGGCGGTCTGATCCTGACCACCGAAGCAGCGGTTGCCGACGCACCGAAGAAAGAAGGTGCAGCTGGCGGCGGTATGCCAGACATGGGCGGCATGGGTGGCATGGGCGGCATGATGTAAGCCAGCCCTGGCCCTGTAACGCGAAACCCCGCTGGCGAAAGTCAGCGGGGTTTTTTATTACCCCAATTTCGAAGCTCACTGGTATCCCCCTGTGGGAGCGAGCCTGCTCGCGAAAGCGGTCTGTCATCCGACATGCAAGCCAGTTGAGCCGACAATTCGCGAGCAGGCTCGCTCCCACAGGTGCTTTATTTCAGGCATTGATCGGCTGTGTGTTCATCGCCGTCGAAGTCTTGCCAGCCGGGCGATACAGCACCCAGTAATAAGCCCCCAGGCAAATCAGCCAGCAGAAAATCGCCGTCCACACGTTGTGCGAAAAGAAGTGCGCGCCTTGCATCATGCGACTGATCGAGAACACCGAACCCAGCGCAAAGGCGAACACAAACGCCTGCCGCGCCAGTCGTGGACGGCGGTCGCGCAGCACGAAGAACAGTGCAAACAGGGTGAACCCGGTCGCCGCATGGCCACCCGGCCAGCAACGTCCCGGCTTGTCCGTGGCGGGGCGATGTTCCATGAGTTTGCTGTAGGTCTCGTGACCGCCGAATTGCTCCAGGCTCCATGGGCACTGCACGGCGGTGACGGCTTTGACTGGAGTAACAAACGAAGTCGCCAGCCCCAGCGACAGCACCAGACAGCCCAATTCACGCTTGAACGGTTTCAGCCGTTCGATGAAAAACGCGCCGATGAAACCCAGAATGGCAAACACCGAGAAGCCGATCACCAGCTGTTTCGCCCGGTCATGCAGGATGTCTTCAAGAAAAAAGCTGTGCCGTCCGATGAAATCCCCGGCGACCGGGTCGTAGAACATTTGCGCCAGAACCATGTCCAGATCGGTCAGTTCGAGCAACAGCAGAATGATCGCCGCCGCTGCGGGAATGCCCAGACACAACCACCAGTTGAGCGGTCTTGCAGCGGGAAGGGCAGAGGTCGACACCATGGCAGGTTCCTTGGTCGATGAACGGAGGAGAGAGCGTAATCGCGCGGAGTCTGCGCGCGCTGGCGTCGGCGATTTGTTAACCGAAAGTGAAAAAAACGTCGCAGCGCGCGCAGTGCAGGTTTATCGAAAAACGCCCCTAGCCCTGAGCCACACTTGGCCGTAAGCTGCGCGGGCCAAGACGGCCGTTACCCCGTTCGGAGGAGATGTCCATGCGAATTCTGCTGGTCGAAGACAACCGCGACATCCTGGCCAATCTGGCCGATTACCTGGGCATGAAAGGCTATACCGTCGATTGCGCACAAGACGGCTTGTCCGGTCTGCATCTGGCGGCGACCGAGCATTACGATCTGATCGTGCTTGACATCATGCTGCCTGGCATCGACGGCTACACCTTGTGCAAACGCCTGCGCGAAGACGCCCGGCGTGACACGCCGGTGATCATGCTGACCGCCCGTGATCAACTCGACGACCGGCTGCAAGGCTTCAAGTCCGGCGCCGACGATTACCTGATCAAACCGTTTGCCCTGTCCGAGCTGGCCGCCCGCGTCGAAGCGGTGATGCGCCGTGCTCAGGGCGGCGGTCGCCGGGCGTTGCAGGTCGGTGACCTGAGCTACGACCTCGACACCCTGGAAGTGACCCGCGAAGGCAAGCTGCTCAAGCTCAACCCGGTCGGCCTCAAGCTGCTCGCGGTGTTGATGCAGAAGAGCCCGCACGTGCTGCGTCGGGAGATTCTTGAAGAAGCGCTGTGGGGCGATGACTGCCCGGACAGCGACAGCCTGCGCAGCCATGTCCACCAATTGCGCCAGGTGATCGACAAGCCATTCGCCAAGCCACTGCTGCACACCGTGCACGGTGTCGGTTATCGCTTGGCCGAGGGGCGAGATGGAGTTTAAGCAGAGTCTTTCCCAGCGGATCATCATCGCCTTTGCGCTGATGAGCGCACTGGTCGCCGGCGCTTTCGCCATGGGCATCGTTGCGACGGTGCACCTGGTGGAAGAGAAACTGATTTCCGCAGGGCTGGGCGGCGACCTGCAACGTTTGCTGCTGATGGACAATGTCTCCGACTGGAGCCATCGGCCCGAGCCGGATCAGTTGTTCTACTTCAGTGGCGGGCCGGGGGATTTTGACCTGCCCAAGGATCTGCGTCACCTCGATGCCGGTTTCCATGAGGTCTTTCGCGAGCAGCTGTCCTATCACGCCATGGTCGAAGTGGTGGATGGTCGGCGTTATGTCTTGCTGCAGGACCAGAGCGATTTCGAAGAGCGCGAGCGCGTGCTGTTTGCGGTGGTGCTGGTGGGCTTCGTGCTCAGTCTGGCGCTGGCGGTGTTTCTTGGCTGGGTGCTCGCGCGCAAGGTGATGGCGCCGGTGGTGCGCCTGGCGCGGCAGGTCCGTCATCGCGACCAGCTGCTCGGGCTGGCGCCGCCCTTGGCGCCGGACTACGCGGCGGATGAAGTCGGTGAACTGGCGGTGGCGTTCGATGCCACCTTGGGGCGCTTGCGTCAGGCACTGACCCGCGAACGTCTGTTCACCAGCGACGTCAGCCATGAATTGCGCACGCCGCTGATGGTCCTGGCCAGTTCCTGCGAACTGCTGCTGGAAAACCCCGGAATCGATCAGCGCGGTCGCGCCCAGGTCGAGCGCATTGCCCGGGCCAGCGAGGAGATGCGCGAACTGGTACAGACCTTCCTGATGCTGGCGCGCACGCAGAACGAAGAGGCCGCAGCGGCGCCCCAGCAGAACCTCACACAAGTGGCCGAGAGCCTGCTGTGCCTGTGGCGTGAGCCGATCGAGCGCAAGGGGCTGACACTGATATTCGAGCCGGGCACCCCAGCGGATACTCGCTACAACGCGACCTTGCTGAACGCGGTGATGGGTAACCTTCTGCGTAACGCACTGCATTACACCGAACAGGGTTTCATTCGCCTGACGCTCACCGCCAACGGTTTCGTCGTTGAGGATTCGGGCGTGGGCATTCCCGAGGAAAAACGCGAGGCGATGTTCGAGCCATTTGTGCGCGGCAGCGAGAAGCGTGGCGAAGGGCTGGGCCTGGGTTTGTCGCTGGTGCAGCGTATCTGCGAAAACCAGGGCTGGACGGTCAGCTTGAGCACGATGGACCCCAATGGCTGCCGATTCGAGGTAGATCTTGGCGTGAATGCCAGCAAATAGTGGCTCGAGGCTACTCCCGTACACCTGTCTGAATCCTGTATAACGTTGTAATAATTTACGGATTTACCTGACAGATTTTTCACAATTGGATGACCTGACGCTGACACGCCGCTGTTTAAGGTGGCGTCATCAGAACAGGAGTCCAGATGATGGCCGGCCCGATCAAGCTCGATTTTTCCGAAAAGTACGACGACCAACACGCACAACGATATCTGCGCAAGCACCAGCAAAGCCTTGGTCGCCGCCTGTCGCACCTGCGCGATGAGCAAGTCGGTCGCAAGGCCTTGGCGCTGGCGGGAGATCCCGGGCTGGTGCTGGATCTGCCCTGCGGTGCCGGGCGTTTCTGGCCAATGCTCGCGGAGAAACCCAACCGGGTGATCATCGGCGCGGACAATTCCGAGTCGATGATCAAGACCGCGATGCAGGGACAACCGGCCGAGGTGGTCAAGCGTGTACAACCGCTGCACACCTCGGCATTCGATATCGCTCTGCCGGATAACTCGGTCGACAGCATCTTTTGCATGCGTCTGTTGCACCACATCGGCGAGGCCGAGCACCGCCGGGTGATCCTGCGCGAGTTCGAGCGGGTGACCCGCGACAGCGTGATTGTTTCGTTGTGGGTCGACGGCAATTTCAAGGCCTGGAAGCGCAAGCGTGCCGAGCGGGATCGGCCAAGTCATGATTACCAGAATCGGTTTCTGATTCCGGCGGCGACGATCGAGAAAGAATTTGAACAGGCGGGTTTCCGCATTCAGGAACAACTGGACTTCATACCGCTCTATGCGATGTGGCGAGTTTACGTATTACGCAAGAGGTAGAGGATGGCAGTGCAAGCAGCGGTTGAAGCGGATGTCGCTCCCCAGGATCGTTTCGATTATTACTGGAACCAACGCGGCGAATGGGTTGAAGAGCCCAATGTGCGCCGTGGTGGCGAAAGCGGGGTGCAGCGCATCGTCGACCGTGACGGTCAACTCTTGTACGCCAAGCGCCAGACCGGGCACATCTATCGCAGTTGGTTGCATCCCTTCGGTCGCCCGACCGTATTGCGCGAACTCGACGCCCTGACTGGCGTTAGCAAACTCGGCGTGCGCGTACCGCAGATCGTCTTTTGCGGCGCTCAGCCTGATCCGCAGCACAAATGGCGCGCGCTGCTCGTCACCAAATCCCTCGATGGCTTCCAGGAACTGGAACACTGGTTGGCCGCTGCCGGTGGTCGCGATCAGTGTGGCGAGGTGGTTTACGAGAAAGTCCTCAAGGACCTCGCCGAGAACCTGGCGCGCATGCACAAAGGTCGCTGGCAGCACAGCTGCATTTACATCAAGCACGTTTTCGTTCGGGTCACCGGCGAAGGCGAAGCGGCAAAGGTTGAAGTGGCGTTGATCGATCTGGAGAAGTGCCGCCAGCGTCTGACCCCCTATCGCGCCGCGCAGCATGACATGAAGCAACTGCGTCGCCATTCGTCGTTCCGCGATGCCGACTGGAAGAAACTCGTCTACTTTTATGAGACGGCGTTTGGCAGCGCTATCAAAGGTTTATAGCGATGAAACTCGAAATTGCACGAGGTTTGTTCCTGATCGGGGCCTTGGCAGTTGCTTCACTGGCGGTGGCTGCCTGGGAGCAGCCGCGCATGCAGGTCATAGGGGCGTCCGGGAACGACGCTCATTGTTCGGTTCCACGGGTGGCCAAGGCTTCTGTGGCGACCCAGCCTGATCATGATCTGCTGTTGTTCATGTTCGGACTGTCCCAAGGGATGAGGCCAGCCAGTTGACACGATTCAAGCCCAAATAAAAGGCCTCGCAATTGCGAGGCCTTTTATTTGGAATACGGATTTTGTAGGAGCTGCCGAAGGCTGCGATCTTTTGATCTTGCTTGATCGTTCCCACGCTCTGCGTGGGAACGCCTCAAAGGACGCTCCGCGTTCCAATGGGACGCGGAGCGTCCCGAGCAGCATTCCCACGCAGAGCGTGGGAACGATCAATCAAAGATCGCAGCGTTCGGCAACTCCTGCAGGGTCACGTCTTGGCATCCGGTTTCGCCAGGAAGGTATAAACACACGGCAGCACGAACAGCGTAAACAGCGTGCCAATCGACATCCCCGTCGCAATCACCATGCCGATATCAAAACGGCTCACGGCTCCCGCCCCGGTGGCCAGAATCAGCGGCACCATGCCGAACACCATTGCCGCCGTCGTCATCAGCACCGGGCGCAAGCGAATTGCTGCCGCTTCCTCCACCGCGTCACGGGCGCTCAGGCCCTTGTCCTTGCGCAACTGGTTGGCGAATTCGACGATCAGGATGCCGTGCTTGCTGATCAGGCCGATCAGCGTCACCAGCCCGACCTGGGTGTAGATGTTCATGCTCGACCAGCCGAGGAACAACGGGATCAGCGCGCCGCAGATCGACAGCGGTACGGTGACCAGAATCACCAACGGATCGCGGAAGCTTTCAAACTGTGCGGCCAGCACCAGAAAGATGATCGCCAGCGCCAAGGCAAACGTGACCCACAATGCGCTGCCTTCCTGCACGTACTGGCGCGAGGCACCGCCGTAATCGAAGGCAAACCCGGCCGGTGCTTCTTCGCGGGCAATCTGCTGCACGGTATCGATGGCTTCGCCCATGCTCACCAGCGGGAAACCGGAAATCTTCGCTGCGTTGAGCTGCTGGAACTGATTGAGCTGGCGCGGCCGTGCGCGGTCGCTGACCTTGATCAAGGTCGACAGCGGCAGCAATTCGCCCTGGGTGTTTTTCACGTAGTAATTGTTCAGCCAGTCCGGGTTGTCGCGGTAGGCCCGTTCGACCTGGGCGATGACCTTGTAGCTGCGCCCGTCGATGGTGAAGCGGTTGATCTCCGCCTCGCCGAGCAAGGTCGCCAGCGTGCTGCCGAGGTCGAGCATCGACACGCCCATCTGCGCAGCCTTGTCGCGGTCGATATCGACCACTACTTCCGGCTTGTCGAACGCCAGATCGAGGTCGACGAAGGCGAACTTGCCCGACTCCATGGCGCGTTTCTCGATGCGCTCGGCGACTTGCAGCAGCAGCTCGTAGTCATTGGCGGTGTTGATCACGAATTCGAAGGGCAGGCCTTCACCGGTGCCGGGCAGGGAGGGCAGGTTGAAACCGAAGATCTGCAGGCCGGGAATGCTCTCCAGTCTGCTCTGCACCTCGGGGAGGATTTCCATCTGCGTGCGGCTACGCTCATTCCATGGCTTGAGCAGGAAGCCGCCGATACCGGCCTGCACGCCGCTATAGCCGTTGATCTGGAACGAGGAGTAGTACTCGGGAAACTCCTTGAAGATGGTGATGAATTCGTCGGTGTAGGTGCTCAGGTAGTCGAGGTTGGTCGGCTGCGGCGCGCTGGCCATCATGAAAATGATGCCCTGGTCCTCGTCCGGGGCCAGTTCCGACTTGGTGAACTTGAGAAACACCGGAATCAGGCACAGCACGATCACCGCAAACACCAGCACCACCGGCCGAGTATTCAGCGTGCCATGCAGCATGCTTTGATAACGGCGCTTGAGGCCTTCAAAGACTCGGTCGAGACGATGGGCCAGGCCGCTGGGATTCTCTTCGTGGCGCAGCAGAAACGCGCACATCATCGGCGACAGCGTCAGGGCGACGACGCCGGAGATCACCACCGCGCCGGCCAGGGTCAGGGCGAACTCCTTGAACAGCGCTCCGGTCAGCCCGGTGAGAAAACCGATCGGCGCATACACCGCCGCCAGGGTGATGGTCATCGACACCACTGGCATGGCGATTTCCCGGGCGCCTTCCAGGGCTGCGTCGAACGGCGTCTTGCCTTCCTCGATGTGCCGGTGGATGTTTTCCACCACGACGATCGCGTCGTCCACCACCAGACCGATGGCCAGCACCATCGCCAGCAGCGTCAGCAGGTTCATCGAGTAACCCATCATCTGCATGAAGAACATCACGCCGATCATCGACAGCGGAATGGTCACCACCGGGATCACCACCGAACGCAACGCGCCGAGGAACAGGAACACCACGACGATGACGATCAGTACCGCTTCGAACAAGGTCTTCACCACCTCATCGATGGAGGCCTGAATGAACAGCGTGGCGTCGTAGGCGATTTCGCTTTTCAGGTTCGGCGGCAGCTGCGCTTCCAGCTCGGGCATCAGCTTGCGCACTTCCTTGATCACGTCCAGCGGGTTGGCGCCGGGAGTGGCCTTGATGCCGATATACACCGACGGCGTGCCGCCGAACGAGCTGATCGAATCGTAGTTTTCCGCGCCCATTTCCACCCGCGCGACATCACGCAGCAACACGCGGCTGTCGCCATCGACCTTGAGCGGAATCGCCGCGAAGGCTTCCGCGGATTTCAGTTCGGTGTTGGCGTTGATGCTGGTGACGGTGTACTCGCCTTTCACTTCGCCCGCCGCCGAGAGAAAGTTGTACTGGCGCACCGCCGCAGTCACGTCGGCGGCACTGAGACCGAAGCCGGCGAGTTTCACCGGGTCGAGCCACAGGCGCATGGCGAACACCTGATTGCCGAGAATCTCCGCTTCGGCCATGCCCGGCAGCGTCGCCAGTTTTGGCTGGATGACCCGCGACAGATAGTCGGTAATCTGCGGGTTGCTCAGGTCTTTGCTGAAGAAACTGATGTACATCAGCGCCGAAGCGTCGGCGGACTCCTTGCTCAGCACCGGGTCTTCGGCGTCCTGCGGCAGCTTGTTCTTCACCTCGTTGGCCTTGGCCAGCAGTTCGGTGAACAAGCGGTCGGTGTTGGCACCGATGCGCGCGTAAATCGAAATCACCGAGAAGTTCTGCCGGCTGACCGAGGTCATGTAATCGATGCCTTCGGCGCTGGCCAGGCTCTGTTGCATCGGCTGGGTGATGTAGCCCTGAATGGTTTCGGCGTTGGCCCCGGGATAAGCGGTGGTCACCGTGATCAGGGCGTTTTCCATTTGCGGGTACTGGCGCAGCGGCAGCTTGCTCCAGGCCTGAAAGCCCAGCAGCACAATCAGCAGGCTGACCACGGTGGCGAGCACCGGGCGGCGGATGAACGGATCGGTAAAAGCCATGGGGATTCCTTGATCAGTCGGCGCGAGGCGGACTGTTCTGCTCGCCGAGGGTCTTGTCGTCGCTGATGGCAATGTGGGCGCCGTTGTCCAGTTTGATCTGGCCAGCCGTCACCACTTGTTCGCCGCTCTGCACGCCCTTGTTGATCATCACCAGGCCATCGCGGCGTTCACCGGTCTCGACGAAGCGCCGCTCGGCAATCAGCAGCGGTTGGCCGTTGTCATCCTTGGCGACGCTGCCATCCTCGGCCTTCTTCTGCCCGACCACGTACACCGAGTTGCCGTACAGGGTGTAGGTGATCGCGCTCTCCGGCACCACGATGTGCTTCTGCGGATCAGGCAGCAGCACTTCAAGGCTGGCGAACATCCCCGGCAGCAGCTTGCCGTCGGGGTTGGCGAGGGTGGCGCGGACGAGGATGTTGCGCGTGGTGCTTTCGACGATCGGGTTGATCGCGCTGATCTTGCCGACAAAGTTCTGCCCCGGATACGCGGCGACGGTGAACTGCACGGGCTGGCCGATAGCGAGTTTCGGCACCGCTTGTTCCGGCACGTAGAAGTCAGCGTAGAGGCTGCTCAAATCCTGCAACGTGGCGATTTTGGTACCGCTGGCGAGGTAGTCGCCGACGTCGACCTGGCGGATGCCGATGGTGCCGCTGAATGGCGCGAGGATACGCTTTTTCGCCAGCGACGCGTTGAGCTGATTGACCGTGGCCTTGTTCTTTTGGAGAACGGCGGAGAGGCGGTCGTACTCGCCTTTGGAGATCGCGCGGCTGTCGACCAGTTGCGCGCCACGGCCGAAGTCCAGTTGTGCCAGGCCTAAATCGGCGCGGGCAGTTTCCAGCAGGGCAGTCTCCACGGCGCTGTCGAGTTGCAGCAGCGGTTGCCCGGCCTTGACCTTCTGCCCGGATTCGAATTTGAGTTCAGTGACGGTGCCGGCGACTTCCAGACTCAAGTCGACACCTTGCAGGGCCTTGAGCGTGCCGACGGTGGGCAGGCGCATCTGCCACGGCTGTTCGCCGGCAGTGGCCACGGCGACGCTGATCGGCGGCTTGGGCTTGGAAAAGCCCTGGATCATCGTGTAGATCGAAAAGGCTTTGTATCCGCCCAGTACCAGGACGATCAGCAAAACAACACCCAACATGATCAGCATGCGGCGACGCAGCATATTTCCATTTCCTTGGATAAATCATGAGACAGGCGGGCACATTACTCTGAGTCAGGTGGGGATTCCAACTGGCAGTTATTACGTGAAGGCCGGATATGAACCCTGTGGCGAGGGGATTTATCCCCGTTGGGCTGCGAAGCGGCCCCCTGAATCCTTCAGTCATACCGCAATTGCAGTTTTAAGGGCGGCTGCGCCACCCAACGGGGATAAATCCCCTCGCCACAGGATGGGGGGCCGTCTCAAAAATGGGGGGTATCAGGCCATCAGATGAAGATGGTTGTCCCAGAGCCCCGCCGGCAATTCCAGCGGCTTGGCCAGCAGTTGTTCCTGGCGGCAATCGTAGTAACGGCAACGGCCCTGCCCCGAGGTCACGACAAAGCCATCCTTTACCGCACCGACGCCGGCGCAATCAGGCAAAGGCGCATCGAGGCGCAGTTCGCCGCTGTCCAGATCCCAGATAAAGAAACGATTGCCACGCGGTGCCGTCAACGCGACCAGACGCAGATCGCTGTGCACCGCGACGCTGGCGGTGTAGTGCCCCATCGCCTGCAACTGCTGCTCGGCCACCGGGAACGCCACGAACGCTTGTCCCGGTCGCTTGATCGCCAACAGCTCCGAACGCTCGTGGGACGGCCCCATGAATTGCTGACCGGCGACGATGGTGCCGTCACTGGCGATGCCCAGGTGGCGGACGCTGTTCATCTGCTGGGCGAGGGTTTCCTTGCTCAGCAACGTGCCGTCGCGCTGCATCAACACCAGGCTCGGTTCCATGGCGTTAAGGTTCATGTCGACGCGGCTTTCCGCCTCGGTGCGAATCCCACCGTTGGCCACTACCAGCGTCTCGCCGTCGGGCATCCAGGACACCTGATGCGGGCCGAGACCGTGAGTGGAAATCTCGCCCGTGTGCACCAGCCGTTCGCCTTCGAACTTGTACACGCCGAGCAGGCCACGGCCGGGATCGCTCGTGTCATTCTCGGTGGCGTACAGGTATTCGCCGTCCTTGTGCACCACGGCGTGGCCGTAGAAGTGCCGGTCCGGCTGCGAGGTCACGGTCTGCAGCAGCTTGCCGTCGCGCAGGTCGATCAGGTAACTCTCGGTTCCCGGACGCCGCGCGACGAACAGCGCCAGCGGCTGCGTCGGATGATTGATGATGTCGTGACAACGCTGGCCGACGTGGGTGGCGAACACCCGCGTACCGTCGAGCCGATAGCCGACGGCGTAATGCTTGCCGTCAGTATCGTCGCGCGCCGACAGCAACAGCGGGCTCTGATCCTTGCGTTTGAACAGCGTCCAGCCGCCCAGCGTCACTGCTCCCAGCAGTGCACTACCTAAAGTCAGAACCTGACGTCGCAGCATGGCACTCGCCCTCATCAGTCACCGTCGTTGGCGTTGAAGCCCAGTTGGATGCCCAGCGCCTTGGCCAGCTCGCCTTCATGCAGGCGATGGACGACGTTGAGGCTGTCGTAGATATCGTTGAGTTGCTGGCGCCCGGCGTCGTCTTCGAGCATTTCGCCGAGCGAACGCTGGGTGCTGTCGAACAGCTTCAGCGAAGCGGCATAAGCGGCATCGATCTTGTCCGCCAACGGTTTCTGCTCGGCCGGCAGCAGACCGCGCAGGCCTTTGTTGTCGACGCCTTCCCAGACGGTTTTGGCGGCGGCAAGGCTGGCTTCCAGCGCCGTCAGCGACGACTGGCTGCGCCACGCATCCGCCTGGAATGGCTGCGGCACGCCTTTGCTCTGGCGGCCCATCGGCGTGCCGAGTTTTTTCTTCAGGGTATCCAGTGCCGTCACTTGTACGCGCAGCAGATCGGCGATCGCTTCGTGGGAGTCGGCGTAGCGCTGGTTAGGGAACTTGCTCATCTGCGCGAGCATGCCGTCGGTGTTGTTCCAGCCCTGCAGGATTTCTTCGGCCAGTTGCTTCTGGCGTTCGCCGATGGCGATCAGCAGCGGGCAGTATTTGGCTTTTTGCGCGTCGTTGGCGACGTCAGGCTTGGCGTCGAAGAGGATGTATTCGTAAGCCGACAGGCCCTGCACCACGACGCTGGATTTGGCCAGTGCGGCGGCATCGATCTGCGGCTGGGCGACGACCAGTTGCTCGACCTGACGGCCGACGAGATTTTTCTTGTCCGGCCAGAACTGTACTTGCCACGAGCGATTGCCCTCGGCCAGCGGCCCGATCAACAGCGGTTGCAACTCGGCCCAGGCTTTCTGCGCGTGAAGGAAGTCGGCACGGGCGGTTTCCAGGGTCTCTTTGCCCTGGCAGTAGGCGAGGGCGCTGACCGCCAGTTGCCGGTCGGCTTCGACCCAGCGAGTGTAGGTCGGCAGGATCACCGATTTGGCGATCGCCGCCGAAGTGACCGCTTGCGGGTCCTGCGGCGAGCAGGCGCCGAGGGCGAGCGCGGCAAGGCTGGTGAACAGTAACTTGGGACGGAACATGTCGGGCTCCCGATGCTTTTACAGTATTTAAAGTGAGTTCAGAAAAGCCAGCAACGCAGCGCGCTGCTCGGCATTGAAAGACAAAACCTGTTGCTGCGCCGCCGTCGCCTCGCCGCCATGCCAGAGCACCGCTTCGAGCAGGTTGCGTGCGCGACCGTCATGCAAAAACTGGGTGTGACCGCTGACCGCTTGCGTCAGACCGATCCCCCACAACGGCGGCGTGCGCCAGTCTCGGCCGGAGGCCCGAAATTCGGTGCGGTTGTCCGCCAGGCCTTCGCCCATGTCATGCAGCAGCAAGTCGCTGTATGGACGAATCACCTGATTGGCCAATTCCGGTTCGGCGGCATCGGCGGCCGTGGTGTATTTCGGCGTGTGGCACGACTGGCAACCGGCCTGGAAAAACAGATTCTTGCCGGCCAGCACCTGTGGATCGTTGACGCCACGGCGCGCCGGCACTGCGAGATTGCGGCTGTAGAACAGCACCAGCCGCAGAATGTTGTCGCTCACCTCCGGTTCACCGTCCGGGCCATTGCCGTTCGGCGCCTGTTTGCAGGCAGTCTGCGCCTCGGTGCAATCGTCGAACGGCCGCAGGCTGGTGGTCAGGCCCATGTCACCGGAGAACGCGTGAACATTCTGTTGATTGAGATTCGGTTGCCCGGCTTTCCAGCCGAACCGGCCGATGACGGTTTTCTGCAACTGGTCATCCCAGACCTGGTTGGGTCGGCCATTGATGCCGTTGTTCTCTTTCGCCTGGGCGGCGGCGTTGGCGAGGATCGCCTCTTCAGGGATCGCTTCGAGCAGGCCCAGACCAATCATCGGCGGCGCCACCCGCGCGGAAAAACGCGTGTCCGGGTGCATCGGCCCGTAACCGAGTTGAGTGATCTGCAAGGTCGGTTTGCGCAGCTCGACTTCAGTGCCGTCCTTGAAGCGTACCGGCACCGGCGTGTAATCCACCCGCACCTTGCCTTCCGGGGCAACGCCGGGCACGGCCATATCCTGGAACTGCCCGCCATATACCGGCTCCGGCACTACGCCGAGCTGTTGGATGACTTTGGCGTATTGCGGCGCGTCGGGAATCGACAGGCGCACCAGCATCGACACTGCATTGCTTGCATCAGGTGCCGGCGGATGACCGCGACCGTCCTTGATGTGGCAGTTCTGGCAGGCGTTGGTATTGAACAACGGGCCGAGACCGTCGCGCGCCGTGGTGGTCGACGGCGCGATCACCCACGGGCTGCGAAAGAAACTGTTGCCGACACTGAAGTCCACGCGCCGCGAGGGCGGCAAGTTGGCCGATGGCAGGGAGAAGGCGTTCTGATCGCTCTTGCGCACGGTCGCCGCACCGCCCGAACGCGCTTCCCCCGGCTCGGCCTTGGTGAAACGCGGGGCGTCATCGCAGGCACTCAGGCCCAGGGCCAGCAACAGTGCGGACAAGCGAAGAGGCAGCGAGGGCATCAGACATCCTGCGGACGGGCAAAAATGAAGGCGCAAAGTCTAACAGGGCGAGGGAGTTTGAATAAGAGGAATTATCGTTTGCTTGATACAGCGCAAATCTGCAGAGCGATGCAAACCTCCTGTAGGAGCTGCCGAAGGCTGCGATCTTTTGATTTTGATCTTCAAAAATCAAGATCAACAGATCGCAGCCTTCGGCAGCTCCTACAGGGGACTGTGAACATGGGGTATGAAAAAGGCGACCCGAAGGTCGCCTCTTTTTGACGCGGACGCTGCGATCAGAATTCGTGATCGGCGCTGTCCGGGTTCAGGTCGCTGATGCCCAGTTTGCCCGCAGCGGCTTCGATCGAGCCGGTCTGCTTGACCAGCGCGGCGATGGCGTCGCGAACGACCTGGTTGCCAGCGGTGTTGCCGGCAGCGATCAACTGGTCGTAGTGCTCACCCTTGTTGGCGTGATCGACCATGACCTGGATCTTCGCTTCGGTCGCGGCCAGATCGGCTTTCAGCGCGGTGTCGGCAGCCGGATCGGCCTTGGCCACCAGCGACGACAGGCTGGCGCCGGTCATCTTGGTGCCGTCAACACGGGTGTACTCGCCCAGGTAAACATTACGCACGCCTTTGGCGTCGTAGAAGTGCGAGTAGTGGGTGTTGTCGCTGAAGCAATCCTGCTCGTCTTCAGGGGAGTTGGCTTCCAGGGAAACCTTCATGCGCTCGCCCGCCAGTTCACCCAGGGACAGGCTGCCCATGCCGAAGAGCATTTTGCGCAGGCCGGTTTCGCCTGGCTCGGCTTCCAGGGTGGCGCGGTAGTTGTCGGCCACGTTCGGCTTCCAGTTGGCGACCATTTCTTCCAGATCGCTGACCAGCAGTTGGGTCACGGCTTTCAGGTAGGCGCGACGACGCTCGTTGTGACCACCGGTGGCGCCGGCGCCTTCCAGGTAGTCCGAGGCCGGACGGTTGCCAGCGCCAGGGCCGGTGCCGTTCAGATCCTGGCCCCAGAGCAGGAATTCGATCGCGTGGTAGCCGGTGGCGACGTTGGCTTCCGAGCCGCCCAGCTCGTTGAGGCTGGCGAGTTTTTCCGGGGTGATTTCTTTCACGTCGACTTTGTCTTCGCCGACCTGCACTTCGGTGTTGGCGATGATATTGGCGCTGGCGCCCGGGTTACCCAGTGCGTGCTCGTAGGATTTGTCGACGTAGTCGATCAGGCCTTCGTCCAGCGGCCAGGCGTTAACCTGACCTTCCCAATCGTCAATGATGGTGTTGCCGAAGCGGAACACTTCGCTCTGCAGGTACGGCACGCGCGCGGCGACCCAGGCAGCCTTGGCGGCTTTGAGGGTGTCGGCATTCGGCTTGGCGAGGAACGCGTCGACCGCAGTTTGCAGGGTTTTCGCAGTGGATTCGGCATCGCTGTAAACGGCGAAGACCATGTCGGCATAGTGCGCGACCACAGCCTTGGCGGCAGCATCGTCAACTTTACCGGCAGCAGGAGCCGGTGCAGCGGCAGGGGCTGGAGCAGCGCTGCTGGAAGCCGGAGTCATTTCGGAGGCTTTTTCTTTGTCCTTGCCTTCGCCGCAACCGGCGAGGGAAATAGCGATGGCCAGCAGACTGGCGGTAGCCAGAGGCATACGAATCATGGCGAACATCCTGCTTCGGTAGTTGAATGGACTGGCGCCGGGGGCGCGCAAAACTGCGACATAATGCAAATCTTTCGCATTATGTGTAAAGGCGTGCTTGGAAATATTTCTTATTTGCGCATGAAAATCAAAAGTCGCAGCCTCGTTTCACTCGTCAGCTCCTACAGGGGGAACGCATTTCAAATGTAGGAGCTGCCGAAGGCTGCGATCTTATAAAATAGCCGCGTTGCTGCGTTGCGCCTGCTTGAGGTAAATACCCAGCTCCCGCGCCGGCAGCGGTTTGCTGTAGTGGTAGCCCTGACCTTCGTGGCAACCCTCGGAAATGATGTAGGTTTCCTGCTCGGCGGTTTCCACGCCTTCGGCAATCACCTGCATGCCGAGGCTCTTGCCCAGTTGAATGATCGCCCGAACGATGGTCGCGTCATCGTCGTCATCGAGCAGGTCCTGCACGAAGCTTTTGTCGATCTTGATCTTGTCCAGCGGCAGGCTTTTCAGATAGCTGAGGGACGAGTAGCCGGTGCCGAAGTCGTCGATCGCGATCAGCGCGCCGGAGCGGCGCAGGCTGAGCAGATGCTGGGCGGCGGTGGTGATGTCTTCCATCAGGCCGGTTTCGGTGACTTCCAGTTCCAGACTGCGCGGCGGCAAGCGGTACATCTGCAACAGGTTGTTGACCACCCGTGGCAGCTCGGCGTGGTGCAGTTGCACGGTGGACAGATTGACCGCCATGCGCAAATCGACAAAACCTTGATCGTGCCATTCGCGCAATTGCTTGCAGGCCTGATCGAGCACCCACTCGCCGATGGCGATGATCGTGCCGTTCTGTTCGGCCAGCGGAATGAACAGGTCCGGCGGCACCAGCCCGTGTTCCGGATGTTGCCAGCGAATCAGCGCTTCGACGCCAACCACGCGGTGATCGCGATAACTGATCTGCGGCTGATAGACGAGGTAGAACTGGTCGCGGATCAGCGCATCGCGCAAATCCTTTTCCAGCTCGCGACGACGGCGCATCTCGCTGTCGACGCTGGCGATATAGAACTGATAGCGATTGCGCGAGCGGGTCTTGGCCAGGGTCATGGTCTGCTCGGCTTTCTGCAACAGCTTCTCGGTGCTGTCGCCGTCCTCCGGAAACAGGGTGATGCCGATGGTCGCGCGCAGGCGGATTTCCTGATCGTCGAGGGCGAAGGGCGCCTCAAGATCATCGAGAATGCTCTGCGCCAGTTCTGCTGCTTCGTAAGGCTGTTCAATGTCGGCCTGCACCAGCGCGAACTGATCGCCGCCCAGGCGAGCGAGGGCGCCCAGGCGACCGCTGTGGGCACGTAAACGATCGGCCAGGGCCAGCAGCAATTGGTCGCCGGTCTGGTAGCTGAATTGCTCGTTGATGCCCTTGAAGTCATCCAGGCCGACGCACAACACCGCGACGCGGCGCTGCAGCTTGCCGGCATCCACCAGAATCTTGTCCAGTTGCTGCTGCAATTGCTGGCGGTTCGGCAGGCCGGTGAGGAAGTCGTACTGGGCCATGCGCAGCAGGCTGTTTTCCGCTTCGTGGCGCAGGTGGGTGTTGCGTTCGATGGACTCGAGCAACTGGTTGGCAGTGTTGATCCACAGGCCCAGTTCGTTCTTTTCGTGGCCCTTGATCTGCGGAATCTTGTGCTCGCTGGGACGATCGGGGTTGATTTCGGTGAGGTGCTCGATGATTCGTGACAGCGGTTTGGTCAGCAGCCAGTGATAGACCAGATACAGCACCAGCCCCAACGCCAGTGCGCGCAACACCCCGGAAATGAAAATGATCACCGAGCTGACGATGAAACCTTCGCCATAAGTGGCGGTGTCGAGGGTGATGCTCAGGTCGCCGTAGTATTCGCTGTAAGGGCCACGGCCGACCAATTGCGTGGTAAAGGTGCGTTCCTGGCCGAGAATCAGGTCGGTCAGCCAACGGCTATTGGAATGCTGCAGTTCGCGGGATTTTTGCGCCAGCATGGCTTCGTTGGGGTGGCCGATGGAGGCCTGACGCACGGCGTCGTCCTGGAACAGCCCTTCGATCACCTGCATGCCCATTTCCCGATCCAGGCTGTACACGGCCTGGGTCGATGGATCGCGGAACATGTCGAGGATGCGCTCGGCGTCGCCGGCCACAGCCTGACGGGTCTTGTAGGCATCGAAGACAATCTGCGCGCAGCTCAAGACTACGCCTACGATCAATGCCGACAGGAGCACGACCCGGAGCAACTTCACCGACAAGCTGTTCTTGAGTTCCAGCTTCAAAGGGTTATTCCTTGTTCCGTGCGGGTAGCGTCAAGTTGCCATGAGTATTGGCAATCCCGGGTTGGCAGTCAAAGGGACAATCAGGCACGGGAAAAGTCGCCGTGATCCTGGCCGCAATGTCGTCATTTGAGTAATAGCTCTGAATTAACTGTGTCGGTTGCAATTGCCTTCAACTTGAGCACTGGGCCAAAGATTTTTTCCTTTCTGTGATGGTAGACGGCTGGGGGCTGGCGGCAAACGGCGCGAAGCTGCTTTTACCGTGCAAGAAACGCCATGCGCCGGGCATAAAAAAACCCGGCCGAAGCCGGGTTTTTCATCTGGCGTGCAGCTTAAGCGGTGAAGGTTTTGCCTTCGAACTGCTCGGCCACGAACTTCCAGTTGACCAGGTTCCAGAACGCTTCAACGTACTTCGGACGCAGGTTACGGTAGTCGATGTAGTAAGCGTGTTCCCAGACGTCGCAGGTCAGCAGCGGGGTGTCGCCGCTGGTCAGCGGGTTGCCGGCGCCGATGGTGCTGGCCAGGGCCAGGGAACCGTCAGCCTTTTTCACCAGCCAGCCCCAGCCGGAACCGAAGGTGCCGATCGAGGTTTTGCTGAATTCTTCCTTGAACTTGTCGAACGAACCGAACGCTGCGTTGATGGCATCTGCCAGGGCGCCGGTTGGTTGACCGCCGGCGTTTGGCGCCAGGCAGTTCCAGTAGAAAGTGTGGTTCCAGACCTGAGCGGCGTTGTTGAAGATGCCGCCCGAAGAAGTCTTGACGATTTCTTCCAGGGTCTTGCCTTCAAACTCGGTGCCTGGCACCAGGTTGTTCAGGTTCACGACGTAGGTGTTGTGGTGCTTGTCGTGGTGGAACTCCAGGGTTTCCTTGGAGATGTGCGGCTGCAGGGCATCGTGTGCGTAAGGCAGCGGCGGCAATTCGAAAGCCATGATGATTCTCCTAATCAGGTCTGTTGCGGTGAGCGCAAGGCCGATCACGGGCGGCCGGAAATGCACCGGCGAGTTTTTACTCTTTGCGGCGCAGGGTTCGGATCATAGCACCGGGGTCGCGCCTTAACCACGCAACAACTGTGTGGGATAGAGGTTCCAGAGCCTTTGGCAATTATTCATCCGGCGATGATCAACTGCGCGGCGACGGCGAACATCATCAACGCCACCACCAGATCGAGAATGCGCCACGTGCTCGGGCGGGCCAGCCACGGTGCCAGCCACGCCGCGCCTAGGGCCAGGGTGAAAAACCACAGCAACGATGCACTCGCCGCGCCGACCACATAAGCGCCCGGCACCGACTGCTGCGCGCCCAGCGAGCCGATCAGCAAAACCGTATCGAGATAAACGTGGGGGTTGAGCAAGGTCACCGCCAGAGCGCTGAGCATCACTGCGCGCAGCGAACGCACGGTCTGGTTTTCGCCTTGCTCAAGGCTCTGCTTCGAACAGGCCCGGCGCAGTGCCTGGCTGCCGTACCAGATCAGAAACGTCGCACCGCCCCAACGGGCGATCGCCAGCAGGGTCGGGTTCTGCGCGAGGATCGTCGCCAGGCCGAACACCCCGGCCGCGACCAGAATCGCGTCACACACTACGCACAATGCCGCCACCGGCAAATGGTGTTCACGGCGCAGGCTTTGCGCCAAGACAAAAGCGTTCTGCGTGCCGATCGCCATGATCAGGCCGAACGCCACCAACAGGCCGTTTACGTAGCTTTGCCACATGGGAGAGATCCTTGAAAGAGAGTGCTTGCTGGCTATTCTCCGGTGTGACGCTGTATAAGAAAAACCAATAGTGCTGATCGCCCATTAGGAAAACTGATGTTCGACTATAAATTGCTTTCCGCGCTCGCCGCAGTGGTCGAGCAGGCCGGATTCGATCGCGCCGCACAGGTGCTCGGCCTGTCGCAGTCGGCGATCTCCCAGCGCATCAAATTGCTTGAAGCGCGGGTCGGCCAGCCAGTGCTGGTGCGCGAAACACCGCCAGCGCCGACCGAGATCGGCCGACGCTTGCTCAACCATGTGCAGCAGGTGCGTCTGCTCGAGCGCGACTTGCAATCAGTGGTGCCGGCGCTCGACGAAGAAGGCCTGCCCGATCGCCTGCGCATCGCCCTCAACGCCGACAGCCTCGCCACTTGGTGGGCCGAGGCCGTCGGCGATTTCTGCGCCGAGCAGCATTTGTTGCTCGACCTGATCGTCGAAGACCAGACCGTTGGCCTCAAGCGCATGCGTGCCGGTGAAGTGGCCGCATGCCTGTGTGCCAGCGAGCGGCCGGTGGCCGGCGCACGCAGCGTATTGCTCGGCGCCATGCGTTATCGGGCGCTGGCCAGTCCAGCCTTCCTCGCTCGGCATTTTCCCGAAGGCGTGCGCGCCGAACAGCTGCCGCGCACCCCGGCGCTGGTGTTCGGCCCGGACGATTTCCTTCAGCATCGCTATCTGGCGCTGTTGGGCGTCGACGGCGCGTTCGAGCACCATTTATGCCCGTCCTCCGAAGGCTTCATCCGCCTGACCGAAGCCGGTCTGGGCTGGGGCCTGGTGCCGGAACTGCAGGTGCGCGAGCAATTGCAACGCGGGGTGCTGCGCGAATTGCTGCCAGATAAACCGATCGACGTGCCGCTGTACTGGCATCATTGGCGCAATGGCGGCCAGTTGCTCAATCTACTGACCGAGCAACTGCTGCGCTCCTCAAAGCAATGGCTAGTGGCTTGAACGCAGCAACAAGCGTCAAGCTGCAAGCGGCAAGAACACGTACCGTTTCAACTTGCAGCTGAAAGCTCGAAGCTTGCAGCTGCTTCCCTGGAGTTTTTGATGAAGATTTTGGTTACCGGCGCCAGTGGCTTTATTGGCGGGCGCTTTGCGCGTTTCGCCCTGGAGCAGGGCCTTGAAGTGCGGGTCAACGGTCGCCGGGCCGAGAGCGTCGAACATCTGGTGCGCCGGGGCGCGGAGTTCGTGCCGGGCGATCTGAGCGACGCCGATCTGGTGCGCGACCTGTGCAGCGATGTCGAGGCCGTGGTGCATTGCGCTGGTGCTGTCGGTGTGTGGGGGCGTTATCAGGACTTTCATCAAGGCAACGTCGAAGTCACCGAAAACGTCGTCGAAGCTTGCCTCAAGCAGCGGGTGCGGCGGCTGGTGCATCTGTCGTCGCCGTCGATCTATTTCGATGGCCGCGACCATCTCGGTCTGACCGAAGAGCAAGTGCCCAAACGCTTCAAGCATCCCTACGCCGCGACCAAGTATCTGGCCGAGCAGAAAGTCTTCGGTGCCCAGGAATTCGGTCTGGAAACCATCGCCCTGCGCCCGCGTTTCGTCACCGGTGCCGGCGACATGAGCATCTTCCCGCGCCTGCTGAAGATGCAACGCAAGGGCCGGCTGGCGATCATCGGCAATGGCTTGAACAAGGTCGATTTCACCAGCGTGCAAAACCTCAACGAAGCCATGCTCAGCAGCTTGTTGGCGCAAGGTTCTGCGCTGGGCAAGGCCTACAACATCAGCAACGGTACGCCGGTGCCGCTGTGGGACGTGGTCAATTACGTGATGCGCCGGATGGACGTCGATCAGGTGCGCAAATATCGCTCCTACGGTCTCGCGTACAGTGTCGCGGCGCTCAACGAAGGCGCGTGCATGCTCTGGCCGGGACGCCCGGAGCCGACCCTGTCGCGTCTGGGCATGCAGGTCATGAAAAAAAATTTCACCCTCGACATCAGCCGCGCCCGGCATTATCTCGACTACGATCCGAAAGTCAGCCTCTGGGCTGCCCTCGATGAGTTCTGTGCGTGGTGGAAAGCCCAGGACATCCGTTGAAACGATTCGGCCGGGCGGCAATGAACCGCCTTGCGGGTTGAGGGTCAATGCCTGCGGCTGCGGCGGTTATACTTCGCAGCATTTAGCCATCACCGCGTTTGCCAAAGGTTACCTCAATGTCCATGCGAAACGATGCCCACGACGACGATTTCGATAACGTGCCAAGCCTGCGCGCTGACCCGTTCGACGACGATGACATCGCGCCCAGCCCCCGTACTTCCGTGCATTCGCGCACGGCGCCAGTGGTCAAGGTCAGGGCCGCCAGCACCGGGCCGCTGTGGGCGCTGGTCGGTGCGTTGTTTTTCGCCTTCATCGGTCTGGCCTGGTGGAGCTTCCAGCAGATATCGCTGATGGAACAGCAACTGGTCGCCACCCAGGAAAGCTTCGCCCGCATCAGCGAAGAAGCGGCGGGGCGCCTGCAGGATATTTCCGGCAAGGTCGTCGCCAGCCAGAGCAACGTCAACAGTGACAGCGAAGCGCTGAAGCTGCAGATCAAACAACTCGAAGGCAAGCTGCTCGACCAGAGCAAGCAGCAGCAAGGCGTGGCCGGGCAGACCAGCGAGCTGGACAAGCGGCTGGCGCAAATGACCGCGCAGACCACCGAACAGCAGAACGCCAATACGCAGTTGCAGGCTCAGGTCAAAGCCTTGAGCGCCGAGCTGGCGACCATCAAAAGCACCCCGGCCGATACCAGCAAGGTCGATGCGCAGTTGAAAGCTTTCGACGCCCAGTTCAAAAGCCTCGGTGCCGATATCGCCGCGCTGAAGAAACAGGGCAACCCGAGCGCGGCGATCGATCGTCTGGAGCAGGACATCGTCGTGCTGAAAAGTCAGCAGGACAATCGCCCTGCAGCGCCACAGGGTGGCGGCAATACCGCCGAGTTCGATGCGTTCCGCGCGCAGATGACCCGCAACCTCAACACCTTGCAGGCGCAGATCCAGAACCTGCAGCAGCAGATCAATTCCCGCCCGTAGCGACTGATCTGTTGTCCGGAGGGCTTTGTCCCCCCACCACAGGGGTCTGTAATGCCCTGCATCATTCTGAATACTCGTACATCAGCCCAAGCCGTCTACGCTCTTGAGACACCAAAAAGAACGAGGGATGCGCTATGGGGTTTTTGCATAAAGTGGCCTGGCTCGGCCTGATTCTGCTGGCCGGTTTCGGCCAGGCCAGCGCCGCCACCGCCGCCAAGGATGACAGTCAGGCGGCCATCGCCCTGCTGGAAAAAGCCTTGGCCTACTACCACGACAATGGCGACAAGGCCTTCGCCGCCTTCAGCCGCCAGGGTGAGTTCGTCGACAAGGATCGCTACGTGTTCGTCCTCGACACCAAAGGCGTCATGCTTGCCAGTGGCGGGCCGTCATCGGCGCTGATCGGCCGTGATGTCAGCGAAGTCCTCGGGCCGGATCTGCAGAAGGCGTTCAAGGATGCGCTGAAAGTGCCGGAAGGCAACGGCATCCAGCAGGCCGAATACCGCTGGCAGAACTGGGCCGACGGCAAGGTCGAGCGCAAGCATGTGTTTTATCAGCGCGTCGGGCAGCGGATTCTCGCGGTGGGTTACTACTTGCCACGGGCGTCGGCTGAGCAGGCCAAGGCCTTGCTGGACAAAGCCGCGACGGATCTGGGCAAGGACGAGAAGGGCACGCTGGTTGCGATCAACTCGCTCAAGGGCGGATACCTGCAGGATGACCTGTATGTCTTCGTGGTCGATCTGAACAACCAGCGTTATGTCGCCCACGGCACCAATCTGCGCTTGATCAACACTGATTTTGGCAAGGTCAAGGACCCGGAAGGCAAGCCAGTGGGCGAGCCGATTCTGGCGCTGATCGGCAAGCAGGATGAAGGCGAATACGAATACCGCTGGAAAAACCCGGTGACCGGCAAGATCGAGGACAAGCATGCGTACCTGAAAAAGGTCGGGCACTTCCTCGTCGCGGTGGGTTATTACAGCCCTTGAGCGAACACCGTTCCCTTGTGGGAGCGAGCCTGCTCGCGAAGCGGTGTGTCATTCAGCTATGTGTCGGCTGACACCGCGCATTCGCGAGCAGGCTCGCTCCCACAGTGGTATTTGTTGCGGCAATTATTTCGCGCCGTGCTCCCGTCCGCGCAGCAGGTTGTTCGGCATGGCAATCGCCGCTGCCAGCCCCAGCAACGACACTGCCGTGCTGACCCAGAGCAAGTGGCGGAAGGTCACCAGCAGTTCCGCGCGCAAAGCGTTCTGCGCTTCGCCGGGTGCGGCGTTCAGGCCATCGAGCAGGACGTTGCCCGAATGCCCTTCGCTGATCAGCGAACTGTTCGCCAGATGGGCGAAACTGGAATCGTGCAGCAACGCCAGCAGCAGCGCCGACATCAACGCCACGCCCACCGCGCCGCCCAGTGAGCGGAACAGGTTGGTGGTGCTGGTGGCGACGCCGATGTCGCGTTGTTCCACCGAGTTTTGTGTGCCGACCAGCGAGGTCGGGAACTGCATGCCGCCGGCGATGCCGCTGAGCAACATGAACAAACCGCTGAGCAAGGTTGCTTGGGGCGGACTGAAGGCCATGCCGAGAATCGAGATCGGCATGAGGATCGCCCCGGTGAGAATCTGCGGTTTGTAGCGTCCGGTAATCGAGGTGCGGCGACCGGCGAAATAGGCGCCGATCGGCAAGCCCATCGCCAATGGCAGCAAGTGCAACGCCGCACTGTCGGCGCCAGCCCCGGTGACGCTTTGGAAACGCAATGGCATCAGCACGATCAGCGAGATGGCCTGGAAACTGGTGAAGAAAATCGTGCACCAGCACAGCAGCGCGCTGCGATTGGTGAACAAGTGCATCGGCAGCAACGGCTCCCGCGCCCGGCGTTCATGCCAGACGAACAGCGCCAATACCACCACGGCACCAGCGAACAGGCCGAGCACTTCGCCGCTGCGCCATGAATGGCCCTGGCCGACTTCGGTGATACCGAGCAACAACGAGGTCAGGCCGATGATCATCAGCACCGTGCCGAGGTAATCGATCACCGGTTTGCGCTGCGGAATCGGCAAGCCGCGCAGGTTGCGCCGTGCCACCCACCACGCGCCAAGCCCCAGCGGCAGGTTGATCAGAAACACCCAGCGCCACGACAGGTATTCGGTCATGTAGCCGCCGAGCACCGGGCCGGCGACGCTGGCCACGGCGTACATGCTGCTGAAGTAACCCTGATAGCGCCCGCGTTCACGTGGCGGGACGATGTCGCCGATGATCGCCTGACTCACCGAGATCATGCCGCCGGCGCCGATGCCCTGAAGGATCCGCGCCAGCACCAGTTGCTCCATGCTCTGCGCCATGCCGCAGAACAGCGAGGCGAGGGTGAACAGGCCCATGCCGAACAACATCAGTTTGCGCCGCCCGTACAGGTCGCCGAGTTTGCCGTAGATCGGCACCGCCACGGTCATCGCCACCATGTAACCGGAAATCACCCAGGCCAGCAGGCTGACGTCCTTGAATTGCGCGGAGATCGCCGGCATCGATACGGCGACGATGGTCTGGTCCAGCGCACCGAGGAAGATCGCCATCATCAAGGCGACCAGCACGCTGCGAATGGCCGGTTTGGGCGTTTCAGGTTGATTGAGAGTGGTCACGGGCGAGCCTGCGGGCATTGATGGACCCGCGCGGCCATCGCGCGCGGGTGGATGCTCGCAGTGTAAGTCGGTAGGAAGCTATTCGATAGCCTCGTACGGAAGCCCGACGTAATTTTCTGCAATGGTTTTTTGCCCGGCTTGCGAGCTGACAAAATAGTCCAGTTCCGAAGCGCAGATGCGCTGGCTGAATTCATCGTGCTCGTCGAAGCGATGCAGCATCGACGTCATCCACCAGGAAAACCGTTCGGCTTTCCACACCCGGCGCAGGCAGATTTCCGAGTATTTTTCCAGAAGATCAGTGCGGCCTTCGCGATAGACCTTCAGCAGAATATTGAACAACGTGCTGACATCGCTGGCCGCCAGGTTCAAGCCCTTGGCGCCAGTCGGCGGTACGATATGTGCGGCGTCGCCGACGAGAAACATGCGCCCGTACTGCATTGGCTCGACGACAAAACTGCGCAGCGGCGCGATGCTTTTTTCGATCGAAGGGCCGGTCACCAGTTTTTCCGCGAGGGCATCCGGCAGGCGTTTTTTCAGCTCATCCCAGAAACGCTGATCGCTCCAGTCGTCGACGTTTTCATCCGCCGGGACTTGCAGGTAATAGCGGGTGCGGGTGGCCGAACGCATGCTGCACAAAGCGAAGCCACGCTCGTGGCGGGCATAGACCAATTCGTCGTGGACCGGCGGTGTGTCGGCGAGAATGCCCAGCCAGCCGAACGGGTAGACCCGCTCGAAGATCTTCAGGCAATCGGCCGGAATCGACTGCCGCGCGACGCCGTGGAAACCATCGCAACCGGCGATGTAATCGCAATCGACGCGCCAGCTTTCACCGTCCTTTTCGAAGGTGACGAAAGCTTCGTCGCTTTTCATGCCGTGGGGAACGACATTGCTCGCCTGATAAATTGTCGGCGCCCCCGCGTCCCGACGAGCGGCCATCAGGTCGCGGGTGACCTCGGTCTGACCGTAGACCATTACTGTTTTACCGCCGGTCAGAGCGTGCAGATCGATGTGCACCTGACGCCCGTCCAGCGCCAGATCGAAGCCGCCATGAACCAGGCCTTCGACATCCATTCGCTGACCGACGCCGGCCTCACGCAGCAGCTCTACCATGCCTTGTTCAAGCACACCGGCACGGATGCGCCCAAGAATGTAATCAGGCGTCTGGCGTTCGAGGATCAGGGTTTCGATGCCAGCGTTGTGCAGCAACTGGCCGAGGAGCAGTCCGGAAGGACCGGCGCCGATAATGGCGACTTGGGTTTTCAGGGTTTTCATTGTTTTTATGACTCGCAAGCTTCACGCAGCAACAGCCGGTGAATGATTTTATGGATCGAGTGCTTGCATTTTTCCCTTGCGGGTCTGTCAATTGAAGGTGAAAACTGAGCCGATACCTGTACATTCTGCCAATCGGTGCGATTATCGCCCAAAAACCAGAGGCCTGGATTGAAGTATGAACAAGCCTGCCCTGCCTTCTATTCCGGTGTTCAAGCTCTACGGTGAAAGCCTGGACTGGCCGACCCCGGACTTGCTGCACTGTGAAACCATTTCCTCGCGCAGTCGCGAACATCAATGGGAAATCAAACCTCACCGCCACGCGGATCTGTGCCAGCTGCTGTTCGTTTTCAAAGGTCAGGCAGAGCTCGAAATCGAAGGCCAGCGCACGCAACTCGAGACGCCAGCGATTCAGGTGCTGCCACCGTTATCGGTGCACGGGTTTCGTTTTTCCGAGGATGTTGAAGGCTTCATCGTCACCTTGGCCACGCCGCTGATCAATCATTTGCAGGCGCAATTGGGCGATTCGGTACACGCGCTGGCCCGGGCGGAAAACTACCCGGCCGGCAAGGATGGCGATTATCTCAACAGCCTGTTTTCAGCGTTGCAGGCCGAGTACAACGGCCATCAACCGGCGCGGGAAATGCTCATGCATTCGCTGGTCAGCGTGATCATGGTCTGGGTCAGCCGCCAGGCGATCGTCCGGCACAAGGCCAGCCAACGGCCGCAACGCCAGCGCGAATACCTCAACGGTTTCATTCAGTTGGTGGAAGAGACTTACCGCCAGCACGTCAAGGTCGAAGACCTCGCCCATCGCCTGGGCATCTCCGTGTCGCACCTCAACGGCACCTGCCGTGAACTGGCCGGGCAACCGGCGTTGCAGATCATGCACGAGCGTCAGTTGCTGGAAGCCAAGCGCCTGCTGACCTACACCAGCATGACGATTTACGAGATGTCGGAGTTGCTCGGTTTTTCCGATCCGACCAACTTCACGCGCCTGTTCCGTCGCCGGGTGGGGATTTCGCCAAAGGCATTCCGCGACCGCTTGAAGGCCGAGCAACAATCCTGATGCGCTGATGAGCCCTGTGGGAGCGAGCCTGCTCGCGAATACGGTCTTTCATTCAGCAACTAGGCTGGCTGACACAGCGCATTCGCGAGCAGGCTCGCTCCCACAGCAGTTGCATTCCAGCGCAGGTCTATCAGCGCAATGCGTTCAGCGTGGCATTGTGCGGAATACACCGCTCATAGTTGCAGCTCGCATACTCGCGCGGCAGCTGGCGCAACTGCTCGACCCGCCAGGCAGCGGTGCCGTACAGCGCCAGCGTGGCGGCGCAGGTGATGAAGATGGCGGCGTATCTTTTTGTTTTGATGTTCATGGTGTTCGACCTCTGAACGTCTACCTTGCGGTATTACTTTGAGCATAGGTCAGCGGCGCGCACTTGCCAGCGAGTGCGCTTGAGGATTTAGCCGGCCATTCAGGTGATTGATGCCCATGTCGGAGCGGGTTTACAGGCCGGCATCCCAGGCCGGGGCCTCGGGAAAGCGCTCAACCAGAAAGTCGAGCATGCTGCGCAGTGCCGCCGGCATGTGTTTGCGTGAGGCGTACACCGCGTAGATATTCATCTGGCGCGGTTCGACATGTGGCAGCAAACGCAGCAGTTCGCCGCTGTGAATATGCACGCCAGCCTGGTAGGTCGGCAGCATCGCCACGCCCGCGCCGGCCAGGGTTGCGCGCAGAAGGGTGCTGGCCTCGTTGGCGCTGATATTGCCCTGCACCGGTACCGAAACCGGTTCGCCATCCTCCTCGAAATGCCACAGGCTCTTGCCGAAATAGGAATGGGTCAGGCAGTTATGTCGGCTCAAATCCTCAACCGTTTGCGGCGCCGGATGCTCAAGCAGGTAAGCCGGCGCTGCGCAGACCACCGAGCGGCACACGGTCAGGCGCCGGGCGATCAGATTCGGATCAAGATCATTGCTGGTGCGAATCGCCAGATCGATGCGTTCATCGACCAGATTCACCGTGCGGTCGAGCATCTGCAGATCGATGCTCACGCCGGGGTAAAGCCTGACATATGCCGCCATCGCATCGGCCAGTTGCGCTTGGCCAAACGAGGTGCTGACGCTGATCCGCAGCAGTCCGCGCGGCGCGTCATCGGGTTCGCTGACGGCGGCCTGCATGTCGTGCGACAGGTCGATCATCTGCCGGCAGCGCGGGAGGATTTCGCTGCCGGCGGCGGTCAGGCTCAATTTGCGCGTGGTGCGGTGCATAAGCCGCGCGCCGACCCAGTCTTCCAGCTCCGCCAGATAGCGCGACACCACCGGCCGCGACAGGTCGAGGTGGTCGGCCGCCGCCGACTGGCTGCCCAGGTCCACGACCGTGACGAATACCCGCATTGCTTGAAGCCGATCCATGATTTGCCCGCTTTCAGAAACAAACTATGTCCAAGCATCGCATTTTTTGTACTGAGTCTGGCAACTAAGCTCTGTTGCATCGCCAGACTGGCATTCGCAATCCGGAGCAACACATGATCGGCTTTACCCCCTTCAAACGCGTTCTGCTCGCCGCAGCATTTTTCGGCTTTGCCGCCCATGCATCCGCCGCCGAGCTGAGCCTCGATGTCTACAACCCGGGCACCCAGGCGATTTTCCCGGTCAGCTCGGTGCTGGTCAGCGGTGAGAAAGAAGCGATTCTGGTCGACGCGCAATTCGGCAAATCCCAGGCTGAGCAGGTCGTGGAAAAGATCCGCGCCAGCGGCAAGCAATTGACCACCATCTACATCAGCCATGGCGACCCGGATTACTACTTTGGCCTCGACACCCTGACCAAGGCATTCCCGCAGGCGAAAGTGCTGGCTTCGCAGCCGACTGTCGATCACATCAAGCACACCGTCGACGGCAAACTGGCCTACTGGGGGCCGAAAATGGGCGCCGACGTGCCGGCGAAAACCATCGTCCCGGACGTGCTCAAGGGCGACAGCCTGACCCTCGAAGGCAAGCAATTGCAGGTGATCGGCCTCGACGGCAAGCAACCGGATCGCAGCTTCGTATGGATCCCGTCGCTCAAAGCAGTGGTCGGTGGCGTAGTGGTCGCCGAGAACATTCATGTGTGGATGGCCGACACCCAGACCGCGCAATCCCACGCCGATTGGCTGCACACCCTGCACACCATCGAAAGCCTGAAACCGCAAACCGTGGTGCCCGGTCATTACCTGGGGGACAGCAGCCGCTCGCTGGCCAGCGTGAAATTCACCGCTGATTACATCAAGGCCTTCGATGCCGAAACCGCCAAGGCCAAAGACTCTGCTGCACTGATCGTTGCGATGAAAAAACGCTACCCGCAACTCGGCGAGGAAAGCTCGCTGGAACTCAGCGCAAAAGTCGCCAAGGGCGAGATGCAGTGGTAAGCCGAACCTGAACACGCAGCATTTTCAAGCCAACTGGAGAATGTCATGAGCAAGATCGCAATCATTGGTGCCACCGGCCGTGCCGGTAGCCAATTGCTGGAAGAAGCCCTGCGTCGCGGCCACAGCGTCACCGCCATTGCCCGCGATACCTCGAAGATCGGCAGCCGTGCCGGTGTCGTCAGCAAGAGCCTCGACGTACTGGATTCGGCGGCGCTGCAAGCGGCGGTGGCCGGTCACGACGCAGTGATCAGCGCAGCGCATTTCGCCTCCGTCCCGGCCTCGGCGATTGTCGGACCGGTGAAGCAGGCGGGCGTGAAGCGCTTGCTGGTGGTCGGCGGCGCCGGTTCGCTGTTGCTGCCGGATGACACGCGAGTGATCGACAGTGCCGGTTTCCCGGCCGAATACAAAGCCGAGGCGAGCGCAGGTGCTGAGTTTCTTGATGCGTTGCGTCACGAGCAGGAACTGGACTGGACCTTTTTGTCGCCGTCGGCGGAGTTCGTCGAGGGTGAGCGCAGTGGCACATTCCGCGTCGGCAAGGATCATCTGTTGGTCAGTGCCGAAGGACGCAGCTGGATCACATTTGCCGATTACGCGATTGCGCTGATTGACGAAGTGGAAACGCCGAAGCATTCGCGCCAGCGTTTTACCGTCGGGTATTGAGTCAAGCCTTTTCCCCTCACCCCAGCCCTCTCCCGGGGGAGAGGGAGCCGACCGAGTTGTCTTGGGTCACACATTGACCTGAACGACCGTGTCGATTATGGATTCGGCGTGGCTGTGTCAGGTCGATGAATTTCTTGAGTATCCCCAATCAGTTCCCTCTCCCTGG
>NZ_JBXAWD010000019.1:0-111113 GCF_057291535.1 Pseudomonas sp. 1L-E-NC-VB-C3 | reverse complement strand
TGAACGACCGTGTCGATTATGGATTCGGCGTGGCTGTGTCAGGTCGATGAATTTCTTGAGTATCCCCAATCAGTTCCCTCTCCCTGGGGAGAGGGAGCCGACCGAGTTGTCTTGGGTCACGCATTGACCTGAACGACCGTGTCGATTATGGATTCGGCGTGGCTGTGTCAGGTCGATGAATTTCTTGAGTATCCCCAATCAGTTCCCTCTCCCTGGGGAGAGGGCTAGGGTGAGGGGAGAGGCTTCAGCGCAAATGAGCCTGCTCAACCAGCCAGAGCATCAGTTCCTCAAGTTGCGGCGAGGGTTCGGCTCCAGCAGGCACCACCACGTAATACGCCAACCCCGTCTTCACCTTCAACGCAAACGGCATCACCAGTCGTCCAGCGTTCAGATCATCACCAATCAGCGACCAGTCCCCGATCGCCACCCCCGTGCCGTGCGAGGCCATCGACATCGCCTGATCCAGCGTTTCGAAATGCTGCCCGCTGCCAAGGTTGCCCAATCGCAATCCCGCTGCATCGAGCCACACCGACCAGTCCTGAATGTCGTGGGTCGGGTGCAATAACAGATGCTCCTGCAAATCCTGCGGTGAATTCAGCGCCGGCGAACCTTTGAGCAGTTGCGGTGAGCAGACCGGTGTCAGTTGCTCGTCGAACAGATGCAGTGCGCCTGGCGAATTGTCCGGCGGCGGACCGTAGATCACGGCGGCGTCGAATTGCTCGCGCTGGAAATCCACACCGTGTTGCAGCGAGGCCGTCAGTTTCACCGGCACGTCCGGGCGTTCCTTCTGCCATTGCAGCAGGCGCGGCAGCAGCCAGCGCATCACGCAGCTTGGGGCCTTGAGTTGCAACGTCTGGTGTTTGAGCCCGATCTGCTCGGTCGCTTCACTGATCAGCCCGAAAACCTTCTCCACTTGTGGCAGCCATTCGCGGCCTTCGGCCGTCAGCGCCAGACCTCGGGCCAGACGGATGAACAGCGGATAACCGAGCTGTTCTTCCAATCCGGCGATCTGCCGGCTCACCGCGCCCTGAGTGATGTGCAACTGCTCGGCGGCGCGAGTGAAATTGCAGCATTGCGCGGTGATCCAGAACGTATGCAGAGCGGGCAGGGGTGGCAGGCGTTTCATGGCGATCTGAGGTATGACGTGGGGACATGGCTAGTATGACTTTTAATCGATTGTTGCTGCCAGTTGCGCACCGTTCCAATGGGCACTCCACGGACCCTGTGGGAGCGAGCCTGCTCGCGAAGACGGTTCAAGGTTCGACACGGATGTTGGCTGGACCGCTTATTCGCGAGCAGGCTCGCTCCCACAGGGAGTGTTCAGTGAATGAAAGGGCAATCAACATGGCAAAGTGCGGCGAAGTACTGGTCAGGCTGTTGGAAAATTACGGGGTCGAGCAGGTGTTCGGCATTCCCGGTGTGCATACCGTTGAGCTGTACCGAGGCCTTGCCCGCTCAAGCATCAACCACGTCACGCCTCGTCATGAACAAGGCGCCGGGTTCATGGCTGACGGCTACGCGCGTACCAGCGGCAAACCCGGTGTGTGTTTCATCATCACCGGCCCGGGCATGACCAATATCACCACGGCCATGGGCCAGGCTTACGCCGATTCGATTCCGATGCTGGTGATCTCCAGCGTGCAGTCGCGCAGTCAGTTGGGCGGAGGGCGCGGCAAGTTGCATGAGCTGCCGAACCAGAGCGCACTGGTCGGCGGCGTCGCAGCGTTCTCGCACACGCTGATGTCCGCTGCCGAATTGCCGGTGGTGCTGGCCCGTGCGTTTGCCTTGTTTCAGGCCGGACGACCACGACCGGTGCATATCGAAATTCCGTTGGACGTGCTGGTGGAAGAGGCCGATGAATTGCTCGCCAGCCTGCCGGTGAATATCGATCGCGCCGGCGCCGCACCGGCTGCCGTGAGCCGCATGAGCGAAATGCTGGCCAGCGCGCAACGTCCACTGATTCTCGCCGGCGGCGGTGCTATCGACGCAGCGCCGCAGCTGACCCGACTCGCCGAATTGCTCGACGCTCCAGTGGCGCTGACCATCAACGCCAAAGGCATGCTGCCGACCAGCCATCCGTTGTTGATCGGTTCGACGCAAAGCCTGGTCGCCACCCGCGCACTGGTCGCTGAAGCCGACGTGGTGCTGGCGATCGGCACGGAGCTGGCCGAGACCGATTACGACGTCACTTTCGCCGGCGGCTTCGAGATTCCCGGCAAGCTGCTGCGCATCGACATCGATGCCGATCAGACCGTGCGCAACTACCCGCCGCACGTCGCACTGGTCGCTGATTCGCGCAATGCCGCGCAAGCATTGCTCAGCGCCTTGTCGCACCAACCTCTGGCCGAGCGCCGTAATGATTGGGGCCATGTTCGCGCCGCGCGCCTGCGTAATGAATTGGCGGCGAGCTGGGATGCACCGACGCTGGCGCAGACGCGTTTCCTCGAAACCGTGTTGCACGAATTGCCTGACGCGGTGTTCGTCGGCGATTCCACGCAACCGGTATACACCGGCAACCTCACTTTCAACCCCCAGCGTCCGCGTCGCTGGTTCAACGCATCCACCGGTTACGGCACCCTCGGCTATGCGTTGCCGGCGGCGATCGGTGCGTGGCTCGGTGGACAACTCGATAACGGCGCGCGCCCGCCGGTGGTGTGCCTGATCGGTGACGGCGGCTTGCAATTCACCCTGCCGGAACTGGCCAGCGCCGTTGAAGCACGGGTGCCGGTGATCGTGCTGCTGTGGAATAACCAGGGTTACGAGGAGATCAAAAAGTACATGGTCAACCGCGCCATCGAACCGGTTGGCGTGGACATCTACACCCCGGACTTCGTCGCCGTGGCCAAGGGCCTCGGTTGCGCCGCGCAAGCCATCAGCAGCATCGACGAATTGCGCGCAGCGCTGCGCGAGGCGACGGACCGGCAAGGCCCGACGCTGATTGAAATCGACCAGAACCAGTGGATGCAGGCGGTGGCCCAATGATCAGCTTTCCAACCACACTCGACGGCCTCTACATCAATGGCCAATGGTCGTCAGGCCGCGAACATCTGCGGGTGATCAACCCCGCTACCGAAGCGCTGCTGACCACCGTCAATGGCGGCGACGAACAGGCCGTCGACCAAGCGATCAGCGCGGCGACCGAGGCGTTCAAACACTGGTCGACAACCACCGGCGCCGAACGCGCTGCGATCCTGCGCAACATTGCCAACGGCGTGCGCAACGGTCGCGATCACTTGATGAACCTGCAGTCGAGTAATACCGGTAAACCGCAGTTCGAAGCGGCCATCGATGTCGATGACGTGATCGCCACTTTCGACTATTACGCCGAACTCGCCGAAGGCCTCGACGCCGGGCAGGACAGCAACGTGCCGCTGCCCAGCGATGACTTCAGCGCACGCCTGCGTCGTGAGCCATGCGGTGTGGTCGGGCTGATCGTGCCGTGGAATTTCCCCATGGTCACCACCGCTTGGAAGCTCGCCCCGGCGCTCGCCGCCGGTTGCTGCGTGGTGCTGAAACCTTCTGAAGTGACGCCGTTGCCGGAGCTGGAACTGGCCGCGATCATCGCTGCATCCGGTTTGCCCGACGGCGTGTTCAATCTGGTCTGCGGCACTGGTCTGGCGGTGGGCGCGCCGTTGTCGGCCGATCCACGCATTGCCAAGATTTCCTTTACCGGCAGCAACGCTGTTGGTGTGCAGGTGATGCAACGCGCTGCTGAAACCGTGAAGGGTGTGAGTCTGGAGCTGGGTGGCAAATCGTCGTTGCTGGTGCTGGCGGATGCCGATCTGCAGCTGGCGGTGGAACTGGCTTGTGGTGGGGCGTTCTTCAACGCCGGGCAAATGTGCTCGGCCACCAGTCGGGTGCTGGTTGCCGAGGAATTGATGGACGAATTTCTTCAGCGTCTGCAAAAGCGCGCAGAGGCGATTCGAGTCGCTGATCCGTTTGATGCGGATGTGGAGATGGGCGCGCTGGTCAATCAGGCGCAGTACCAACGGGTGCTTGGGCATATTGATCGCGGCCTGAGTGCGGGCGCGCGTTTGCTTTCTGGCGGCAATCGTCCGGCGCATTTGCCGCGCGGTTATTTCCTGCAACCGACGGTGTTCACCGACGTGTCGCTGGACAGCGCCTTATGGCGTGAAGAGATTTTCGGCCCGGTGGTGTGTGTGCGCGGTTTCGCCAGTGAGAGCGAGGCGATTGCGCTGGCCAACGACACGCAGTTCGGCCTGGTCGCGAGTGTAGTGACGCGCGATGCTGCAACGGCGGATCGCGTGGCCAATGCCTTGCAGGCAGGGCTGGTGTGGATCAATGCTCCGCAGGTGATCTTCCCGCAGACGGCTTGGGGTGGGTACAAGCAGAGCAGTGTCGGCCGCGAACTGGGGCCTTGGGGGTTGGCGGCGTTTTTGGAGATCAAGCACGTCGTGCGCGCGGTGTAGAAGCCTGCCCTCACCCCAGCCGTCTCCCGGGGGGAGAGGGAGCTGACCGAGGTGTCTTGCGTTCTCCGTCGACCTGAAAAACCGAGTCGATTATGGATTTGAAGGTCATCAACCCAACGCCGGGTTGGCCTGGCTTGGCTGATTCCGGATTCAGCACCGATATCGCAAGTCGCTGAACCTCTCCAATATCCCCCAATCGGTTCCCTCTCCCTCTGGGAGAGGGCTAGGGAGAGGGGCTTCTATGGAGTTACACCGACAGCCGCAACCGCGCCAGGTCCCGCAACGGTGGCGCACCAAACAGTCGGCTGTACTCACGGCTGAACTGCGACGGACTTTCATAGCCCACCCGATATCCTGCTGCCGAGGCTTCCAGGCCTTCGGTCAACATCAGCCGCCGTGCTTCTTGCAGGCGTAGCTGCTTCTGGTACTGCAACGGACTCATCGCGGTCATCGCCTTGAAGCGATGATGCAACGTCGACACGCTGAGGTTCACTTCCCGCGCCAGATCATCGATGCGCAGCGGTTGCTCGAAATTGCCGTTGAGCCATTTGATTGCCTGGCTGATGCGATGGCTCTGGCTGTTGGCAATCGCAATCTCATACAAACGATGACCCTGTGGACTACGCAGCAGGCGATAGAGAATCTCCCGGCGAATCAGCGGCGCGAGCATGGCGATGTCTTTCGGCGCGTCGAGCAGCCGCGCTAGACGCAGCACCGCATCCAGCATGGCGCTGTCGATTTTTTCCACGTACAGACCGCGTCCGGTCGGCCGCGTCGGTACGCCCATCGGGCCGGCGTCGGCGATCAGCGCGGTGATTTCGGTCGGATCAATGTCGAGGCGCACGGCGAGGATCGGTTCTTCCGGCGAGACATTGACCACGCGCCCGCTGAGCGGCATCGAAACCGACACCACCAGATAATTCAGCGGGTCGTAGTTGAAGAACTCGTCGGCCAGGCGGACCTCTTTGCGCCCCTGCGCCATGATGCACAGCGCCGGCTGCGCGAGCACCGGGGCAAAGTCATGGGACTGGGTATGGCGCGACATCACCAGTGAGCCGATGGCGGTCTGGTAGCTGCCATCGTCGCTGGTGTTGCGGCGGATGATCGCCGCCAGCTCCGCGCGCTGCTTTTCCATGTCGGCGCTGGGTTCGGCTTGAAAACGATCGAATGACGTCATGCACGGCATCCTCGGCAAGTGAGGGGGAATGCAGCAGAGCATATGTTTGTGCAAGCGGCGGCGGTAGACACATTCTGCCAAATGCTTGCCTGATTCTGCCCGCAGGTGCGCACAGGTCTCCCGCCATACGATTCTGTAGGAGCTGCCGAAGGCTGCGATCCGTTGATCTTCGAGGCAAAAGCACAAGATCGCAGCCTTCGGCAGCTCCTACACAAAACGCGTATGACAGACGTGTTGCGCGGGTTTACAGGTTGTTACAGGTCGTCTGCGCAGTCTCGCAGGATTGTGCAACGCGAAGGCAGGAATCGACTAACGGCGCAGCCGGCCCGGCCCTTAATCTTTGCTTCAGTCGCAGCCCGTCCCCCGGCTGCCACGCGATTTCATGGAGGGTTGATCATGTCCAAGCAGATGCCTGTCAGTCATATGGCCTTCGTTCGTGCCCAGCCCGGGCGCTCGGCGGAACTCGGTGTGCGCCTGAGCGCATTGATCGAAGTCTCGCGCGCGGCGCCCGGCTGCCTGAGTTTTTCCCTGCAACAATCGCAGTGCGACGCCGACCTGTGGCTGGTCAGCGGCTACTGGAGCAGTCAGCAAATGATGACGGCGTATTTCAACAGTCCGTCGATGGAAGTCTTCGCTGAGCTGGTCCAGGACCTGGTGGTCAACAGCCTCGACTTCCACACGTTCAGGGACGTTTCCGCCGCGCAGGCCCTCGGTCAATGCGCGGCGCCGATACACAAACTCGCCGGTTGAGGGTTTAATGTCCGGCTTATTTGATTGAGCCAGGATCCGCGACATGGCACGTAAAGAGTTTGAACGCTTCGAAGCAGTCTCCGCAGTCGTCCCCGTCGAGCTGGGCGGCAACAAGGGTTATTACGCGGCGATCGCGGTCAAGGCCCTGGTCGATGGCGGCGCCCCACGCTTTCACAAATTGCTCAATGAGCAGGTGTTCCCCGGCGCCATTGCTGCCGATGATGCAGCCATCAACGAACTGGACAAGCTCAAGGGCGTCACTGATGACGCCGAGCTGATCTGGTAATTACTTCTGCGCCCCCGGGCGCCACATTTTGAACAGCGCCTCAGGCCCCAGCTGGAAATAATCCGCCGGCCCGCCGCCGCGCAGAATCGGTTGTGCGGCGGCGGTGTCGTAGATGCCATCCTTCAGCAGCCATTTGGCGATGTGCACCGCGACCACCTCGCCGAGGATCAGCCAGCTCGGCACCGTTTCGCCATCGGCGCGTTGCAGCTGGATGATCTGCGTGACCTTGCACTCGAAGGACACCGGGCTTTCGGCGACCCGTGGGACCGAAATCACCTTTGACGCTACGGTCGTCAGCCCCGCCAGTTCAAACTCGTTGACCTCAGGCGCGACCATCGCGCAGCTCTGGTTCATCTGCTCGGCCAACGGGCGGGTGGCGAGGTTCCAGACGAACTCACCGGTCTGCTCGATGTTGTTCAGACTGTCTTTGCGCCCGACACTGGAAAAACCAATGATCGGCGGCACGTAGTTGAAGGCGTTGAAGAAACTGTACGGCGCGAGATTGAGCCGGCCTTCGGCATCCTGCGAGGAAATCCAGCCGATGGGGCGCGGGCCGACGATGGCGTTGAACGGATCGTGAGGCAGGCCGTGGCCGTTGGCGGGTTCGTAGAAGTGGATGTCATCGGGCATGGGGAGCGGATTCCTGAGCTGCATTCGGATGCAGCCATAGTGCAAGGACCCAGCGCATATTTCCAGCCAGACGCGAGACCCCGTAGGGTTCGTGGCAGGACACAGATTTTGTGGCCTGCCAGCGATGCGGTGCGATCAGTCAGTGACGATCCGCGAATGCTTCTGGGTATCTTTCATGGTGATGTACACCAGCAGCGACACGGCAATGCACGCGGTGACGTACCAGTAGTAACCGGTTTCCATGCCGATGCTCTTGAACCACAGCGCGATGTATTCGGCGGTGCCGCCGAAGATCGACACGGTCAGTGCGTACGGCAGGCCAACGCCCAGGGCGCGGATTTCGGTCGGGAACAATTCGGCTTTGACCACCGCGTTGATCGAGGTGTAGCCGCTGACGATGATCAGCGCCGCCATGATCAGGAAGAACGCGCCCCACCAGGTCTGGATGGTGTGCAGGGTCATCAGGATCGGCACGGTGAAGATCGTACCGAGCACGCCGAAGGCGATCAGGATCGGGCGACGACCGATCTTGTCCGACAGGCCACCGATGATCGGTTGCAGGCACATGAACAGGAACAGCGTGGCGGCGGAAATGGTGGTCGAGTCGGAGATGCTCATGCCGACCGTGTTCACCAGGTATTTCTGCATGTAGGTGGTGTAGGTGTAGAACGCCAGGGTGCCGCCCATGGTCAGGCCGACCACGGTCAACAGCTCTTTCGGGTGGCGCATCAAGGTGCGCATCGCGCTTTCCTTGGATTTTTCTTTCTTGGTGAACGACTCAGTTTCTTCCATGCCGCGACGCAGGTACAGCGCCACGACCGCACACAGCGCACCGATGGCGAACGGGATACGCCAGCCCCACGCGTAGAGCTGTTCGGTGGTCAGCATGTTTTGCAGCACGATCAAGACGCCGAGGGCGATGAGCTGCCCGGAGATCAGGGTCACGTACTGGAAGCTGGAGAAGAAGCCGCGACGTTCCTTGGTCGCCATCTCGGACAGATAAGTCGCCGAGGTGCCGTACTCGCCGCCGACCGACAGGCCTTGCAGCAGGCGGGCAAACACCAGCAGGATCGGCGCGCCGATGCCGATGGTTTCATAATTCGGGCTCAGGGCGATCAGCAGCGAGCCGAAGCACATCAGGTACACCGAGGCCATCAGCGCTTTCTTGCGCCCGACCTTGTCGGCGTACATGCCCATCAGCCAGCCACCGATCGGACGCATCAGGAAGCCCACGGCGAAGATCGCAGCGGTGTTCATCAGTTGCGCGGTGGTGGAACCGGCGGGGAAAAAGGTTTTCGCGAAGTACAGGGAGAAGGCGGCATACACATACCAGTCGTACCACTCGACCATGTTGCCGACAGAGCCGCTGAAGATCGATTTGATCCGGCTGGCGGTGGTTCTCGGTTTGGCCGGCACGGCAGCCGACCCAAGGGGCAGGGCGTTGGAGTTATCCATTGAAGGATCCTTCGTTTAATTGTTTTTGTGGAGCGCGTCGGAACGCAGCCTGCCAGGGCTATAGCAGGAGGTGTGCCAAGGGAAGGAGGGCCGGTTTAGAGGGGGTGGCGGGGAGGAGTGAGCGGATTTGTGCCGACTGATTGGGCTGAGTGAGCGGATTTCCGCTTACCGCGTGAAGATCAAAAGCCCCTCACCCTAGCCCTCTCCCAGAGGGAGAGGGGACTGACCGAGGTGTTCTGGTGGGTTACATCGACCTGCAACATCGAGTCGAATACAGATTCGGGAAAGCATGGAGATCGGCTCCCTCCCCCCTCGCCCCCCTGGGGGAGAGGGCTGGGGTGAGGGGGATGGATTTCAGCTACACCACAAATCTCTGCCTCACTCCGCCAGAAACATCTCCCGACTCAACCCATGCCGCTGCATCTTTTCATTGAACGTGCGGCGCGGCAGTTGCAGTTCTTCGAGCACGGCTTTCACATCACCCTTGTGCCGGGTCAACGCCGCGCGCAGACATTGCGCTTCGAAGGCTTCCTGCTGCGCCGCCAGCGATTGCCCCGGATCGATTCCGGCGACCGGTTCATCCAGCCCCAATACCTGACGTTCCGCGACGTTGGCCAGTTCGCGCACATTGCCCGGCCAGTCATGGCTGAGCAGGTGACTGAGCTGCGCACCGGTCAACGGCGGAAAGGTCCGGCCCAGACGCTGAGCGGCATTCTGCGCGAAGGTCTCGAACAGCAACGGAATGTCTTCGCGGCGATCGCGCAGCGGCGGCAGGCGCAGTTCGGCGACGTTGAGGCGATAAGCCAGGTCCTCGCGAAAACGTCCGGCGCGGGCTTCGTCGAGCAGGTCCGGTTTGGTCGCCGCGACGATACGCAAATCAACGCGAATGCTCTGGTTCGACCCCAGCCGCTCAAGCTTTTGCTCCTGCAAGACCCGCAGCAACTTCACCTGCTGGGCCAGCGGCATGCTTTCGATCTCATCGAGAAACAGCGTGCCGCCATCGGCATATTCCAGCTTGCCGATGCGTTTGCCCGAGGCGCCGGTAAACGCGCCGCTCTCATGGCCGAACAGCTCGGCCTCGAACAGTTGCTCCGGGATCGCCGCGCAGTTCAGCGCCACGAAAGGTTTGCCGGCGCGCGGGCCGAAATCATGCAGGCAACGCGCGACCAGTTCCTTGCCGCTGCCGGTTTCGCCACGGATCAGCACGTTGACCGGCAACGTCGCCAGATCCAGCACTTGCCGACGCAATGTCTGCAAGCCGCGGGACACGCCAAGCAGCGTCGCATCGAGCTTTGCGCGGTTGTCGGCCAGTTCGTGCAGGGCGCGGTTTTCCAGGACCAGGCGGCGTTTGTCCAGCGCCCGGCGCAGGCTGCCGAGCAGGGTTTCCGGGCTGAACGGTTTTTCCAGAAAGTCGTAGGCGCCATCGCGCATGGCTTCGACCGCCATCGGCACATCGCCATGGCCGGTGAGCAGAATCACCGGCAGATCGCTGTCGCGCTTTTGCACTTCGGCGAGCAATTGCAAACCGTCCATGCCGGGCATGCGCACGTCGCTGAGGATCACCCCGGCAAAATGTTCCGGGAGCGCGGCGAGGCATTCTTCGGCACGGCTGAACAATTGCACCTGAAACCCCGACAGGCTCAGCCACTGTTCAACGGCGTCGCGAATGCTGCTTTCGTCGTCGACCACCATCACCGAATTGAGCATCAGATATGTGCCTCCAGATCGATTGGCAGGGTCAGGCTGAACACCGCGCCGTGGTCGCCATTCTCGACGCTCAGGCGTCCGCCGGATTCATGCACGATGGCGAAGGATACTGCCAGCCCCAGGCCCAGACCGTCACCCACCGGTTTGGTGGTAAAGAACGGATCGAACACCTGGCCGAGATGTTCCTCGGCAATGCCGCCGCCGTTGTCGCTGACGCTCAGCCGCCACAATTGTTCATCAGCCTCCAGACGGATTTCCAGACGCTTGCAGGCTTTGCCGTGCATCGCATCCAGCGCATTGCGCAGCAGGTTGATCAGCACCTGTTCCAGACGAATCGCATCACCGCGTACCCACGCCGGGCGGGTCAGATGCAGCACCAGACTGACCTGTTCGTCACGCAGTCGCGCATCGAGCAGTTGCAGCGATTGATCGACCACCGTCGCCAGATCCAGACGTTCGCGCAAGCCGCTCGGGCTTTTGCGGGCGAAGGTCTTGAGGTGGCCGGTAAGGGCGGCCATGCGCGTGAGCATGTCGTCCACCGGTTTCAGCGCCTTGTAGGCGTCATCGACGCGGCCATGTTCGAGCAGCAGGCGCAGGGTTGCCAGTTGCATGCGCTGGGCGGTCAGCGGTTGATTGATTTCGTGAGCCAGCGCCGCAGACATCTGCCCCAGCGCGGCGAGTTTGGCCGACTGCACCAGACCTTCCTGCGCGGTGCGCAAGTCACGGGTGCGCTCCTCGACCAAACGCTCAAGCTCTTCACGATTGCGCTGACGGACCTTGGCCAGCCGCCAGCGCTGATTGAGGAACAACAACAGGAACACCAGCGCCAGCCACACGCCAGCGGCGGCCAGCGCGGCGTTGCGCAAATCTTCGAAGGCCACTTGCGGACGACGCAGCAGATGCAGGGTCCAGCCCTCGGTCGTCAGCGGCAGCGATTCCCACAGATAGTCCGCCGTGCCCTGCGGACCTTCGACCCGGCGCAGATCGCTGTTGTCATCGAAGCGCCGCAGCGGCAAATGGGTCAGCGGAACCAGCGATTGCTTGTCGTACTGACGCGTGGTTTTGATCTCGGCCAGATCATCAGCGCTCAATGCTCGCAAGGCGCGATAACGCCAGCCCGGCTGATTGGCGATAAAGATGATCCCGCGTGCATCGCTGACCAGCAGCGTGTCGCTGCCCTGGCTCCATTCGCGCTCCAGTTCGGGAAACTCCAGCTTGACCACCATCGCGCCGAGAAACTCGTCGTTGTCGCCAAGTACGGCGCTGGAAAGGAAATACCCGGGAATGCCGCTGGTCACGCCTACCGCGTAAAAACGCCCGGTGCCTTGGGTGCGGGTCTGGCTGAAATAGGGGCGGAAGCCGTAATTGTGGCCAACGTAACTGCTGGGCAAGCGCCAGTTGCTGGCGGCCACGGCCAGGCCGGTGCGATCGAGCAGTTCAAGGGTCGAGGATTGCGCGGCGCCGTTGATCTTTTCCAGCTTCACATTCAATGCCGCTTGCTGCGCTGCATCGACCGGGCCGGCCAGGGCCGAACGCAATTGCGGATCCAGCGCCAGTACGGCGGGCAGGGCGCGATAGCGGTCGATCAGGGTGTGCAAGGAGTTGGCGTACAACCCCAGTTGCTGATTGGCGCGGGCGGCGTCTTCTTCCAGCGCCTGACGTTCCGCGTGGCGCATCGCGAGCGTCGCGGCAATGACCGTGCCGGCGATGATCAGCAGGGAATACAACGACAGACGCAGGGTACGGGAAGTCGGCAGCATGCTGGATGAAAGGTCGGCAGGACGGGCGGGCACGATAGCATGGGCCGAGGTGGCCGGGCGCGCTGTTCGCGCCGGCCGTGTCTGCTAGACAGCTGTCTCCTGTACCTGACGTCGATGCACAAGATTCAACCTCGGCTTCGGCACCGGTCTTGCCTGAGGTTCCGCAGCGAGCGAGCGCTCCAGTTGCTGCAGGCGTTCAGTCACGCCTTGCGCCTCGCTTGGCGCTTCGATAGTCGCCTGGGCGGTTTGCATGACCTTGTCGATGGCTTCGAACGGGTCTACACCATTCCTGGACAGCTTCATGACCTGACGCTGTTTTTCTGCATCCAGTGCGTCCAGTTGGGCGTAGAACATCTTCTGGATGTGCTCGGAGTAGCTGTTGAGGTTATCCGTGAAAGTCTTGATGCTGTCGATAAGCGCAGCACCTCCATCGAGAAGAGCCCCCGCGCCGTCGACGGCTTTTGCAGCACCGTCGCCCAGCGTTTTCAGCCCGTCCTTGAGCTCTTGGGTGTGCAATGTCTGCGCTGCTTTCAAACCCTTCTTGAAAAAGTGGTAACGCAATACCGGGAACACAATCGCCCCCGCGATTGCCCCTGCGCCGGAACCGATGGCGTTGCCGATTCCGGGTACCACGGTGCCGATGACACTGCCGATGGCGATGCCTTTGCCGATACCGTAAAAGACCGATTTGATGCCGGCCCGGGAGGTGATGAATTTGCCGAACGTCATGCTTTTGCGCACCTCCTCGATGTTCTGGCCTTCAGGAATCAGGCCATCGAACTCGGTGGTCAGGTTGTGCAATTGCTCCGCCGCAGTTTGCGCTTTATCAAAAATACCGACCGCTTTTCTGACCAGGTCAAACACCACTTTGAAGGCACCGGTCTGGTCGACGTGGACGATCGGGTTGTTACCGACAAAACCATACAGATTCAAACCGTCCACATCCCCCGCCGGATCAGCACTGACCCAACGCTGCAACCACGGCGCGTAATAACGGGCGCCGTAGTAGTACAAACCGCTGACATCCATTTCCTTGCCGGAATAACGGATGAAGCGGTATTCGATTTCCGATTCCGGCGCCATCCATGCGGTTTCGCCGAACGGGTAATAGCCTTCTGCGCTGGTGACCACAGCGTCTTCATTGAGCTCCATCACGCAAGAGCCGAGGTGGTCTTCGAGGGTGTAGCGCATCTGGTCGTCTATCGGTGCTGAACGTTGCGCCCAATGCAGGCAGCGCGCGTTACCGAGGCTGATGATGTGCAGCTCTTCGCCGTTGTCCTTGCTGCGAATTTCCAGCCCTGGCAGGTAACGCACCTGGTGGAAGTGGCGGACCTTGTCGGTAAACCATTCATGACATTTGAGGACCCGCTGGCCCGCGCTGTACTGGTAATACTCGGCATCGTTATCGCTGTCCTGACGGATAACCAGATCCACGCGCTCCAGCTCATTACGGCTGTTCCAGTGCAATGACGGACCGTGGTGCAGCTTGCGTTGATTGCCGTGCGGGTCGAACCAGATGTCGAAGTCCGGCGGCTCGTCACCTGTTTGCCAACGCACCCCGCGATTGCTTTTCTGGTCGATGCACATCGTGCGGGTACGACTGTTGCCGTCGCGCTGATGACGCAACTCGGTCAGATTGCCGCCATCGTCGTAGCTATACGTCTGGGTGTAATTGAGGCGGTTTCGCTCGTCGGGCGGTCGCGGCAGGCCGGGAATGTCCGGGGGCAGGGCGTCGTCATGACCGGTCGCGCGGATCAGGCGATACAGGGAGTCGTAGCTGAATTCACGGTGGCCGTCGACCCGTTGATTGGCGAACCAGGTTGGCTCGAAGGCATGGTCTTCGATGCGGATGATATTGCCGACGCGATCGTAGAAATATTGCAGATCCTGCAATCTGGGGTGAGCGGTTTTCTGACTGGTGCGCGTATGCAGGCGTCCATCGGCCGGGTCATACGTCCACTGACTCAGGACACCGTTACCGGCCAGTTGCGAGATGATCTGATTGTTGGCGTTGTACTGCGCATCCAGCAAGACCTGCGTGACTTTCGTCTCGACTTGCAGCTCCATTTGCCTGAGTTGCCCGGCAAGCCCATAGCGCGATGCTCTGCGATGGCCGCCGGCATCGGTTTGCTCCAGCACCGTGCCCAGCGGGCTGAACACCTGATGGCTGGTGAAAGCCTGTGTGTCCTGGAAAGTTCGGGTTTCCTGCATCGGCTGGCCGGCGAGGGAATAGCTGGATATCGCCAGAACACCAGACGCATCGGTTTGCTTGATCAACCGTCCGCGCAGGTTGTGGTTGGTGGTGTCGGCGCCACCGGCGTAGAGGAAAGTTTCGACCTCTTCCTCTTCCTCCTCATCCTTTCTGGTGACCTGGAGTCTGACGACACGCAGCTGGTCGTCAAAGGTCGATCGCCAGGCATGGCCGCGCTCGTCCCAACGTTGCCGAGGCTCACCGGCCAGTCCCGGCAGGACCAAACGCCAGCCGGCATCGACGCTGTCGATTTTCAACACGATGCCGTTGAGCGAGTAGTGAGTAGTGAGGTTGGGTGCAGATAAGCGCGGATCCCGTTTTTCTAGCAGGCGCCCGGCAGGGTTGTGAGTCTGGCAGGTGATCAGGGGCTTGATTTCTCCATGCGTCGTTGCACACAGATAGGCAATATGCCTGACAACCAAAGCCCGAGGATCCTTGACCTGCACGCTTGGCGTATGGATATGCGTTGATCTATTCAAGGGCCAGGTGCTCATGATTTATCCAGGCGCAGAACCACGGCAAAACTGCCTGAAGGTAGGCGAACTTGTTTACGCCGTCTTTTGACCGCTGTATTGGCGATATCTGCCAATCAACTCAATACCGCGCCTTGCTTCAGCCATGCGCACGGAAATTTCTTTCTTGATCCGATCCCGGCTGATTGAGCTGGAGTTCTGGGTTCCGACGCTACCTTTTGCAAGGTCCAGCGCAAAACCGAATGAGCCCACCAGGCCTTGGTCATAAAATTCGTTGACTCCGATTTCACTGAAAGCCGCATTGATGTCGCTTTGGTCCTGTTCAAGCATGTCGATAATCAAACCCAACGCTGTCTCGAGGTCATCAATTTCGATATCCCTTAAACCGGCCAGCGCTGTGGCTGTGTCCTTCCCCGCGTAAGCAATGGCCATCATGTCACTCGCAGCGGGTACCTGCGCAAACTTGCTGAGCGTTTTCTCGGCTACTGTTCCGATCAGCTTATTTGCTCCCTCGGAAGTCCGAGGATCATAAGATCTGGCTATTTTTTTTGCGTATCTCAGAGGGGTTAAAATGCTTGTTGTGGCATTGCTGTGAATGCTCTCGGGGTTCAGTTTTTTGGCATCGGGCAGGACGGGAGTGGAAACAGTTGTAATTTCGCCGAGTTTGTCGATTGCCGCGCCGGAGATTTTTGAGGCGACGATCCCTCCGATAAATGTCCCGACTCCGGGCAATATCAGCGTCCCAAGTGCTTCGCCGCCTTTCCCTGCTGTCGTGGTGGCAACTCCCTTGCCAATGTTGAAGCCGGTGTTTATGGCCATGCGTTTGGAAATGTCCGTAGCGCTGAACAGTCCGTTCAATTGCCGATTGTACGTTTGCAGCTCATTGCCCAGGTTATCCAGGACTTTTGCGTAGGTCGCGATGTCCTGCCTGACGTCAGACGGCAAGTCTTTTTTGTTACCGTCGTTATCGATGAACAGAATCGGGTTGTTACCGACAAAACCATACAGGTTCAACCCATCCACATCCCCCGCCGGATCCGCACTGACCCAGCGCTGCAACCACGGCGCGTAATAACGGGCGCCGTAATAGTACAAACCGCTGACATCCATTTCCTTGCCGGAATAACGGATAAAGCGGTATTCGATTTCCGATTCCGGCGCCATCCACGCGGTTTCGCCGAACGGGTAATAGCCTTCTGCGCTGGTGACCACAGCGTCTTCATTGAGCTCCATCACGCAAGAGCCTAGGTGGTCTTCGAGGGTGTAGCGCATCTGGTCGTCTATCGGCGCTGAACGTTGCGCCCAATGCAGGCAACGCGCGTTACCGAGGCTGATGATGTGCAGCTCTTCGCCGTTGTCCTTGCTGCGAATTTCCAGCCCCGGCAGGTAACGCACCTGCTGGAAGTGGCGGACCTTGTCGGTGAACCATTCATGACATTTGAGGACCCGCTGGCCCGCGCTGTACTGGTAATACTCGGCATCGTTATCGCTGTCCTGACGGATAACCAGATCCACGCGCTCCAGCTCGTCACGGCTGTTCCAGTGCAATGACGGACCGTGGCGCAGCTTGCGTTGATTGCCGTGCGGGTCGAACCAGATGTCGAAGTCCGGCGGCTCGTCACCTGTTTGCCAACGCACCCCGCGATTGCTTTTGTCGTCGATGCGCATCGTGCGGGTGCGACTGTTGCCGTCGCGCTGATGACGCAACTCGGTCAGATTGCCGCCATCGTCGTAGCTATACGTCTGGGTGTAATTGAGGCGGTTTCGCTCGTCGGGCGGTCGCGGCAGGCCGGGAATGTCCGGGGGCAGGGCGTCGTCATGACCGGTCGCACGGATCAGGCGATACAGGGAGTCGTAGCTGAATTCACGGTGGCCGTCGACCCGTTGATTGGCGAACCAGGTGGGCTCGAAGGCGTGGTCTTCGATGCGGATGATATTGCCGACGCGATCGTAGAAATATTGCAGATCCTGCAATGCGGGTTGGCCGGGCTTATGACTGATCCGCGTGCGCAAGCGTCCGTCGGCTGGATCGTAGGTCCATTCGTTGAGCACACCGTTGCCGTCCTGTTGCTCGATGAGCTGGCCATTGGCGTTGTAGTGCGCATCCTCCAGGACTTGCGTGATGTTCGCCTTCACTTGCAAGTGCATTTGCCTGAGTTGCCCGGCAAGCCCATAGCGCGAGGTTCTGCGATGGCCGCCGGCGTCGGTCTGTTCAAGCACGGCGCCAAGCGGACTGAACACCTGATGGCTGGTGAACGCTTGGTGATCATCAAATGTGCGCTTTTCCACCAGTGCCTGTCCGGTGAGGGCATAGCTGGTGATATCCAGCGAGCCTGACGGATCTGTCTGCTGGATCAACCGGCCGCGCAGGTTGGAGTCTGCTCCGGCAGAGCCCGGAGCGTAAGTGAAGGTATCGAGCTGATTTTCGCCGTTTCCCGACACTTCGAGCTGCACCACGCGCAATTGCCCGTCAAAGGTCGATTGCCAGACATGGCCGCGCGCGTCCCATTGCTGCCGAGGCTCCCCGGCCGGCCCCGGCAGCAGCAAACGCCAGCCGCTATCGACACTGTCGGTGAACACCGCATCGCCATTGATGGAATAAACAGTGGTGGTGTTTGCAATGGGCAGGCGCGGATCCTGTTGCGCGACCGGATGTCCGGCCACATCGTGTTCCTGAAACGTCACAACAGCGCTGACCGCGTCCTCTGCCACGGTACGCAAATAAGCGACCTGACGGACTGGCAGGCCACGTCCGTCGCTGACGGTCAGCAAAGGCGTGCGCCAATGTGTGGAGGCGCTCATGCGCCTGACCCACGCGTAGACACCACCTCTTCAGCGGTGTCGTTGAAGTCTTCGCTGGTGTGATACCAGGGATGATACGTCTCGCGGGAAAAGTCGCCCTTGGCGTTGATCAGCTTGATCGGACGTCCCGTTGCGTCATAGAACAGCTGATCGAAGAGCCCGAGTTGGCGCAGCGATTGATCATTGACGTAGCGGTGCGTGTTAGCGAAAAACGGCCGGTATTGGCGCTGCGCGAGACCTTTGTTGTTGTATTCGACGCGTTCGCTGATACGCCAGCGTGTCTGCGTCGGTTGCTCACCTTCTTCGATCAGCAATTGACCATCCTCACCCACCACATAAGCCAGCCCGGGGTCGACCTTCTGCTGGGTTTGCAGTACCCGACCAAAGCCATCGACGCAGGTTTTGACAATCTGGATCTGTGCCTTGACGGTGTCATAGGGATAGCGGTCGGCACTGAGCACCACGGTGTGTACCGGCTCTCGGTACGCCAGTTCAATTGCCTCGAGCAATTGCTGGTCTTCAGGCGTCAGGACGTGATTTTGCGCAAGCCGGCGTCTTGCGCTGGCGCGGATCTGCCCGCCGGGCAACAGATCGTCCTGCTTGATTGACAGGGTTTGAAGCGTGGAGGCGGGTATCAGGCCCATCCAGCTGAACAGGTTTTTGTGCAGGGTGCTGGCTGCGTTTTTTACAGTGTCCTCCGGATACTGGATGGCCTGTTCCGGACTGGGGGCCGGCAAGGTCCAGTCATCGGTCAGCTTGTCGAATCCGGCAGGTTTGCCATTCTCGGTACCGTGAAAGCTGATGACCAGCGGCTGACCGGAAGGCTCATGGATGACTTCTTCAGTGTTGTCGTTGGCGTCGGTGATTCGCTTGGGTTTCAGGGCGTGGTAATCGAATTCCGCGACCTGCACGGCACAACCGTCGGGCAACTCCATGCGCATGACCGTCAGCCAGTGTTGATCGTATTCGGCTTTGGTCACGCCATGGCTTGGCGTTTCGTTGAAATCGAGCACTTTATAAAACGCTTGCAAGTCGCCGTACCGAGCCAGATTGAACCGCGATGACCAAAGGTTTTGTTCCTCGCTCGGCGGCGTTTCGAACAGCATCGGCATGGGCGAGTAACCAATTGCCTTGAGGGCCTCGCGAATGTTCAGATCCGGCACAATGCTGTAAGCGTCCAGCGCGGTCTTGTCCAGCAGGGCAAGCTCCAGAGAATGCGACAGGGCTTCGAATCCGGCGACGCCGTCTTCCAGTTCAATACCCTCTACGTCCACATAGTGCTGTATGGATTGGGAAGTCAGTACCCGTTCGATGGCCCATTCTTGCGAATCCTGCAGCTTTCTCAACGATTCGAAAGATATCTGTGCCGGGTTCAGCTCGCCGGGTAGCGTACCTTTGGCCAATTTCAGCGCGTCGCCCCGTTCCTGATAGGGCAAGCCCAGTCGCCATTGCTGCGGCTCTGGCAGATTGATCAGACGCGCACGGGTCTCACTGATGTAAAAGTATTGCTGCGCCTCGTCGTGAGCGTCGGACCACCATTGATTCAGGTGGTCCTCGGTGAAGGGTGGCGGGCTCTGGGCGGTCAACCTGCGCGCATAGCTCACCGTCAGTGCATGGGTCGCGGCGCCATAAGCGTCCCAGCGCAGGCTGACATCGTGGCGGCACAGCGGGTCATTGATAAAGCCGTCGTACTGATAACTGATTGCTTCAACCTGAAGGGGCAGCAGAACGGCTGCGGCATATGGCCCCTGGGGCCGCACCTCGCGCACCAGATAACGCTTTTCCTCTACCGAGTACAGCTTGGCAGCGCCAGGTACCTGCGAATCTTCCTGGTAGGCAAGGGTCTCCGTTCGGGCGACCGAGCCGACCAGTGCCTGCGCAATCCGGTAGCGACTGTCGGCATCTTCCGGGGTGACAGGCTCATCGATTTCACCTTTGGGGTGATAACGACTGAACAGGGTTTCGCCCAACGGGCAGGCGTCCACGTCCGCGTTGAAATAATCCTCGCGGGAACGATTCATTTCCTGCCCGTTGTGAAACCAGGTGCATGTTTGCACCGGCTCGTTGAAGCCAGGCTCTGAAGGATCGGCTCCAATCTCGCAGTCAAGTTGCTGCAAATAGCCGAACCCGCGAAACTCCCGTTCCCTGCCGTCGTAGAACCCTTCGCGCCAGGTGAATGACTGGGTCAACCGGTTGTCGGTGATCTCGTCGTGTTGCTCCTGTTTCTTCACCACGGGCTGCGGAAACGGCAGATGACATACCGGTGCACGCGCAAGTGCCAGCAGCCGCTCCTTTTCATCCAGCCATTCCTGAGCCGAACTGCGATAAGTCACGCTGCTGGAGTAACCCATGTTGTTGTTGCTGTTGACCAGCAGATAGGGCTTGGCTGCAACAAAATCGTAGCGCCAATGCCGAGGCTGGATATGCGGCACCGTCAGAATCAGGCTGGCGCAACCGAGGCCTTGCAGGTCGGCGAAACTGACCTGGCACAAGCGGTCATAGCGCACCTCTTCGGGCCACGGCACGCTGACGGGAATCTGCTCCAGACCGTTGCCGCCCCGGTTCAGGTAAATGTCGAATCCTTCGGATCGCAGATAGATCAGCGCGGGCGCGCCGGAGCCATCGAGGTCGGCCAGGCGCACTCGTGCGGCGTCGAATTCGTCGTAGGTGAAGGGCAGGGCACTGATCTTGCGACCTTGACCGAATTTGCCATGACCAAGATTCGGCCAACAGCGGACTTCGTCATGGCGGATGCGACACAGCTCGGGCATGTCGCTGCCGAGCAGATTGCCCAGAAGCACCAGTTCGGTTCGCGAGTTGCTGAATACCGGCAGACGGTCGTCTTCGTATGCATGGGGGATTTCCTGTGCGGCGGCGAAGCCTTTTTCGCGCAGGCTGGCATAGAGCCTCACACGATCGTGGCTGATGCTGGCCGCTGACATCAGGCCGTCCCCGCTGAAATCCCCCATGGTCAAAGTCAGATCCTGGTGTTCCCGGGGAAACGTGTCGAACGCGCTGAACAATTCGAATTGTCGCTGCGCATTCAGCGCATGGAACCCGCAGTAACCCAACCGGGCGATGATCAGGTCCAGGCGCCCATCGCCGGTCAGATCCAGCAGTTGCGCCACGGCGCGGTTACGATCTGCCACCGGGATCTTGTCCAGCAGAGCCCATGGGCCGTAACCGATCAGTTCGGTACCAGGCGCCGCGCGCAGCGGCTCGCGGTAGTACCAGGCGTTGTCATAGCGGCAGAGAAAACCCGGCACGCCCTCGCCATACAGATCGACACATTGGTAGAACCCGCCGTCTTCGATGCCCGGTTGAGTCTCGTTTTCCAACAGGCGTGCAGGTGTCTTGTTGATCTCGAAGGGCGAGTATTCGAACTCTAGCGGCGGTGAATGCTCGACATTGCCTTGCGCATCGAAGGCCTGATAGTGCGCCGCGCTGATCTGGCTGTAGGCCCACGGAGCAGAGTTCTGGATAGGTCGATATTCCAGCAGCAGGCGACGTACAAGCTTCGCCTCTGTCGCCAGCCCTTCGGGGAAGTGATGAAACATCAACACTTGCTGGCACAGCCTGCGGGTGCTCAGTTCAAAACCCTGGCCATAGGTGGAAAACGGATCCGGTCGCAGCCGCCAGCGGTTCACTTCTTCGTAGCTCGGGGTCTCCGTCAGCGAACTGCTGCGTTCGCCGTAATCGAACACCAGTTGAAAATGCCAAGGCAAATCCGTCGGCCGGTCGGTGTCCCAGCTATAGAGACGGTCGCTCGCCGTGGCATTGCCATAACACACCCGGCGCAGATAGCGCTGGGCGCGGTAGTCGTGAATCGGATCGTGCTCGTCAGGCTGATCGTCGGGCTTGTACTCGTAGCAGATGTGTTCGCCATGGGCGTTCATGCTTTCACACAGCAGCCAGCTACTGATGCGCGATTCGTCGTCGGGGTCGGCACGGCGTGAGGCGCTGGTTTTGCCGTAGACATGCAACGTGCCGTCGGCACCGTGGACCAGCCAGAAGGGGGTTCCACCGTCAGCCGGATGCCAGCATTCGCGCAGGGAAAAATCGCTTTCGATCCGCGCCCGGTAAGACACGACGTTGTGTTCGGGAATGGGGCGGTCTCTGTAGCTGTGTTCCGTGCGTGACTTCAAGTCTCCGGCATCATCGAGCTCCGGCATCCACACCTCGCCGTCATGCCCGATGATTTCATCGTGCTCGGTATAACGTGGAACACCTTTGTTGGTGCGGCGACTGATCTGGCTCAGGCCCAGGTGGCAACCAAGGCCAAACGGACCGTTACCGCTCTGGCTGTTGATTGCCAAGGGTATTTGCGGGTCGTAGCCACGACCGCTCGATAGCGGGATCAGCAATTCGCATCCAGCCGAGGCGGTCGGCCCGACGGCGCTCCAGCTTTTGCCGATGGTGGCGATCGATGAGCTCTTGGCGATGGAAGGAGCTGTGATGCTGAGGTCTTGATCGGCCATGGTCGAATCCGTTCGCGCTACATAGGGCGTATGGACAGACGCTAACAGGAGTGGGCCAGAGATGGACCTGTCAGATCTGACAGGTGCGCAAGATCATTTTCTGTGCATGGGAAATTCTGTTATCGCGATTGGTTTGAACAAGCAAAAACGGCCGGGGCATCTTTGCGGATGCGCCGGCCGTTTTCATACGCCTGAGGCTTACTGCACTTCTACCGCCAGGCTTTCGCTGATCTTCTGTTGCCAGATCGCCGGGCCAGTGATGTGTACCGACTCACCTTTGCTGTCCACCGCTACGGTGACCGGCATGTCCTTGACCTCGAACTCGTAGATCGCTTCCATGCCCAGCTCGGCAAATGCCAGCACCTTGGACTTCTTGATCGCTTGCGCAACCAGGTACGCAGCGCCGCCGACTGCCATCAGGTACACAGCCTTGTTGTCCTTGATCGCGTCGATCGCGGTCGGGCCGCGCTCGGACTTGCCGATCATGCCCAGCAGGCCGGTCTGCTCGAGGATCTGGCGGGTGAACTTGTCCATCCGCGTTGCGGTGGTAGGACCCGCCGGGCCAACCACTTCGTCACCGACCGGATCAACCGGGCCGACGTAATAGATGAAACGACCTTTCAGATCCACCGGCAGGGTTTCACCCTTGTTCAGCATCTCGACCATGCGCTTGTGCGCGGCGTCGCGACCGGTGAGCATCTTGCCGTTGAGCAGCACGGTTTCGCCCGGCTTCCAGCTCTGCACGTCTTCCGGGGTCAGGGTGTCGAGGTTGACACGACGCGCCGACGGGCCGGCTTCCCAGACGATTTCCGGGTAGGCGTCCAGCGGTGGCGCTTCCAGCGAGGCCGGGCCGGAACCGTCGAGCACGAAGTGTGCGTGACGGGTAGCGGCGCAGTTGGGGATCATGCACACCGGCAAGGATGCGGCGTGGGTCGGGTAGTCCATGATCTTCACGTCGAGCACGGTGGTCAGGCCACCGAGGCCCTGGGCGCCGATACCCAACTGGTTGACCTTCTCGAACAGTTCCAGACGCATTTCTTCGATGCGGTTCTGCGGGCCACGGGCCTTGAGCTCGTGAATGTCGATGGATTCCATCAACACTTCCTTGGCCATCACCGCGGCTTTCTCGGCGGTGCCGCCGATGCCGATGCCGAGCATGCCCGGCGGGCACCAGCCGGCGCCCATGGTCGGCACGGTTTTCAATACCCAGTCGACGATCGAGTCGGACGGGTTGAGCATGGCCATTTTCGACTTGTTCTCGGAACCGCCGCCCTTGGCCGCCACGTCCACTTCCACGGTGTTGCCCGGGACGATGGAGTAGTGAATTACGGCCGGGGTGTTGTCCTTGGTGTTCTTGCGAGCGCCTGCCGGGTCGGCAAGGATCGAGGCACGCAGGACGTTTTCCGGCAGGTTGTAGGCGCGACGCACGCCTTCGTTGATCATGTCGTCCAGGCCCATGGTGGCGCCATCCCAGCGCACGTCCATGCCGACACGGACGAACACGGTGACGATACCGGTGTCCTGGCAGATCGGGCGATGGCCGGTGGCGCACATGCGCGAGTTGATCAGGATCTGCGCCATCGAATCACGGGCCGCTGGCGATTCTTCGCGCAGGTAGGCTTCGTGCATCGCCTGGATGAAATCCACGGGGTGGTAATAGGAAATGAACTGCAGGGCGTCGGCAACGCTCTGAATCAGGTCATCTTGCTTGATCACGGTCATGAGTCGCGCTCCTCTGAAACACGGGAACATTCTATGGGGCAGCTTGAGGCTTTCGGCTCACAGCTGATCCTCTGGCACGCCGGGGCTGCTGGCGCGACGCTAAAAAGGCGCGGCAGTATACCGCGCCTCGGTGGGGCGTACACGCGCCGGCAGTCATTCGTTGGTCGCATGGGTGGGCGAATATCGGACAGCGGGTTTGCACTTCAGGATCGCCCCCCTCACCCCAGCCCTCTCCCCCAGATGGGGCGAGGGGGAAAGGGAGCCGATCTTCATCTTGTTCAAAAACTAAGTCCGGCTCAGGAAAATGAAGCTGTTTTGTGCCGTTTCCAGACTCGAGTTCGGCGCGATGTTTGAAGTCGGTGTAACTCGGATAAACAACCCGGTCAGTCCCCTCTCCCTCTGGGAGAGGGCTAGGGTGAGGGGCTTTTGGCGGTGTCAGTGGGCCACACTTTTGACGTCAATTTTCGAGCCCGAAAATCGGTGGTCATTTAGCGACCGGCCCTCTAAAGTGGCATCCGGTCTGTAGAGTAGGACACTCGGTCAGCCTCCTATCGCACGGTGAGTCAACGATTGACCCATAACGCCATTCAACGCCTTTTGCTCAAACGCTTCGCCCTCGCTGCGGCCACCTACGGATTGGCTCTGCTGCTGCTGTGGCTGGCGTTTTTCACCGGGCATTACCAGCAATCGCTCAGTGGCGTGGCCATCGGCAGCGCGCTGGTGGTGATCAGTCAGGCGAGCCTTTTCGCGATGTTCTGGAGCGGGCGCAACCAGCGCTTCGCCGACCCCAGCCTGACCGAAGCGCAAGTGCTGATGGGTCTGGGCTGGCAGACGTGGCTGATCGCCCATGTCGACGAGGCGCGCGGTGCGTTTCTGGTGTTCTATGTGCTGATTCTGCTGTTCGGCCTGTTCCATCTCACCCGACGGGTGTTCATCCGCTGTGCGCTGTTGGTGTTTTTCAGTTTTTCCGCGATTACCCTGTGGGACGCGTATCACTTCCGCTTGGCCGAGCCTGCGCTCGCGGCTTTGCAGGTGTGCATTCTGGCGATGGTCTTGGCGTGGCTGGTGCTTTACGCACGTTTTGTCCAGGTTTCCCGACAACGTCAGCGCCAGCGTCGGTTTGCCTTGCAGGCGCATCAGGACACCCTGCGCGGGATGATGCGCCAGCTTGAAGATCTGGTCGCCACCGACGAACTGACCGGGCTGTTCAATCGCCGGCATTTCCTGCGCATCGCTTCCCGCGAGCTGAACGCGCTGGACAGCGACGTGATGCACGGGCTGGCGCTGATCGATCTGGACCACTTCAAGCGCATCAACGACCTGCACGGCCACGCCGCCGGCGATCAGGTATTGCAGGCGTTTGCCGGGGTGGCGCAAGCCTGTCTGCGCGACGGTGACGTGCTGGCGCGTTATGGTGGCGAGGAATTCGTCGTGCTGGTGCCCGACTGCGATGCCGAACGCCTGACCGCGTGTTGCGAGCGTTTGCGCATCGCCTTCAGTGAGGTGGAATTGATGGGCCTGCAAGTGCGCAACCTGAGCCTGTCGGCGGGCATGACCCTGCTGTCCGTTGGCGATGATCTGGATGAGGCGTTGCAGCGTGCCGATCAGGCGCTGTATCGGGCCAAGCGTGACGGGCGCAATCGTTGTGCCGCCGCGTGGGAGAACATTGATGCCTGAATTGCGCGTCGGTGATCGGCAGTGGACGGTTGAGGCGGGCAGCAACCTGCTCGACAGTCTCAATCAGAACGGCGTTGCCGTGCCCTACAGCTGCCGCGCCGGCAGTTGCCATGCCTGTCTGGTGCAATGCATCCAGGGCCTGCCCGCCGACAATCGTCCGGATGCCTTGAGTGCCGAGCAACGTCAGGACGGTTGGCGCCTGGCTTGTCAGTGTCAGGTGGTCGAAGACTTGCAGGTACACACTTTCGACCCGATCAGCGACGGCCGCCCGGCCGTGGTCGAAGCGCTGGACTGGCTCAGCGACAGCGTTCTGCGCCTGCGCCTGACCCCGCAGCGGCCATTGCGCTACAGCGCCGGCCAGCATCTGGTGCTGTGGATCGGCCACATCGCCCGACCGTACTCGCTGGCGAGCCTGCCGCAAGAAGACCGCTTTCTCGAGTTTCACCTGGATTGCCGCCAGCCCGGCGAATTCATCGATGCCGCACGCAAGCTGCAGATCGGCGACTCGATCCGCCTTGGCGAACTGCGCGGCGGTGCCTTGCATTACGATCCGGACTGGCACGCCCGGCCGCTGTGGCTGCTGGCTGCCGGCACTGGTTTGGGGCCGTTGTTCGGGGTGCTGCGTGAGGCCTTGCGTGAGGATCACCAAGGCGCCATTCGCGTCATTCACCTGGCCCATGACGAACGCGAACACTATCTGGCCAAACCCCTTGCCGCACTGGCCGCGCAGCGGGAAAACCTCAATGTCGAGCTGTGGGCAGCGGCCGACTCGGCCGCCGCTTTGGCGCAACTGCGCCTTGTTTCCCGGCAGACCCTGGCCTTAGTCTGCGGCTCGACGACCAGTGTCGACGCGTTCGCCAAGCGTCTGTATCTGGCCGGATTGCCGCGCAATCAACTGCTGGCCGACGTGTTTGTGAGCCGTGGTTGAGCGCTGATTTTCAGACGCGAGACACGCCATGACCGAAGCCATCCTGCTGGAACGCGAACGCGGTTTGCTGACCCTGAGCCTCAACCGCCCGGACAAGAAAAACGCCCTGACCCGCGCCATGTACAGCCGCCTCGCCGAAGCACTGAAACAGGCCGACAGCGACCCCGAAATCAATGCCGTACTGATCAGCGGCAGCGCCGAGTGCTTCACCGCCGGCAATGACATCGCCGACTTCATCGAACAACCGCCGAGCGACCTCGACAGCCCGGTGTTTCACTTCATGCTCAATCTGCTCGAATGCCGCAAACCGGTGATCGCCGCCGTGGCCGGTGCTGCGGTGGGTATCGGCACGACCCTGCTGCTGCATTGCGATCTGGTCTATGTCAGCCGCGACGCCCGGCTGCGCATGCCGTTCGTCAACCTCGGGTTGTGCCCCGAATTCGGTTCAAGCCTGATCCTGCCGCGTTTGCTCGGGCAAGCGAAAGCGGCTGAGTTGTTATTGCTCGGCGAAGGCTTTAGCGGCGCACAGGCTGCGCAATGGGGAATTGCCACAGACGCGCTGGACAGTGGCGCGGCTGCGTTGAGCAAGGCCCGGGAAATGGCGCTGCGGTTTGATGAGCTGCCGGCCGAAGCGGTGCACATCAGCAAGCAACTGATGCGAGCGCCCGATCGCGAGCTGCTGCGCAAAGTGATCGAGGAGGAGGGCGCATTGTTTACCCAGCGGCTGCGTTCGCCAGAGGCGGTGGCGGCGTTGAGCGGGTTCTTTCGCTGAGTGTCAAGACGCCTTCGCGAGCAGGCTCGCTCCCACAGGAGATTGCATTTCAAGTGTGGGAGCGAGCTTGCTCGCAAAAGGGCCTTACCAGACAAAATATCTGTTGAATCATAAGCAAAAAAGCCCCGCCATTCACATGGCGGGGCTTTTGCGTTTCAGCTGCCGGTCACTCAGACCTGCGGATCACCGACATGCAGGATCTTCATGCCATTGGTGCCGCCAGTGGTGTGGTAGCTGTCGCCCTTGGTCAGGATGACCCAGTCGCCTTTTTCCACGACGCCGCGCTTGGTCAGCTCGTCGATGGCTTTCTGGCTGACTTCGTGCGGTTCCAGCGAGGCCGGGTCGAACGGGATGGTGTAGACGCCACGGAACATTGCTGCGCGGGCCTGGGCTTCGCGGTGCGGGGTGAACGCGTAGATCGGCACCGAGGAGCGGATCCGCGACATGATCAGCGGGGTGAAGCCGCTTTCAGTCAACGCGATGATCGCTTTGACGCCCGGGAAGTGGTTGGCGGTGTACATGGTCGCCAGCGCGATGCTCTCGTCGCAGCGGCTGAATTCCTTGCCGATGCGGTGGCTGGAGGTCTTGCCGGTCGGGTGTTTCTCGGCGCCGACGCAGATGCGCGCCATCGCCTGCACGGCTTCCAGCGGGTAGAGACCAGCGGCGGATTCGGCCGAGAGCATCACGGCGTCGGTGTAGTCGAGCACGGCGTTGGCCACGTCGGATACTTCGGCGCGGGTCGGCATCGGGTTCTGGATCATCGACTCCATCATCTGCGTCGCGACGATCACGGCCTTGTTGTGGCGACGTGCGTGCAGAATGATTTTCTTCTGAATGCCCACCAGTTCGGCATCGCCGATTTCCACACCGAGGTCGCCACGGGCAACCATCACCGCGTCGGAGGCCTTGATCAGGCCGTCGAGGGTTTCGTCGTCGGCCACGGCTTCGGCGCGTTCGATCTTCGCCACCAGCCAGGCAGTGCCGCCGGCCTCGTCACGCAGTTGACGGGCGTATTCCATGTCGGCGGCGTCGCGCGGGAAGGATACGGCGAGGTAGTCGACTTCCATTTCGGCGGCGAGCTTGATGTCGGCCTTGTCTTTTTCAGTCAGGGCCGGCGCGGTCAGACCGCCACCGCGACGGTTGATGCCTTTGTGGTCGGACAGCGGGCCACCGATGGTCACCACGCAATGCAGTTCAGTGGCGGTGGCGGTTTCAACGCGCATCACCACACGGCCGTCGTCGAGCAGCAGCTCGTCGCCCACGCCGCAGTCCTTGACCAGATCCGGGTAGTCGATGCCGACCACCTGCTGGTTGCCTTCGGTCAACGGATGGCTGGTGGAGAAGGTGAACTTGTCACCGATCTTCAGCTCGATCTTTTTGTTGGCGAATTTGGCGATACGGATTTTCGGGCCTTGCAGGTCACCGAGCAGGGCGACAAAGCGGCCGTGCTTGGCAGCGAGGTCACGCACCAGCTTCGCGCGAGCCTTGTGCTCGTCGGGGGTGCCGTGGGAGAAGTTCAGACGGGCGACGTCCAGACCAGCCAGAATCAGCTGTTCGAGAACTTCCGGCGAGTTACTGGCCGGGCCAAGGGTAGCGACGATTTTGGTACGACGGACGGACATGCAAAGACTCCTGAGTTCAAGCGCAGGCAGAGGCTACTATGCTCGAAGGGTGTAGTCATTGTTCGAATGCACTACTTATCGTTTTCTTTATTGAACGCGGCAACTTTGCGACCAGCGCGTCTGAAGTTTTCCGACCTGGGGTCGATACAGAGCACAAGACAGGAGAACCCCCATGCGATTGTTGCCCATTGCCGCCCTTGCCCTCAGCGCCCTCGCCGCGACGGGCTGCACCCGTTGGTCGATGAACCACCATTTGAACAACGCCTACAGCGCCTATGAACGCGGCAACTGCGAGCAGGTCATGCTCGAACTGTCCAAGGTCGAACGCGCCAGCCGCGCCCGCCCGTACGTGTGGCCGGAAGTGTCGATGATGCGCGGTCAGTGCCTGGAACGGCAGAAGCTCTACATCGACGCGGTGCAGACCTACCAGTTCATTATCGCTTCGTACCCCAACAGCGAATACGCCTACCGCGCCCGCGCGCGTCTGGAAACGTTGCAGAGCCTGGGCCATTACCCGACACGCAGCGCCGCTGCGGTGGTTCGGCCGACGCGCTTCTGACGCGCTTTTCGTACAAAATCTGGCCGTCTGTACAAGCTCCGCTATAGTCAAGGAAACCGTTTCGAGCCTTTTCTCGATAACGGCGCAACACCTGCGACTGGCAGTTACAAGGTGACGGCGATTGTCGCGACCGTCACACCGGAAGCGGGGAGAGCGGGCCTGCCGCACAGGTTCGTTCCGAAGCACAGGTGCGGCTCCGTGACGGAGCCCTGCATGGCGAACAGCACATCATGTTTACCGACCGCCGGATCGAACGGCATCAACTGCCGTATTACCTCAGAGTGTTCAACAGCGTCACCGACAAACCCGTCGGCTTTCTCGGCAATGTGTCTACGGACGGGCTGATGCTGATCAGCCAGTTGCCGATGATGATCGGGGTGGATTTTCAGTTACGCCTCAAGGTCCCCGCCCGCGATGGCAGCCAGCAAGTCATCGATTTCAGCGCCTGTTGCGTGTGGTGCCATGAAGACGCCACGCCGCTGCATTACGACGCCGGGTTCATCCTGCGCCGCGCTCCGCCGGAGTTCGGCCAACTGGTGCTGGCGCTGAAGCAGTATTTCAGTTTTCAGCCGTTGCCCGCTTCTGCCTGAACAGCAAAAGATCGCAGCCTTCGGCAGCTCCTACAGGGGGAACGCATTCCAGATGTAGGAACTGCCGAAGGCTGCGATCTTTTGATTTTTACGTCACGCCACCGCGATCGCCCGCTCCTGATCCAGCGCCTTTTCCGCCAGCAATAAGCCCATCTCGCTCAACTGATAGATCGCCATCGCCAGATGTCGCGGCTTGTCCTCGAGGCTGTCCGCCAGGTCGAGCAGCAGAATGCTGACCGAAGAAAAGGTTTCGTAGGTTTGAATGGCCATCGCTTCGGGGTTGATGTCGGGCGCGACCATGAACATCTGCATGCCGCGATCGACGGAATTGCACGACGGCGCAGCGGCGGGTTTTTTCAGGTAGTGATCGAGGGCTTTTTCAGCGGCCTCGTGGAGTCTGGTGGAATCGGGGGAAGCGTAGGGGGAGGTCGAGTCTTCGGTTTCGGGGGGATTGGGTGTTGGTTTGATCATTGTCTGCACACTCATAGTTGGGGCATCCACCTCTTCGCGACTAAACGAAAGGGTGGCGGCTGTAAGCAGGTTAGTCGACCGGGAGTGCACAAACCGGCGCGCCCTGAGGCGCCCTGCGAACAGCCACCATCGAGTGCGGGGATAGGGATTACCCGACTTGATGACGCTTATGCGCAATGCACGACCCGGGCGACTAAACCCGACCACTGATTGGCAGCGGCACGGATCAAGTTACGGGGCAGCTTCAAAGCGCACAAGCCGGCGGATTCTGAGTGATGTGTAGGCAACGGCGCAAGCCGATGTAGCCGCGTGTTAATGGCTGAAGGACGTCTGCATGTTGCGGCGTGGGAATAGTTACCGCTGATCGGGACTGTCAGGTTTTACAGGTGTCATTTCGTGCTTACGGTTCTTCAATGAGGCACCCAGGTACCGACGGTATAAGGAAGCTCGATCATGTCCGACCATGAGAACCCAGGCTCCAATCCTCCAGAAGATGGCCCGTTTCCTGAGGACCATCGCCCTTCCCAAAAATCCGATGATCCGATTTCCGAAGAGCCGGGAATCCTGGTCGCGGATTTGGAGTATGAGGCCGGCTCCGAGTCACTGTTAGTAGATACCACGATGGACTTCAAGTTTCGTATACCGGTAAACGATGGCCGTTATCACAACGTTCATCTGGATTTTCACGGAGCCGATAATTACTACCGACGTATCACTGAAAGTGCATGGTTGGGGGGCGTCTGGCACAGTATTCGAGTCGAAGACCTTCCCGAGAGTGACCTGCAAGTCAGAGTTGATGGAAGATGGGATTACATTGATCAATGGTCAAGGTGGACACCGCGGACTTTGCTGGTCAGAAAGGCTGCTCGCATTGCCAGCAATCGTACTGTGACTACAACGGTTCCAGGCCTCGCCGGTAAAGGCAGCAAAATCACGCTTGTGCGTCCCAATTCAGGCACTGTACTGAGCACAACGGCCATTACCAATGGCTACGGAAATTGGACTGTCACGCTCCTTGATAATGTCCCTCAGGGTTTACAGGATTTCATTATCCGTGAGGAGTATGGAAATACGCAGGGGCGCTACGCGGGGAAAGCGTCACTGACCGTACTCAAGCCTGTAACGCTCAGGCCGTTGCCGCAGGTTATAAGTACACAAACGCCGCAATTTGCGGGTACAGGCGGTCTGCACCAAGAGTTGACAAGAGTGGATGTTTACATCAAAGACACATCGATCAAAGTATTGGCCTACGCAAAGATCGAAATTGATGGGTCATGGGGTGGTACCAGCACTTATAAGTTTGCGTTCGGCAAAAATTATTCTCTAGTCGCCAGTCAAAGATACGATGGTGCAACATCTGTGCCGTCAGTCCAACGAAATTTTTATGTTATTGACCCCCCTCGAATAACGTCTCCTGGATTGACGCAGACGGTGGACATGACATCGACGTTCACAGGCACTGTCGTCGCCGGGATCTCCAGTGCTGTTGCTGTGCGTTCGGAAAACACCCAAGCTCAAATCAGCACCCCAACCGATGCCGCCACAGGCGCATGGTCTGCATCTTTCACGCTGACACCTGGTCCGCATTCAATTGTCGGCACGCATACCTATTTGGGAACGACATCACTGACCAGCCAACCCTTCGGCATACGAGTACGCACGGGCAAGCCGACGGTCACATATACGCAAGCCAATGAAACGATCACATTTTCCGGCACCGGACATTTCGACGAGAAGCTCAGAACCGAAATCGAGTTCACTATCCTCGAAAGTCCAGCCGACCCAATGCCGGTCGCGCCTCCAAATGCACAAGTACAGCGCAACGGCACTTGGAGCACCACCGTAACGGGCTGGAAATTTGGCACCTATAAAATCAACGCCGTCCAGAAGATCAGAGACAACGCCAGCGGCTGGATCGACTCGCTGCCGCTGACCTTCGAAGTAAAGAATATCCTCCCCGATGTCAGTGATGTGCAATTCACCAGCGACTACCAACCGACCTTCAGCGGCAAAGGTTTCAACAGAGCCTTGGTTCAGCCACGCAGGCCCAATAGCCCATATCTTGAAGCGCCTGAAGTGGAGGTCGTCGGCGGGCGGTGGTCCACCCAGGCTTCGAGCGTTTGGGGACCCTCGTTCGAACGTGAAGTACACATAAAGCAATTTCTCGACGGGCACCAGTCGCCAAACTGGTTTGTCCTCAAAGTCACCATCCCGCCGCAGGCCCCTGGCTTGAACGAGCCTGAAGATGACGGACTTTCGCCCAGGTTCGGCGGCACGTGCTGGCCGGGTGCAACCGTGAACATTGAGTACAGCGACGAAACTGGCATTGTGCACAAGGGCATCGTCAGTGCTGGCACATGGCAGTTCAGGCGCGACAAAGAATTTGCCCTGGATATCACACATACCGTCACGGTAACCCAAGTCGCCGCGCAGCAAACTTCGCAGCCGACGTCCACGACCTTCATAGTCAGGAGAGCGATGGTCACGCCAGTGATTACCCAGCCGCCGGACGGCTCGGAAGTCGGTCGTGCTGTAACGGTCGAGGGCACGATGGGTATGGTGGGCGCCACTTTGCAACTGCGCGACAAGCAGTTTGATCGTCCCTTGGGCGATCCGAAAATATTGAGCCAGGATGGCGACTGGTCGATTGACCTGAGCCTCGAGCAATTCAGGCTCTACACCTTTGACGCCCAGCAGACACTGGACGGTCGACCGTCGCTACACAGTGACGAGCATGAATTGACGGTGGTGCTGCTACCGCCAGAATTTCTCCAGCCGATACAACACGGCAAGTTGCCACGAACCGCGTTGCTCAAGGGTTCGGGCATGAGGGGCGGGGTTGTCGAAGTCTGTCTGCAAGGGCTTGCCGAACCTCTGCTCAGTGATGTCATTGTGGATTGGGCGGGCAATTGGCAAGCCGAAGTGACGTTGCCGGTGGGCAGCAAAACGATCTGGGCCCGGCAAAGTTTCATGGATGAAAGCGGCAAATTGCAGGAGTCGAAAGACAGCGAGCCGCTGCACTTTGACATTGTGCCAGCGGCACCCTTCATTGAAACCCCGATCGAAGGCGATGCCATCGGGCAGCAGGTGGTGGTGTGCGGTTTTGGCGTGCCGGGCGATACGGTTACGGTGACGCTGGTAGGTGCCGCGCGTTCCGAGCCGGCAAGCGCCGTCGTGCAGGAAAATCGCACCTGGTCAGTGATGCTCGATGCAAGTCTGCTCGGCGGGGGGCTTTACCGGCTCGAGGCAGTCGCATCTCTGGACGGGTTCGAATCATTTGAAACCCTGCGCTCGGTCATTCTGGGTACTTTCCGACCTGTGCTCGACGGGCCTGCAGCCGGACGTTGGGTCAGTCATCCAGTGCAGTTCAGCGGCAAGGGCCGTCCGGGCGTGGGCGCCATCGTGAGTTGGTACAACCCGGATGTGCAGTGGCTGGCTCAGGTACCCGTGGTCGATGAGCACTGGCGCGAGGCTGCGACAAGGGCACTGCCTCTGGCGGGCAACTGGTACCGATTCCGGCAGACGCTGACTGACGCGGCGGATGACGCAACGATGTCTGATTGGGCCGACAGTGCGCGTTTTGAAGTCGAAGCTGCGCGCTTGCCCCACGCCGACTCCTGAAATCCGGCTTCCGACGAACGGCTATCAAAACTGTCAGAACTGACAGTGGACTTGACGGCGTTCGAAGCGCTCAATCGTACTCACTGAATGTGCAGCCTGACGAAGGACGTCAGGTTGCGCGGGCCAGTTGTCGCCTAAAGGAATCTGATCATGGTTGATTCGCGCCGTCCCGCCCTGCAACTGTTCGATGAGTTGTTCAGCGAGGAACAACGAGCACAGAACGTCGGACTGCAGAACCTCGAGACATACCTGCAAAACGGTGGATCAATTTATCCACTGGTTGAAAGGGGTGTTCAATGCATGGTCCAAGAGCATCAGCTCAGCGTTGAGCAAGCGCAACAATATTGGCGCGGCGCCAATAGCATAGCCACGTCTCAGCGGCGCCAATTTATCGAGCAGACGCTGAGGGGCACCAGGCCCGCGCCAAAGCGCAGCTCCAGCGGTTTGTTATCGATCGTGGACGGTCCCAATTATCACGCTCTGATCGGTACCGATTTTTCCGCGTTGTGCCCGCCAGATGCACTGGAGTCCATCTGGTCGCCAGTGGCGTATCTGATCGACTTGTTGCGCTGGGTTCGTGACCGTCTGGAGGGTATCAGAGAGGAAGACGATTTCTCGCTGCATAACCGGCGCACAGATCTCTTGGCACTGAAGGTCGACTTCAATGCGGTTTATCAATCGATCTCTTCTGTGGACATCATCGTTGAGGTGCTGGAGAAATTCATCGCGGCGCAAACGGATATCGAATCCATCGAAGACGCGCTGATCGCAGCCCGCTACCCCAATGGTCTGCCTTATTACCAGCATTGGGTCACAATTGATGGTATCGCGCAGTTTCATGACTTGTCGGTGGGCGACTTCGAGCACCGGGTCGACCTGGCTTATCCCTATTTTCTGCAAGCCAATGCTCGAGGTGCCAATACTGCACAGGGTTTCGCCCATGCCTCGCGGCTTGGCCCTTATCAGCGCCAGTTGCTGACCGAACCGCGTGCGGATTTCGCCCTTCGCGAAGATTTTTTTGCGCACAACTTTGGTACCTATACCGAGATGTATTCGAATCTCAATCAGGTGGAGTTTTTCGGTCAGCGCACCAAGCTCGACAGCCGACAGATCGAGGCTCTTCTGTCGATTGGCGACTTTGCTCCCGTGCGCTCGGCCAATGTGACCTACCCGGATGAAACGCCCAAGCAGCCTGAAAGCGAGCGCTCGGGTTCGGTTTACATCAATGACGGTACTGCGCCGGCGGTGGGTTTCGATCCTGCAACCAAGCCTCGCATTCGAATGACGGCAAACCCCGACGAACTCATCGGGTTCAACCGCTATACCCGGATGAATCAGATGGTGCGTCTGGCCAACTGGACAGGATTGCCGTTCGAACAGCTGGACGCAGTGTTGACATCGGTCATCCGGGCAACAGGGCGCGGCAATTCAACGAAAGGTCACAGCAACGGGATGGACATCTCCAGTGGCGCGGTTCATGCGCTTGGGTTGTTCCAGACGTTGCGCGAGCGCTACGAATGCACCGCCGCGGACTTTGCTGTGTTTGTGGGTGAGCTGTCGGTTTATGGCCGCGGTGAAGCGCTCTCGCAATTCGATCAGGTGTTCAATTTTCAAACCGGTTATCGCGAGCCTTTCAAGCTCGACAACGATGAGTTTGCGGTGGCGCCGATACCGGGCGTGGTGGATCTGACGATCAGCCAGCTCTGCAGTGGTCTGGCGATTGATCCGCAGACTTATTACGTGCTGGCGAACGCTGTGGCCAAGGCTCATGGCTTGACCGACAAATTGAAGCGCAACGCAGCGATCATCTCGAGCTTCTACCGTTTGGTGAGGCTGGCCCGGCTGTTGAACATCACTCCGGTTGAAGGCGTGCTGATGCTATCGATCCTGGGCGGCGATGACTGGGTCAATGGCTTGGCCGGTACTCCTGTCATCCACGATGTACCGGACGGTTCACCGGATGCGCTGGAACTGATCGAGGCTATGCAAAGTTGCGTGCAGTGGTGCGCGCAAAACAATCTGCCGGTGTTGTGGGTGTTGCAGCATGCGGTCGCTGCGCCAGCGGCTCAGGATCCATCCGAACAGGATGAGCAGTTTTTCGAGCAGGTTCGCAATTTGCTGCCGACTGCACAGTTGTCCAATAGTACGTTTCTCATGGCAGGCGTTCCGGCAGCCGGGGCCGCGGACTGGATCGAATTTCTCGCGACATCCGCCGACAGCCTGGGGCCGATAACCGACGGGCATGGTTTGATCCTGCCTCCGGAGGGAAGCGCTGAGATGTATCTGGCCTCCGTCCATAAAAAAATCGCCTGGGCGGTCGACAGCGCCTTGGGTGAGATCGAGCCAGCGTTGCGGCAGAGCATCATCGACAGCATGGTCAGCGCGTTTTTACAGATGCGCGATGCGCAGACTTCGCTGGTCAAGGAGACGCTGGCGGCATACGCCGGCGTTGGCGTGGATCAGGCATTGCCGGTCCTGAACTGGGCAGACGTCACGGTGCATCAGTTACTGCTGCATGTGCTGGAGCAAGCGGATGCGGGGAGCGAAGGGGGCGGCCGAACTCGCCCCCGAGTTGCCGACACATCATTCGATCTACTGGCTGAAGTTCGCCGGCGCAGTGAGGTGGTGTCGACCCTGGGGTTAAGCGCGGCGCTGTTGCAGGATTATCTGGATAGCGGCTACAAGGACTGGCTGGTTCAGGACGACAAGCATGCGTTGACGGTGCGCACGCTTTATTACCTGACCATGCTCACTCGCGCTTTTGCCCTCGCCTCAGCCTCGAGCGGCCAACCGCCACAGAAGCTGTTGGACTACCTGCGCCAGGTCAACGCATTGCCGGATGTCACCGGAGATGCGAGATGGCTGGCACAACAGGCGGCGGCGATCAAACTGGCCGATTTTTTTGGCTGGAGCGTTCAGGAAGTGCGCGAATGTGTGAGCCGCATCGATCCCGACCTGAAGGTGTTGAAAAACCTTCCCCAGCTCGATTTGTTGATGCGCGTGCTGGCGCTGTCCACCGAGAGCGGCATGGATGCGTTAACGATTTTTCTCATTGGTAATCTGCCCGAAACCGTCGACAAAAAATCCTATGCCGATGCCGCCGAACATGCCCTGCTCGGCGAGTCCGATACTCGTGCCCCGATCGTGCACGTTCCAGGCGACGTCAAAGGGCTGGTCACAATCACGTGCGAAGTGGTGGATGACAGCACCGTCGTGGCTAACAAGCCAGACGAAAAAGTCACTTATAAAGTGACCCTCAAAGACGCCAATGGAAAGTCGCTGAGTGGCGTCAATGTTTATTGGCGCGCCACATTGGGCACCATTGAATACAAGGCGACGGGAACGGACGGGACACTTTTGGCCGAGTTTATCCCCGGCAAGGTCATGGGCCGCGACACGCCAATGCTTTGGTTGGACTTGTTCGAGCCGCAATACGCCCCTCCCATAGAAATAACTGCCGACTTCACTACGTTGTCGTTCCCTATTGCAGAACTTTCACCTACGCCTTTGGAAACAGTGAAATACGGTCATGAAGTAGAACTGTATGCGGTGCTGGAGGACGACTACGGAAACCGCGGACAAAACTCGCTCGTGGAGTGGTTCGGCAAGAGCGTTCCGCCCGCGAAGATGGATGCCGTCACTATTCGGCCGGCGCAGGGGTTCACTGATCAGCAGGGGCTTACCCGGGTTTTTGTCTCAAGCAAGACGGGCGGCACATTCGTGTTCAGCGTTCGCTCTCAGTCTGGGGAAAGCGAAAGAATATTCCCCCATGCCATTACCTTTGCCAGGGAGTAGCGGCAGGGCGTTGCGTACTGCCTGGCGAACGTTTTTCCCCGGGCCATATTCCAAGGAGCAAGATCATGGCACTGAGTAATATTGGCGGGCTGCTGGAAAAACGTCGCTCGGCACTTCTTGAATACTGCATCGGTCAAGTGGCCAATGATAAATACCCTTTTCTGAAAACACCTGAAGACTTGTTTGAATTGCTGCGCATGGATCCTCTGGATACTTATCAGGTCAAGAGTTCCAGAGTTGCCGAAGCGATAAGTTGTGTGCAGCAGTACATCCATGCGGTGTATCGAAAGCTGGAACCAGGATTCCGGGATCACGAGTTCGACAAGCGTCATCTGCGCGAATGGGAGATTTTCAGCAATTATCCCGACTGGACCGTGCCCCACCAGATTTCATGCTATGCGGAAAACTTCATCGTTCCATCGGTGCGATTGCGCAAAACCAGTCTGTTCAAGAATCTGGAAAACAACCTGAACCAGGCCCGTCTGGACAAAGATACCGTGCAGGCGGCGCTGCAGGATTATTTGCAGGCATTCGAACAAGTCTGCGATCTCGATGTGATCAGCTGTTTCATGGACGGCGTGACACCGGCCAAAGCTGATTACTACTTTCTGGGGCGGCAGCGGGTGCAGCCGTTTCAGTATTTCTGGCGCAAGGCCGAGATCGAACTGGGCGCAACCAGCGTTTCGGTCAATCCGGCGGTCTGGAGTGAATGGCAGGCCGTGGAAATCCCGACCGCCGATCAGGTGCTGGATATCCGCCCCGTGTTCTGGAATGGCCGGTTGTGTGTGGTCTGGGCCGAATGGCGCGACGCGGTAGTCGCGAGCGCAGCGGAGTCGCTCAGCCCGAGCAAACTGGTGATCAATCTGGCATTCATGAAGCAGAACGGGCAGTGGTCTGCGCCGTTGTGTGTGCACAGTTCAGAACACAAGGACGAGGGTTTGGCGAGCTCCAGACTGATTGCGACGGTGCAGGTCGATTATCTGAATCCGAAGGGCAAGTTGGGGATTTTACTGACGGGCAACCTATCTTCGCCATCCGGCAGTCTGCGGGTGCATGGTGTCTACGACGTTCTGATGCGCCCCCTTCTGGACGGTGGCGCATGGCTGGATCTGGCGCTTGAGGAGCGATTTGTCAGCAACGATACGGTTCAGCACCCACTGAACAGTCAGGTGACTGTTGTCACTCGCATACAGACCCATGGTTCCCTGACGCCCTATCTCGACCTGCACGTTATGGCAACGCGCGCGGATGACAAAGATGTGCTGACGGTGCAGGGTTTTTGCAGCCCCTCGGGCCTGGACAGCGCTCGGTTGAAAATGGTGCTGCAAATTGCAGGTCTGCCTTCTGATAGTGACCCGCCGCCGATCCTCGAAGAACAGGATGCAGGCGGGGGCTGGGTAACTCAGTCGTGGACTGCCTCGCGGACGAAAGGCACCTGGCCCACGCCAGTCACGTTTTTATTCGCCTCTCCCACTTCCCCGACAGGACAGAAAGAGTTCGACCTGACGATTGTCGATCTCATGGATTTCGTCCCGCCAGCTCTGCACAAGAACAGTACCGACGGGGCACAGTTTCTTTCATTCAATCAAGCTGGACTGGCGTTGAAATTCATTCGGCTCAACTCCTTGTTTGGCTCGGAACTGGTGAGATGCTCGAATATTTCCGTGGACGCCGTGCTGGACTGGTCCAACCAGTTCATTCGCGAGCCGTCGCCGATCGGCGCAGAGTTCGTTGAACCACCCAATGGTGCCTTCGACGGTGCCAATGGTCTGAACTTCTGGGAGCTGTTTTTTCACCTGCCGCATTTGATTGCCACCCGGTTGCGCGACGAAGAACGCTTTCAGGAAGCGCAGAGCTGGCTGCATTACGTATTCGATCCACAGGCCACCGCAGATCCGGCCAATCCGCCGGTTCCGATCGCGAACCCGAAACCGGCGTATTGGCGTTGCCGGCCTCTGGATATCGCAACAGCGCCGGGCAATCCAGGGTGGGAAATCCAGAATCCCCTCGATCCGGATGCCATTGGCTATGCCGCACCCGCACATTTTCAGATCCTGATGTTCACCGACTACGTAGAAAACCTGATGGCGTGGGGCGATTGGTATTACCGACAATTGACCCGTGACAGTCTGGTGGCCGCCAAGCTTTGCTATGTCCAGGCCGGGTTTCTGATGGGCAAGGCGCCCACCGCCGACACAGCGACTCGTTGGCAGACCGACACCGTGGAAAACCTCTTGGACAATTGCGAATCGCGACCCCTGCTTGAAGCGCTTGAAAAAACGCTGGATTTCAACCTGGCAGATTACCCGATCGCTTCCGACACCCCGCCGATCCTGGGTTTGTTGGCCTGCGAACCTTTTAGAATTCCGATCAATCAATCGCTGCTCGACCTGTTCGCAAAGCCGCAGCAACGCCTTGATAACCTGCGCAACAATCTCACGATCGATGGCAAGCCGCTGGACGTGTTGCTGTTCAGCCCGATGACCGATCCCAGGCAATTGCTCCGCGATCTGGCCGCTGGTAGCGCGGCCGGGCCCAGACCGATGGGCGGGCGCCTGGTGGTCAATGCGTATCGCTGGCGGGTCACGTTCGAAGTCGCGTTGCGCGGGGTACAGAGCCTGCGGGATTTCGGCAGTCTGGTGCTGCGTCTGCTCGAGCAACGCGACCGTGCCGAGCAGGAAGAATCGCAGCAGAACCATTTGCTCGAGCTGGGTCGCTATGCCGAAACGGTACAGGAACAATCCATCGCCCAATTGGAGGCGAATGTCACAGCGCTGAAGCAGAGTCGGGCAATGGCGCAGGACCGGGCCGACGCCTATGCAATGCGTTACAGCGAAAACGTTTCGCCGATCGAGTATCAGGTCATGGCCAGTCTGCAGCAGTCGAAGACATCAGCACTGCAGGCCAAAGTTGTCAGGGTGGCAGGGGGCGTCATCGCGGCGTTGCCAAAAATCTATGGTACTTCCAACGGTGGCTTCAAACCCGAACACACTTTCGATGCGGTGGCTTTCGGCCTGGAGGTTTCTTCGTCATTGCTGCAAATCGACGCCGACCGACAGGCCACCACTGAAGGTTATCGCCGTCGCCGCAGTGAGTGGGCGCTGCAACGCGATCAGGCGCTGGCGGAGGTGGGCGCAATCGATGCGCAGATCGAAGCGCAAAGCCATGCGATCAACGCGGCGAGATCCAGCCTTGAACAGACGCTCAGGGCCAACAGCCAAGCGTTGACCATGTACAACTTCCTTAAAAAACGCGCGAGCAATGCCGAGCTGTTCGGCTGGATGCTTGGCCAGCTCAAGGCTCTGCACTATCAGGCGTACGACGCAGTCGTCAGCCTGTGCCTTAGTGCTCAGGCTTCACTGGCTGCCGAAACCGGGGATTATGATGCCCCCGTCCCTTTGCCTCAGGCCTGGCTCGATCACCGTTATGGTCTGGGCTCGGGTGAACAACTGCATATGTACCTGCTGGACCAGGAGCGCAGGCGCTTGCAAAGCTACGAGCGGCGGCCGGAACTGATCAAAACCATTTCCTTGCGGCAGTTGTTCGACGACAGAATCGAGCCTCAAGAGGGCATAACCAGCTGGGCAGATGCACACGCGCAATTGATGGCAACAGGTGTGTTGGAGTTCAGACTGACCCAGTTGTTGTTCGACCGTGATCATCCTGACCATTTCTGCCGGCAGATCAGTTCGGTGGAAGTCGATCTGCCTGTGCTGGCCGGTCCCTACGAGGATGTGCGGGCAACGTTGCTGCAGATCAGTAGCGTGACCGCGACCCGACCGACCACACAGTCTGTGCAGTATTTGCATAACCCCACCGCAATCGCACCTGGCGATCTGCTGTTCAACCTGCGCAGCGGTCAGCAGATCGTTTTGTCGGTCGGGCTTGGCGATAATGGCCAGACCCACCAGAAACCCGACGAAGGATTGCTCAACCCGTTTGAATACACGGGTGCCGTTTCCCATTGGCGGCTGAGTTTTCCTCGCCCGCTTAATCAGCCGCAAGCTGCAATGCTCAAATCCTTGACCAATATCATTCTTCGCGTGCGGTACTCCATCAAGGCCGGCGAGCCGACGTACGTCCAAAAGGTCACAGACCTGGTGACCGAGGCTGAAAACACCTACCTGGCGCGCCAACGCAACGGAGCCAGCGATCATGAATGAGCCCGTCGTGCAAAAAAATGAAAGCCTGCTGCTCAATGGTGACTTCAATGATCGGCTCAAAGAGTGGCGTACCAGCGGTAGGGTTGGCCTGGCGAGCGAGTTTTATGATGGCGAGTTAGTCAATTTCATGGAGGTCGGTGTCGGGGCTTCGGCCACACAGGAAGTCAAAGCTCCCAAAACCCCCGGTGCACAAGCCGGTTACGAACTGACGTTTTTATGTGAACTGCGGCCCGGCGTTTCATGGTCGGGCGAATCGGGCTGGTTGCACATCCGCAAGCGCGGTGAAGTGTTGATGAGCATCGAGCTCACGGCGCCAGAAGGTCGGAATCCGGAGCTCGAAAACGCCCGACGGCTGGCGGGACAGCCGCTTGAATTCAAGCCGCGCGCGTATCAACGGTCGCTGGATCAATTGGAATTCGTCAGCGATGACGCATTGAGCTTCGAGGTCAGCGGTGTCCCTGACAACACGGGCGACAATCGTTCGGCAATCTGCATCACTCGAATCGACCTGCAACTGAAGCTTGAACCGCTGCAACTGCAGACGGTGCGACTGGATAGCGAAGATCTGCCACCAGGCCAGACGTTATACCTTTGCCTGGGCGCTTCCCTTGGCGATGACCCGGACGACTCTCTGTTCATTCCCCACGGCCTGTCTTTTATTCCGGCAGACGGCAGCGCCTGGCTGGATACGAATATCGCATTGATCATTCACGGCAACCCGATGGAGTCAGTCAAGGCGACCCCCGACTGGGGCGCCTATCAACCGCTATTGTCGCAGTGGTCGCTCGATTGCCCGGATATGCAGGAGGAAAAGGCTCATGACTTCACGATAAGTCTGGTGAACCAGTACAACGCCGAGCCTTACACGATCGACGTGTCGTTGGGGCATCACCGATTAGCGCTTCGCGAAGTACAGTGCGCGGCTTATTACCCGGTCCTGGAGTATGCGCAAAGCGTCCGTTTGGGTGTGCAGGTTCTCTCTTACTACACCAGTCAGGCGCTTGATGGCCGGGAAGTCAGGTGGACGACTGCCGGGCAAGGTGTGCTGGGCACCAGCATCACTGATGAACAAGGCTTGGTCTACTTCGATTTCGTTCCTGAGCAAGCAGGCGATTTCGTCCTCACAGCTTCGGTCGACAGTCCTTATTACCCTAGTGGCGAGGTGACTCTCGAGTTTTCGGTCACGGTGCTGGCGACCGATCCCTGGATGGACTTGCGTTGCGTTGTCGAATCGCAGGTAACCCTGTGGAGCGCGATCGGTTATCCCAATCGTGGCACTGATTACCCCTTCATTGTGCGCTTGCCCGCCGACAGCCCTTTGCTGGCGACTGATCTATCGCTGCACTGGAGCGGCGTCGGGCATGAAGAGCTGAAGGTCACGGTCAACCCGCCACTCCAGCAACCGGTCGCTTTCGATGGGGACGATAGTCTCTGGACGCTGGCCTGCGAGGACTGGCTGGACGGTCGCTTCGAACTGTCATTGGTCTGCTCGAAGCTGTTACTGCCATCGCCGCGTAAACCCATGTCGCTGGCGCGCAACAAGGTCAGGATCGCTGACACGCGCGGCCCGAATATTACACCGGTCGTCGAGGACTCCGAAAAGACGTTGATGCGGGTGCAGGTGGTGCATGTCACTGACAAAGGTGCCGGTGAGCCAGTGATTGATGCAATCGTCGACTGGCAAACCCCCGAGGGCATTGTCGAGTCTCGTACCGGCAGTGGGGGCTGGGCCAGCCTGTATTACCGACCGTTGACGGCTTTGAGCAACGAGACGATTACCGCCAGTGTGAGTGCCTACGAAGGCGGACCGGCAGATGAACACTCATTTTCGGTCACGGCGTTTGCACGAGACGAATGGAAGGACAAGGTCAGCATCACGTTTGATGCCGTTCCGATTGCCCATGACGGAATCGCATGCAAGCGCGGCCAGAGGCATATCCTGACGGTCCGGGCATTAGCGGGCAGCCCGTTGATTGGCGAGGCAATTACGCTCGGATGGCGGAACGAAAATCCAGAGAACGGTCTGGCGGTGAGCGACCTTGACGTACCGAGAATATTGCGCGAAGGGGAAGATTTGAGTTGGTTGTTCAGCTCTGATCGTATCGAAAGTACCAGCAGTATTTTCGAGGTGAGTTTGCGCACCGACATTCTCACGAACAAGGATTTTTCTTGCCGACTGTTATCACCTGACCTCCATGAAGAAATGACCGTGGTCCTGGATCAGATGACCGATCTCAGGGGCCAGCCACTCTTTCCGTGTATCGGCGCTGTACATCGCTATATCTTCCGCACCAATGCGCTAAGCCCTTTAGTGGGTATTGCCATGGATCTGGTATGGAGTGGAAGCCCGGCGGCAGAGCTCGGAATCGAATTGAGTCCACCCCGCGGAAGCGAAAATTTTGTGGATGACAGCGGGTTTATCTGGACGCTGGACTGTTCAAAAAGTACCAAACCCGGTGTCTTCGCACTTCGGTTCGTTATCGATACCCATGGTTTCAGCGACATCAATACGATGACCCTGGGCCACAATAAAATCACTATCGAAGACGCCCGTGCATCTGCGGTGGATCCGGTCATTGGGCAGGATCCTGCGTGGATGTGGCTGAAGGTACGCTCCCCTTATCGTCCCGACCTCGCTCTGGATCAAGTGCCTGTTCAATGGACAGGCGACGGCAGCACCGAAGAGCACAGGACGGCTGCCGACGGCTGGAGTGGTTTTCCCTTTGCGCCATCCACCGCAGGTGAACATGTGGTGACAGCGGCGGTTATCAGCCCTTATGACCGTTTTGAAGAGCGCCGAACCATGAAGGTTCTAGCGCTGGAAGGGGATCCCTGGGCCGGATTTGAATACAGTTTCGACTCCCAACCGTTTCAGCCACTGGGTCAAAGCGCTGAGTTCCCTCGGCGCAAGGGGCAGCACCAATTGCGCGTGAGTGCCCCGGCGGGCAGCGCGTTGTTTGACCAGCACCTGACGCTGGGCATGACCGGCACCGGGCCGACGGAATTGGGCATGCGCTTCGAGGAGCCACGTCTGGGTGACCCCAGGCTTTTCTCGAGCGCTGGAATGACCTATCGGTTCAACGCGGGCGACCTCAAGGACGGGCGTTTCGGCCTGCGCTTTTCCTCGGCGCGGTTGGCCAGGCTTTCTCCGGTTATTGCAATGTCGCTGGGGCAAGGCGCGCAGGTGGTAAAAATTGCGGATCGTTCGCGCAGCAGTCAGACGCTGTTTTGGGGCGAGGCTGTATCTGAGCAGATCACCATTGTGTCGGGCATCAGTGGCAGACCGATGGTGGGGATGAAGGTTGTCTGGAGCAGTCCGGACCTTGGTGAGGTGACCACCACTACCAACTTCTACGGTGAAGCGCGGATACGGTTTGTGCCGACGACACCGGGTGCGGCGCAACTGACCGCTACGGTGGGCGATGCGCTGTATTCGGAGTCGATTTCTTTACCGTTTGTTCTGCACGAGCCCCGGGAGATCAAGGAACTGATCAGCGCTGATCCGAGCGGGTATCCGGGGCAGGTGATGACCGCGCAAGTCCTGGTAGTGTCAGCCAGTACCGCGCAACCCTTGGCCAATGTCGAAGTGATGTGGGAGTACGACCGCACCTCGCTGCCGACAACCCTGACGGATGCCGAAGGCAAGGCAACGGCGCGCATTGTCTTGGGAGGAGCAGGCGAGGCTGCATTGCGGGCGTCGGTAAAGGGTGGTTTGGCTGGCTGGGTGGTAAAAACGCTCTGGTTGACCGTCACTGAGTGTCCAGCAGCGGTGGAATCCGTTGTTGCGTCGCCTAATCCGGTTCCCTTGCAGACCTACGTCTCCATGACCGCGCTGATTGTGGCCAAGGAGGGGCGAGAGCCCATGCCCAGACGGAAAATCCTTGTTTCCACTAATGGAGCACCGTTCACTGAGTCGTTTACCGATCACCGCGGGCGATACCAGGCTCACTGGCGGCCGATGAACCTTACGGAGCAGATTTCGCTGGTCGTCAAAGTAGAAAACAGCGACGGCACTTCGGACAGCGGCGCAGTGTATGTTGCAGTCACCAACTGATCGAATCTGTCAGATCGCAGCGGTCTTTTTCCAGCTCATGTAACTTGTCACCAGTCCGGCCCCCAGCTCGGCGGGCCGAACATCCATCACTGCAACGCCATGAGCAGTCAGCCGCTCATGGAGTTGCGAGCGGGCATTGAGAAAATCGATGGTGCCGCAGTAGGCGAGCGCCTCGGGCAACGTTTGCACCGTGGTCTGGCGCAATGTATCCAACGCCTGTTCACGCAGGCTCGCCACCAGCACCCGATGTTGTGCGCTCAGGCGTTTGACTGCGGCCAGCAGTTGCTCGTCTTCATCGCGCAAATTGGTTACCAGCACTACCAGCGCCCGGCGCTTTTGGCGGGCCAATAGCTGGTTGGCGGCAGCCTGATAATCGGCGGGGCGCTGAGTGCTCCCAAGGTCATAAACAGCGTTGAGCAAGACATTCAGTTGGCCGCTGCCTTTAACCGGCGCGACATGGCGCGGCTTATCACCGGCAAAGGTACTCATGCCCACCGCATCCCCTTGGCGCAACGCCACATAACTGAGCAGCAGGCAGGCATTGAGCGCGTGATCGAAGTGCGACAGCTCACCGTCCTGGCTGCGCATCTGCCGGCCGCAGTCGAGCATGAAAATGATCTGCTGATCTCTTTCGTCTTCGTACTCGCGGGCAATCGGTGTGCGCTGACGGGCGGTGGCTTTCCAGTCGATCTGGCGCAGGCTGTCGCCCTCGCGAAATTCGCGCAACTGATGGAATTCCTGACCCTGACCGCGACGTTGTCGCTGGCGCACGCCGAGCTGGCTGAGCCAGTTGTCGACGGCGCGCAACTCGCCGCCGTAAAGCCGGGCGAAGTCCGGGAAGACGCGGGTCTCGTCGCGGACGCTGAGCAGGCGTTTGCCGGACCATAATCCCAAAGGGCTGGGCAGGTTGACTTCGCACTGTTCGAAGCTGAAATGCCCGCGTTCGAGAGGACGCAGACGGTAGCTGATCTGGCTGAAATGGCCGGGTTGAAGCTCGACAAGCATCGGCAGATGTTCAAACGCCAGGCTGTCGGGAACGTGGTCGAAGAGTCCAATGGCCAGTGGCTCGGCAAATTCATGGGCCACCTCCAGCTTCACCTCCGCCCAGCGCCCCAATGCCAGGCTGCCGGGCATCTGTCGCTTGATGCGCGGCGAGGGCAGGCGTCTGAGGCGCACAGCGTCGATCACCGCCAAGGCCAGCAGCGCCAGGAGCAAACCCCAGTTGATCGAAATCAGGCTGGACGGGAGGTCGATCTGCAACGCCTGCAACGCGCCGAGCACGATACTGACAACCACCAGCAGGGCCAGCCAGATCAGCAGCAGCCGAGACGGTTTCACAGGCGCGGCGCCGGCACTTGATCGAGCAATTGCGTGAGCACCTGATCGACCTGCAGGCCTTCGATATCCAGCTCCGGCGCGATGCGCACGCGATGACGCAACACCGCCAGCGCGCAGCCTTTGATGTCATCCGGGATTACAAACTCGCCGCCGCGCAACAACGCCCGGGCACGGGCACAGCGAACCAATGCAATCGAGGCGCGTGGCCCGGCGCCGAGGGTCAGCCCCGGCCAGGTGCGCGTGCTGCGCGCCAGGCGCACGGCGTAATCGAGGACCTGATCGTCCAGCGGCAAGTCACTGGCGATGCGCTGCAAGGCTTGAACATCCTTGGCTTGCAACACCGTGCGCAGCGGTTGCACATCGAGCATGTCGGCGCGGGTCGAACGACAGACCTGACGGACCATGTTCAGCTCCTGATCGGCGTCGGGGTAATCCATGCGCACCTTGAGCATGAAGCGGTCAAGCTCGGCTTCCGGCAGTGGATAGGTGCCTTCCTGTTCGATCGGATTCTGCGTCGCCAGCACCATGAACGGTTGCGCGATGGGCAGGGCGCGACCTTCGAGTGTCACCTGGCGCTCCTGCATGGCTTCGAGCAACGCCGCCTGGGTTTTCGCCGGGGCGCGGTTGATCTCGTCGGCCAGCAGCAGGTTGGTGAACAGCGGGCCTTTGCGCAGCTTGAACTGCTCGGTCTGCAGGTCATACACGGCGTGACCGGTGACGTCGCTGGGCATCAGATCAGGGGTGAACTGGATGCGCGCGAACTCGCCGCCAAAGCATCGCGCCAGTGCTCGCACCAGCAAGGTTTTGCCCAGGCCGGGCACGCCTTCAAGCAGCACGTGGCCGCCGGCAATCAGCGCGGTCAGGACAGCGTCGACCACCGCATCCTGGCCAATCAGCGCCTTGTTCAATTCGTTGCGCACTGCCTGCGCCAACTGGCTGGCGCGCTGGCGCTGCTGGGCGGCGTGCGTCGCGCTGCCGGGCTCGATCTGTTCAGTCATAACGCGTTCCTCAAGGTTTGCAGATGAGCGACCTGACGGCTGAATTCGGCGCTGGACAAACGCTGCTTCGGTCGTGGGCTTAGGGCCTGGCTGATGGCGCGGGTGGGTTGCCGGGTCAGGCGCGATAACGCCAGCCATTGTTCGGCCACATTCAATTGATCGAAACCGGGATGGCGGCGGCGCGCGCGGCGCAGGATGTCTTGTTGCAAGGCTTGGAGCAGCGCCTGCTGGCCGTTGTGGCGCAGGAGGAAATCGGCGCTGGCGCGCAGATGCTCCAGCAGTTGACGGCGACCCGCTGGCGCGGGCATTTGCACCGGCCCGTGGCGCACGCTCGCCTGCCACAACCACAGACCGATCAAGGCGAGCAGGGCGACAATGGCCTGCGCAAAGTAGCGCCAGAGCAACGTCCACAGACCATCGTGCGCGGTGTTGTAAATCAGCGTGACGTCGGTGTCGGCGCTCAGATACCAGAGCAGCCAGGCGTTGTCGTATTTGCCGATAGCCGGGGTTTTCCACAGCTCGGCATCGGTGACCACGGTGATCGTGCCGAGGCCGTACACCCGTTGCATCATGTGCGTGGCTTTGGCGCTGTTGGCCCAGGCTTGCGCGACATTGTTCGGGTCGTCGAGGTGGAAGTCGGTGTCGAAACCGGCGTAGGCCGGCGCGTCTTCATCTTCCAGATACAGTTTGGTCAGTTTCGGGAAGCGGTCCTTTTCCCCGTCCTCGGGAGGATCTTTCAAGTCCTTGCTCAGCGATTGGTGCAGTTGCACCTTATCGAGCAGCAGATCATTACTTTGCCCGGTTTGCGCATCCCACAACGATTCGGCGACGAACACCAGACGTCCTCCGGCGCGAGTCCAGTTCAGCACCTGATCGACTTCACGCGGCGTCATCCGTGCGCGCTCGCCGAACAGCAACAAGGTGTGGCTGTGCGGATCAATCTGCGGCAGCACCGTCAAGGTCTCGGCGTGGCTGACCGCGAGGCCGCGCTCGCGCAGGAACATTTCTGCCGCCAGATAGGGATTGGCTTGCGCAGCAGGCGAGGGGCCGTGATCGATGACTTCCTGATAAGGACGGGCTTTGAGGTAGAGGAACAGACTCAAGCCGCCAAGCAGCAAAAGCGCCAGCGCAGCCAACGACCCGCCGATGCGCCGGTTCAATGCCCGGATCCTTTGCTGAACAATTCACGCCAGCCGTTACACAGCTCTGCTTGCAGGTGCGCGGCTGGAAGTCGGTGCCCGTAGGCCATGTTCTGCCAGTGAACAGTGAGGTTGCGGCTGTAGGCGAGCAGGTCCGGGCGTTGCAATTGCTCGATGCGGGTGAGGATCTGGCTCTCGGTGTCGGCGGCTTTGAGCGTCAGGTCGAAATCATGCAGCAGATGACTGAGCAGGCCGCGATAGAGCAGGCCCAGCGCGGCGCGAGGTTCGCTCAGCCACAATTGTTCGGCACTGGCGGCGATGTCATCGGGAAGGGTTTCACGGTTCAGATCCAGCCCGAAGACGTGTGGCGCCGCCGGTGGTTTGCTGCGCGCTGGCAGGTTCGGGCGACGACTGACGAAGGCCCGGAGAAATTCGCGATAACGCCAGACCAGCCAGCCCAGCGCGGCAATCAGCGCGCCCCACAACAGCACTTCAATCACGTTCGCCAAGGCATCAAGGTGTCGACCGTCGAGCCAACCGAGAAGGGTTTTCAGCCACTGCGGAGCCTCACCCGGTTGCGCGTCCTTGGCCGGGCTTGCCGGGTCGTCTCCGAAGCGATAGCGGGTGACGCTTTCCTTGTTCTTGAACGGCGGTTGTTCGAGCAGCGACTGGATGCTGTCGCGCGATGCCTGACTGGTCAGCGGCTGATTGAGCAACCGTGGAGCATCCGGCGTATCGCTGGCCCATACCGGTTGCAGGTTCGGCAGCAGCAGACACGCCGCCAGCAACACACCGAGCACGCTGCTGTTCAAACGCTGGCGCAAACGGCGGAAAACCAGCTCGATGTCCCAGGCTTCCAGTTGCGTGCGACGGTTCAGGTACAGGCTGAAGCCGCAGGCGACATACACCGGTCCCCAGGCCACCAGGATCAGCGCATAAAAAACGTTGGTCAGGTGCTCCAGCCAGCGCCAGTCCTGATCGGCGGCGAGCAGCAGCGACTGCCAGTCCCAGTCGGTTTCGATCTGCTGCGGCAAGAGCATGTAGAACAGCAGCATCAAGCCGATCCACAGTGCGGTTTCCAGATGCACGCCGATAATCGTCAGCCATTGCGCGGCGCCACCGTTGCGTTGCAGCAGCACCTGCAGACGTTGTTGTCTGGCCTCGCCGTCGAGCCCTTCGAGTTGGGTCACTGGCAGCACAAAGCTGCGACTCAGGCTCAGCCGGCGCCAGGTCAGACTGGCCAGCAGTTGCGGCTTGAGCAGGCGCGGCCACTCGCGCAAGGCTTGTCTGAGGGTTGGCGTTTCACCGAACAGCGCTTTGGAGAGGATGTACAGCGGCAGGCGTTCGTAGGCCGGTTTCAGCCACCAGAAAATGAACACCGCCAGCGATGGCGAATCCCACAGCAACAGGCTGAGCAGGGCGAACAGCGGCAGGGTGACGATCGCCCAACTGGTCATCAACAACCGCCGATGCTGCTGGCTCATCAACACACCCAGGTCCATGGCTTCCCAGGTCGTGCGCGGGCGGATCACTACGCTGGCGTCACTCAGGCGCATGACGAATCCTTCCGGCAAACAGCAGATACACCGCGACGGCCAGCCACAGCGCGGCGCCGACGGCGTATTTGGTCAGCGGCGTTACGCTGGTTTTCGACGACCAATAAGCCTCGATAAAGGCTGCGATCAACAGGAACAGCATGGCCCCACACACCAGCAACACGCTTTTGCGCGCGGCCAGGCGCAGCGCCTCGCCCCATGTCAGACGTCCGGGGGCGATCAGCGCCCAGCCCAGCTTCAGGCCCGCCGCTCCGGCGAGGGCGATGGCGCTCAGTTCGAACGCACCGTGGCCGATCACGAACGACCAGAAGGTCTGGCCGAAACCGATCTCGCTGAGATGCCCGGCCACCGCGCCGATGATCATGCCGTTGTAAAGCAGGAAAAAACCGCTGCCCACGCCCATCAGCAAACCGCTGGCGAACGTCTGAAAGGCGATGCCCGTGTTGTGCATCACGTAATAGCCGAACATTACCCAGTCTTCGCTGGCCGCACGTTCCGCTGAGCGGCCGAGGTGGCCGGCAACGGGGTCGTACATGCCTTGCATCTCGCGCACCTGCTCGGCCGGGATCAGGTTGTAGATCAGTTCCGGGTTCAGATAAACCAGCACGCCGAAACCGATCAGGCTGCCGAAGAACAACAGGCTGGCGGCCGCAACAAAACGCCACTGTTCGCGCACCAGTCGCGGGAAGTCGGCGAGGATAAAGCTGATGATTTGCGCCCCGAGCCGACTGCGATGCCGATAGAGCTGTTGATGGCCGCGCAGCACTTGTTGTTGCAATGAATCGATCAGAAAACTGCTGTAGCCGCGCGCCTGGGCCAGAGCCAGATGTTGGCAGAGACGTCGATAGGCCTTGGGGAAATCGCTGACTTGCGCTGTCTCCTTGCCTTGTTCTAGGCGTTCGAGCGCCACGGCGAAGCGCTCCCATTCGGCCTTGTGGCGACTTTCGAACAGGCTCTGCTTCATGCGCTCGGCCCCAACAGGCCGCGCGCGATGCCGTTGAGTTCAGACACGGCTTTGGGCGCAGAGATGTGCAGCGGCTGCGCCAGCAATGCCGCCAGCTCGTTGATCCGTGCGGGAGAGAGCTCGGCCTGACGCTCGGCGAAACCGAGTACCGCGCGTTGTTCGCTCAAGGTCAGCGGAACGGGGCTGCGGCGAGGTTCAGCGTCAGGCAGTTGCGGACGGCTCAGCGGGCGTTCGCTGTAAACCACCAAGGTGCCGGCGGCAATGTCGCCGAGACGTTTGAAGGTCGGGTGTTGCAGGCAACTGAGCGCACCGAGGAAATAGCCGAAGGGCAGTAGATCGACAAAGCGCAGCAGGTTGCGCAATAGCGAGGCCGACCAGCCGATCGGCGTGCCGTCATCGTGCACCACGCGCAAACCCAGCCATTGCTTACCCGGCGAACGGCCCTGACGCAGCACCTCGAACAGCACCATGTACCACCAGCTGATGGCAAACAGCAGCAAGGAACCGAGGCCCATGCCGAGCTTGCCGAGAAATGCCAGCGCGATAAACAGCACGCCGAGGATCAAGCCGCGAATGCCTAGATCGATGGCAAACGCCACGGCGCGCACCATCAACCCGGCGGGGCGCAGTGGCAGATCGATGCCTTCCGGCGTTTCGACCTGATGCCGGGTATCCAGCGGTGCTTTCCTTCGCGGTGCTGTGGGCTCGAGCATGGGCTACCTGATGTTCGCCTGTTCGGGATGCAAGTGCGCCTGATGCTAGCAGCCTCTCGGGTGTGGGAGCGAGCCTGCTCGCGAATGTGGTGGATCAGTCAGCCTATGTGCAACTGACGGAAAGCCTTCGCGAGCAGGCTCGCTCCCACAAGGGCAATGCATTCCAGTTGTAGGAATCTGGAGAAATTGCTGTTCGAGGGCGACCAGGCTGGCCGTGGCAACCCTGAAACGCCTAGACTTCGCCGATCTTCTGTTCAGGATTCGCCCGTGACTTCAATCTTCTGGTACGACTACGAAACCACTGGCATCAATCCGCGCAACGACCGACCGCTGCAGGTGGCCGGGATTCGCACCGACCATGCGCTCAACGAGATCGACGAGCCGGTCAATCTCTATTGCCAGCCCAGCGAGGACATCCTGCCGCACCCGGCGGCGTGCGCGATCACCGGCATCACCCCGGGCCAGCTCGCTGAAAAAGGCCTGAGCGAAGCCGACTTCATGACTCGCGTACATGCGCAACTGGCCGCACCGGGGACCTGTGGCGCCGGTTACAACACCTTGCGTTTCGACGACGAGATGACCCGCTACAGCCTGTATCGCAATTTCTTCGACCCCTATGCCCGTGAATGGCAGGGCGGCAACAGTCGCTGGGATCTGATTGATGTGGTGCGCGCCGCTTACGCATTGCGCCCCGATGGTCTGGTCTGGCCGACCGATGATGAAGGCCGCGTGACCCTCAAGCTCGAACGCCTCACAGCGGCTAACAATATCGATCACGGCCATGCCCACGAGGCGCTGTCGGATGTGCGCGCCACCATCGCGTTGGCGCGGCTGATTCGCGAGAAACAACCCAAGCTCTACGAGTGGCTGTTCCAGTTGCGCAGCAAACAGAAGGTGATGGATCAGATCCGCCTGTTGCAGCCACTGGTGCATGTGTCCGGGCGTTTCTCGGCGGCGCGCAGTTATGTCGGCGTGGTGTTGCCGCTGGCTTGGCACCCGAAGAATCGAAACGCCTTGATCGTCTGTGATCTGCATCTTGATCCGCAGGGGTTGCTGGACCTCGATGCGCAAGCCCTGCGTCAGCGTCTTTATACCCGTCGCGATGAGTTGGCCGAAGGTGAGTTACCGGTACCGCTCAAGCTGATTCATATCAATCGCTGCCCTGTTGTAGCGCCGCTGGCGGTATTGCGCGCACAAGACCAGCAGCGCCTTGGGCTGGACATGGCGCTTTATCATGAGCGGGCAGTGCGACTAACTGACGCACAACAAGTCTGGAAAGATAAAGTCGCGGCGATTTATGCCAGCGAAGATTTCACTCCCAGCGAAGATTTCACTCCCAGCGAAGATCCCGAGCAGCAGTTGTACGATGGATTTATCGGTGATCGTGATCGTCGTTTATGCGAACAAGTTCGAACGGCGGATCCTGCGCAGTTGGCGCAAGAGCAGTGGCCTTTCGATGATGAACGTTTGCCTGAATTACTTTTTCGATATCGAGCACGCAACTTTCCGGACACCCTGGATGTGGCCGAGCAAGAGCGCTGGAAATTATTTTGTCAGCAACGCCTGACGCAACCAGAGGCAGGTGCGCCGAATACCGTGCAGTCATTTATCGAGGCGGCAGAGCAATGGTCGCTTAGTGCGTCACCGATGCAGCGAGAGGTGCTCAATGACTGGCAGAATTATGTCCAGGCATTACGCAAACGTTTGAATCTGTGAAATCGAACATGCCCGGACAATAAATTACGGGCATAAAAAAACGCCAGCGCTAGCTGGCGTTCTTTTGTTCGCGGATCGCTCTGCGAAGGCGTTGCGGCTTAGCCCAGCAGGGTCGCCCAGCCTTCAACCACGTCGCCGCCCCACTTGGCTTTCCACTCTTTCAGAGTCTTGTGGTTGCCACCTTTGGTTTCGATGACTTCACCGTTGTGCGGGTTTTTGTATTGCTTAACTTTGCGTGCACGCTTGGTGCCGGTAGTTTTCACTGCGCCGCCGCGTGGAGCCTTGGATTTGGCTTCTGGATCCAGCAGCGCGATGATGTCACGCAGGGACTTGGAGTATTCACCCATCAGCGTGCGCAGTTTGCCTTCAAATTCCAGTTCGGCTTGCAGTTTGTCGTCTTCGGACAGGTTCTTCAGACGGGCTTGCAGCTCTTTGATGGCTTCTTCGGTGGCGCGATATTCGTTGATCAAGGACATGAGTACTACCTTTTGTAGAATGCTGAATGACAGGGGACAGTGCCGCAATAATAGTCAGGCTGTTTCATCAAGTAAACATTTAGATCGGCTTTTTATTTAAATGAGTTACAGGAATTAGCCGCGCTTTGAATGTTCCGTTAAATAATGTGATGCAGTCAGCACAGATATTTACAGTTGTCTGACAAAAGCCCCGCTAAAGCGTCACGGTCTTGACGTAAGACCTGCGTCAGAAAGCCGTTTGTCCATGCTTTGTCCCACCCGGCGCGTATGCGTACTGCAGTTTTCCTGCGCAGTCGCTAGAATGGCGGCCTTTGTGAAGTTCTGGAGTTTCCCCCTCATGCGCACTTTTCGGCTGGTGATTTCTTGCCCGGACCGCGTTGGCATCGTTGCCAAAGTCAGTAATTTTCTGGCCTCTCATAATGGCTGGATCACCGAAGCGAGCCACCACTCTGACAATCAAGTGGGCTGGTTCTTCATGCGTCACGAAATCCGTGCCGATTCCCTGCCGTTCGGTATTGAAGAATTGCGCGAGAAGTTCGCGCCGATCGCCGAAGAGTTCTCGATGGACTGGCGCATCACCGACACCGAGCAGAAAAAACGCGTGGTGCTGATGGCCAGCCGCGAATCCCACTGTCTGGCCGACCTGCTGCACCGCTGGCACAGCGACGAACTGGATTGCGAAATCGCCTGCGTGATCTCCAACCATGACGACCTGCGCAGCATGGTCGAGTGGCACGGCATCCCTTACTACCACGTGCCGGTCAATCCGCAGGACAAGCAACCAGCATTCGACGAAGTATCGCGGCTGGTCAAACAGCACGACGCCGAAGTGGTGGTGCTGGCGCGCTACATGCAGATCCTGCCGCCGGACATGTGTCGCGAGTACGCGCACAAAGTCATCAACATTCACCATAGCTTCCTGCCATCGTTCGTCGGCGCCAAGCCGTATCACCAGGCGTCCCTGCGCGGCGTCAAGCTGATCGGCGCAACCTGCCACTATGTCACTGAAGAGCTGGACGCCGGCCCGATCATCGAGCAGGACGTGGTGCGTGTCAGCCACAGCGACAGCATCGAAGACATGGTGCGTTTCGGCCGTGACGTCGAGAAGATGGTGCTGGCCCGTGGTCTGCGTTATCACTTGGAAGACCGCGTGCTGGTGCACGGCAACAAGACAGTCGTGTTCTGATCGAGCACGACACGCTTGAAAAACCAAGGGCCTGGGCGTTGAATCGCTCAGGCCCTTGTCATTTGAACCCGAGGAAAAGTCATGAGCGATCCGCTGGACAAAGCCACTTCCAAAGCGCCCGCCACTCTCGGCGAGGGTTGCCTGAGTCGTTACGACCCGGATGACATGAGCCCGGACGACGGCACCGGATTCCCCGGTGCCGCCGAGCTTTGGGAGCAGCTCCAGCAAGAGCAGGACGAACCTAAGAAGCCTGCCTGACGTTCATCAACTTCTTCAGCAACGGCTTGCCCAGCATCAGCACGAACACCGGGCCGCCAACCAGCAGATAGAAGTAATACGTCACCACGCGCCAGATCAGGATCGCCGCCGCTGCGGTGGATTTGCCCACCATCGGCGCGAGCAGCGCAGCCGAGGTCAGCTCTGCCGCACCGGCACCGCCGGGTAACAGACTGAACTGGCCGGCGCCCAGCGAGAGCATCTGCACCAGAAAGCTCCACGCCCACTGCAAATCCGCGCCGAGCCCGCGCAGGGCCAGATACAGCACGCTGTAGCGCAGCAGCCAGTGCACGCAGGTCAGGGCGAACACCTGAACCAGCGTCTGCCAGGGCAACTTCAAGGTATCGGTAAACGCTGCGAGAAAGTGCAGCAACTTGCGCGCCCAGCGTCGACGAGTGCGTGCCGTCACGTTCATTCCTGCCAACAGCCGCCCGCTCAGGCGAATCAACGCTCGGTGATAACGCGCGATCAACACGCAACTGAACAACCCCCCAAACAACGAAACGGCGCTGACGGTCAGCAGCCACTCGAGGCGATCGCTCAGGTGCTGGAACAGCGCATAGATCAGAATCCCGCTGAGTGCGCAGAGAAAGAACAGCAGATCGCTGAGCTGATCCATGGCAAACACCGCGCTGCCCCGCGCCGGACGCACGCCGCACCGGGCGAGCAATGCCATGATCGTCAGCGGTCCGCCACTACCGCCGGGCGTGGCGCAGTACGCGAACTCGGCCGCCATCACCACGCCGAGGCTTTTCAAGGGCGCGACTTTTTCTCGCTGGTCGCCGAGCAACAAACGCAAGCGCAGCGTATTGATCCCCCAGCAGAGCAGAATCATGCCGAACATGATCAACAGCCAGTTCAGCGGAAAACTGCGCAGGCGCGACCAGGTCTCGCCGCCGCCGAGCAGTACCGGAATCAGTACCGCCGCCAGCAGGCCGATCAGCAACAACAGGCTGCGCTTCATGCTGCGCGTTCCAGCTGACCGCGCTGTCGGGCCAGCCAGTCGATCTTGGTCAGCGGCACGCGTCCCTCCGCCAGCAGGCGTTGCAGCGTGTGCAACCAGTAATCGCGAGAAAAGCGGTGACGCATGTCCACCGGATGCAGGCCCAGACGAATCACCGATGCCTCGCGCCAGCGCTGTTCACGCTGGTCGCTGACGATTTTCGACAAGCCACGACGCCAGGCACTGCGCGCACTCCACACCAGCCCCGGTGCATCGATGGCGCTGAAGTCGGGCAAGCGATAAAGGTGCTGCGGATCGCTGGTGTAGCTGAGCGGCAATTCGCGCAAGGCCTGACGGGCGCCGTCGCTCATCAGCCAGGCCGGGGCGACGAAACCCTGCACCGGCCAGTCGTAGCGCTGAAACATGTCCAGACCTGCGTGCAGGCGGGCAAGGGCAGCTTCGCGGGACAGGCGGTAAAACTCGCCTTCATGGGTGTAGACCCGGCGCATGAACCAGTCGCGCGGGGTGTTTGGCATGGGTTCCTGATCGTCGTGGTAGTAGCCGTGCAGCGCCAGTTCATCGCCTCGGGCGACCCTGGCATCGAGCACTCGGCGAAACGCCGGGTTGGCGTCAAGCGCATCGTGGCGATGGAAATCCGGCACCACCAGCCACGTCATCGGCACATCACCCAAGGCATCGACAGCCTCGACGAAGGGCTGGTAATCCGCCCACGTCGAGGGCGCCACATCATGCAACACCAGGCAAACAGCTTTCATTTCTTCAACCATTGGCCACCCGTGGCAGCGTATGGCCGAGCACGGCGTGATAGTGGCTGAGCAGGCTGTCGACCACGGTGTCCCAGGCATAATGCCGTTCGACGTGCTGGCGCGCCTGTTGACCGAGGCGGGCGCAGCCGCGACTGAACAGCTCGCGCACGGCATTGGCCATGGCCTGCGGATTGTTCGGCGCACAGAGCAGGCCGCAGGAATCGTTGACGATCTCTTCAAACGCCCCGGCCGCCACCGCCACCACGGGAATGCCGCAGGCCATGGCCTCAAGGATGACCAGGCCGAAGGTTTCCTGGTCGCCGGCATGCAGCAGCGCATCGGCGCTGGCCATCAGCCGCGCGACTTTCGGCGCCAGGCAGAATTCGTCGATGACGCTGACGTTGTCCGGCACCGCCGCAGGCATCGACGAGCCGACCAACAACAAGTGATAGCGCGGACCGAGGCGTTGCATGCACTTGAGCAGCACCGGCAGGTTTTTCTCCTTGGAACCGCGCCCGGCAAAGATCAGCAGGCGCGTGTCTTCGGCAATGCCCAGCTCGGCCCGCAGCCCGGGGTCGCGGGCGTCGGGATGGAATGTGTGCAGATCCACGCCCAGCGGTTGCACATGGACATTGCGTACACCAAGCCCGATGAGCTTGTCGGCCATGACCTGGCTCGGTGCGAGAACGCGGTCGAAATTGCCGTAGAGACGCGTGACATAAGCCTCGACATTCGGTGTGACCCAATGGCCCATGCGATTGCCCGCCAGCAGCGGCAGATCCGAGTGATAAAAGCCGATCACCGGAACGTCCAGCTGCCGCCGCGCATCCAGCGCCGCCCATGCGGTGAGGTAGGGATCGCCGACTTCGATCAGATCCGGCTGCAGATCCTGCAGGACGTTTCGCCATGGCGCCAGCCGCAGCGGGAAGCGATAGCCTTTGCCAAAGGGCAGGGCGGGCGCTGGAACCGTATAAATGCCGTCATGTTCACCCAGTCTCGCGCCGGGGATCAGCAGGCTGTGGCGAATGGCGTTGCGCTCGCCAAGGCGACGGTGTTTGGCATCCAGATAAGTCCGCACGCCACCGCTGGCCGGGGCGTAGAACATGGTGATGTCGGCGATATGCACGGTGAGCAACCCTCCGCTGTGTTGTTCTCCCTTGATTGACCTTTATCCAGAATAGATGTTCGGTCGGGATTGCGCGGTGGGGTGTCAGTCGGGTTTCGTTGAAAGGTAGATATTCGCGAGCAGGCTCGCTCCCACAATGGAATGCATTTTCCCTGTGGGAGCGAGCCTGCTCGCGAAGTGGCCAGTCGCCGCAGCTTAAATCCTGAAGCTGCCAACCAACTGTTTGAGACGCGAAGCCTGCTGCTCCAGATCCGAACAAGCGCGCAACGTCGCTTGCAGGTTCTCCACGCCTTCCTGGTTCAGCGTGTTGATCTCGGTGATATCGACATTGATCGACTCGACCACAGCGGTTTGTTCTTCGGTCGCGGTCGCCACCGACTGGTTCATCCCGTCGATCTCGCCAATGCGCAGGGTCACGCTGTTCAGGCGTTCGCCGGCGAGGTTGGCGATCTCGACGCTGTCCTGGCTGTGGCGCTGGCTGTCGCTCATGGTGCTCACCGATTCCCGGGCGCCGACTTGCAGCTCCTCGATCATGGTCTGCACCTGTTGGGCCGATTCCTGAGTGCGGTGCGCGAGGTTGCGCACTTCGTCGGCCACCACGGCAAAACCACGACCGGCCTCACCGGCGCGCGCCGCTTCGATCGCCGCGTTCAGCGCCAACAGGTTGGTCTGCTGGGAAATGCTGGTGATCACTTCGAGAATCTGGCCGATGTTGACGGTCTTGCTGTTCAGCGACTCGATGTTGGTGCTCGACGCACTGAGCATGCTCGACAGCTGGTTCATCGCTTTGATGCTGCGCTCGACCACTTGCTGGCCATCCTCGGCCAGACCCCGGGCGTCGCTGGCCTGATTCGACGCTTGCGCGGCGTTGCGGGCGATTTCCTGGGCGGCGGCGCCGAGCTGATTGATCGCGGCAGCAACGCTGCTGGTGCGCGAAGCTTGCTGGTCGGAGTTGTACATCGACGAGTTCGACGCAGCGACCACGCGCAGGGCGACCTCGTTGACCTGGCCGGTGGCCGAGGACACTTCGCGGATCGAACCGTGAATACGCTCGACGAAGCGGTTGAATGCGGTGCCGAGGATGCCGAATTCATCGTTATTGACGATGTTCAGGCGTTTGGTCAGGTCGCCTTCGCCGTCGGCGATGTCTTCCATGGCGCGGGTCATCACGTGCAGCGGCTGGATCAGCAGGCGGATGAGCATGCCGAGCAGGGCAATGATGATTACCACGGCAATGATGGTTGCGATTACCGCTGAGGTGCGGAATTCGCTGAGCATCGCGTAGGCCTGGTCTTTATCGATCGACAGACCGATGTACCAGTTCACCGACGGCAGGCCTTTGATCGGAGCGAAGGTGACGATGCGGGTTTTGCCATCAACTGTCACTTCGCTGAAATCGCTGCTGATGCGCGGCGTGTCCTGCGGGTAGGCTTCTTTGAGCGACTTCATTACCAGGGCCTTGTCCGGGTGGACGAGGATCTTGCCGTCGGCGCTGATCAGAAACGCATAGCCCATGCCGTCGAAATCCCGCGCGGCGAGGGTGTCGATCAGCGATTGCAGGCTGAGGTCGCCGCCGACCACGCCGACGCTCTGCCCGGCCTTTTTCGACGCGGTGGCGATGGAAATGATCAACTGGCCGGTGGCCGCATCGATGTAGGGTTCGGTCAGGGTCGAGGTGCTGCTGCTTTCGGCACCTTTATACCAAGGGCGTACGCGCGGATCGAAACCGTCCGGCATCTTCACGTCCGGGCGGATGGTGAAATGCCCGGTGGCATCGCCCAGGTAGGTGGCCATGAACGTCGAGGTCAGGCTTTTCTGTTCCAGCAGGCTGGCGACCGTGGCAGGTTCCGGGTTGATGGCGATGTTCTGCGCGGCGTTCTCGATCAGCAGAATGCGCCCGCTGAGCCAGGTCTGGATGTTGCCGGCGGTGACCTCGCCCATTTCATTGAGGTAGTTGTTCAGATCATCGCGGATCGCATTGCGCTGCAGCCAGTCGTTGTACAACGTGAACGAGGCAAAAGCGGCAATGACGATGAGAGCGGCGGCAAGCAAAATCTTATGGCTGAAGCGCAGGTTTTTGTTCATGGCTTGGGGTTCCGCTAAGGTCTTAATGTCCTGGGCGTGCTTTGATAGAGACGCGCACTATGGGCAAGGTTGAAAAATTGATATTTCCGGCTCTCCTTAGGGAAATGTCCGACCCGGTTTTCTGGCGGGTCTGTCCAATTTATGTATCGGCCATGTGTCATCAAAGATTAACCATTGGGTGAGAAAATGCCTGACTCCTCGCAACTCGTTATCGGCGCTGATCCGGCCGCGCAACCCATCGCTCAGGCCATGCGCCTGGCCAACCGCCACGGCCTGATCGCCGGCGCCACCGGCACCGGTAAAACCGTGACGTTGCAGCGCCTGGCCGAAGCGTTCAGCGACGCCGGTGTGGCAGTGTTCGCTGCCGACATCAAGGGCGACCTGTGCGGCCTCGGTGCTGCCGGCAACCCGCAGGGCAAAGTGGCCGAGCGCATCGCCGGCATGCCCTGGCTCGGTCACACGCCCCAGGCTTATCCCGTCACGCTGTGGGACATCCACGGTGAATCCGGACATCCGTTGCGCACCACGCTGAGCGAAATGGGTCCGCTACTGATCGGCAGCCTGCTCGAGCTGACCGACAGTCAGCAGTCGGCGCTGTACGCGGCCTTCAAGGTGGCGGATCGCGAAGGGCTGTTGCTGCTGGATCTCAAGGATCTGAAAGCGCTGCTCAATCACCTCAAGGACAATCCACAGTTGCTCGGCGAAGACGCCGCGCTGATGACCACCGGTTCCAGCCAGGCACTGTTGCGCCGGTTGGCGACGCTAGAACAGCAGGGCGCCGAAGCCCTGTTCGGCGAGCCGGCGCTGCAACTCGAAGACATTCTGCAACCGGGCGCCGATGGCCGTGGACGTATCCATCTGCTCGACGCCAGCCGTCTGGTGCACGAGGCGCCGAAGGTTTACGCAACGTTCCTGCTGTGGCTGCTGGCCGAGTTGTTCGAGCAACTGCCCGAGCGCGGCGACGCCGACAAACCGCTGCTGGCGCTGTTTTTCGACGAGGCGCACTTACTGTTCGGCGACACGCCCAAAGCTCTGCAGGAACGGCTTGAGCAAGTGGTGCGCTTGATTCGTTCCAAAGGCGTTGGCGTGTATTTCGTCACCCAGTCGCCAGCGGACCTGCCGGATGACGTGCTGGCGCAGTTGGGCTTGCGCATTCAACACGGCATGCGTGCGTTCACCGCCAAAGAGCAGAAATCCCTGCGTGCGGTTGCGGATGGCTTTCGGCCGAATCCGGCGTTCGACAGTCTGTCGGTACTGACTGAACTGGGAATCGGCGAGGCGCTGGTGGGAACGCTGACCGAGAAGGGCACGCCGGAAATGGTCCAGCGCGTGCTGGTGGCACCGCCGCAATCGCGGATCGGCCCGCTGACTGAAACCGAGCGCACCGTGCTGATCGCCGGCTCGCCGTTCAAGGGCCGTTATGACAAGCCGATCGATCGCGAGTCGGCCTATGAAATCCTGATGGGACGCAAAGGGCTGGCGCCCGAGGCTGAAACACCAGCGGGCAAAGCTGCGGCCGAAGAGCCGAGCCTGGCTGACCGCGCTGGCGAATTCCTCGGCACGGCGGCAGGGCAGGCGCTGAAATCGGCGATGCGCCAGGCGGCCAATAATCTCGGCAAGCAGTTGGTGCGCGGGTTGATGGGGTCGCTGCTCGGCGGCAGCAAGCGCCGCTAAAAGCAAAGATCGCAGCCTTCGGCAGCTCCTACAGTTGAAATGCATTCATTCTGTAGGAGCTGCCGAAGGCTGCGATCTTTTGATTTTGCTTCAGGCTTTCCCCTTGGCATGCGCCGCCAGCCGCTCCAGCGCCGCGCGCAATCCCGGATCGCTGATCCCGTCGGCCGTCGACTGAATCGTCTCTGCCGCACTGCTGGACAGATCCATCGAGTGCCCAACTGCCCGATGCTGCACGATCGGCGGGCGCACGCTGAATTTGATCCGCGTCAAGTTGGCGAACTCTTCGAACAGTTGCAGTTGCCGTTGCAGGCGTTTCTGTTGATAGCGCAGGCGCGTCGCCCAGTGACCGTCAGTGACCACCAGCGACAGCTCGCCTTCGCGCCATTTGGCCACCCGGCAATGCTCGCGGGCGGCCGGTTGCAGCTGGCTTTCGAGCAGGCGCTGCAAATGCTCCAGGCGCTGGGCATGGCCGAGGATGGCTTTGAGCGGTTTGGCTTCACGTAACAGAACGGCGGGTGCTCTGGCCGTGAGAGGGCGAAACGCCATGATCGAACACCTGAAAGTCACAGAGGCGCCATGGTAGCAGAAAGCTGCGGAACCTCTGGGCCATTGCTTTTGTCCCTGATTTGCTCATTAAATCAACGCCTGACTTCTTTCCCCCGACGGGTTGAAGTTGAGCAAAACGCCCCTATTTTAAGTGAGCCCCGTCAAAGCGCAGTGCCAGCATCGTGGAACATCGCCACTTTCCTCACCACCGTTTCCGGGTAGAATGCTCGTTCGCATGCGGCCATGAGGGCTGCACGGGCGACTCACGGGGCCGCCCTCCATCCCTTTAGTGTGGAAGATCCTGCCGATATGTTTGCGCCTTTGTTAAAGAAACTTTTTGGAAGCAAGAACGAGCGTGAAGTCAAACGCATGCTCAAGACGGTGCAGCTCGTCAATGCCTTCGAAGAGCAAATGGTGGCCCTTTCGGACGATCAATTGCGCGCCAAGACCGCCGAGTTCAAGGCCCGTATCGCCAAAGGGGAAACCCTCGACAAGCTGTTGCCGGAAGCCTTTGCCGTAGCCCGCGAGGCCGGCAAGCGTGTGATGGGCATGCGCCACTTCGACGTGCAACTCGTCGGCGGCATGACTCTGCACGAAGGCAAGATTGCCGAAATGCGCACCGGTGAGGGCAAGACCCTCGTGGCCACCCTGGGTGTTTACCTCAACGCACTGTCCGGCAAGGGCGTGCACGTGGTGACCGTGAACGACTACCTGGCCCGCCGTGACGCCAACTGGATGCGCCCGCTGTATGAATTCCTCGGCCTGACCGTCGGCGTCGTGACGCCGTTCCAGCCGCCGGAAGAAAAGCGTGCCGCCTACGCCGCCGACATCACCTACGGCACCAACAACGAATTCGGTTTCGACTACCTGCGCGACAACATGGCGTTCAGCATGGATGAAAAATTCCAGCGCGAACTCAACTTTGCCGTGATCGACGAAGTCGACTCCATCCTCATCGACGAAGCGCGTACCCCGCTGATCATTTCCGGTCAGGCCGAGGACAGCTCCAAGCTGTACATGGAGATCAACAAGCTGATCCCGCAGCTGGAACTGCACGTCGAGGAAGTCGAAGGCCAGGTCACCAAGGCCGGCCACTACACCGTTGACGAAAAGACCCGTCAGGTCGAACTCAACGAAGCCGGTCACCAGTTCATCGAAGAAATGCTCACCCGCGTCGGCCTGCTGGCCGAAGGCGAGAGCCTGTACTCGGCGCACAACCTTGGCCTGCTGACCCACGTCTACGCCGGTCTGCGTGCGCACAAGCTGTTCAACCGCAACATCGAATACATCGTCCAGGACGGTCAGGTCGTACTGGTCGACGAACACACCGGTCGTACCATGCCGGGTCGTCGTCTGTCCGAAGGCCTGCACCAGGCTATCGAAGCCAAGGAAGGTCTGAACATTCAGGCCGAGAGCCAGACCCTGGCCTCGACGACTTTCCAGAACTACTTCCGTCTGTACACCAAGCTGTCCGGCATGACCGGTACCGCCGACACCGAAGCGTTCGAATTCCACCAGATCTATGGTCTGGAAGTCATGGTCATTCCGCCGAACAAACCGTTGGCGCGTAAAGACTACAACGACCTGGTGTTCCTCACCGCCGAAGAGAAATACGCTGCGATCGTCGCGGACATCAAGGAAAGCATGGCCGCCGGTCGTCCGGTGCTGGTGGGTACCGCGACCATCGAGACGTCCGAGCACATGTCCGAATTGCTCGTCAAAGAAGGCATCGAACACAAGGTTCTCAACGCCAAGTTCCACGAAAAAGAAGCTGAGATCATCGCTCAGGCCGGTCGTCCGGGTGCGCTGACCATCGCCACCAACATGGCCGGTCGTGGTACCGACATCCTGTTGGGCGGCAACTGGGAAGTGGAAGTCGCTTCGCTGGAGAACCCGACTCCTGAGCAGATCGCGCAGATCAAGGCCGACTGGCAGAAGCGTCACCAGCAAGTGCTGGAGTCCGGCGGCTTGCAGGTAATTGCTTCCGAGCGTCACGAATCGCGCCGTATCGACAACCAGCTGCGTGGCCGTGCCGGTCGTCAGGGCGATGCCGGTTCGAGCCGCTTCTACCTGTCGCTGGAAGACAGCCTGATGCGCATCTTCGCCTCCGACCGGGTGAAGAACTTCATGAAAGCCTTGGGCATGCAGCCGGGCGAAGCGATCGAGCACCGTATGGTGACCAACGCGATCGAGAAGGCGCAGCGCAAGGTTGAAGGCCGCAACTTCGACATCCGCAAGCAACTGCTCGAGTTCGACGACGTCAACAACGAACAGCGTAAAGTGATCTATCACATGCGTAACACGTTGCTGGCCGCTGACAACATCGGTGAGACCATCGCCGACTTCCGTCAGGACGTGCTCAACGCTACCGTCAGTGCGCACATTCCGCCGCAATCGCTGCCAGAGCAGTGGGATGTGGCCGGTCTGGAAGCGTCGATCGAAAGCGATTTCGGCGTGAAACTGCCGATCCAGCAATGGCTCGACGAAGACGATCACCTGTACGAAGAAACCCTGCGCGAGAAGCTCATGACCGAGCTGATGGCGGCGTACAACGAGAAGGAAGATCAGGCCGGTGCCGAGGCGCTGCGCTCGTTCGAGAAGCAGATTGTCCTGCGCGTACTCGACGACCTGTGGAAAGATCACCTGTCGACCATGGATCACCTGCGTCACGGCATTCACTTGCGTGGCTATGCGCAGAAGAACCCGAAGCAGGAATACAAGCGCGAGTCGTTCACACTGTTCTCCGAGCTGCTGGATTCGATCAAGCGCGACTCGATCCGCGTGCTCTCGCATGTTCAGGTGCGTCGCGAAGATCCGGAAGCCGAAGAGCAACGCCTGCGTCAGGAAGCCGAAGCACTGGCGGCGCGCATGCAGTTCGAACACGCCGAAGCGCCTGGCCTGGATCAGCCGGAAGCGCTGGGTGAAGAGGTCGATGTGGCACTGGCCACCGCCGCTGCCCCGGTGCGCAACGAGCAGAAGCTGGGCCGCAACGAACTGTGCTACTGCGGTTCGGGCAAGAAATACAAGCATTGCCACGGGCAGATCCAGTAAAACCCGTTTCAATCGCTGAACACCCCGCGCCGCGACCGGCTCCTGCCGTCGCGGCGTTTTGCCATTTATCCCACCGTCCTTTCCCGTGGCGGTGCTGACATCATTGAGTAAGGAGCGCATTCATGGCTGTTGGTCTTGGTCCTTTGCCAACGTTGCACCCGGTTGCCGGTTTTGAACTCGGTATCGCCTCGGCCGGCATCAAGCGCCCGGGGCGCAAGGATGTGGTAGTGATGCGCTGTGCTGAAGGTTCGACCGTGGCTGGCGTGTTCACCCTGAACGCGTTCTGCGCCGCGCCGGTGATCCTGTCGAAAAAGCGCGTGCACAATGCTGTGCGTTACTTGCTGACCAACACCGGCAATGCCAACGCCGGTACCGGCGAGCCTGGCTTGGCGGCTGCCGAGCGCACCACCGCTAAGTTGGCCGAGCTGACCGGCGTCGACGCCAGCCAGATTCTGCCGTATTCCACTGGCGTGATCGGCGAGCCGCTGCCGGTCGAGAAGATCGAAGGCGCACTGCAAGCCGCGCTGGATGATCTGTCGGAGAACAACTGGGAAGCCGCGGCCACCGGCATCATGACCACCGACACCCTGCCCAAGGGCGCCAGCCGCCAGTTCGCGCATGACGGCGTGACCATCACCGTCACCGGCATCAGCAAGGGCGCCGGCATGATTCGCCCGAACATGGCGACCATGCTGGGTTACATTGCCACCGACGCCAAAGTTTCCCGCGAGGTGCTGCACAACCTGATGCTCGACGGCGCCAACAAGTCGTTCAACCGCATCACCATCGACGGCGACACTTCGACTAACGACTGCTGCATGCTGATCGCCACCGGCAAGGCCGCGCTGCCCGAGATCACTCGCGCTGAAGGCGAGCTGTTCGCCAAGCTGAAACAGGCGGTGTTCGAAGTGTGCATGGACGTCGCCCAGGCCATCGTGCGTGACGGCGAAGGCGCAACCAAATTCGTTACCGTTGAAGTGAATGGCGGCGGCAACCATCAGGAATGCCTGGACGTCGGTTACACCGTGGCCCACTCGCCGCTGATCAAGACCGCGCTGTTCGCCTCTGACCCGAACTGGGGCCGTATCCTCGCTGCCGTGGGCCGTGCCGGCGTGCCGGACCTGGACGTGAGCAAGATCGACGTATTCCTCGGCGACGTGTGCATCGCCAGCCGTGGCGCCCGCGCCGCGACCTACACTGAAGCCCAGGGCTCGGCCGTGATGCAGCAGGAAGAAATCACCATCCGCATCGAACTGGGCCGCGGTGATTGCAGCGAAACCATCTGGACCACCGACCTGTCGCATGAGTACGTGAAGATCAACGCTGAATACCGTACTTGATTCAAGGTGTGGGAGTGGGCTGCCGGCCTCTTCGCGGGCAAGCCCGCTCCCACAGTGATTGCGGTCGTTCACAAATGCCGTGTACACCACCAAAACCTGTGGGAGCGGGCTTGCCCGCGATGACGGACGACCAGACGCCAGACATTCTGGATTGTTTCCCTGACGAAAAGGCGCCACACCATGTCCCTGCACCTGATCATCGGCGACAAACTGCTTTCCTCCTGGTCCCTGCGTGCGGCACTGGCGCTGGACCTGACCGGCGCACCCTACAGCGAAGAGCTGATCAAGCTCGGCAAACCCGACACCCGCGAGCGCCTGCTCAAGCACTCGCCGACCGGCAAGGTGCCGCTGCTGCAAACCACCCGTGGCACCATCGCCGATTCGCTGGCCATTGCTGAGTACCTCGCTGAGCAGTTTCCGTCCGAGCAACTCTGGCCGAGCGATACCTTCGCCCGCGCCCAGGCCCGCTCGGCCTGCGCACAAATGCACAGCGGCTTCTTCGCCATGCGTAACCACATGCCGTTCAACCTGAGCCAGGACGCACCGCTGAACCCGGTGCCGCCAGAAGTGAAGGTCGATATCGAACGCATGCTCGCGCTGTGGGCCGAATGCCGCGCGGCGGCGACGGAAGAGGGGCCGTACCTGTTCGGTCGTGTCAGCCTTGCCGATGCCTTTTTCGCACCGATCGCCGTGCGCTTGCGCACCTATCAGGTGAAGCTGCCGGCGGTCGACGAAGCTTATGTTGAAACCATCTACCAATGGCCCGCCTTCAAAGCGTGGCAAAAGGCTGGACTGGAGGAATTGAACCCGTGAAACGCGTCCACGTCGCCGCTGCCGTCATTCGTGACGGCGCCGGCAAAATCCTTATCGCCCGCCGTGCCGACACCCAGCATCAAGGCGGCTTGTGGGAATTTCCCGGTGGCAAGGTCGAGGCTGACGAATCGGTCGAATCGGCGCTGGCTCGCGAGCTGCACGAAGAGCTGGGCATCGTCGTTGATGCTGCCCGGCCGCTGATCAAGGTTCGCCACGATTACCCGGACAAACAGGTCTTGCTGGATGTCTGGGAAGTCTCGGCGTTCAGTGGCGAACCCCACGGCGCTGAAGGCCAGCCACTGGCCTGGGTCACTGCCAGGGAATTGATCAACTACGAGTTCCCGGCGGCCAATCAGCCGATCGTCGCGGCGGCGCGCTTGCCTGCCGAATACTTGATCACTCCCGAAGATCTGGAAGGCCCGGCCTTGTTGCGCGGCATCCAGAAAGCGATTGCCGGCGGAATCAAATTGATCCAGCTGCGCGCACCCAACGGCTACGACCCGAAATACCGGGATCTGGCGGTGGATGCGGTGGGCCTGTGCGCCGGCAAGGCGCAGTTGATGATCAAAGGGCCGTTCGAATGGCTCGGCGATTTCCCGTCTGCCGGATGGCACATCACCGCTGCCCAACTGCGTAAATACGCAGCGGCAGGACGTCCGTTGCCAGCTGAGCGCTGGCTCGCGGCGTCGTGCCATGACGCTGAAGAGCTGGCGCTGGCCGAGCAGATGGGCGTTGATTTCGTCACTCTGTCGCCGGTGCAGCCGACGCTGACGCACCCGGATGCGCAGCCATTGGGGTGGGAGCAGGCACAGGCGTTGATTGACGGTTTCAGTAAACCGGTGTTTCTGCTGGGTGGAGTAGGGCCGGCGGAGCGCGAGAAGGCTTGGGGTACTGGGGCTCAGGGTGTGGCGGGGATTCGGGCGTTCTGGCCTGATCCAGTGTAAGGGCTACCGACCTCTTCGCGAGCAGGCTCGCTCCCACAGTGGATTGCATTTCTCCAGTCAGAATGCAGTCAAATGTGGGAGCGAGCCTGCTCGCGAAGGCGCCCTGACAGGCGCTACTTTCCTCCAGGTTTCGCAGCCGGCTGCCACAAAATCTCCGCCACCCCTTGCCGCCGCGCAATCAACCGCGCCACAACAAACAGCAAATCCGACAACCGATTGATATACGCCAGGCCAACCCCGGCCAACGGCTCCAGCGCATTCAAATGCTGACACCGCCGCTCGGCACTGCGCGCCAGACTGCGGCAGACATGTGCCTGCGCAATCAACATCGAACCACCCGGCAAGATGAAGTTTTCCAGCGGCCCCAGCTCTTCATTCCACACATCGATGGCCGCTTCCAGCCGCTCGATTTCGGCCTCATTCAACGCCTGATATTCAGGCATCGCCAGTTCGCCACCGAGGTCGAACAGGCGATGCTGACAAGGCGCCAACACTTCGATGATTTCATTCAGCGCCGGATGCACTTCGCGCTCGGCGAGCAAACCGGCGAGCAACACGCCGACCTGACTGTTCAGCGTATCGACCTCGCCGATCGCCTCGATGCGCGGGTGATCCTTGGGGACGCGACGGCCGTCACCGAGGCCGGTTTCGCCTTTGTCGCCGGTGCGGGTGTAGATCTTCGACAAGCGAAAGCCCATGGGTTACCTCGGTAGTGAATTGGTTTCGGTGGTCAACGGCGCAGGCTGCACCAGCGGCAGACGCAGAGTGAAGCAAGTGCCCTGGCCGGGCGCCGACTGCACTTCCATCTGGCCTTTGTGATTGTTGGTGATGATGAAGTACGACACCGACAGACCAAGCCCCGTGCCCTGGCCGATTTCCTTGGTGGTAAAGAACGGCTCGAAAGTGCGCTTGCGCACGTTCTCGCTCATGCCGATGCCGTTGTCCTCGACCTGAATCTCGGCCCACGGCGGATTGAGTCTGGTACGCAAAATGATCCGGCCCGGCTCGCTGTCGTCTTCGCGCTGATGAATCGCCTGCGCGGCGTTTTTCAGCAGATTGAGCAGCACCTGTTCCAGTTCGTTGGCGGTGCCCGGCACCGGACCCAGTGCCGGGTCGAACTGGCGGATGATCGCCTGGCCCTTGAAGTCGAAGCCGATGGCCAGATCGAAATCGTTGCCGGCGATCTCAACGGCCTGATCGATCAGCGCCGGTAGATCGCACGGCGCCATTTGCCGGGTGCTGCGGCGGCTGAAGCTGAGCATGTGCGTGACGATTTTCGCCGCGCGGGCGCCGGCCTGTTGAATGCCATCGAGCAGTTGCGGGACTTCGCGGCCTTGCAAGTAGCGGTTTACCGTGTCCAGTTCGATGCCCAGTTGCTCGGCGGTCTCGATGTTCTTCGGCAGATCCGCCGACAGACGCCGGCGAATGTTCTGCACGTTGTGCAGGATCGCGCCGAGCGGGTTGTTGATTTCGTGGGCCATGCCGGCCGCGAGGCCACCGACCGAGAGCATCTTCTCCGACTGCACCATCATTTCTTCCAGCGACAGACGCTGAGTGATGTCATCGATACGGATCACCACGCCGCGCCCGGCACCGCCCATCAGTGGGTAAAACGTCAGCGCGTAATGCTTGGGTTCATCGTCCTTGAACCAAGTCACCCGATCGACTTTAGCCACGGTGTGTTGTTCGACAGTGGCCTTGAGCTGCGGTAAAAACGGCTTGAGCGGTTCGAAGGCGAGAAAGATCGGCTGGTTCAGCGCCTCGTCCAGGCGCGTGCCGGAGAGCGCGCTGGCTTCCTGGTTCCACTGGGTGACGTAGAGCTGCTCGTCGAGGGCGATCAGCGCCGAGGGCATCGAGTCGATGATGCTGTTGAGGTAATTCTGGAAGCCGGTGAGTTTCTTTTCGATCTTGCTGCGCACCTGGACTTCCAGCTCCAGCTTGCGGTTGGTGTGGCGAGTTTCCTCGGCCAGGCCTTGCGCCTGATCGTATGCGGCCTGCGAGTCGTCGCGGGCACGCTTGAGCTGCTGCTCGCGGGCTTCGATGCGCGAGAGCATGGTGTTGAACGCCTCGGCCAGACTGCCGATTTCGTCGTGGTTGCCGCGCGCGGCGCGCAAGGCGTAGTTCTCTTCGCGAGTGACCTGCCGGGACAATTCCTCCAGCTGATGAATCGGCCGGGTGATCAGGCGCTTGATCTGCCGGGCAATCACCAGCCACAGCAGTACGCTGAAGATCAGGATGCCGAGGCTGGCGGTCAGAGTGCCGGTGTAGAACGCCATCGGCAGTTCGCTGCTGGCCACCAGCAACAGATGCCCCGGTGCGGCGCCGGGGCGGGGCAGGGTGATCAGTTGATTGCTGCGAAACTCGGTGAGTTGCCAGGCTTCGACATGGCGGTAGCGCTCGGGGAGGCTGAGTTTTTCGCCGCGCTGCACTTGCGCCAGGCGTTCACCCTTGCCGTCATACAGGGCGGCGGCGCGCAGCGGTGAATAACTGTCGAGTTCCTTGAGCAGGCGCTCGGCGCTGCGCGGCGACTCCAGCGCATCGCTGACCAGACTCGGATTGGCGATCAGCCGGCCGATGGTCTGCAGGGCTTGTGGCGCCATGCTTTCCTGAGAAATGTAGTAGGCGGCGCTGATAAAGGTCAGGTTGGCGACCAGCAGAACCGTGGTCAACAACACCAGCAGGGCGGCCAGCAGTTTCTGGCCGACCGGCAGGTTTTCAAGGCGCTGGCGCAATGGCATCAGGTTTATCGCAGCAGGGGAACAAGTCGTCAGCCTAGCGGCTGCTCAGTCGCTGGGCAATCCACGCTTGTGCAGATGAGCGATCAGGCGTTGCTGCAACTGCTGCAGATGCGGCAGGTTCAACTGATGGCGCTCGGCAACTTTGCAGGCGTGGCCCAACAGATAGCTGATCTCGGTGCGGCGCTGGTTGGCGACGTCCTGATACATCGAAGAGTAATTGGCGGCGGTGGCGTGGATCACTCGTTCGACTTCCGCTTGCAGATTGTCCGCCGCAGCGGGTTGGCCGCAGCGTTCGAGCAGTTCGGTCAATTCGGCACAGAGTGTGGCAACTTCGCAGTGATGCTCGCTCAGCCCGCCGTTGCGGCAATCGTGGAGCACGGTCAGCGGGTTGATCGCGCAGTTCAGCGCCAGTTTGCGCCACAGTCGGGTGAGGATGTCAGCGCTCCATTCATGGGGAATGTTCGCCGCTTGCAGATCGTCCAGCCAGACCGGCGCCAGCGGATTTGCCGCATCGCCCAGCCAGTTGAAACCGTGACCGGCAAACACCACGCGCCAATCGCCATCGCGGAACGCGCCCTCGGTGCTGGACGCGCTGATGCAGCGCGCTTGCGGTACCCGCGCGGCCACGGCGTCCTGACTGCCAAGGCCGTTTTGCAGGAGGATCAGTTCGGCGTCCGGAGCGAGGCGTGAAGCGAGGCGGGCGACGGCCTCTTCGGCGTCATAGGCCTTGCACGCGACCAGTAAACGGCGAATTGGCTCGGGGCTGTCCGGGGTTTCGCCGGGAACTGCATAGGTGTGAGCTTGTCCGTTTTCTACCAGGGTCAAGCCGCCCACTGCCTCGTAGCTGTGCAAACGCGCGGCATCGCGCAGGATCAGTTGCACAGGCAAGCCGGCGCGAGCCAGACGTGTCGCCCAGAGTGTGCCGAGGCTGCCGGCGCCAAGTACATGCCAGGTGGTCGACATCAGTTTTTTGCTCGATTGCTTGCAGGCATGTGCGGCTCGCCGTATCGGTAGGAAAAGACCCGTTATAATGAGCCCGATTTTAACCGCAAGCCAAGCGCGCTCCATCCACATCGAGCGCGCCTTTTTATTGGAGAGATTACATGCCGTCGTTCGACGTGGTATCCGAACTGGACAAACACGAACTCACCAACGCGGTCGAGAACGCCGTGAAGGAACTCGATCGTCGTTATGACCTGAAAGGCAAGGGCAGCTTCGAGTTCAAGGAAAAAGACCTGACCGTCAGCCTCACCGCCGAAGCTGCTTTCCAGCTCGAAGCGATGATCGAAATCCTCAAGCTGGCGCTGACCAAGCGCAAGATCGACGTGCAGTGCCTTGAGGTCAAGGATGCTTACGCTTCGGGCAAACTGATGAAGCAGGACGCCATCCTCAAGGAAGGCATCGACAAGGAGCTGGCAAAGAAAATCGTCGGCCACATCAAGGAAGCCAAGCTCAAGGTCCAGGCCGCCATTCAGGGCGAGCAGGTGCGTGTCACCGGCAAGAAGCGCGACGATTTGCAGGAAGCCATCGCGGCCCTGCGTGCCAGGGAATTCGGCATGCCGCTGCAGTTCAACAACTTCCGCGACTAAGCTTGGTCTGAAGGCTATGTGGGAGCGAGCCTGCTCGCGAATGCGGTGTTTCATTCAGCGAAAAGTTGACTGACACGCCGCATTCGCGAGCAGGCTCGCTCCCACAGTTGTTTTGAATACACCCCGGGAAGCCGGAAATCAGGAGATAGAACATGGATTTGAATGCGGAAGTGGACCACCTGGTCAAGGCGTCCCAGGCGTGGATCCCGATGATCATGGAATACGGCAGCCGCGTACTGCTGGCAGTGATTACCCTGGCGATCGGCTGGTGGCTGATCAACAAGGTCACGCAAAAACTCGGCGGTCTGCTGGCTCTGCGCAATGCCGACCTCGCGCTGCAAGGCTTTATCAGCAGCTTGGCCAATATCATTCTCAAGGTGCTGCTGATTGTCAGCGTCGCGTCGATGATCGGCGTCGAAACCACCTCGTTCGTCGCGGCTATCGGTGCTGCGGGTCTGGCGATCGGTCTGGCCTTGCAGGGCAGCCTGGCGAACTTCGCTGGCGGCGTACTGATTCTGCTGTTCCGCCCGTTCCGCATCGGTGACTGGATCGAAGCCCAGGGCGTGGCGGGTACCGTCGACAGCATCCAGATTTTCCACACCGTGCTGCGTACCGGCGACAACAAGACCATCATCCTGCCCAACGGCAACCTGTCGAACGGCATCATCACCAACACCAACCGTCAGCCAACCCGCAAAGTCGTGTTTGATGTCGGCGTGGATTACGAAGCGGATCTGCAGAAGGCCCGTCAGGTATTGCTGGATCTGGCCAAGGATCCCCGCGTCATGCAGGACCCGGAGCCACAGGCAGTGATTTCGACATTGGGCGACAGTTCGATCACTGTATCCCTGCGCGTATGGGTTAAAACTGCGGACTATTGGGACGTGATGTTCATGTTCAATGAACAGGCGCGTGATCGTTTGAAGGCTGCCGGGATTGATATTCCATTTCCGCAGCGGGTTATACGCGTAGTGCAGGAATCTGCCACGCAGTAAGCGTCTTTGAAGTTGGCTTGGCAGTCAGCAACTAATATAAAACCCGAGCAGTGTGTGCACTCTCGGGTTTTTTATCGGCGCGATAAAACTATCCTTGCTAATAAGTAGCTGGCTAATGTTTTTTCTGTTTGATCAGTTATTCATCCATAAAAAAACCGCCCTCCTGATTCAGGAGGGCGGTTTTGTTAGAGCAGAGCTCTACAGTACGTCAGCTTCGCAACCTTATTACAGGATGCTCAGTGGATACTCAACGATCAAACGCAGGTCGTTGTTATCACCACCGTTGTAAGAAGTGTTGGAGCGATACCAGGCGCTACGCAGGCGGAAAGACAAGTCTTTCGCTGGACCGTTTTGCATAACGTATTTGGATTCGAAGTCCAGTTCGTGCTCTTTGCCCTCTTCAGCGCCGGTGCTGATGTTGTCACCTTTGATGTAACGGGTCATGAAGCTCAGACCAGGTACGCCGAAGGTAGCCATGTTCAGGTCATAACGGCCCTGCCACGAACGCTCGTCTGCACCGTTGAAGTCAGAGTACTGCACGGAGTTGGCGAGGAAGATCGTGCCGCCGCCGTCCACGCCGTACACGTAACCGGTGTCACCGCTGGAGCGCTGGTGGGCGAGGGTGAATTTGTGCGCGCCGATGCTGTAAGCAGCGCTAAGGGACCAGATGCGGTTGTCGATGTCGCCGGACAGGTCTTGACCCTGGCTCTTGCTCTTGTACCCGTTGAAATCGAAGTTCAGCGACTGTTCGTCGTTGATCGGCAGGGTGTAGTTCAGATTGACGTATTGCTTCTTGAAGTGGTCTTCCACGTCGGATGCTGCAACACCGGCGACAAAACTGTCGGTGAACTGATAGGTAGCACCGGCGATGTCAGCGGATTTCAGGCCACCTTCAACGATGGAGTCACGACCCATCTGGCTTTGCGCGCTCAGCGCGGTAAAGCGACCTGCGCTCAGTTCCAGGCCCGGGATCTCTTTGGATACGAGCATGGTGCCGGTAGCGGTCTCAGGCAGCAAGCGGCTGTCGTCGGTGGAAAAAACCGGGCTGGCGACAAACTGGTTACCGTATTTCAGGACAGTGTCGGAAAGACGGAACTTGACTGCTCCACCGCTTTTCGACTGAGTGTCTTCAGCTCTGCCGTCGCTATCGGGAGCGAACAGACCGTTGCCAGTGCGGCCGCGTCCAGTGTCCAGCTTGATGGAGCCAAGACCGAAAGCATCTACACCTACACCGATGGTGCCTTGGGTGAAGCCGGACTCGTAAATGGCATGCATGCCAATACCGGTTTCTTCCCGATAGCCCTGGCGCTCACCCGACGGGCTGCTTTTCAGGTTTTCGTTCTTGAAATCACGGTTCATATACAGCATGCGAGTCTTGACGCTGAAGCTGCTGTCTTCAACAAAACCTTTCGATTCATCTTGAGAAGACGCCATTGCGAACTGCGAGGTGCCTGCTGCAACAGCCAGGGCGATCATGCTCCACTTCATCACGCGCATCGTGATTTGCTCCTTTGGTTTTTAGAAGAGTACTGCCGTCCCACCTGTTTTATTATCTGGGCGGCTCTTTCTTTTTGTGTCGGCGCAAACTTATATCACGCCGACATTGTTGGCGATACTTGCGAAATCAACCTTTCAGCTTCTTTACGGCGTTGTCGCAAAAGGAGCGCTGGATGTCGCAAATTCACAGTACCGATGCAGCCGGACTGACAACTTTATCGCTGTTTCCGGGCCTTTTTTGCATCGCTAAAAAAGAGTCCCTGGCAAAACACTTGAATCTCCATCGGGCAACCCTGCCACTGTTTTTATTGGCTTCAAGCGACCACTTCCAGTGGTGCGCTTATAGTCCATACGGTTACTAATGCAACAAGCGTGCACAAACCGCGAAAACGCTGCGGTTATTTTTCTATGGGCCGCTCGCAGATGTGAAAACCGTGTGAAAACGGGGCTCCGGAGCCTTTTTTGCTGCGGGCTTGACGAGGTTCTCCCAATGGTGTTGCAGCGTACCCAGGGTGCGCAGGACAGCAAAAAACGTTACCGGTTCACCCCTTACTGAGTATTTAGCGGATGCCCGACCCAGTGAGCGTAGTCGTGTTGTGCAGTTTTGGTGCAAAAAAATCATGAATCCAGCCTTGGGCAATCTGGCGGCGACTGACCTGAGGTACGGTAGATCAAGGATTTTCGTGCAGCTCTTCACGTCAAGGCTCATGTCGAGGCCTGTGTTGGTGCGCGGCCGGGATAAATGTTTCATGTCGGAGCGCCTGACGATTTACTGCTGGCAGCGGCGTGAAGCTCGCTGCATTCGCAGGTATGCTGCCGTTCTGTCGCTTGGCGCGCTGCTTCGAATGGGCCGCCGCTAAGCTGAGTTAGAGGATCAGCGGGAGTGCTCACAGTGTTTGCTTTGGATTCACGACTTCAACAGGACACCTTGGTCATCGGCGACTTTCCGTTGTGCCGGCTGTTGCTGTCCAACGACAGCAATTACCCGTGGTTCATCCTGGTGCCTCGCCGCGAGGATATCAGCGAGTTGTTTCAGTTGGATGTCGCCGATCAGCAGCAACTGTGGCAGGAAACCACCACCCTCGCCGAGTTGCTCAAGGATTCGTTCGACGCGGACAAGCTGAACGTGGCAACCCTGGGTAACGTTGTCAGCCAGTTACATATGCATGTGATCGTGCGTAAGCGTGACGATGCGGCATGGCCGGCGCCGGTCTGGGGCAAGCATCCGGCCAGGCCTTACAGCGCAGAACAGGTAGCGACCATTCGCGAACGCTTGCGTCTGGTGCTGACCGATGAATTCACTTTTTTGGAGGGCTGAGTAATGAGCCTTGAAGGACGCGTTACCGATCTGGAAAGCCGTCTGGCCTTTCAGGATGACACCATTCAGGCTTTGAACGATGTGCTGGTGGCGCAGCAGAAGGTCATCGAGCGCTTGCAATTGCAGATGGAAGCGCTGATCAAGCGTCACGAAGAGATGGTCGGGCAGTTCGGTGCTTTTGAGGAAGATGCACCGCCGCCGCATTATTGAGCCATTCGGCAGGCATAAAAAAACCGCGAACAGTCAGGCTGCTCGCGGTTTTTTTTTTGCTTTGGATCAGCGACGCGGCAGGGCGGCGATCACGTCCTCGGCTTGCAGGCCTTTGTCGCGGTTCATTACCGAGAACTCGACGCGCTGGCCTTCGACCAGGACGCGGTGGCCTTCGCCACGAATGGCGCGAAAGTGCACGAAAATATCATCGCCGGAATCCCGGGAGATAAACCCGAAACCCTTGGAAGTGTTGAACCACTTCACGGTGCCGGTATCGCGATTGCTCATGTCATAGGTAGTCGGCGCAGCGGCCGGTGACGATTTGTAGAAGCTCACGGCTAGATGCAGCAGCACGGCAACCAGGGCGATCACCAGGCTGAACAACACCGCCGGCTGGCCAGCGATGACCGGCATCGGCGCGATCAGGGTCAAAGTTTGCAGGACGACAGTCAGTACCAGAAGGGCGCTGACCAGATTTTGCAGATGCTGGCGCGGGCCTTTGTTCCAGTAAGGAATCACTGGAGCGATGACCAGGTTCAGCAGGCCGAAAAAGGCCAGGTAAAGTGCATCGGGCTGTTGCAGGTAAGGAACGGCTTCGGCTTTCAGGCTGGGTATGAACGACAGCAGCAAGGCTGCTGCGCCCATTAGCAGGTGGACGATTTTCAACATTTTGATTGGCTCACGTTATGACGGCTCACAAGGAAGAGCTGAAGGCGCACGGTTCGCTTCAGGACAAAATAAGAGGCGGTGGACACGTACACGGCATCAGCCTATGCGCAACACCCCGGAAAATAGGGCATGGCGACACACTGCCTATTTAACAGCAAAGCCTGCGGCTACTCAAATCAGCCCGGCCAGCGGCAGAAAAACGGTCGATTTGTCGCAGTCTGACCACGGATTCATAGCTGCGAGCCGGCTCTTGCCTTGCTACAGTGGGACCGAACCTGCTGGATGAATTCAATCACTGTTAGGGGGCAAGCATGGCAATTGATATCGGTATCAGTGAAGAAGACCGCAAATCCATCGTCGAAGGGCTGTCGCGACTGCTGTCGGACACCTACGTGCTGTATCTGAAAACCCATAACTTCCACTGGAACGTCACTGGCCCGATGTTTCGCACGTTGCACCTGATGTTCGAAGAGCAATACAACGAGCTGGCGCTGGCCGTCGATTTGATCGCCGAGCGTATCCGTGCGTTGGGCTTCCCGGCGCCGGGTGCCTACGCGACCTACGCGCGTCTTTCTTCTATTAAAGAAGAAGTCGGTGTGCCGAGCGCCGAAGACATGATCAAGCAATTGGTCGAAGGTCAGGAAGCGGTGACCCGTACCGCGCGCGGCATTTTCCCGCTGCTGGACAAGGTCAGCGACGAGCCGACCGCTGACCTGCTGACCCAACGCATGCAGGTGCACGAGAAAACTGCGTGGATGCTGCGCGCGCTGCTCGAGGAATGACCCGGCCGCTGCGGACGGCCTGAGGTCGTCCGCATGCTCTCCAGACTCTTACCGTTGTCGTTGGCTTATCCTACGAGGCTGGTCAACAAGTCGTATGGCGCTAACTTTGTCACTGGGTTTTTATGAAGGCGCAGGATGTTGCCTTATAAATCAGCAGTCATGGCAAAGGAGTGTCAACGCTATGGTAGAAGGAGACAGGCGAAGCGACAGGATGTCGGCTTCGCGGCATGTAATAAAGGTCGATCCGTTCGTCAGCGAGTTCGACATGAATCTGATCCGGCCGCTGTCGCGGTCGATTCGCCTCAATGGTTTTGCGACCTGCCTGCGACTCGAGCAGGTCTACTGGAACATCCTCGGCGGCATGGCCGAGGACAATCATTGCTCGATCAGCACACTACTATCCCACGTTGATCGTGAGGTGCATCTGCGTTACGGCGGAGTGAAGAATTTCAGTGCGCTGGTGCGGGTGGTTTGCGTCATGAACGGGATCAAAGATCTCGCACCCGCAGTTTCGCGCTGAACGGCGGGTGCAACGAGGTTGCGGGCTGTGCAGCGTTACGGCTGCACAGCCCGCATTTAATCGATATAATCCCGCGCTTTCGCCGCAAAGCCCTTCGCGCGGCAGCAATCTGATCGCCGAGACACCTCCATGCCAATGTACGATTACCAATGTGCTTCCTGTGGTCATCAGTTGGAAGCCATTCAGAAGATCAGCGACGCACCGTTGGTCGATTGCCCTGCCTGCCAGGCGCCCGAACTGAAGAAGCAGCTGTCCATGCCGGGTTTTCGCCTCAGCGGCAACGGTTGGTACGAGACCGACTTCAAGACCGGAGCCAAGAAGAATCTGGCCGGTGGCGACAAAGCTGACTAGGGTTCCAACCCTGAACGAACGACACGCGTGAGTTTCCGCCCTGCTTGATGGCGGCGGGATCTCCACCGAATTTCGAATTACGAGAAGCGAACCACACCATGATGCGCAGCCACTATTGCGGCCAACTGAACGAAAGCCTGGAAGGCCAGGAAATTACCCTTTGCGGATGGGTTCACCGTCGCCGCGACCACGGCGGGGTGATTTTCCTCGATATCCGTGATCGTGATGGTCTGGCTCAGGTGGTGTTCGATCCGGATCGCGCCGAGAGCTTCGCCGCCGCCGACCGCGTGCGCAGCGAATACGTCGTGAAGATCACCGGCAAGGTGCGTCTGCGTCCGGCCGGCGCGACCAACGCCAACATGGCCTCGGGCATGATCGAAGTGCTGGGTTATGAACTGGAAGTGCTGAACGAGTCGGAAACCCCGCCGTTCCCGCTCAACGAGTTCTCCGACGTCGGCGAAGAAACCCGCCTGCGCTATCGCTTCCTCGACCTGCGTCGTCCGGAAATGGCCGAGAAGCTGCGCCTGCGTTCGCGCATGACCACCAGCATCCGTCGCTTCCTCGACGAGAACGGCTTCCTCGACGTCGAAACGCCGATCCTGACCCGGGCCACTCCGGAAGGTGCGCGTGACTATCTGGTGCCGAGCCGTACCCACGCCGGTTCGTTCTTCGCCCTGCCGCAATCGCCGCAGCTGTTCAAGCAACTGCTGATGGTCGCCGGCTTCGACCGTTACTACCAGATCGCCAAGTGCTTCCGTGACGAAGACCTGCGTGCCGACCGTCAGCCGGAATTCACCCAGATCGACATCGAGACCAGCTTCCTCGATGAAAAAGAGATCATGGGCCTGACCGAGCAGATGATCCGCAACCTGTTCAAGGAAGTGCTGAACCTGGAGTTCGGCGAATTCCCGCACATGACCTTCGAAGAAGCCATGCGCCGCTACGGTTCGGACAAGCCGGACCTGCGTATTCCGCTGGAACTGGTTGACGTTGCCGACCAGTTGAAAGAAGTCGACTTCAAAGTCTTCAGCGGCCCGGCCAACGATCCGAAGTGCCGCATCGCCGCACTGCGTGTTCCAGGCGGGGCGAGCATGCCGCGCAAGCAGATCGACGACTACACCAAGTTCGTCGGCATCTACGGTGCCAAGGGCCTGGCGTACATCAAGGTCAACGAGCGTGCCGCCGGTGTTGAAGGTCTGCAATCGCCGATCGTGAAGAACATCCCGGAAGACAAGCTCAACGTGATCCTCGATCGCGTTGGCGCAGTCGATGGCGATATCGTGTTCTTCGGTGCCGACAAGGCCAAGATCGTCAGCGAAGCCCTGGGCGCGCTGCGTATCAAACTCGGTCACGACCTGAAGCTGCTGACCTGCGAGTGGGCGCCAATGTGGGTCGTCGACTTCCCGATGTTCGAAGAGAACGACGACGGCAGCTTCTCGGCGCTGCACCACCCGTTCACTGCACCGAAGTGCACCCCGCAGGAGCTCGAAGCCAACCCGGCCGGCGCACTGTCCCGTGCGTACGACATGGTCTTGAACGGCACCGAGCTGGGCGGCGGTTCGATCCGTATCCATCGCAAGGAAATGCAGCAAGCGGTATTCCGTCTGCTGGGCATCAATGAAGCGGAACAGGAAGAGAAGTTCGGCTTCCTGCTCGACGCGCTGAAGTACGGTGCACCGCCGCACGGTGGTCTGGCCTTCGGTCTGGACCGTCTGGTGATGCTGATGACCGGCGCCCAGTCGATCCGTGAAGTGATCGCCTTCCCGAAAACCCAGAGTGCTGCCGACGTGATGACGCAGGCTCCGGGCGTAGTGGATGCCAAGGCATTGCGCGAGCTGCACATTCGCCTGCGCGAAACGCCAAAGGCTGAGTAAGACGGGCCTGAAGGCGCATCTTCGGATGCGCCTTTTTTCTTTCTCAGGTCGAATTTTTCAATTGCCGGCCGCTGCCTCGGCGGGGCGGGCAAGGTTTCAAAGAGCATTCGGAGCAAGTTATGGCAGGTCATTCCAAGTGGGCAAACATCAAGCACCGCAAAGAACGTCAGGATGCCAAGAGGGGCAAGATCTTCACCAAGTGGATCCGTGAACTGACCGTTGCGGCCCGTCAGGGTGGCGGTGATCCGGGTTCCAACCCGCGTCTGCGTCTGGCTCTGGACAAGGCGTTGAGCGCGAACATGAGTCGCGACATCATCGACCGTGCCGTCGCGCGCGGTGCCGGCGCCACTGAAGCGGACAACGTTGAAGAACTGACCTACGAAGGTTACGGCCCGGGCGGTGTGGCGGTGATGGTCGAGTGCATGACCGACAACCGCAACCGCACTGCGGCGGCTGTGCGTCACGCGTTCAGCAAGTGTGGCGGCAACCTCGGCACCGATGGTTCGGTGGCGTATCTGTTCGAGCGCAAGGGCCAGATCAGCTTCGCTCCGGGCGTCGATGAAGACGCACTGACCGAAGCGGCACTGGAAGCCGATGCCGATGACGTGGTCACCCACGAAGACGGTTCGATCGACGTGTTCACCTCGTTCACCGGTTTCTATGCGGTGCGCAACGCGCTGGAAGCGGCCGGGTTCAAGGGCGATGATGCGGAAATCGTCATGCAGCCGACCACCAGCGCCGAGCTGGATCTGGAAGGTGCGGAGAAAGTGCTCAAGCTGATCGACATGCTTGAGGACCTGGATGACGTGCAGAACGTCTACTCCAACGCGGACATCCCGGAAGACGTCGCCGCTCAGCTTGGCTGATAAGCGACTAGTCTTCCTTGTGGGAGCGAGCCTGCTCGCGAAAGCGGTGTGTCATTCAGCACCTGTATCTGCTGACATACCGCCTTCGCGAGCAGGCTCGCTCCCACATTTGCTATTGGCTGTCAGGTAAATCGTTTTATGAATCTGCAGGCGTTATGACTCTAATCCTTGGTATCGACCCCGGTTCGCGCATCACCGGTTACGGGATCGTTCGCGATACCGGGCGGGGTGGCTGCATCTATGTGGCCTCGGGCTGCATTCGCACCGGCTCCGGCGAGCTGCATGAGCGTCTGCAGATCGTCTATCGCGGCGTGCGCGAAATCATCAAGACCTACGGCCCGGTGACCATGGGCATCGAAAAGGTGTTCATGGCGAAAAACGCCGACTCGGCGCTCAAGCTCGGGCAGGCGCGCGGCGCTGCGATTGTCGCCGGCGCCGAAGAGTGTCTGGAAATCGCCGAGTACACCGCCACGCAAGTCAAACAGGCGGTGGTCGGCACCGGTGCGGCCAATAAGGAGCAGGTGCAGATGATGGTCATGCACATGCTCAAGTTGACCAGCAAGCCGCAGATCGACGCCTCCGACGCCCTCGCGATTGCCATTTGCCATGCGCACACGCGCTCAAGCCTGCTGCCGCACGGGCTGGGAACCGCACGCAGTCGTGGCGGGCGCCTGCGTCTCTGATAGCATCAGCATCAATTTTCTCGAAAGTGACTTCGCGGTGCCTGTGTTGTCGGCGCGCAAGCCACCTTCAATCGTCGCCAGCCCACGGCTGGCCAGCGCTCAAGGATTCAAAACGTGATTGGACGCTTGCGCGGCACCCTGGCTGAGAAACAGCCGCCGCACCTGATTCTCGATGTGAACGGCCTTGGCTATGAGGTGGAAGTGCCCATGACCACCCTTTATCGTCTGCCGTCGGTCGGCGAACCGCTGACCCTGCACACCCATTTGGTCGTACGCGAAGATGCGCAATTGCTCTATGGTTTTGCCGGCAAGCGTGAGCGAGACTTCTTTCGCGAGCTGATCCGTCTCAATGGCGTCGGACCGAAACTGGCGCTGGCGTTGATGTCGAGCCTGGAAGTCGACGAGCTGGTGCGCTGCGTGCAGTCTCAGGACACTTCGGCGCTGACCAAGGTGCCGGGGGTTGGCAAGAAAACCGCCGAGCGTTTGCTGGTGGAATTGAAAGATCGCTTCAAGGCCTGGGAAACTTCGCCGGCGATGTTCGCGCTGGTGCCGAATCAGCCGGACGGCCCGGCGCCGGTCAACAGTGCCGAGACCGATGCGGTCAGCGCGTTGATCTCGCTGGGCTACAAGCCGCAGGAAGCGAGCAAGGCGATTTCCGCGATCAAAGACAAGAACCTGAGCAGCGAAGACCTGATCCGCCGCGCTCTGAAGGGAATGATTTAAGTGATTGAAGCTGATCGTCTGATCGCCGCCGCGCACAGCCCGCGCGAGCGCGAAGAAGTCCAGGATCGGGCCATCCGCCCGGTCAGCCTGGCTGATTACATTGGCCAGCCGACCGTGCGCGAGCAGATGGAGCTGTTTATCCAGGCTGCCCGTGGCCGCAGCGAATCCCTCGATCACACCCTGATCTTCGGCCCGCCGGGGCTGGGCAAGACCACGCTGGCGAACATCATTGCCCAGGAAATGGGCGTGTCGATCAAGAGCACCTCCGGGCCAGTGCTGGAACGCCCGGGTGATCTGGCCGCGTTGCTGACCAATCTTGAGCCGCACGATGTGTTGTTCATCGACGAAATTCATCGTCTGTCGCCGATCGTTGAAGAAGTGCTGTACCCGGCGATGGAAGATTTTCAGCTCGACATCATGATTGGCGAGGGGCCGGCGGCGCGTTCGATCAAACTCGATCTGCCGCCTTTCACTCTGGTCGGCGCCACCACCCGCGCCGGCATGCTGACCAATCCGTTGCGTGATCGCTTCGGTATCGTCCAGCGTCTGGAGTTCTACAGCACGGCGGATCTGGCAACGATCGTCAGTCGTTCGGCGGCAATTCTCGGTCTGCCGCTGGACCCGGAAGGTTCGTTCGAGATCGCCCGTCGCGCTCGTGGCACGCCGCGAATTGCCAACCGTCTGCTGCGGCGGGTGCGCGATTTCGCTGAAGTACGCGCCAAGGGCCACATCACCAAAGCGGTGGCGGATCTGGCGCTGAACCTGCTGGACGTCGATGAACACGGTTTCGATCACCAGGACCGGCGTCTGCTGCTGACCATGATCGAGAAGTTCGACGGCGGTCCGGTTGGTATCGACAGTCTGGCGGCGGCGATCAGTGAAGAACGCCACACCATTGAAGACGTGCTCGAACCGTATCTGATCCAGCAGGGCTACATCATGCGCACGCCACGGGGCAGGGTAGTGACGCGGCATGCCTATCTGCATTTCGGTTTGAATGTTCCGTCACGCATGGGCGAGATGCCCGTGGCAGACGAGTTTCTCGACGCCGTCGACGATTGATACACATTTGTTGGTGATTTATTCAGGGTTTGTACTGTCAGACGACGGTACTTTTGCGTTAAAGCTTTGAAACCACGAAAAACAGTTGTCTGGCCGGATTGGCAACCTGAGGAGTAAGCACTAGAGTATGCGCGCGCAAAACGGGCTTGAGCCGTTCGCACATCGTTGTCGCGTTTATTACGAGGACACCGATGCGGGCGGCATCGTGTATTACGTTAATTACCTCAAGTTTATGGAACGGGCTCGAACCGAGCGGCTACGGGAACTGGGTTTTGCCCAATCTGTGCTTGCCGGAGAGGACCTGTTGTTCGTCGTGCATTCCAGCGAAGCGCGCTACTACGCGCCGGCGCGACTGGATGACGAACTGCTGGTAAGCGCTGATGTAATCGAATTGAACCGTGCCAGCCTGCGCTTCCGACAGCAGGTCAGGCGGGCCACGGATAATGTGCTGCTCTGCGAAGGGCAGTTTTTGGTGGCCTGCGTGCGCACCGACAGTTTGAAACCCCGGGCCCTTCCCGAAGACCTGCGTGCGGCCTTCGCCGACGCGGTCGGCCCGGGTACACACTCAAAGCAGGAGATAAAGCGTGGAAGCTAACGTCGTCGACCATTCCTCCATGTGGAGCCTGGTCAGCAATGCCAGCATCGTGGTGCAGTTGGTAATGTTGACCCTGGTGGCCGCATCGGTGACCTCATGGATCATGATCTTTCAGCGCAGCAACTTGCTGCGCGCCGGTCGACGCGCCCTGGAGAGCTTCGAAGAGCGCTTCTGGTCGGGTATCGACCTGTCCAAACTGTACCGTCAGGCTGGCAGCAACCCTGATCCGGATTCGGGCGTGGAGCAGATCTTCCGTGCCGGCTTCAAGGAATTCTCCCGTCTGCGTCAGCAGCCAGGTGTCGATCCTGAAGCCGTGATGGAAGGTGTCGCCCGTGCCATGCGCGTGGCCATCTCGCGCGAAGAAGAGAAACTCGAGCAGAGCCTGCCGTTCCTCGCCACCGTCGGTTCGGTCAGCCCGTACATCGGTCTGTTCGGCACCGTGTGGGGGATCATGAACTCCTTCCGTGGTCTGGCCAGCGCCCAGCAAGCGACGCTCGCCACCGTTGCTCCGGGTATCGCCGAAGCCCTGATCGCCACCGCGATCGGCCTGTTCGCTGCGATCCCGGCGGTCATCGCTTACAACCGTTTTGCTGCGCGCAGCGAAACCTTGCTGGGCCGCTACTACACCTTCGCCGATGAATTCCAGGCGATCCTGCACCGCAAAGTGCACACCAGCGAAGAATAAGCAGGTATTTCCCGATGGCTTTAATCGCTCGAGCTCGCAAAAAGCGCAAGCCGGTCGCCGAGATGAACGTGGTGCCCTACATCGACGTGATGTTGGTGCTGCTGGTCATCTTCATGGTGACCGCGCCGATGCTCAATCAGGGCGTGAAAGTTGATCTGCCCAAGGTTTCCAGCGAAGCCTTGCCGCAGGACAACAACACTCAGGTCCTGACCATTTCGATCAAGGCTGACAAGACCTACTACTGGAACCTTGGCAGCGAAGTCGACACCGAGAAGCAACAGGACAGGGCCATGACCCTGCCACAGATGACTGACGCGGTGACCAAGATCATCCGCGCCGGCACCGAGGGCGGCAAACGCACTCAGGTGTTCATTCGTGGCGACAAGACTGTCGACTACGGCGCCGTCATGGGTGCCATGGGCGGGTTGCAGAAAGCCGGGGTCGGTAACGTTGGTCTGATTACCGAGGCCCCCTGATGCAGCAACAGCGAGAGCCGTCCGCCTCGGAAAGCTACTTCTGGCCTAGTGTTCTGGCAATCGTCCTGCACGTGCTGGTGTTCGGCATGCTGTTCGTCAGTTTTGCCTTCACGCCCGAACTGCCGCCGGCCAAGCCGATCGTCCAGGCGACTCTGTACCAGCTGAAATCGAAAAGTCAGGCGACCACCCAGACCAATCAGAAGATTGCGGGTGAGGCGAAGAAATCCGCCGCGCGCCAGACCGAAGTCGAACAGATGGAGCAGAAAAAGATCGAGCAGGAAGCGGTGAAGGCGGCGGAACAAAAGAAAGAGGAAGCGGCTCAAAAGGCCGAGGAAGCCAAGAAGGCCGACGAGGCGAAAAAAGCCGACGAGGCGAAAAAGGCTGATGAAGCCAAGAAAGCCGACGACGCGAAGAAAGCCGAAGCGAAAAAGGCCGAAGAGAAACAATTGGCTGATATAGCCAAGAAGAAGGCCGAAGACGAAGCGAAAAAGGCTGCTGAGGAAGAGGCGAAGAAGGCCGCTGCCGAAGAAGCCAAGAAGAAGATCGTCGAAGACGCGAAGAAGAAAGCCGCAGAAGACGCCAAGAAGAAAGCTGAAGCTGAAGAGGCGAAGAAGAAAGTCGCCGAAGACGCGAAGAAGAAAGCTGCTGCCGATGCTGCGAAGAAGAAAGCGCAGGAAGCGGCACGCAAATCCGCCGAAGACAAAAAGGCCCAGGCCCTGGCAGATCTGCTTTCCGACACGCCGCAGCGTCAGCAGGCCCTGGCAGATGAGCAGGGTGACGAAGTTGCCGGCAGTTTCGATGACCTGATTCGCGCTCGTGCAGCGGAAGGCTGGGCTCGTCCTCCTTCGGCGCGCAAAGGCATGACGGTCGTGCTGCAAATCGGCATGTTGCCGGACGGCACGGTGACTTCGGTCAGCGTCGCCAAGTCCAGTGGTGACGGTCCGTTCGATGCATCGGCAGTCGCGGCAGTGAAGAATATTGGACGTTTGACAGAAATGCAGGGAATGAAGCCGAGCGATTTCGCTCCGTATCGTTCATTCAAGATGACATTCACACCTGAGGATCTAGCCTTGTGAGAAACCTTCTTCGAGGAATGCTGGTCGTGATCTGCTGCATGGCAGGGATCGCGACGGCAGATGAAAAGAACATTCTGGTCACCAGCGGCAGCGATCGGGCCACCCCGATCGCCGTCGTACCGTTCGGCATGCAGGGCGGCGCCGTGCTGCCTGATGACATGGCTGAAATCATTGGCAACGATTTGCGCAACTCGGGCTATTACTCGCCGATTCCGAAAGCCAACATGATTAGCCAGCCAAGCCAGCCGAGCGAAATCATCTTCCGTGACTGGAAGGCGGTGGGTGCTCAGTACATGATGGTCGGCAGCATCGCTCCAGCGGGCGGTCGTCTGCAGGTGCAGTGGGCACTGTTCAACGTCGCCACCGAGCAGAAAGTGGCGGACGGCAGTGTTTCCGGTACGACCGACCAGATCCGTGACATGGCGCACTTCATTTCCGATCAGTCGTTCCAGAAGCTGACCGGCATTGAGGGTGCCTTCTCGACGCGCCTGCTGTACGTGACGGCCGAGCGTTTTTCCGAGAAGAACACGCGTTACACCCTGCAACGTTCCGACTATGACGGTGCCCGCGCAGTGACTCTGCTGCAATCGCGCGAGCCGATCCTGTCGCCGCGTTTTGCACCGGATGGCAAGCGTATCGCCTACGTGTCGTTCGAGCAGAAGCGTCCGCGTATCTTCATGCAGAACATCGACACCGGTCGCCGTGAGCAGATCACCAACTTCGAAGGCCTCAATGGCGCGCCAGCCTGGTCGCCGGATGGCAATCGCCTGGCGTTCGTTCTGTCGAAAGACGGTAACCCGGACATCTACGTGATGAACCTCGGTTCGCGCCAGATCAGCCGCGTAACCAATGGTCAGGGCATCAATACCGAACCGTTCTGGGGCAAGGATGGCTCGACCATCTATTTCACCTCGGACCGTGGCGGCAAGCCGCAAATCTATAAAACCAGCGTCGGTGGCGGTGGTGCCGAGCGTGTGACGTTCGTGGGCAACTACAACGCCAACCCGAAACTTTCGGCTGATGAAAAGACTTTGGTGATGATTCATCGTCAGGATGGCTTCACCAATTTCAAGGTGGCAGCTCAGGATCTGCAGCGAGGTAGTGTAAAGATCCTCACTGATAGCACTCTGGACGAGTCACCTACTGTTGCGCCCAACGGCACCATGGTAATCTACGCCACCCGCCAACAGGGCCGGGGAGTCTTGATGCTCGTGTCCATTAATGGACGCGTGAGGCTCCCGCTTCCTACCGCTCAAGGCGAAGTCAGAGAACCGTCCTGGTCCCCTTACCTGAAGTGAGCGGGCGCTACACGTTTTACTTAACACACTGGGGTTCATTAGGAGTTTCACGATGGAAATGCTGAAGTTTGGTAAATTTGCTGCGCTGGCTCTGGCCATGGCTGTAGCTGTAGGTTGCTCGTCCAAAGGCGGCGACAACGCCGGTGAAGGCGCTGTTGATCCAAACGCTGGTTACGGCGCAAACACCGGTGCCGTTGACGGTTCCCTGAGCGAAGAAGCTGCTCTGCGCGCAATCACCACCTTCTACTTCGAATACGACAGCTCGGACCTGAAGCCAGAAGCCATGCGCGCTCTGGACGTTCACGCCAAAGACCTGAAAGCAAACGGCGCTCGCGTTGTTCTGGAAGGCAACACCGACGAACGTGGTACTCGTGAGTACAACATGGCACTGGGCGAGCGTCGTGCGAAAGCCGTTCAGCGCTACCTGGTACTGCAAGGTGTTTCCCCAGCTCAGCTGGAACTGGTTTCCTACGGCGAAGAGCGTCCAGTTGCTACCGGCAACGACGAGCAGTCCTGGGCCCAGAACCGTCGCGTCGAACTGCGTAAGTAATTCGATATGCGAACGTGCCGTCGTGCTGTAACTGTTCTGGCTCTCAGCCTCGCGCCGCTTGCGGCGTGGGCTGCGGTTCCTGTGGTCGATGACAACTCCGGTTATAACAATAGCGGGAGCAGTTATCCGCCTGCGGGTTACGGTACGAACGGCGCCTATGCCGGGGGAGCGGCTTCGGCCCCTGCCTCGGCACAAGGCATGCTGTTCAACCAATTGCAACAGATGCAGGATCAGATCTCGCGCCAACAGGGCGTGATCGAAGAACTGCAGAATCAGGTTTCGCGCATGAAGCAGGAATCCCTGGAGCGATACCAGGATCTTGATCGGCGCATAGGATCCGGCGTTGCACCAGCCGCGACTCCCGAGAATTCTTCTGCCGGTGGCGATGCAAGTGCTGCTGCCGGTGCTGCCGCAGGCGCGGGTGCTGCTGCGGCAGCCCAGGCCCCTGCTGCGGGTAGCGAACCGGCTGATCCGGCCAAGGAAAAGCTGTATTACGATGCCGCTTTCGACCTGATCAAAGCCAAGGATTTCGACAAGGCCAGCCAGGCCTTCGCCGCTTTCCTGCGCAAATACCCCAACAGCCAGTACGCGGGCAACGCCCAGTACTGGTTGGGCGAAGTGAACCTGGCCAAGGGTGATCTGCAAGGTGCAGGTCAGGCCTTTGCCAAGGTTTCGCAGCTGTATCCCAAGCACAACAAAGTGCCGGATTCGCTGTACAAGCTGGCTGACGTAGAACGCCGCCTCGGTCATACCGACAAGGTCAAAGGCATTCTGCAGCAGGTGGTGTCCCAATATCCGGGCACTTCCGCCGCGCAGCTGGCCCAGCGTGATTTGCAGCGCATGTAAGCCTGTTCATCCGTGTTTTGAAGAAACCCGCGCTTGTCGCGGGTTTTTTCGTTAGAATTCACGCCCTTTTTCTGAAACACGCTTCTTGTGGTCTACGCGTTGGCGGGATTGCCTGAAGTGCCTGACGGAGGCGGACAGCCTGTTTAGCTGTTACGCCCGTGGCGACTATGCAAGACACATTGAGAATCACCGAAGTTTTCTACTCGTTGCAGGGGGAAACTCGGACTGCCGGGCTGCCCACGGTTTTCGTGCGCCTGACCGGTTGCCCGTTGCGTTGCCAATACTGCGACAGCGCTTATGCGTTCAGCGGCGGCACCGTCCGCACCCTCGACGACATCGTTGAGCAAGTGGCCGGATATCGTCCGCGCTACGTCTGTGTCACCGGCGGTGAGCCGTTGGCTCAGCCGAACGCCATTCCTTTGCTTGAACGGTTGTGTGGTGCCGGTTACGAGGTGTCGCTGGAAACCAGCGGCGCCCTCGACGTGTCCGCCGTCGATCCGCGTGTCAGTCGCGTCGTCGACCTGAAAACGCCGGGCTCGAAAGAAGCCCATCGCAACCGTTACGAGAACATCGAACTGCTGACCCGCAACGATCAGGTGAAATTTGTCATCTGCTCGCGGGAAGACTATGACTGGGCGGTATCGAAACTGATCCAGTACGGGCTTGATAGACGTGCGGGTGAAGTGCTTTTCTCCCCAAGTCATCATGACCTCAATGCCAGGGATCTGGCGGATTGGGTGGTGGCAGATAACCTGCCAGTGCGGCTGCAACTGCAGTTGCATAAATATCTATGGAATGATGAGCCGGGGCGCTGAGATGATTGAACAACCGAACACTACCGAAAAACGTGCCGTTATCCTGCTTTCGGGCGGCCTCGACTCGGCCACCGTGGTGGCGATGGCACGCGCCGAAGGCTACGCCTGCTACACCATGAGCTTCGATTACGGCCAGCGCTCCCATGCTGAATTGCATGCCGCCGCCCGCGTTGCTCGCGATCTGGGAGTGGTCGAGCACAAGGTCATCGGATTGAACCTCAATGGCATGGGCGGCTCGGCGCTGACTGACACCAGCATCGATATTCCGGAAGAGCTGGGCGAAGGCATTCCGGTGACTTACGTGCCGGCGCGCAACACGGTGTTTCTGTCGTTGGCATTGGGTTGGGCCGAAGTGCTCGGCGCGCGCGACATCTTCATCGGCGTCAATGCAGTGGATTATTCCGGCTACCCGGATTGCCGTCCCGAGTTCATCGAGTCGTTCGAGCGCATGGCCAATCTGGCCACCAAAGCGGGCGTGGAAGGCAATGGCTTCCGCATTCAGGCGCCACTGCAAAACCTGAGCAAGGCGCAGATCGTCCAGGCTGGCGTGAAGCTGGGCGTGGATTATGGCCTGACGGTTTCCTGCTATCAGGCAGACGATGACGGCCGCGCCTGCGGCAAATGTGACAGCTGCCGCCTGCGTGCTGAAGGCTTCGCGGCGGCGGGTGTGAGCGATCCAACTCCTTATTTTTGATCTTTTTCAAAAAAGGTGTTGAATAGTCCTTAAAAATCAGTATTATACGCGCCACCACACAGCGGGTCGTTAGCTCAGTTGGTAGAGCAGTTGGCTTTTAACCAATTGGTCGTAGGTTCGAATCCCACACGACCCACCATATTTGGCGGTTTAGAAAATCCGGAAGGCCCACGAAAGTGAGGATTTCCGGGTTTTTTTTTGCCTGCAATTCGGGCGTTCGATGTTTCAGTGCGACCCGACCTGATACAGGTCAGAATCATCTTTTGTCTCAACGGGATATTCTGTAGCCTTGCGCAGCTTCAACGCTGTCCCGTGCCTGATGATACTCACTCTCCCGGCGGTACCCTCTAGCGGTCCGGAGCCGGGTGTATACTCGACTTTCGCGCGAATGCGCCTGCAGGTCTTGCGAACATGACGCAGATTTCCGAACGCCTTCTGGTTCAAGCCCACCTCGACGCCAAACAGCCCAAACCGCTGACGGCAGAAGAGGAGGCTTATTACCGTTCCGCCATCGCCGCCGAGCTCAAGGCTCAGGACGCGGTGCTGGTTGCCCACTTTTATTGCGATCCGGTGATTCAGGCCCTGGCCGAAGAGACCGGCGGCTGTGTATCCGATTCCCTGGAAATGGCCCGCTTCGGCAACGCCCATCCGGCCAAGACCGTGGTGGTCGCCGGCGTGAAATTCATGGGCGAGACGGCAAAGATTCTCAACCCGGAAAAGCGAGTGCTGATGCCGACCCTGGAGGCGACGTGCTCGCTGGACCTGGGATGCCCGGTCGATGAGTTCTCGGCGTTTTGTGATCAGCATCCAGAGCGCACCGTGGTGGTGTATGCCAATACTTCCGCCGCCGTGAAGGCTCGGGCCGACTGGGTGGTGACTTCGAGCTGTGCACTGGAGATCGTCGAAAGCCTGATGGACAACGGCGAGACGATCATCTGGGGCCCGGACAAGCATCTGGGCACCTACATTCAGCGCAAGACCGGCGCCGACATGCTGCTGTGGGACGGTGCTTGCATCGTCCATGAAGAATTCAAGTCCAAGCAGCTCGAAGACATGAAGGCGCTGTACCCGGACGCGGCGATTCTGGTGCATCCCGAGTCGCCGACTTCGGTGATCGAACTGGCGGACGCCGTCGGTTCCACCAGCCAGTTGATCGCTGCCGCGCAAAGCCTGCCGAACAAGACCCTGATCGTCGCCACCGACCGTGGCATCTTCTACAAGATGCAGCAGCTGTGCCCGGACAAGGTCTTCATCGAAGCGCCTACCGCCGGTAACGGCGCGGCTTGCCGCAGTTGCGCACATTGCCCGTGGATGGCCATGAACACCCTTGAGCGCACGCTCAAGAGCTTGAAGGAAGGCACCAACGAGATCTTTGTCGATCCGGCGCTGATTCCCCAAGCGATCCGCCCATTGAAGCGCATGCTCGACTTCACCCAGGCAGCGCGGATGAAATTGGCCGGCAACGCCTGAGAGAACCCCTTGTATGAGTGAGCCCTGTGGTGAGGGGATTTATCCCCGTTGGGTGGCGAAGCCGCCCTAAATCAAACACCGCGGCATATCAGGGATACCGCGTGGGCTCCTTTACGACTACTACGCAGCCGGACGGGGATAAATCCCCTCACCACAGGCCGACTCTTGAGCATGGAAATTATTTGCTCTTCTTCGGGATCCGCACCACACGCGTATCCGAATAGATGTCGTGCCAGGTGCGTTTCTGCTTGTCGAACAGCGACCAGAAGAACCCCAGCCCGATACACAACCACGACGCGATCGACACCATAAAGCGCAGCAGCGCCTGCCACAGGCTGATCGCTGTGCCGTTGGCGTTCTGCACGCGGATCCCCCACACCTGCATGCCCAGTGTCTGCCCGCCGTGGGTCCAGAACTTGGCGAAGAAGCCGAACAATACCAACAGCAGCACCGTGGAGTAGAGCGGATCACCATCCAGCTGGCCGGCGTCGGTCATCACTCGCAGACGCTCTTCGCCAATGATCGCCGCCTGGATCAACTTATAGATGAATCCGGTGACGATCAGCAGGGCGGTGCACAGCAGGAAGTCGTAGAACATTGCCGCCAGACGACGACCGAGAGCAACGGGAGGAAAGTCCCCTTGCGGCGTGAGCAGGTGTTTCGACATGGCAGCCTCAAGGCGTGAATGGAAGCGCCATTTTACGGATTAGCGCGCACAAAAAAGCCCCTGATATCAATATCAGGGGCTTTTTCGTATCAGAAGATCAGGCTTCTGCTTGTACTTCGTCAGCCTGCATGCCTTTCTGGCCTTGCACAGCAACGAAAGTCACTTTCTGGCCTTCTTTCAGGCTTTTGAAGCCGTTGCCCTGAATGGCGCGGAAATGTACGAACAGATCCGGACCGCTTTCTGGAGTGATAAAACCAAAACCTTTCTCGTCGTTAAACCACTTGACGGTACCGCTCTGACGTGTGGACATTTCTTATTTCCTTTGACGCATAAATTGATGACAGCCCCTTTCACATGAAAGAGTACTGGAGCTGGTTGCAAGGAGTAAGAAGACGTCGAGCGGGATGTAGCTAACTTGTAGGCTACTGCCCAGGTCACGATTCCAAGCTGACCCATGCAAACACAGTGGACAAACTCTACGCCAACTACGGGAGAAAAAACAAGCCCTGCGGAGGCCCCGGTTTTACTGCTCTTCGCGGCAATTAGTCAGTTCACTAGAGCAGTCTTAGACGATTGTCTGGTTCAGTTTTTTGCAGTCGTTATAAGCAACGTTCATATTCGAAACAGATGATAAAAAACGCACTGTTTTATGGCGATTGCGTTACACATTAGTGCACGCATAACGCAATCGCGTTACTTATAGAAACAGTCGATCAACCGCGATAGTAGCGTTGTGGAACAAATGGCATTTTGCTTACAAGCATTTGCACCTTTTTCCCACGGACGATGGCCCACACAGGTGTATCGAGCGTGACGTAGGCGCTGTCGAGGTAACCCATCGCTAATGGCCCGCCCAAGGTTGGACCAAAGCCGCCGCTGCAGACGCTGCCGATGATCTCGCCGGCCTCGTTGACGATCTCTGCGCCTTCACGCACCGGGGTACGCTCCTGTGGCAGCAGGCCGACGCGTTTGCGTGCGACGCCGTTCTGTTGTTGCGCGAAGATCTGCTCGGCGCCCGGGAAACCGCCGGCCCGTGCGCCGTCGGCGCGGCGTGGCTTGGAGATCGCCCAAAGCAGGCTGGCTTCGATCGGCGTGGTTTCGGTGTTCATGTCATGGCCGTACAGGCACAGGCCGGCTTCCAGACGCAGCGAATCACGGGCGCCGAGGCCGATGGCCTGGACCTCTGGTTCGGCGAGCAGGGCGCGGGCGAGTTTTTCCGCTTCGGCGGCCGGTACAGAGATTTCGAAACCGTCTTCACCGGTGTAGCCCGAACGGCTGACAAAGCAGTCCACGCCCAGCAACGACACACGGTTGAACTGCATGAAGGTCATCTTCGTCACGTCCGGCGCAAGACGCGCCAGCACCGTGACGGCTGCCGGACCTTGCAGGGCGAGCAGGGCGCGCTCTTCGAACAGCGCCGTAATGGTGCACTGATCGCCGATGTGTTTTTGCAGATGCGCGAGATCCTGATCCTTGCACGCGGCGTTGACCACCAGGAACAACTCGTCATCGCCCAGATTGGCAACCATCAGGTCGTCGAGGATGCCGCCGCTTTCGTTGGTGAACATCGCATAACGCTGCATGCCCACCGGCAGGTCGATGATGTCCACCGGCACCAGGGTTTCCAGGGCTTTGGCCGCATTGGCACCGGTCAGACGAATCTGGCCCATGTGCGAGACGTCGAACAGCCCGGCTTGCTCACGGGTGTGCTGATGTTCTTTCATCACTCCGAGCGGGTATTGCACGGGCATGTCGTAGCCGGCGAACGGCACCATGCGCGCGCCGAGTTCGAGGTGCAGTGCGTGCAGCGGGGTTTTCGAGAGTTGTTCGGTGGACATGCGTGGCTCCTTTGAATTTGGGTTGCGGGTGAGAGGCAAGATCAAGAGCCCCTCACCCCAGCCCTCTCCCGGAGGGAGAGGGAGCTAGTTACGTTTGGCTGAGTTCGTAATCAGCATTCGATAATGTTGACCGCCAGGCCGCCGCGGGCGGTTTCCTTGTATTTGCTTTTCATGTCGGCGCCGGTCTGGCGCATGGTGCGAATGACTTTGTCGAGGGAGACGAAATGCTGGCCGTCGCCACGCATGGCCATGCGCACGGCATTGATGGCTTTCACCGAACCCATCGCATTGCGCTCGATGCACGGGACTTGTACCAGGCCGCCGATCGGGTCGCAGGTCAGGCCGAGGTTGTGTTCCATGCCGATTTCCGCGGCGTTTTCGACTTGTTGCACGCTGCCGCCGAGCACTTCGCACAGAGCGCCGGCCGCCATTGAACAGGCCACACCGACCTCACCCTGACAACCGACTTCGGCGCCGGAGATCGAAGCGTTTTCCTTGTAAAGAATGCCGATTGCGGCAGCGGTCAGCAGAAATCGCACGACACCGTCGTCATTCGCCCCGGGGATAAAACGCATGTAGTAATGCAGCACCGCCGGAATGATCCCCGCCGCGCCATTGGTGGGCGCAGTGACCACGCGTCCGCCGTTGGCGTTTTCTTCGTTGACCGCCAGTGCATAAAGATTGACCCAGTCGAGCACCGACAGCGGATCGCGCAGGGCCGATTCCGGGTTCTTGCACAATTGCCGATGCAGCACCGCCGCCCGGCGTTTGACCTTCAAACCGCCCGGCAAGATACCTTCGTTACGACAGCCAGCAGCGACGCAGTCCTGCATCACTTGCCAGATTTTCAGCAGGCCGGCACGGGTTTCGGCTTCCGGGCGCCAGGCGCTTTCATTGGTGAGCATCACCTGGCTGATCGACAGCCCGTACGTAGCGCAATGGCCAAGCAAATCCTTGGCGCTTTTGAAGGGGAAGGTCAGTGGCGTGGCGTCTTCGACGATGCGATCGGCACCGGCTGCATCTTCATCGACAACAAAACCACCGCCAACCGAGTAGTACTCGCGACTGCGGATCTGAATCCCCGCCGCATCGAAGGCGCGAAAGATCATGCCGTTGGGGTGATAGGCCAACGGTTTGCGGATCATTGCCAGATGTTCTTTCTCGTTGAACGCAATGCAGTGTTCGCCGAGCAGGTTCAAGCGGCCGTTGCCGCGAATTTCCTGCAGGCGCGCGGCGACGGTTTCGGTGTCGACTGTGTCCGGGTGCTCGCCTTCAAGGCCGAGCAGCACGGCTTTATCGCTGCCGTGACCTTTGCCGGTAGCACCGAGCGAACCGTACAGCTCGACACGCACGCTGGCGGTGCTGGTCAGCAGGTTTTCACGGCGTAGACCCTCGGCAAAGCGCGCAGCAGCGCGCATCGGGCCGACGGTGTGGGAACTGGAGGGACCGATGCCAATCTTGAACAGGTCGAACACGCTTAACGACATGAGTGGTTCTCCGGTTTCTTGTTATGGGGATTGGCGCAGTTTTTGAGATCGGTGCAGATCCCTTGTGGGAGCGAGCCTGCTCGCGAAAGCGTCGGATCAGCCACCATTTACGTTGACTGAAATGGCGCCTTCGCGAGCAGGCTCGCTCCCACAGGGGGATCTAGGGTATTGCTGAAATCGGGGCCGATATTCAGCCCCTCATTCCATTAAGCGTAGCTTTCGATCGACGGGCAGGCACAGACCAGGTTGCGATCGCCGAAGACGTTGTCGACACGGCCGACCGGCGGCCAGTATTTGCCTTCGATCAGCGACGCGACCGGATAAACGGCTTGCTCGCGGCTGTACGGGTGGGTCCATTCGCCGACCAGTTCCGCTGCGGTGTGCGGGGCGTTTTTCAGTGGGTTGTCTTCCTTGTCCAGGGTGCCGTTTTCCACTGCGCGGATTTCCTCGCGGATGCGGATCATGGCGTCGCAGAAGCGGTCCAGTTCTTCCTTGGATTCGCTTTCGGTCGGCTCGATCATCAATGTGCCGGCGACCGGGAACGACATGGTCGGCGCATGGAAGCCGAAGTCGATCAGGCGCTTGGCGACGTCATCGACGCTGATGCCGCTGCTGTCTTTGAGCGGACGCAGATCGAGGATGCACTCGTGCGCCACCAGGCCGTTGCTGCCGGTGTACAGCACTGGGTAATGCTCTTCGAGGCGACGGGAAATGTAGTTGGCGTTGAGGATCGCCAGTTGCGAAGCGCGCTTCAGACCGGCACCACCCATCATGCGGATGTACATCCAGGTAATCGGCAGAATGCTCGCGCTGCCGAACGGTGCCGCGCAGACCGCGCCTTCCTTGCGTTCCATCTGGCCGTGGCCCGGCAGGAACGGGGTCAGGTGCGATTTGACGCCGATCGGACCGACGCCCGGGCCGCCACCGCCGTGCGGGATGCAGAAGGTTTTGTGCAGGTTCAGGTGCGAAACGTCGCCGCCGAACTTGCCCGGTGCGCAGAGGCCGACCATGGCGTTCATGTTGGCGCCGTCGATGTACACCTGGCCGCCGTTGTCGTGAATGATCGCGCAGATCTCGCGAATGCCTTCTTCGAACACGCCGTGGGTCGACGGGTAGGTGATCATCAGCGCGGCGAGGTGTTCGCGGTGCTCGATGGCTTTGGCGCGCAGGTCTTCAATGTCGACGTTGCCACGGGCATCGCACGCGGTGACGACCACACGCATACCAGCCATTTGCGCGGTGGCCGGGTTGGTGCCGTGGGCCGACGACGGGATCAGGCAGATGTCGCGGCGCTCATCGCCACGGCTCTGGTGGTAGGCGCGGATCGCCAGGAGACCTGCGTATTCGCCTTGCGAACCAGCGTTCGGTTGCAGCGAGATCGAGTCGTAACCGGTGGCGGCGCAGAGCATCGCTTCCAGCTCATCGGTCAGTTGCTGGTAACCGGCGCTTTGTGCGGCCGGGGCGAACGGGTGCAGTGCACCGAATTCGGCCCAGGTCACCGGGATCATTTCACTGGCGGCGTTGAGTTTCATGGTGCACGAGCCCAGCGGGATCATCGTGCGATCCAGCGCCAGGTCTTTGTCCGCCAGTTTGCGCAGGTAGCGCATCAGCTCGGTTTCCGAGTGGTAACGGTTGAACACCGGGTGGCTGAGGATCGGCGACTGGCGCACCAGCGCAGCAGGGATGGTGCTCTGCACCGAGGCGGCCAGCGCAGCGAAGTCCGGCAGGGTCTTGCCGTCGGCGAACAGGCCCCACAGGGTTTCGATATCAGCCTGAGTGGTGGTTTCGTCGACCGACAGGCCCAGACGTTCGGCGTCGATCACGCGCAAATTGATCTGCTCAGCATGCGCCTTGTCGTGCAGCGCGGCGGTGTGCGCGCCGGTGGCGATGGTCAGGGTGTCGAAGAAACTGGCTTGTTCGACTTGAGCGCCCAGCGCGGTCAGGCCCTTGGCCAGAATCGCGGTCAGGTGATGCACGCGGTTGGCGATCTGCGTCAGGCCTTTCGGGCCGTGGTAGACGGCGTACATGCTGGCGATGTTGGCCAGCAGCACTTGGGCGGTACAGATGTTCGAGGTGGCCTTTTCACGGCGGATGTGCTGCTCGCGGGTCTGCATCGCCAGACGCAGGGCCGGCTTGCCGAAACGGTCAACCGAGACACCGACCAGACGGCCGGGCATGTCGCGCTTGAACGCATCTTTGGTGGAGAAGTAAGCGGCGTGCGGGCCACCGAAGCCCAGCGGCACGCCGAAGCGTTGCGCCGAACCGATGGCGACGTCGGCACCGAATTCGCCCGGTGCGGTGAGCAGGGTCAGGGCGAGCAGGTCAGCGGCCACGGCCACCAGAGCGTTGGCGGCGTGGAAGCGCTCGGTCAGTTCGCGGTAGTCGAACACATCACCGTTGCTCGCCGGGTATTGCAGCAGCGCGCCGAAGAACGGCGTGACGTCAGTCAGTTCGCGCTCATCGCCCACGACCACGTCAATACCGAGCGGCTCGGCACGGGTGCGCAGCACGTCGAGGGTCTGTGGATGGCTGTGGATCGAGGCGAAGAACTGGTGGCTGCCCTTGTTCTTGCTCAGGCGTTTGCAGAAGGTCATGGCTTCGGCAGCGGCGGTGGCTTCGTCGAGCAGCGAGGCGTTGGCGATCGGCAGGCCGGTGAGGTCGCTGATCATGGTCTGGAAGTTCAGCAGCGCTTCGAGACGGCCCTGGGAAATTTCTGGCTGGTATGGGGTGTAAGCGGTGTACCAGGCCGGATTTTCCAGCAGGTTGCGCAGGATCGGCGACGGCGTGTGGCAGTTGTAGTAGCCCTGGCCGATGTAGGTCTTGAACAGCTGATTCTTGCCGGCGATGGATTTGATCATCGCCAGGGCGTCGGCCTCGCTGAGGCCGTCGTCCATGCCGAGCACGCTGGTGCCCTTGATGCTTTCCGGGATGACGCTGGCGCTCAGCGCTTCGAGGGAATCGAAGCCGAGGCTGTTGAGCATGGCTTGCTCGTCACCGGCGCGCGGGCCGATGTGACGGGCGATGAATTCGTTGGCGGTGCCGAGATTGATGGCGGTCATGGCGTAATTCCTCAGGCTTCGGCTTGGGCTTTGATCAGGCGGTCATAGGCGTCCTGATCGAGCAGTTTGCCGACAGCGGCGGCGTCGCTTGGCTGGAAGCGGAAGAACCAGCCTTCGCCCAGCGGATCTTCGTTGACCAGCTCAGGAGCGTCTTGCAGCGCCGGGTTGACTTCCAGCACGTCGCCATCGAGCGGCATGTACACGCCGCTGGCGGCTTTCACCGATTCCACGGTGGCGGCTTCAGCGCCTTTTTCGTAAGCCTGCAGCTCAGGCAGTTGCACGAACACCACGTCGCCCAAGGCGTTCTGCGCGAATGCGGTGATGCCGACAGTGACACTGCCGTCGGCTTCGGTGCGCAGCCATTCGTGATCTTCAGTAAAACGCAACTCGCTCATGGAAACTCCTCAGGGGCCAGACTCGTCTGGTGGACGCGGTGGAAAGCTTGGGGCGGGGAAGCCCTTTATAGATGAGGAGGCAGGTAGCAAGAATGCGGCCAAGGTTGATTTATCTATATAAATCAATGGCTTGGATTTTTTAGGTGGGTGTCGGCAGGTTGCGCCTGTAGCGAAATCGCTACAGCTTGGGGCGAGGAGAAAAGCTTAATCGGATCAAAGCGTTGCGCAGCGCTGGTCACAGGCGGGTGTAGCGATATCGTTCCGCTGTAGCGCTTTCGGTACAGATAGAGGTCGTTTTTGAACGGATTTTGAATCCGCCATAAAACCTTGTGGGAGCGAGCCTGCAATAGGGATGCGTGGTGAGTCAGGGTTTATTGGGAATGCCGTATTTGCGCAGGCGATGGGCGATGGCGGTGTGCGAGGTTTGCAAGCGGCTCGCCAGTTGCCGGGTCGAGGGATAGCTGACGTAAAGCTTTTCCAGCAGCGCCCTTTCGAACGATTCGACCGCTTGTTCGAGACTTTCCACCTCAGTGTCGGTCTGGCGCGCGACGGAGGTGCCGGCGATGTCGAGGTCGCCGATATCGACCAGGCTGCTCTCGCAAATCGCTGCCGCGCGGAAAATCACGTTCTGCAGTTGCCGCACGTTGCCCGGCCAGCGATTGCCGAGCAGCGCCGGATAAGTCCCCGGCGCCAGACGACAGACCGGGCGTTGGATCTGCGCACAGGCCTGCTGCATGAAGTAGCGCGCCAGCAGCAGGATGTCCTGACCGCGTTCACGCAGCGGCGGCACTTCGACGTTTAGCACATTGAGGCGATAGAACAGGTCTTCGCGGAACAAGCCTTCGCTGACCATTTTTTCCAGATCGCGGTGGGTCGCGCTGAGGATGCGCACATTGACCTTCACTTCACGATCACCGCCCACCCGACGAAAGCTGCCATCGTTGAGAAAGCGCAGCAGTTTGGCCTGCAAGTACGGCGACATCTCGCCGATCTCATCGAGAAACACCGTGCCCTGGTTGGCCAGTTCCATCAGCCCCGGTTTACCGCCACGCGCCGCACCAGTGAAGGCGCCGGGGGCATAGCCGAACAGTTCGCTCTCGGCGAGGTTTTCCGGCAGCGCCGCGCAGTTGAGGGCGAGAAACGGAGCGCTGTGCCGCGCACTGATGGCATGGCAAGCGCGGGCGACGAGTTCTTTACCGGTACCGGTTTCGCCTTGAATCAACAACGGTGCATCAAGGGCGGCGACGCGTTGCGCGCGGGCCTTGAGTGTGCGGATCGCCGGAGACTCGCCGAGCAGCGCGTCGAAGCCTTCGGCGTGATCGTGGTGCAGTGCCGAGAGTTGTTCGCCGATGCGGTTCGGTTGATACAGGGTCAGCAGGGCGCCGGCGTCGGTGATCGGCGTGGCGTCGAGCAGCAGGGTCTGGCCGTTGACGGTGATCTCGCGCAGCGGCAGGCGAAAGCCGTTTTCCAGCAGGGTATCGAGCAGGCCCGGATCGTTGAACAGCGCCGAGACACTTTCACCGGCCGGTTCGCGACCGTACAGGGCAATCAACGCCGGGTTGGCCAACAGCACCTTGCCGGCGCTGTCGAGGGCCAGCACCGGGTCGGTCATCGCCGCGAGCAGGGCATCTAGCTGCAAGTGCCGGCGCTGGCCGGGGAGGATATCGACCACGGTCACCGCTTCCACGCCGAGCACGCGAAACAGCGCATCTTTCAGTTCTTCGAGCACTTGCGGGCTGAGGGTCGGCGCGTCGATGTAGACGTTCGGCGGGATCATCTCCACCGCATCCAGATTGAGATTGCGCCCACCGAGGATAGCCAGGACTTCCTGGGTGATGCCGACGCGGTCGATGAAGCTGACGTGGATACGCATGGGGGCGGTTCAGTGATCTGCAGAGCGGAGGGGGGCAAGTATGCCTTAAATCAAAAGCCCCCTCACCCCAGCCCTCTCCCGGAGGGAGAGGGAGCCGACCGAGGTGTCTGGGGTTATGCATCGACCTGAAAGTACCGGGCGATTATGGATTCAGTGATGCAGGATCAGGTCGACGCAATGCTGCAGCATCCCCCAATCGGTTCCCTCTCCCTCCGGGAGAGGGCTAGGGTGAGGGGCTTTTGATTTTTATTCGAAATGCTCGAGGTTCACCGGATCCCCCGACTGCATATTCAACTTCTGCCGAATGTCTTCAAACATCAGATCGTAATGCTTGTGCACCGAGCCGATCTGGCTGTGGGTCTTGGGTATGCCGTACTTCTCGGCGATCCGCGTGACATCGCGGGCGAAGTTGTAGGCCTCTTCCTTGGGCAGGAAAAACGCCTCCTTCATGTCCTTGCCCTGCATGCTGCCGTGCAGGGTGAACTGAATCCCCTTGCCTTTCTGCGGATCGGTGAACACTTCATAGTCCAGATGCACGTTGTAATTGACGTCATCGTCGGTCAACGCGTGCCGCTCGATGTGCAGATGACCGGGTTCGAACTGGGCCATTGAGCTACTCCTTTCAAGGCATGGAAGCGGAGCAGGTCTTGAGCCTGCCCCGGCGTTTATTGTTATCGGTAGCTGATCCCCGGCTTCGCCGTGCTGACCCGCGTACCGGCGGTGCCCTGGACGATGGCTTCGATATCGGCCAGCGAACCGATCACCGCGACCTTGCCAGTATGGCGCGCGAATTCGCAGGCTGCCTGCACCTTCGGTCCCATGGAACCGGCGGCGAAACCAAGGCGTTCGAGTTCGTCCGGGTGGGCTTCGGCGATGGCTTTCTGCGTCGGCTTGCCGTAATCGATGAACGCTGCGTTGACGTCAGTGGCGATCACCAGCAGATCGGCTTCCAGTTGCTCGGCGAGCAACGACGAGCACAGGTCCTTGTCGATCACCGCCTCGATACCCTTGAGGTTACGGTTTTCGTCATACATGGTCGGAATGCCGCCGCCACCAGCGCAAATGACGATGCTGCCCTTGTCCAGCAGCCACTTGATCGGGCGGATTTCGAAGATGCGCTTCGGCCGTGGACTGGCTACGACGCGGCGGAATTTGTCGCCATCCGGGGCAATTGCCCAGCCTTTCTCGGCGGCGAGTTTTTCCGCTTCGGCTTTCTCGTAGACCGGGCCGATCGGCTTGCTCGGCTTCTTGAAAGCCGGGTCGTTGGCATCGACTTCAACCTGGGTCAGCAGGGTGGCGAACGGCACTTCGAAGTCGAGCAGGTTGCCCAGTTCCTGTTCGATGATGTAGCCGATCATGCCTTCGGTTTCGGCACCGAGCACGTCCAGCGGGTATGGGGTGACAGAGGTGTAGGCCGCCGCTTGCAGCGACAGCAGGCCGACTTGCGGGCCATTGCCGTGGGCGATGACCAGTTGGTTGCCGGGATGGATCTTGGCGATTTGCTCGGTGGCGATGCGGATGTTGGCGCGCTGGTTGTCAGCGGTCATCGGCTCACCACGGCGGAGCAGGGCGTTACCGCCCAGGGCTACGACGATACGCATGGTGCAATCCTTCTAAGCAGAGGAATGACAAACGATTCGATCTCCCTGCTGGAACCGATATCCCTGTGGGAGCGAGCCTGCTCGCGAACGCGTCAGATCAGTCGACATCGCTGTTGAATGACCCACCGCTTTCGCGAGCAGGCTCGCTCCCACATTGGGTTTCCGGTTCCTTCAGTGGGAGCGCTGTGGCGTCAGAGATCAGCCAGGGTCGAGACCAGAATCGCCTTGATCGTGTGCATGCGGTTTTCCGCTTGCTCGAAGGCGATGCAGGCCGGCGACTCGAACACGTCGTCGGTCACTTCAATACCGTTTTTCAGGTGCGGATATTGTTCGGCGATCTGTTTGCCGACCTTGGTGTCGCTGTTGTGGAACGCCGGCAGGCAGTGCATGAACTTGGTACGCGGGTTGCCGGTGGCCTTCATCAGCTCGGCGTTGACCTGATACGGCAGCAGTTGCTGAATGCGCTCGGCCCAGGCTTCCACCGGTTCACCCATCGATACCCAGACATCGGTGTGAATGAAGTCCACGCCCTTGACCGCTTCTTTCGGATCTTCGGTGAGGGTGATGCGTGCGCCACTTTCCTCACCGTATTTTTTGCAGCGCGCCACCAGATCGTCCAGCGGCCACAGTGCTTTTGGCGCGCAGATGCGCACGTCCATGCCCAGTTTGGCGCCGATCAGCAGCAGCGAGTTGCCCATGTTGTTGCGCGCGTCGCCCAGGTAGGCGTAGCTGATTTCATGGATCGGCTTGTCGGCGTGCTCACGCATGGTCAGCACGTCGGCGATCATCTGGGTCGGGTGATATTCATCGGTCAGGCCGTTGAACACCGGCACGCCGGCGAACTTGGCCAGCTCCTCGACGATTTCCTGTTTGAAGCCACGGTACTCGATGGCGTCGTACATGCGCCCGAGCACGCGGGCGGTGTCCTTCATGCTTTCCTTGTGGCCGATTTGCGACGAGTTCGGGTCGATGTAAGTGACGTTGGCGCCTTGGTCATAGGCCGCCACTTCGAAGGCGCAACGGGTGCGGGTCGAAGTTTTCTCGAAGATCAGGGCGATGTTATTGCCCTTCAGGTGTTGTTGCTCGGTGCCGGTGTATTTCGCGCGTTTCAGATCACGGGACAGGTCGAGCAGGTAACGCAGCTCACGTGGGGTGTGGTGTTCCAGGCTGAGCAGGTTACGGTTGTGAATGTTAAAAGCCATGATGGATCTCCTTGGGTTTCGGTTATCCCCTTGGCCGCGCTCGATAAGTCGCGGCGAAGGCTCAAAGATTAGTAGTCGATCGGGTCGCGGATGATCGGGCAGGTCATGCAGTGGCCGCCGCCACGGCCTCGGCCGAGTTCGCCGGCGCTGATGGTGATGACCTCCACGCCAGCCTTGCGCAGCAGAGTGTTGGTGTAGGTGTTGCGGTCGTAGCCGATGACCACGCCTGGTTCCATTGCCACCACGTTGTTGCCGTCGTCCCATTGCTCGCGTTCGGCGGCGAAGCTGTTGCCGCCGGTTTCCACCACGCGCAGTTTCGGCAGGTTCAGCGCCGCAGCGACGGTGTCGAGGAAGCTGCCTTCTTCGCGGCGGATGTCGATGCCACCCTGTTTGCTTTCGTCAGGACGCAGGGTGAAGGCGACGATCTGGTTGACCACTTCCGGGAAGATCGTCACCAGGTCGCGGTCGCAGAAGCTGAACACGGTGTCCAGGTGCATTGCTGCGCGGGACTTCGGCAGGCCGGCGACGATGACTTTTTCCACCGCTTTGTTGTTGAACAGGTTCAGCGCCAGTTGGCCGATGGCCTGCCGCGATGAGCGCTCGCCCATGCCGATCAGCACCACGCCGTTGCCGATCGGCATGACGTCGCCGCCCTCGAGGGTGGAGTTGCCGTGGTCCTTGTCCGGGTCGCCGTACCAGATCTCGAATTCGGCGTTGGTGAATTGCGGATGGAATTTATAGATGGCGGTGGTCAGCAGGGTTTCCTGACGGCGCGCCGGCCAGTACATCGGGTTCAGCGTCACGCCACCGTAGATCCAGCAGGTGGTATCGCGGGTGAACTGGGTGTTGGGCAGCGGCGGCAGGATGAAGCTGGAGTGGCCGAGGAAGTCGCGGAACATCTGGATGGTCTTGCCACCGAAGCTGTCCGGCAGATCATCGGCCGACACGCCGCCAATCAGGAATTCGGCGATGTGCCGTGGCTCGAGGCTTTTCAGCCAGGATTTCACTTCGCTGATCAGGCCCAGGCCCACCGAGTCGGCAGTGACTTTGCGCTCAAGAATCCAGTCCAGCGCTTCGGGGATGGCAACGATGTCGGTCAGCAGGTTGTGCATTTCCACCACGTCGATGCCGCGCTCGCGCATCTTGGTGACGAAGTCGAAGTGATCGCGCTTGGCCTGCGCCACCCACAGCACGTCATCGAACAGCAGTTCATCGCAGTTGTTCGGGGTCAGCCGCTGATGGGCCAGACCTGGGGAGCAAACCATGACTTTACGCAGTTTCCCGGCTTCGGAGTGGACGCCGTACTTCACTTTTTCCGTGGTCATTTCTGTGTTCCTCCAGATGACAATTCAATCAGGGGTTACAGCGTCAGGAAGCCATCGTAGAGACCGTAGGCCGCCACCACGGCACCCACGACCACTGCGGCGAAAATCAGCTTCTCGACGTTGGTGAAAACCGGTTGTTTGAGTTCCAGCTTGGCCTTGGCGAACAGGATCGCGCCGGGCGCGTAGAGCAGGGCCGACAGCAGCAGGTACTTGACCCCGCCGGCGTACAACAACCACACCGCATAGATCAGGGCGATACCGCCGATGATCAGATCCTTGCGCCGCTCGGCGGCAAAGCCTTCGTAGCTCTCGCCGCGCACCGCCAGCAGCAGGGCATAGGCCGCCGACCACAGGTAGGGCACCAGAATCATCGAGGTGGCGAGGTAGATCAGCGACAGGTAAGTGCTGGCCGAGAACAGGGTGATGATCAGGAACACCTGCACCATCGCGTTGGTCAGCCACAGGGCGTTGACCGGCACATGGTTGGCGTTTTCCTTGCGCAGAAACTCCGGCATGGTGTGGTCTTTGGCGGCGGCGAACATGATCTCCGCACACAGCAGCACCCACGACAGCAGCGCACCGAGCAGCGAGATGATCAAGCCGACGCTGATCAGCACCGCCCCCCAGTGACCGACCACATGCTCAAGCACGGCGGCCATCGACGGGTTCTGCAGTTTCGCCAGTTCCGGCTGGGTCATGATGCCCAGCGACAGCACGTTCACCAGCACCAGAAACAGCAGCACGGTGATGAAGCCGATCACGGTGGCCTTGCCGACATCCGAGCGTTTCTCGGCGCGGGCGGAGAAGATGCTCGCGCCTTCGATACCGATGAACACCCAGACGGTGACCAGCATCATGTTGCGCACCTGGTTCATCACACTGCCCAGATCGGGGTTTTTCACGCCCCAGATGTCGGCGGTGAAGATGTCCAGTCTGAACGCGAAGACTGCGATCAACACGAACAGCAGCAGCGGCACGACCTTGGCGACGGTGGTCACCAGGTTGATGAACGCCGCTTCCTTGATCCCGCGCAACACCAGAAAATGCACGCCCCACAGCAGCAAGGACGCGCCGATCACCGCCGCCGGGGTATTGCCTTCGCCGAAGATCGGAAAGAAATAGCCGAGGGTGCTGAACAGCAGAACGAAGTAACCGACGTTGCCCAGCCAGGCGCTGATCCAGTAGCCCCAGGCCGATGAGAAACCCATGTAGTCGCCGAATCCGGCCTTGGCGTAGGCGTAGACCCCGCCGTCCAGGTCAGGCTTGCGATTGGCGAGGGTTTGAAAAACAAATGCGAGGGTGAGCATGCCGACGGCGGTGATGGCCCAGCCGATCAGCACTGCACCGACGTCGGCGCTGGCGGCCATGTTTTGTGGCAACGAAAATATCCCGCCACCGATCATTGAACCGACTACCAGTGCAACCAGTGCACCGAGTCTTAGTTTTCCGGGCGCTTCAGACATTTGCATGACTCCATTGCAGGAAAGGAGAGCTCACAGCCTAGTACCGTTGTCTGTTCGAATAGCTGACTTGGATCAGTGCATGGCCACATTCCATTGTTAATGAATGACTTATCCACCCGTTGCGGGCATAGCACTGTGCTCTGGAAGGCCCGTCCCAGAGCCGTTTCGCTTACGCAATTGGGAATAGCAATTAATGCTTTCGAACTATGACGCTAGTTGCTTTTCCGCGTTTGGCAAATGTCCGTCATCTGTTTTCAGTACAGAATTGAATAATCAAGATTGGCGCACAAAACTGACTTAACGTGCTAAGCGTTATCGTGGTCGGCTATATATAACGGTGCGAAATTGGCCATTACCTGATAAACGTCATCTACCCTTAGGCTTTTAGTCGGCAGTTGTTACAAATAAACAACAACGGCTCTTTCAAGGAGATCTGCATGTCGCAACCGACGCAAAAGCTGCGCCTTGGTGCGTTGATCGCGCTGGTGGTGGGGTCGATGATCGGCGGGGGGATTTTCTCGTTGCCGCAAAACATGGCGGCGCGCGCCGATGCCGGGGCGATCCTGATCGGCTGGGGCATCACCGCGATCGGCATGCTGACGCTGGCCTTCGTCTTTCAGACCCTGGCCAATCGCAAACCGGAGCTGGACTCGGGCGTCTACGCCTACGCCAAGGCCGGGTTCGGCGACTACATGGGCTTTTCGTCGGCGTGGGGTTACTGGATCAGCGCCTGGCTGGGCAACGTCGGCTATTTTGTGTTGCTGTTCAGCACCCTCGGTTATTTCTTCCCGGTGTTCGGTCAGGGCAACACGCCGATCGCCATCGGCTGCGCTTCGGTGCTGTTGTGGGCGGTGCACTTTCTGGTGATGCGCGGGATCAAGGAGGCGGCGCTGATCAACCAACTGACCACCGTGGCTAAGGTCGTGCCGCTGATCATGTTCATCGTCATCGCTGCCGTGGCATTCAAGGCTGACATTTTCACCCGTGACATCTGGGGCCGCAGCAACCCGAACTTCGGCGGGGTGATGGACCAGGTGCGCAACATGATGCTGGTCACCGTGTTCGTGTTCATCGGCATCGAAGGCGCCAGCGTCTATTCGGCTCGCGCAGAAAAACGCAGCGACGTCGGCCGTGCCACGGTCATCGGTTTTATCGGCGTGCTGGCGCTGCTGGTGCTGGTCAACGTGCTGTCGCTGGGGATCATGAGTCAGCCGGAACTGGCCAATCTGCAAAACCCATCACTGGCAGCGGTGCTCGAACACATCGTCGGGCCGTGGGGTGCGTTGCTGATCAGCGTCGGGCTGGCGATTTCGCTGTTGGGCGCGTTGTTGTCATGGGCCTTGCTGTGCGCGGAAATCCTCTTCGCCACGGCCAAAGACAAAACCATGCCGGCGTTCCTGAAGAAGGAAAACAAGAACCACGTGCCGGTCAACGCGCTGTGGCTGACCAATGTGATGATCCAGATTTTCCTGCTGATCACATTGTTCTCGGCGGGCACTTACACCAGTCTGATTTACCTGGCCTCGTCGATGATTCTGGTGCCGTATTTGTGGTCGGCGGCCTACGCGGTGCTGCTCAGCGGGCGCGGCGAAACCTACGAACACGCCTCGGCGGAACGTACAAAGGATCTGCTGATCGGCGGCATCGCACTGGTTTACGCGGTGTGGCTGTTGTATGCCGGTGGGGTGAAGTATCTGCTGCTGTCGGCGCTGCTGTATGCGCCGGGGGTGATTCTGTTTGCCAAGGCCAAGCGTGAACAGGGGCAACCGGTTTTCACTACGGTGGAAAAGGGGATTTTTGCTTGCGTGGTGATCGGGGCGGGGCTGGCGGCGTATGGGTTGTATAGCGGGGTGTTGTCGTTGTGATCTGAAAAGCAGCCCCTCACCCTAGCCCTCTCCCAGAGGGAGAGGGGACCGACCGAGGTGTCTGGCGCTATACATCGACCTGAGCGATCGAGTTGATTATGGATTCGACGAAAATCTTTCACGTCGGCGTAA